>CAYTAT010000020.1:0-73756 GCA_964435795.1 uncultured Spirochaetaceae bacterium
GCTATTTCAGGATGCCCGCCAGGGCCAGGTCGACCATCGGCCCCACCATCTTCGGATTCAGACGCCCGCCCTTGAAGAAGAGGCTGACGGCGATCGGCCCGACCACCAGATCTCCCGCCAGATCGAGATCGACGTCGGTGGAGATTTCGCCCCTTTCGACGGCGCGCTCGAAGGCCCGTACCAGGGGCCCCCGGCGCTCGAGGCTGACGGGTTCAAAGACCTTCGCCAACTCGGGATTGTGGGCGCGCTCCCCGGCCAGGCTCGGAAGAACGGCCGAAAGAGCCGTGGTATTGAACACCTGGATGTAGCCGCGCAGCATCTGCTTCAGATCCTCCGCCAGATCGCCCGTGTCGGCATCCTCCATCGCGGGCAGGGCGCCGAAGGCCTCGACGACGAGGGGGAGTTTCGAGGGCCAACGGCGGTAGATCGTCGCCTTCCCGACCCCCGCCCTGCCGGCCACACCCTCCACCGTGAGCGCCGAAAAACCGACCTCCGCGAGCAATTCGAGGGTGGCATTGAGGATGGCCCGATGGGCCTCCTCGCTGCGCGGTCTCCCGGTACTGGCGCTATTTTCTGCTGTCCCCACGCGGCGACCCCACTGCTGATTCGAATCCACGCCCGATCCCCATTACGATACTAAACGTATCGTTATCATTCACCTCGAATCGATCCTCTTCCCGACCCGGAATCTCGCTTCTCGCCGGAAGAGCAGATTCGCAAAAAGGCCCTCCCGACGAGCCCCCGAAGAAAGCCGCTGCCCTTGACTCAGACCCTCGCTCAACAGATCGCATCCCTGGCGCAGACGCAGCCGGATGCACCCGCCTACCTGGGATCCGGCCAGGCCTTCAGCTGGTCGGAGTACCGGCATCGATCCGATCGCTTGGCCCGCCTGCTGGCGCTCGGCCTGGAGCTGGCCCGGGGTGAGCGGATCGGCGTGTTGCTCCCCGACGGTGCCGGGGTCCACACCGCTCTCGTCGCCTGCGAAAAAGCGGGGCTGATCGCGGTCGGCATCGGTCCCCGGGCCGGGGCCCGGGAGATCGAGCACCTGCTCGCGCTCACCGGGGCCCGTGCGCTCATCAGCCGGGAAATCCACCAGGATCTGGTGATGCCGGATTTCGTGACCTCCCTGCGCGAAAGGGGCCTGCCCCTCGCTGATCACATCGTCCTGAACGACGATCGTTTCGAGATCGATCGCGTCCGCGTCAATGGTGTGACCCCGGCGCCACCCGCAGGAGCAGTTCCGCCCGAGCGCGCCCTGGGGAGCCAAGAACTCTTCCTGCTGAACTCCACATCGGGCACCAGTGGAATGCCCAAATGCGTCAGCCACGATCAGGCGCGCTGGCAGGCTTTCCACGCCCTGGCGGTTCCCCACGGAGACCTTTCCCACGCCGATGTCTTCATGAGCGTGGTGCCCGCCCCCTTCGGCTTCGGCCTCTGGACCAGCCATTTCACGCCCACGCTTCTCGGGGTGCCCTGCGTGGTCATGCCGCGCTTCGACGCCGAGCAGGCCCTGGCGTTGATCGCGGAATATCGGGTCAGCGTGCTGGCCGCCGTCTCGACCCAATTCATCATGATGCTCGACGCCCTGGACGCCGCAAACCGGGACCTCTCCAGTCTGCGCGTCCTCTTCACCGGCGGTGAGGCCGTTCCCTTCGAGCGCGCCGAGGCCTTCGAGGAAAGGATCGGGGCGAAGGTGCTGCAATTCTACGGCTCCAACGAAACCGGAGCCGTCAGCGGAACCCGCCTGGAGGATAGCCGCGAGAAGCGCCTGGGTACGGCGGGTCGGCCCATTCCCGAAATGAATCTTCGCCTCTTCAATGAAGCGGGAGAAGACGTCAGCGAACGGGGAAGTGGTCGACCGGGCTGCAAGGGGCCCACCCTTTCCCGAGGCTATTTCGGATCGGGCACTTCTGTGGCGGAAGCCAATGCCGAATTGATCCGCGAGGACGGTTGGATGATGCTCGGGGATCACGTCACCCTGGATGACGAGGGCTACCTCACGGTGGTGGGCCGCCTCGACGATTTCATCATTCGCGGCGGCAAGAATATCAGTGGGCCGGGCGTCGAGGAAGAGGTGGCGAGCCATCCCGACGTCAGCCTGGCCGCCGCCGTCGCAATGCCCGATCCCGTCTTCGGCGAACGCGTCTGCGTTTACGTGGAATTGCGCGAGGGGGTGCGAGAACTCGGCCTCGAGGAGTTGATCGCGCATCTGCGCTCCAGACGCGTTTCGAAGGAAACCCTCCCCGAGCACCTGATCGTCGTCGACGCCCTGCCCCGGGGCTCCGGGGGGAAAGTCGCAAAACAGGCGCTCCGTGACGACATCCGCCAGCGCCTCGAGGAGAGCAAAGGCGAGCCCAGAAGCGCCGCTCCAAAGGCGTAGCGGGGAATGCCGCGATCGCGCGGCTCGGGGGGAATCGGCGATCCGACGCCCGGGGGCGGGCGCCACGGGAATCCCGGCAGCGATCCGAAGCCAGGCGACACTCTCATGCCGGCGCCTTCCCCCGGCGCCAGGCCAGCCAGGCGAGGACACCCCAGATCCCGGCTCCACTCCCGAGAGCATTCAGCGCCATTCCCGCATAGCGCCAGAAATCCGAGGGCCAGAGTGCGGGATCACGAGTCCAGGCGCTGACGAGAGCCTGTGCGCCGGCGATCACCATCAGCATGGAAATCCCCAGATAGAGGCCGGGCAGGCGACGGGATCCGAAAATCAGACCGGCGGCAAAGAATAATGCGAAGAGGATCACGAGGAGCGATGCCGTGGGCCCGGGTGCGCGCAGCCCCCAGGCGATCAGTATCGCCCCCGCCGCATTCCAGAATACGACCAGAGCCAGGTAGATCCCCTGAAGACGCAGGGGAGCTTCAAAATGCCCCAATCGTGCCGGAGTTGCGGCCTCGGAGAATGCCATCTCGGAAAGAGAGTCTACCCCAGACGAACTCGAAGTCGGCTCCATCGGGACGGAATCCGGATCAGGGGATATTCCAGCAAGCGGCGAGGGATTTTCGGCCCCGCCAAAAGTCGTTAGAGTACGCTTTCGCAGACCTCGGAGGAAGCGGTGCCCGAATCTTCGCAGATCCCCATACTCGTCGGCGTGGGCAGCGTGAGCCAGCGCTGCGAGAATCCACTCGAAGCCGCCGAACCCCTCGTGCTGATGGAGCGGGCCCTCAACCTCGCGGCGGAAGACGCCGGCTCGAAAGCTCTGTTGGCCGACGCCGACTCGATTCGCATACCCCGGGGTTTCTGGGGCTACCCGAATCCCGGACGCTGGATCGGCGACCGCATTGGCGCGAAGAAGGTCCGCACCCAGGTCGCCGAAGTGGGAGTGCTGCAGACCACGCTTCTCGGCCAGGCCGCCCGGGATATCTCCGAGGGCCGAGCCCAGGTGGTCCTGATCGCGGGGGGCGAAGCCAAGTACCGCATGCTGCGCGAAAAGATCACGGGCCAAAGCGCTCCGATCACGGAACAACCCCCTGGAGAGAGCGACGAGGTATTGCGGCCCAAATTGGATCTGATGCACCCATTGGAAATCGAAGTAGAACTCGTGATGCCCGTGCGACAGTACAGCATGGTGGAAAACGGCCTGCGTGCCGCCGAGGGCCTCTCCATTTCGGCGCATCGGGACGAAGTCGCGCGCATATGGTCCGCGATGAGCGAGGTGGCGAGCCGCAATCCCGAGGCCTGGTCTCGCACTCCGATTCCCATGGATGCGATCCGAGACGGGGGAGCGCAGAACCCGATGCTCGCATTCCCGTATACGAAACTGCATAACTCCCAGTGGAATGTCGACCAGGCAGCGGGGCTGATTCTCTGCTCGGCAGAGAAGGCCCGCGCCCTCGGAATTCCCGAGGAGCGCTGGATCTACCCCCTCGCGATCACCGAATCCAATCATATGCTTCCCCTCTGCGAGCGGGAAGAAATTCATCGCTGCCCGGGTTTCCGCATCGCGGGCGAGCGCGCTTTCGAATTGGCGGGGCGCGGAACGGAGGAGATCGAGCATCGCGAGATCTACAGCTGTTTCCCGTCGGCGGTTCGCGTCCAGGCACGAGAATTGGGCCTCGATCCCTCGGACTCTCTGACGGAAACGGGGGGCATGGCCTTCGCGGGCGGACCCCTGAATAATTTCGTCATCCAGGCCACCGCCCACATGGCAACGGTCCTGCGAAAGGATCGCGGCAGTACCGGCCTCGTCACCTGTGTCAGCGGAATCCTCACCAAGCAGGGCGTCACCCTCTGGTCCAGCGACCCCGGCCAGCACCAATTCGGCTTCGAGGATGTGACGGAGGAGGTACGAGCCGTAATGCCGCCGAGGCCCCTGGACTCGAAACTCAGCGGCCCCGCCCGGGTGATCACCTATACGGTTCTGGATGCCGAAGCAGAAGCGGCGCGAGGCGTACTGCTCTGCGAGATGGAAGACGGCCGCCGAAGCCTCGCCGTCTGTGACGATCCCGCCCGAAGCGCGAGCATGACCCTCGAGGAATATTGCGGACGCGAGGTCGAATTGCGGGCGGGCAAGCTCTGCTGAAGACTGCGGCGAGCGGCGAGCACTTCTTCAGAATGCGTCGAAGCTCAGTACCCCGTCGATGACTTCTTCCTGTTCCGCGGCGCTCAATCCCCAGTAGAGAGGCAGGCGAAGCAGGCATTCGCTGACCCGTTCGGTCGTCGGGCATTGGCCTTCGAAACCCCCGAAACGGCGCCCCATCTCGGAGAGATGCAGGGATTGATAATGGAAGACCGCCAGGATGCCACGCTCAGCGAGATGGGCCATCAGGCGAGCCCTGGACTCCGGCGAGGGCAGGAGAATCGGGTAGAGGTGGGCGGGGTGACCGCAATATTCGGGAATTTGGGGCATGCCCACGTCGTTGCGATTCGCCCAATCCTGCAATTCCGCGTGGTAGCGATTCCAGACCTCGTGCCGCCGCCGCTGAATCGTTTCCCGGGCCTCCAATTGGGCGAGCAGAAAGGCCGCGAGGATTTCCGAGGGGAGATAGCTGGAGCCGATATCCACCCAGGTATATTTATCCACCTGCCCCCTCAAGAAGCGGCTGCGATTGGTTCCCTTTTCGCGAATGGTCTCGGCGCGCTCGATCCAATCGCCGCGATGAATGGCCAGGGCGCCGCCCTCCCCGCAGATGAAATTCTTCGTCTCGTGAAAACTCTGGGTCGCCAGACAGCCAAAGCTGCCCAGGGGCCGGCCCCGATAACTCCCCAGCAGACCATGGGCATTATCCTCGATGATCGGCACGCCCCTGGCATGGGAAATTTCCTCGATCCTGTCCATCTCGCAGGCAACGCCGCCGTAGTGGAGAACCACGATCGCGCGGGTCCGCTCGCTGATCTGCTCCTCGAGCAGATTCTCGTCCAGATTCAGGGTATCCGGCCGAACATCCACGAAAACGGGTTTGGCCCCATGCAGCGCAAAGGCGCCGGCCGTCGTCACGAATGCGAAGGACGGCACGATGACCTCATCGCCCTCGCGAATGCCGAGCAATAACGAAGACATTTCCAGGGCATGGGTGCACGAGGTCGTGAGGAGAACCCGATCGGCGGCCAGCCAGGATTCGAGAATCTCCGAACAGCGCCGCGTCAGGGGGCCATCCCCGGCCGAATGCCCCCCTTCAATCGCCGCGCGAACGTATTCGAGTTCGTCTCCGACCAGAGTCGGCCGATTGAAGGGGATCCGATATCCGCTCAAGCCAGCCCCCCATCATCCGCCCACCGAGGGTAGCGATTTCCGGGCGTCGGCATGCGAGACCCCTTCTGCGCCCCCACTTCGGGGTCCCTGCCCGCTCGCCACCGGCCCGCCTTCAGGGCGCTGCGGGCGACCATGCGAATCCCGAAGGGCTCTTCATCCAGCATCGGATTCCAGATTGGAAGCCGCGGGGGATTCTGTGCGCGTATCGAGTTGAATCGTGTAGGCGGGGCGTTCCATGCTCCTGAAATGCATGCGGGCGAGATACTCGCCGATAATTCCCAGGGCGAATAACTGCGCGCCCGAAAAGATCGCCACGATCGAAGCCAGGAAGGGAAAGCCCGGAACGCTCGTCCCCTCCAGGAGATAGCGCCCCATCACGTAGACGAGGATCAGGATCCCGACCAGGGTAAAGGCAAAACCGACGAGGCTCGCGATCTGGAGTGGCACGGTGCTGAATCCAGTCATCATATTCAGCGCATGGACGATCAAGCGACCGACCGTATAGTTGGACTGTCCATCCTGCCGGGCATCGTGGCGCACCGGAATCGAGGCAAAGCGGGTCGTGCCCCAGGTCAGCAGAACGTCGATCGAGACGAAGGGGCCGGGATAGCTCTCGAAGGCCTCTCGAATCTGCGTTCGAAAGCTGCGAAATGCGCTGACCTTGCGTGCAGTCTCTACACCCATCGCACCACTCAGAGCGATCTTCGTGATGCGCGAGGCCATATTCCGCAGAAATCCATGCTGCTCCTCGGCCGGGGTCCCGTAGACCACGTCGTGGCCCTCATCGAGCAGGCCGACCAATCTCGGAATTTCCTCCGGCGGATTCTGGAGATCGTCGTCCAGGGTCACGATGATCGCATGGCGGGCTTCCCGAATTCCGCATAGCAGGGCATTATGCTGGCCATAATTCCGCATCAGGCGAATACCCCGAACCCAGGCGAGTTCGCTGGAAAAGCGTTCGATCAGCGGCCAGACGTCGGTCTGACTGCAATCGTCGACGAGAATGAGTTCGTAGGCCGAAAAATTCTCGGACAGAACCCGTCCAAGTCTTTCGATCAGCTTCGGAAGAGCCTCGTCGCTATTATATACGGGGACGACGACACTCAGTGCAGAGGTACCTGTCTCTGATTCTGCTGCCGACACGCTGCTATCGCCCTCCCCCTGGGCGTTGGAATTCTCCGAATTCCGTCGCTGAAAATAAATATCGTGCAAAGAAGCTGATCGATATGCGGGATCCTTCGATCCCCTTCGAAACCAAAGCGAATGGCATCCTAGCAAAAAGCCGACCCCGCTACAGCGGATCGGGTTCCGCCGAATCCGCCTCGGGCAAGCTGCGGGTCGGGCTCTCGGGGCTCCATCCCCGCTGCTCGGCTCGACATCGACATCCTGCCCCGCTCGGGCGGCCCGCTCGTCCCGATCTCTTGTCACGATCAATTTCGGGAAGTCGACTCTCGAGTCCGCGCCCGAACCATCGCTACGGCCGGGCCTCGTCGCGGGGCTCCGGCTCCCGATCGAGTTGGCAGGCGGGCAAGAAATTCATCGGCCCGGGTGAATCCATCGGAGCCCGATCCCTTTCGAGTTGCGCGGCCGAAGGATCATGCGCACGCAGAGACAATCGCCTAGGCTGATCTCGCCCCGCTCGGATCGGCCACGTGGCGAAGGGATCGAAATCCGATTCCGGAATGTCGGTCGGAAGAATTCCGGATTTACAGCAAGGGAGCACGCCGGGATTCTCGATCCCCGCAGCGAGCCAGGGGGGCGACGGCTCGGGAGGAAGTCGGAAAAGACGATGCGATTCGTCAGCCTTCGGTCGGCGCTGGGCGACATCCGGGGAAGAGCCGCCCTGATCGTGATCGGCTGCCTGATCGCACAGCTTGGCCTCGCCTTCGGCTACGTCTTTCCCGCCCTCGCGAAGGATATTCTGACTGAAATGGGCTGGAGCCGGGCCGAGTTCTCCTTTGCCCGCCTGCCCCAACTGGCCGCGATGGCAGCGGCGAGTCCGATCGTCGGCATTCTCACCTTTCGTCATGGCGCGAGGAGAGTGATCCTCGCAGCGATCGTACTTCTCGGCGGGGTCTTCCTTCTCTTCCCGGGGATCACTTCCCTCTATCAATATTATGCCCTGATGGTCGTCGCCGGGCTGGCCCTCACGGGAGTCGGAGACATCAGCGTGGGCCACCTGGTTTCGCGCTGGGTGCACCGATCCCGGGGCCTCGCATTGGGAATGGTCTATACGGGCTCCAATATCGGAGGGGTATTGGGAATTCCGATACTCGTGCAACTCGCCGATGGGTCGGGTTGGCGTATGGCCCTCTTCGTCATGGGAATTTTCGCTTTTGCGGCCATGCTTCCCATCACGACCTTCCTGCTACGCGAGATCAAGGAGGAATCGGCCACCGAAGAGGCAGCAATGGCCGAGGGAAAGGATGATCGAAACGATCTCGATCTCAAGCAGGCACTCCGCACCCGCAGCTACTGGATTCTCTTCTTCTCCCTTTTCACCTTCTTCTTCTACTTCCTGGCGTTATTGGAACATATGGTGCTCTTCTTTACCGACGGGGGCATGGCGCGCTCGGACGCCGTCACTCATTACGCAACAGCGATCGGGCTTGGGATCTGGAGCAAATTGCTATTGGGATTTCTCGCGGATCGAATTCACGAGAAGTATTCCCTCCTACTCGACTACGGACTGCTGACGCTGAGTTCGCTGCTACTGCTGACAGTGAGTGACGCTCCACTTCTCTGGCTCTTCGTCTTCAGCTTCGGTTTCTCCTACGCGGCTCGCGACGTTGTATACCCCCTCATCGTGACCCATTGTTTCGGACTCCGATCCATGGCCCCCATCTACGGCGCCCTGATGATCAGTCTCGTACTCGGAGCGGCCGGCCCCTTCTTCGCCGCGGCCGTCCACGATCACTTTGGAAATTACGACGTCGCCTTCCGAACCTTTTTCGCACTCAACGTGATCGCTCTTATCGCACTTCTCTTCATCCGAGATGAACGCGAAAGCAATCCCGCGCAGATGCCAGCCCACTGATCCCGAGACGATCGTTCCAGCAATGGGCCGTTCCATCCCTTCCGGCAATCGACTCGGCTCCCAATCAACCCATCTGCCAAAAGCTCTTCCGGGGATCGCCATATCTCGAAGTATCGGGGTGGATCGGGGTGGGCCGGGCGGATTCCTCTCCACGGCCGCATGAGCCCAGGAGATCGGCGAGCGAAGCGCACGCATCCGATTTCCCTGGGAGTTGGAATCCGTGGAGCGAGCGCTGCGAGATGGCGGAAGAATGGGGTGGCAGAAGAAGGGGGTGGCGGATTTCGTCAGGCTCTGGCCGGCGAGAATCCGGCCCGGGGGCGAGGGCCCTGGCAGCGGGGCCGCCGAGGGCGGGCGCTCAACTCAGGGAATCAACCGCTTCCTCGAAGGATTTTCCGGCGGCAATCATCTCCCCGCAGGTATTCAGCTGGCGCGAGCGTTTCATCCCCGCGGCGGCCACCAATCGACCCTCACGACCAAAGAGAGCCAAAAATCGTTCCTCATCCAGGTTTCCGCAGCAGACCCGAAAATCATCGCTGCCGACCGGATCCCCCACGATGGCCAGGCGCATCTCGAAAAGATCGCTCCACATATAGGGGACCTGGGCGAGTTCCTCGACGGCATCCGGGCCGTGCATCAGGCGGCGAGCGGCCACTCCCGATTGTGCGACGGCGCTGCTCCAATGCTCGTAGCGAATGGCTTCACCCCGCAGTGGGTTCCACCAGCGCGCTACATCGCCCGCGGCGACGACATCGGGCAAAGAGGTCGCCCCCCTTCCGTCGCAGAGAATGCCATCCCTGGTCTCCAGACCGCTGCCCTCGAGCCAGGCGCATTCCGGCCTCGCCCCGATTCCCACGAGCAAGCGATCCGCTTCGAGAATCGTGCCGTCTACGAGTTCGATCCCCGCCACCGGCTGCGCGCCCAGAAAGCGTTTCCAGGCGATTCCGCAGTGGATCTTCACGCCTTCTTCGCGGAAACGTTCGGCCACGACGGCACCGATTCGATCTCCCGTCGCTCGCAAGAGGGGGGCGGGAAGAGCCTCGACCACATTGACTTCGAGCCCGAGTTGTCGAGCGGTCGCGGCGACTTCCATGCCGATGAAGCCGGCCCCGACGATGATCAGGCTCGAGGCCTCCCGGAGCCCCTGGCCCAGGGCCCGAGCGTCGGCGAGATTTCGCAGCGAATGGACTCCCTCTAGCCCCTCGCTTCCGGGCAGACGGAGCGGCGAATTTCCCGTGGAAATGAAGAGCCCCCCATAACCGAGGGTCTCGCCATCGGAGAGCAGAATCTCTTTCTGCCGGGGAAGAAGCTTCGTCGCCGAGCAACCGAGTCTCCAATCGACGTCGAGATCATCGAAACCGTCGCGCCGCAGAGACAGCCTCTCCTCCCCCCAATCGCCCCGGAGAAATTGTTTGGAGAGAGGTGGACGATCGTACGGTTTTTCCTCCTCCTGCGAGATTGCCAGGATTTCCCCATCGTATCCGCGCTCCCGCAGGGTCTCGATCCCCCGCAGGCCGGCGAGCGAGGATCCGACGATCACGATTCGTTCTGCAACCCTCAAAAGGACCTCCTCGCAATCTGCGAGCCGAATTCGACGGCTGTCGGCCGCATCGTGGACTGACTTGCTCGGGCCCCTTGCCGCGCCCTATATTCGAGCCTTTCCGATTCGTGTCTCCATGTCCCGGGCAGCGATGAGTTCCCTCGATTTCTCTCTTCGCCCCATACTCAATCCATGGTCGCCGGAGCCGACTCACCAACCCAAGGAGGCACCATGCCAGATTCGAAAGCCGCTGAATCCAATTTCATCGACGGGAAATTGGGAAAGGCAAGCGATCAGGGTACCTTCGAAAACATCAATCCCGCCACCGAGGAGGTCATCGGATCGACCGCGGATGGCACAAGGGACGATATGAATCGCGCCATCGCTGCGGCGCGCAGGGCTTTTGATGAAACGGATTGGTCGACCGATCACGCCTTCCGGAAGCATTGTCTCGAGCAATTCAATGCGGCGCTGGCGGAAAGTCGCGATGAGTTGAGAGAGATCGTCGTCGCAGAAGCGGGTTCTCCGATTCTCATCACCTATCAGGTACAGGTCGACAGCTATATAGACTCGATGCCCTATTGGTCGGATCTGGCCGGAAGCTACCCCTATGAGCAGACGATGTCCGACATCACCTTCATGGGGCAACCCCAGGGGCGCAGGCTACTTCGTGAAGCCACCGGGGTGGTCGGCGCCATCACACCCTGGAATTTCCCCCTCTACCTGAATCTCGCCAAGATGGGGCCGGCCCTGGCCGCCGGCAATACCCTCGTCCTCAAGCCCGCACCGGATACCCCCTGGAGCGCGACGAAGCTGGGCGAACTGGTCGCCAAGCGGACGGATATTCCCCCGGGCGTCTTCAACGTGGTCGCCTCGTCGGATCATTCCGTGGGTGCGATGTTGGCCAGCGATCCCCGGGTCGATCTGGTCACCTTCACGGGTTCGACGACGACCGGACGCACGGTAATGGAGACGGCGGCCGGCACCATCAAGAAGACCTTCCTCGAGCTCGGTGGAAAATCGGCCACCATCATCCTGGACGATATCGATATCGACAAGGTGGCGGGCATGTGCGGAATCTCCGTCTGCACCCATGCGGGCCAGGGATGTGCGATCCAAACGCGAACTCTCCTGCCCCGGAAGAAGTACGAGGAGGGCGTCGAGAAGATCGCCGCGGCCATGTCGACGATCGCCTATGGCGACCCCCTCGACCCCGCCAACCTGATGGGCCCCGTCGTAAGCCAGCGCCAACATGACCGTGTGCTGGGCTATATCGAAAAGGCCAAGCAGGAGGGGGCGCGAGTCGTGGTCGGCGGCGGGCGGCCGGCACATCTCGAAAAAGGCTACTTCGTAGAACCCACTCTCCTCGCCGATGTCGACCCGGACTCCACAGTCGCCCAGGAGGAAATATTCGGCCCCGTTCTCTGCGCGATTCCCTACGAGGACGAGGAAGATGCCATTCGAATCGCGAACAATTCAATCTATGGTCTTTCGGGGGGAATCTGGTCCGATGACCTGGAGCGGGCACTCTCCGTGGCGAGGCGCATCCGCGTCGGCACCCTCTCGGTAAACGGGGCCCAATGGTTCGATGTCGATACGCCTTTCGGCGGCTACCGCCAGAGTGGTGTGGGACGCGAAAATGGGCTGGCCGGCTTCGAGGAGTATCTCGAGACCAAGGTCGTCGCAATTCCCAAATAGAAAAAAAAGAAGAAAGAAGAGGAACGCAGCATGCAGTTCTGGCAATCCATTTCGTTTACGGATCCCCTCGAATTACCCGAGATCGCGCGCGAAGCCGAAGCGGTCGGCTTCGAGGGAATCCTGATTTCCGAACACCTGATGGTTCCGGAAAATTTTGAGCCCGCCTACCTCTATAGTGAAGACGGGCATCCCCCCTTCGACATCAATACCCCCTTCCCGGATCCCTGGGTCGCCATCGCCACGATGGCCGCCGCTACCCGCGATATTCGCTTCTGCACGCTGGTCCACATCCTCCCCCTCCACCATCCCCTGGAGGTCGCCAAATCCCTGGCCACCCTCGCTCTCTATAGCGACAACCGGGTTCTGCTCGGCGCCGGTGCCGGCTGGATGAAAGAGGAATTCGAGGTTCTCGGGGTGGATTTCAAGAGCCGAGGTGGGCGCTTCAATGAAATGATCGACATCATGCGTGCACTCTGGCGGGGCGGACCCGTCGAATTTCACGGCGAGTTCTTCGACTTCCCCAGCCTGGCCCAGAGCCCCGCCCCCGATCGGGCGATCCCGATCCTGATCGGTGGAGCCAGCAAGGCCGCATTGAAGCGCGCCGCCACCCGGGGCGACGGCTGGTGTGGTGCCGGGAATACTCCGGAGGATGCCGAGGAAATCCTCCGCAAACTCAACGATCTTCGCAAAGAGGCCGGGCGCGAAAACGAAAGCTTCGAAACAATCGTGCCTCTCCTGACCGAACCCGAACCCGATGTCCTGAAAAGACTCTCCGATCTCGGGGCGACAGGGACCGTCAGCTATCCCTTCTCGTATACGATCGGACCCGACGCGACGCTGGAACAGAAGGTCGACATGATGAAGCAGTACAGCGAATACGTGATCCAGCCCAATCGCGATCTCTAGCGCGCAATTCGCCAGGAACCCGGGGCCCGGGAACTCGAATCCGAAAGCCGATCCTGGCCCGGGGCGGAGATCCCGGACCGGATTACGAATTCTCGAGCGCGCTCTTGACCCAGCCGATCAGCAGGCCGTACATCCCCTCGACCGCCGCACGAGCTGCGGCCGCATCCGCGCCTTCTGGCCTGAAACGGCAACTCCAATCGAGTCGACTCCGATCCCCATCGAGTGCTACCGCCACACAATTCGCGTGATAATCGGCTGCGGGAAGCGGATTGTTCAGCGGGATCGTATAGGAGAGTTGGCGAATCTCCGGATCCACGGCCTCGAGTTCCTCTAGAATATGACCGTCTCCACCGGCATAGATTGCCCGCGTCATGCCGACACCCTGGCCCCGCACCTCGACCCGGCTCACACCCTGCATCCACTTCACTTCTCCGAAATCGGAGATCAGGTCCCAGAGCTTTTCCACGGGAACATCCATTTCCCCGCTGACACTGACTTCAACCCATTCGTCTTCCATGATTTCATCTCCAATTCGGCCGAGGGCGCTTCAGGCATCCCACTCCCGGATGCCTGGGATTCCAAGTCTGAAGTTGGCGGCCACCCGCCAGCGAGAAGCCTGATCGCGGCCGGGGCTCAGGGGCGCCAATCCGCGTTCTTGCGCTTCCAGGGATTGTCATCCCCATTCCCGGGCAGGGCGATTCGCGCCGTACATTCCGTCGTCGTCCGATCGCCCACGGCCAGGTTGACGGATAGATCCACCCAATTGCATCCGCTTTCATCCCTGGATACCCCGTCGACCCGACCCGAGAAGGTCATGCAGTCGCCGGGGAAGACCGAATCCTTCATGCGAAACTTGATACGCCCGATGCGCCCCTTCGGCCCCGTCCAATCCGTGAGGTAGCGCTCGAACCAGGCCGCCTGATTGGGCGTATTCAGGAAGATATCCTTCGTGCCATTGCGCACCTGGGCGAAATCGCGGTCGTGATGCATGGGGCGGAAATCGCGGGTCGCCAATGCCCCGAGAACGACCGTGGTGGCCGTAACATCGTAGGAGAGGGAGGGGATTTCCTGCCCCTCCTCGACCTGATCGACCGTCAACTGCGAATACTCGGCAGACATTTCATTTCCTCCTAATCCGTTCGCTTATAGCCAAAGCCCGTATAGTGTTCGGCACCCACCAGGTCGCCATTCTGATTCTGATATCGCACTTCGATTTCCCAGAAGCGTCCCGTGCCGAGTTTCGTCGTCTTGATCCCGCTCACCGAATGAAGAATCTGACAGGTTTCGAGCCAGTCTCCCGGCCGAACGGGCTCTCCGAATACGATGGTGTTATCGCTCATGATCGCCTCGGGCAGATCCAGCTTTTCCTTCAGATCGAAATGGATCTGCAGGGGCAGGGCCTGCTCGCTCCTCCCGGGCGCCCAATGATGGGGGCGGAACCAGAGCGATATCATGGTCGGCATCGCGATCGGACCGTCCGTCACCTCCTCGGCGAGTTCATCATCCCAGAAGATCGGATTGCTATTTTCCACCGAGGCGCAACTCGTCCAGATATAGCCGCGCTCCACCGGGAATTCTCCCTTTTCGTGATATAGCTCCTTGCCGATCCAGGACAGGACCTCCTCGGGCAGGCCGCTTTCCGTTGTTTCAGACATGACGTTCATCTCCTCATTGGACCGCGCCTTCTCGACGCAATCCCTCGATCTCCTCCGCGCTATAGCCCACTTCCTCGAGCAACATCGCGGCATCGGTTTCCGTCGGTGGAACCACCTGATGCTCGGGCTGTTCTCGCTGACAACCCGCCAGAATCGGCGCCACCTGGCGAAAGGAATTGGCTTCGGTCTCCCTGGCGGTCATGAAGACATTGCGCTCCTCAAAATGAGGATCGTCTACCAACTCCGGAATCTCGTAGACGGGCGCAACACAGGTATCCCGGGCTGCGAGTTCAGCCACCCAATCGTCCCGATCCCTCTTCAGGAAGGCTTGTCGAAAGTCCTCTCGAATCTCATCCTGTCGATCCTCGTCCATCTGGAAATCCGTCCAGCGCTCGAGATCCAGCAGTCCGCAGAGATTCCGGAAAAAATGCGCTTCGATGGCGCCCACGGAGATCCATTTCCCATCACGACAGGGGTAGACGTCATAGAATGCGTAGCGTCCGGTCAGGAGTACCTTTCGCGGTCCGGCGACCTCGCCCGTAGCCAGATACTGGTCGATGGCCAGGGACATCAGGGAAATGACTCCCTCCGCTGCCGAAACATCGAGATATTGCGCCTCCCCGCCGATACTTCTCCTCACCAGGGCTGCCAGGATCGAGGTCACCGCATGAAGTCCGCCGCCCGCGCTATCGGCGACCGTGGCCCCGGGGATCGGAGGTCCGCCGTCCGGGCGCGGCTCGCAGCAGGCCAGGAAGCCGCCCATCGCCAGATAGTTGATGTCATGCCCCGCCCAGGACGAGGCGGGACCCTCCTGCCCATAGCCGGAGGTCGAGCAGTAGACAATCTTCGGATTGACAGCGCGAATATCCTCGAAGCCGATCCCGAGACGCTTTGCCACCCCGGGCCGATAGCTTTCGATCAGGACATCCGCGGCTTCCGCCAATTCGAGCAATACCCTGCGCCCCGCATCGGATTTGAGATCGATCTGGATGCGCAGAATGCCCCGACCCGCCCCATAGCTATGAAAGGGGGGCGAAATCTGCTTGGCCCCCTTCTTCGGCGTGGGGGAGACCTGGATGACGCGCGCTCCATAATCGGCGAGCCAGCGTCCCGCTCTGGCAGCGGGGCCGACGCTCGCGAGATTGAGCACGCTGATTCCTTCGAGTGGGGGGACGATCTGGGACATGGAACTGCTTCTCATTGGCTGGGGGAAATCTGCTGAAACGGGGCCGAACCTCGATCGATGTCGAAAGATTCGATGCGAATGGGAGGGCTCCGTGCCGGACCTCGCTCGATCGGAAAGCCTATACGATACGCCGCGTATTGTAAATCTCCTCCCCCTCTGCGCGGAGAAAAGGCCTCCCCGGGCCCGGAAGCACGAGAACTCGACCGGGACAGGGAGAGGCGATTCACGCTTCCTCAACACCCTGCGGCTCTGGAATTCCCCGATGCTTGCGACGGCGAATACGCGAAGATCTTCTTCCCGACCCGCGAACTCATTTCGAGAGCCGGGCGAGGGGCGCAGATCCGCCGGGCCATCCGAGCGCCGCAGCCCCGCCTCGGAATGGGGACACTTCGCGTCGAAGCGTCGACTTCTCATCGGGGCAAGGGCGAATCGCCGGGCCCACCACTTCCCGCCCCACCCATCACGTGGATCCGCATCATCCGTGATATATCGGCCGAATCCGGGCCGCGGGATCGCTCGAAGAGTGAAGCGGAAGCCCTCCGAAGATGGGATATACTCCTCCGCGCAAGGAATACTTTTTTTCGCGGGGAATCGATTCCGGAGAGACTGACATCGCCGATTCCGAAGGCGAATCCGGATGAGTCCCAAGGGGCGTCATTGGAGGTTCATGAGCATGGGAAAGCGGGTAGAAGAGATTCTGGGCTGGTATGGATCCGAGAGTCCCGGCGTTCTCAAGAATCTGCGCTGGATGCTGGAAAGCGGCACATTGGCGGGTACGGGAAAACTCGTCATCCTGCCGGTGGATCAGGGATTCGAACACGGGCCGGCGCGCTCCTTCGCGAAGAATAGTTCGGGCTACGATCCCCTCTACCACTATCAACTCGCGATCGACGCCGGTTGCAACGCCTACGCGGCACCCCTCGGCTTTCTCGAGGCGGGCGCGCGCCAATTCGCCGGCAAGATCCCCACGATCCTGAAGCTGAACAACTCGGACTCCCTCTTTTCCAGCGAGAACCCCAAGCCCGCGGTCACCGGAAGTGTCGAAGATGCGCTGCGTCTCGGCTGCGCGGCCGTCGGCTTCACCATCTATCCGGGCTCGGCGCATCGCAACGAGATGTACGCGGAATTCCAGGATATCGCCGAGCAGGCCAAGGCGAGTGGCCTGGCGGTCGTACTCTGGAGCTACCCCCGCGGTGCCCAACTTTCGAAGGAGGGAGAGACAGCCATCGATGTCATCGCGTACGCGGCCCAGATCGCGGCGCAACTCGGTGCCCACATCATCAAGGTCAAACCCCCAACGGCCCTGATCGAGCAGGAGGCGGCCCGCAAAGTCTACGAGGAAGAAGGAATCGAACTCGATAGTCTGGCCGAGCGCGTCGACCACGTCATCCACAGCGCCTTCGGGGGGCGAAGAATCGTGATCTTCTCCGGCGGGGCGGCTCGAGGCAGAGAGGAGCTCCTGGAAGAAATCCGGGGAATCGCCCAGGGCGGGGGCTTCGGAAGCATCATGGGCCGCAACTCATTTCAACGCCCGAAATCCGAGGGTATCGAGTTGCTCCAGGCCGTCATGGGGATCTACAGGGAACACGCCTGAAGATCGCAAGCGAGGTGGAAATCCGCGGCGAGCCAGACGCGCGACCGGCGACGATATACGATTCTTCGGAAGCACCCGCGAGGCAAACGAGCGGCTCGGCCTAGTCGAGTTCTCCGAGTCGTGTCACGACGCTGTCGACACGGCGCAGATGGCTGGCCAGAACCACCCGGCCGAGCCAATGCCCCAGCAGGGGCTTGGCGACGAGAATATAGGAGAAGGCCGCCTTCGAAATTTCGAGCAGGACGCTCTCCTCATTCGTCTGGGCCGACTCGATGGGAGGCAGTGACGTGACGCTCCCCAAGCCACCCAGGACCTCCCCAATGCCGACTCTGCCCAGCTTGACCTCGCGACCCGGTCGAATTGGAACGGTCAGTTCCAGGCTGCCCCCTCTCACGATGAAGATCGAGTCGTCGATGGGCTCGGGCCGCTCGTGGCGGCGATAGATCAGGCGGCCCCGGGGGACGATGCGTGTTCGCGTCGTCTTCGCGAGACTCATCGCATCGTCGATACTCGCCTCGTGGGCCTGCAAGCTCTCGTAGAGAAAGGCTCCGACGCCGCGACTCGTGCGCTCGACGAGATCCCAGAGGGCCGAAACTTCATTGGGCTTCAGGTTGCCGAAAACGAGGCCACTCAGCACGGCTTCGTCGAGACCCAGATTGGCCTGCCACTTTCCCTCCACGGAAAGGCGCATGCGGGCCTCGGGGAGATCAACGACCACGGAGGAGATGGAATCGAGGGCGATCGGGGAGGCAGTCGCGACACAGAGACCCCCCGTGCTGATATCCCGAACCTGGACGACCAGGGGCGTCTGCAGCACCGAACTATGCAACTCCACCGAGAAGTTCGCGGCGACCCGCGGACTCTGCCGGGATTCGAGCAGGCTACTGGTCGCTTCGCCCAGATCGACCTCCGGGCTCGGTTCGTTGAATCGGCGAATCGCCATGCTCACTCTCCCATGGAAATATTCCAGCTAGCGGAGCGCCAGAATACACCACAATCACCGACCACGAGAATCCGGATGAGAAAATACGTCCGCCCCCTGAATCCTCCGGCGTGATGCGATCAGCCACGAGTCCACGCCTGCACGGGATCCCTTGCAGGCTTCCAAGGCCAGATCTCGCGGAACTCACGATCCCGACAGCGGGACGACTCCAACGGGTCGGCGCCCCGGAATTCAGGCGCTGACCAGACCTTCCCGAATCGCGATACGAACCAGCCTCGAAAGCCTGTTCACCCGAAGCTTCTTCATGATATTCGATCGATGCGTCTCGACTGTCCGCGCTGAGATCCCCAGGGTCTCGGCAATCTCTCGAGCCCCATCCCCCTCCGCGACATGCACAAGAATCTCGAGTTCCCTCGGCGAGAGAAGATTGATGGAGGGGGGCGCCGCGTCGAATGCAATCTCCCGGCCATCCTCTTTCGGGCCGGGGGAGAGTCCCGGCGAGAGGTAGATCTTGCCCCGTTCCAGGGCCTCGAAGGCCGTGAGAAGTTCGGCGGCCGGACTCGACTTGGCGACATATCCCCGAGCACCGGCCTCGAAGGCGGACTTCACGAAAGACCGCTTCTCATTGGCCGTGAACATCACAACCTGCTGACACCACTTATTGTGGGTGATCCTGCGAGTCGCTTCGATTCCCGAAAAATCCGGCAGCTCGATGTCCATCAGGACCACATCGGGCTGAGTCTCTTCCGCCAGTGCGAGCGCCTCTCCTGCACTTGACGCCTCGCCGATCACGCTCACCCCGGAAATACCCTCCAGGAATTCCCGAACGCCAGAGCGCATCAGATAATGATCATCGACGAGGAGAACTCTCATTCCAACTCCCATCCGGGCCGTTCCGCCTTGCCCGAAAGTCCGATCTGGCATCCCATTCACCGAAATGCCGACCTGGAGATCATCCTACATCCCTCAGTAAACACGAATTCACAGAAGAATAGAATCCGGTAATTCCCCAAGACGATCGTCTATTTCGCCCCAGAAACGCGGAAAAAACATTGTCTTTTCTCACACACTAAGATTCTTCAACCTCAGCGGAATTCGCTGCACGCCCCTGATGATCTTCGAATTTTTCCTGCACGAGCCTTCTGCGCTCCAACAATTCCCGATGGGTCAGCGACTCGGCCTCGGATTCGATTCCGATGGAAGCCTTCACGCCGGAGAGATCCACTTCCGCCTGGGTCGGATCGAATCCGATCTGGGTCGCGATCGCATTCCCGTGATTGCTGGCAAAATGCCCATATACCCTTGTGAACTCGGCAAACATATCCAGATCCGGAGCCAGTATCGCGATGGCACCGTCGAAGAAGAGCATATTCTTTCCGTAGAGAAGCAGGCTCTTGGGGATACGAGCGCCGAATTTCAGCAAGCCTTTGAGCACGACCTGAATCTCGGAGACAATTTCCTCCGCCGACATTTTCGTTGGATCTCGTACCGGTTGATCGAGCTTCAGCAATTCCATCAACTCGTCGATATTCGTGTCGGACTCCAGCGCTCCGAGATCGCGAAAGGCGAGGAGTTGCAGGCGAATATCATTGACCGCGCCTGCCATCATGATGCGCAGGAGAGCTCGACGCTGCACTTCATTGATTCTGCCCGTCATCCCGTAGTCGAGAAGTGCCACACGACCATCCTGCATGACGAATAGATTGCCGCCGTGGAGATCGCCGTGGAAGACACCGTAGATCATCGCGCCTTCCAGAAATGCGATCAGCAAGGCATGAAGCACGGCTTCGGTATCAATTCCGGCCCGCTTCATCCCCTGCGCATCCTCGTAGCCATAGCCCTGCAGCTTCTCCATGACCAACACCCGACGAGTGACCAGGCGAGGATGGGGACGGGGAACAACGATCGCCTGCTGACCCGATTTCCGAAGAACTCGGGCGATGTCGAGCATATTTCCGGCTTCGAGCCTGAAGTCCAGCTCTTCCATGATCGTCTCTGCGAAGAGTTCGACGAGGGCCGGCGGATTGGCCAGGGCGGCCACGGGAATTCGGCCCACGAGCTTCGGGGCGATCCACGCCATCGCCCGGATATCCAACTCTACCAGGCGTGCCACCGTGGGCCGCTGAACCTTGACCACCACTTCTTCGCCGCTGCATAGCCTCGCCGAATGAACCTGGGCAATCGATGCCGCGGCCAGGCACTCGCGATCAAAGCGAGCAAAGGTCGACTCCAGGGGGGCTCCGAGATCCTCTTCAATAACGCGACGCACATCGCGGAAGGAAATCGAGGGAACCTGGTCGCGACAGCTGCGAAATTCATCGACCAATTCCTCGGGGAAGAGGCCCCGACCCGAGGAAATGATCTGTCCCAACTTGATATAGGCCGAACCGAGGGCCTCGAAGGATCTGCGGAGCCGGCGCGAGAGATCGACCCTGGAGGCTTCCCCGCCCCGGCGCCCCGCCCCCAGTCGCCAGGCGAGAAGCGCCCAGCCCACGCGGAGGGCCGCACTCAGGAAGCGCCCGACCGGGGGCCAGCTGCGGGGGGCCAGGAGTCCGGGCAGGCGCGACCTCTGGCGCTCCCTCTGGCTCTCCAGATTCGGGCTCCAGGCCGGCCCCTCGGATTCGAGGCACCAGGGGCCCCGCTCCAGAAAGGCCCAGCGTTCGGAATCCGCTTGCGCGGGGGCCTCTACCGCCCCGGTTTCCCGATCACTCTTTTCCCCGCCTCGCTTCAATTCATTTTTCTCCAAGCCTTCAAGGACGCTAAGCTATCGAGAAAATCGTTCCTCGACACTCCGATTCTGGAGACCCGGGGGGGGAAATATGGCGGAATGCCCGCCTATCGCCTACAAACACGTCTGTCGATCCGTGTCGCCCCACCAACCCTGCCGACCCATCGGGACCAATACGGGAGAGTTCATTCAATGCAGAAAATCGAAGCCATCATCAAGCCCTTCAAGGTGGACGATGTCCGGGAAGCCCTGCAGGCGATCGGCGTCCAGGGAATGACGGCCACAGAAGTCAAGGGATTTGGCCGACAGAAGGGACATACGGAGGTCTACCGGGGTGCTGAATACGTGGTGGACTTCCTCCCCAAGGTCATGCTCGAGGTCGTGGTTTCGGACGACAAGGCCGAGGCGGCCATCGCGGCCATCGAAGAAGCGGCCAATACCGGCAAGATCGGCGATGGGAAGATCTTCGTTTCCGCCCTCGATGATGTCGTCCGCATCCGAACCGGCGAGCGCGGCGAAGCGGCGATCTAGACCCCGATCCGCGCGGATCGTCGCGACGGCTATTCCCGCCGCCGCATCGCCGCCCGATGACCGCGGGTCCAGGATCTTCCGCGACTCAAACGAGACACCAGCGAGGCAGGTGGATCTCTTCGTTGAGCGCTTCGAAGATCACCCGAACCCGGGCGCCGATTTCGATCGTCGCGGGATCGATGGCGGCAATGGATCCGCCCGCCTCGGGAATCAGATTGCCCACCATCCGAAGTGTCGGATCTTCTTCCAGGGCGACCAGGATCACGTTATAGGGGGCGACTTCCGCGAATTGGGGGATTAGCGGGGGATGGGGGATGATGAAGGAATAGACGGTTCCGCGGCCCGAAAGAACCACCCAATCGGGTTTTTCATGCCCGCCCCAGGGACTTCTCGCGCGGGGGGGGAAGATCAGGCGCCCGCTATCGACGCAGCGCTGCACGCGCAGTTCCTGCCGACGCGCGCCCTGCCAGAAAAACTCATTCGTAGCATCGATGGGGGGTAGCAGGATCTCTCCACTCATCGGCTCATTTCCTCAGGATCATCGCACTGGTCGGAACACCCTCTCCGCCAGTCACCAGGCAGGTGCCCGCATCTTCAACCTGATTGCAGGATTCTCCGCGCAGCTGGCGCACCCCCTCGTTGATCAGATTGAATCCGTGCACATAGGCCTCGGAGAGCCCCCCTCCCGAGGTATTGCAGGGAAGGCGCCCCCCCAATTCGAGGGCACCCGCCTCGGTAAAAGCCGCCCCTTCCCCGCGACCGCAGAAGCCATAGGCTTCGAGGGAGAGCGGGACCAGGGGGGAGAAGGCGTCGTAGATCTGGGCGACATCGATATCTTCGGGACGAATGTCGGAAGTGCGAAAGAGTTGTCTCGCACAGGCCCAGCCAGGACCCTGAAGTGGATCTTCGCCCCAATAATTCGTCATCGTATGGGATTGTTTCGACAGGCCCTGGGCGAAGGCGTGCACGTAGGCCGGCGACTGTCTGCAATCCCTGGCCCGCTCGGCGGAAACCAGGACACAGGCCAGGGCCCCATCACTTTCCAAACAATTGTCGTAGAGACATAGGGGCTCGGAAATCCAGCGGGCCGACATATAGTCATCGCGACTCAGGGGTTGGCCGTAGAAGGTGGCTCGGGGATTTTCATTGGCCATCTTCCGGAAGGCCAGGGCCACATTGGCGAAGTGGTCGCGAGTCGCCGAAAATTCGTGCATATAGCGGCGAGCCAGCAGGGCGATTTCATCCACCGGACGAATCAACCCCCAGGGTCTGGTCCAGGCGGCCGGCGTGGAAAATTCGATCGACGTATCCGACCAGATGCGCCTGCCCGAGCCGCGCTTTCGTGAACGCCAGACCACTCCGACTCGGCATTGGCCCGCCGCGATCGCCATCGCGAGCTGCCCGACGCAACCCGGACCCGCACCGCCTCCATAGGGAACCTGACTGAAGAAGCTCACCTCCCCTGCCCCGATATTGCGGGCGATCTCGACTTCATCGCTGCTCTCGATCGAATAGGAGGCGAAGCCATCGACCTCGGAGGCATCGATCCCCGCATCGTCGAGGGCGGCCAGGATGGCCTCCAGGGCGAGTTCCGTCTCGCTCGGCTCGAGCCGTTTCGCAAAACGGGTCTCGCCGACCCCCACAATCGCCGCGGCATCCTTCAGCATGCCGGATATTCTACACATTTAGCCGGGCCCCGATTCGACTCGAAATGCGGGTCGTGGAATTCCGGAAAGGCGCCTTGCCGGTGGCGGGGAGGATGCGAGGCGACCCGGGCCGGGGATTTCGAATGCCCTGGAAGATCTGCATGCCGGGGCCATGCGTGGCATCCTGGGTCGGCAGGAGAAAACCCTTCTTTCCCGAATTCCTCTCGCTAGGGAGAATCGAAAAAAAATGAAGATCGGTGTCACGATCCACGCCACAGATCGGGCCATGGCCCCCGCCGATGTGGCAAGGGAGGCCGAATTCCGGGGATTCCATTCCATCTACATCCCGGAGCATACGCATATTCCAACCAGCCGACGCACACCCGCTCCGACCGGAGAAGCGGAACTCGCGGAGGAGTACAAGCGCTCCCCCGATCCCTATATTTCCCTGGCGGCGGCGGCCATGGTGACGAAGAAGATCCGACTGGGCACGGGCATTGCCCTGCCCGCACAGCACGATCACATCAGCTTCGCCAAGCAGATCGCAACCCTCGATGTGGTCTCCGGAGGACGACTCAACCTCGGGATCGGCTTTGGCTGGAATGTCGAGGAAATGGAGAACCACGGCGTCGACATGAAGATACGCCGTCAACTCGTTCGGGAAAAAATGCTGGCCATCAAGGCACTCTGGCGAGATGAAGTGGCCGAATTTCACGGTGATCTCATCGACCTGGAGCCCTCCTGGCAGTGGCCGAAGCCCCTCCAGAATCCCGGACCTCCGATCCTGATTGGAGGCGGTGCCGGCCCCAAGCTGATCGACCAGATCGCCGAATATGCCGACGGCTGGATTCCAATCGGGGGAGGCGGCGTGGCCGAAGCGCTTCCCGGGATGAGAGCGGCCATGGAGAATCGGGGGCGGGATCCACAGAGCCTCCAGATCGTCCCGATGGGCGTTCTCCCCAGCCCCGAGAAGCTCGCCTACTACCGGGATCTGGGCGTCACCGAAACCGTGCTGCGACTGCCCTCCGCGGGACGCGACGAAGTCCTGGCGAAGCTCGATGAATTCGCGACCCATCTCTGATGACCCGCCGAAATCCCCCCTCTGATTTCGCCAACGGCCCGCTCTGACGCCCCCGCGAGGATTTGCCTATCGTCCATGGCAAAGTGGAAGCGTTGTCGAAGGAGTCACTGCATGAAGATTCTCGAGGGTAAAGCCGCCGTCGTCACCGGTGGAGGACGCGGAATTGGCCGTGGCCACTGTCTGCACCTCGCCGCCGAGGGGGCGGCGGTCGTGGTCAATGACATCGACTTCGACGAGGCCCAGAAGGTCGTCGAGGAGATCGCAGAGGGGGGCGGGAAGGCCTCTGCCAACGATGACGATATCTCCCGGCGCGAAGGTGCCAGGGCCCTGATCCAGCGATGCGTAGATGAATTCGGCGCCATCCACGCGGTCATCAACAACGCGGGAAACGTCCGGGATCGTTCGTTCCTGAAAATGACGGATGAAGAATTCATGGCGGTCCTCCAGGTACATCAATGCGGAACGTTCATGTGCAGCCAGGAAGGCGCATTGAGGATGCGGGAGCAGGGTCAGGGCGGAGCCATCGTCAACACCGTATCGGCCGCCCATTTCGGCAACTTCGGCCAGACGAATTACGCCGGAGCCAAGGGGGCGATCGCCTCCATGACCTACACCTGGGCCCTGGAATTGGCGCGCTACGGAATACGGGTCAATGCCATCAGCCCATCCGGGAGCACGCGCATGTCAAGCACCTATCGGGGGAGCGACGGCCAGGAGGTCGAACTTCCCTTCCTGGATCCGACTCAGAATGGCAGCGTGGTCGCCTTTCTCTGTAGCGACAAGGCCGAGGGGATCAGTGGCCAGATCTTTGGAACCGGAAACGATCGCGTCGCGATCCTCGAGCAGCCCCGCTACGGAATGGCCGTCCATCAGGATGGCGGCTTTTCTGCCGCCGATCTGGTGGAAAAATTCGACCACTACTTCAAGACGAAACTCGAGCCCATCGGCATCATGAAATCACCCTACCCCTTCCATGGGGGAGTGAAAGCAAAGAGCGATTGAAGCGATGATGGCTTTCGAGGGCAAATATGGCGAATATCGGGGCCGGAGTAAGAAGCCCCCTCGACTTCTTCTTCACTCAACTGAATCGGAAGAGATGATCGGAAGGGGACCCACCCGCGACAGGCGTTGGCCAGCGAAGAGCAGGGGGCAGATTCCTTCTACGCCCCAGTCACCTCAGCCCCAGTCATCGCCAGCCATCGGAAGATTTCCGGGCGGCAGGGGAAGAGAAGGGAACTACGAGGAATTCGCATATGTCGGATCAGTCGGATTACGAGACACTTCTCTACGAAGTCGATGAGGGCGTGGCCATCGTCACCCTCAATCGACCCGAGCGACACAACTCCCTGAATACCACCATGGCCGCGGAATTGAAAAGAGTCTGGATCCGAATCAAAAACGATCCCAAGGTGGTCTGCGTCGTCCTGACGGGCGCCGGGGAAAGGGCCTTTTGCACGGGAATGGATGTGGCCGACGTGGCGTCGGGCCGTGCCCGGGGTGAAGAAGATCCGGATCGCCCCGCGCCCGCCTGGGATCGCCTGACGCCGATCCAGAATGAATGTTGGAAGCCGGTCATCGCGGCCGTCAATGGCATGGTGGTGGGGGGCGGCCTGCATTTCGTCATCGATTCGGATCTCGTCCTCTGCGACGAAGAGGCCACCTTCTTCGATACGCACGTCAAGGTGGGCCTGATCGCGGGAATCGAAATGGTCGGACTCGCACGCAAGATCCCCCTCGAAGCCGTGCTTCGCCTCGCCCTTCTCGGAGGCTCGGAACGCATGGGCGCGCAGGAGGCCCTGCGGCTCGGGCTCGTGGGAGAAGTCCTGCCCAGCCAGCAGTTGATGCCCCGGGCCCTGGAATTGGCCTCGAGGATCAGCCAACACTCCCCCACCGCTCTGGCGATCACCAAAAGGCAGATCTGGCAGAGCCTGAATACGGGCCTGGATAGCGCTCTCGATCAGACCTGGGAGGCCATTCACGCTCACGTCAACCACCCCGACCTCAAGGAGGGCGCCACGGCATTCGTCGAAAAACGAAAGCCGAAATGGGCGCCCTATTCGGAATAGCGGATCCCATCCATCATGCCCGAAGCCAGATACGAAGAGATCCTCCATGCGGTGGAAGATTCCATCGCCACCATCACCCTGAATCGGCCCGAAAAATTGAATGCCTATACCCCGGAGATGGGCGAGGAGGTGGTCGATGCCTTCCGACGCATCCGGGAAGACGATGATATCCGGGCGGTGATCCTCACCGGCGCGGGACGCGGATTCTGCGCTGGAGTCGACCTCGAGGCCCTGAAGAGATCCCAATCCGGGCATGATGCGAAGATCAAGCTCGGAGAGGAGGATTTCATTCGCAAGCTGCCGCTGGAGTTATGGGACTACCCCAAGCCCGTAATCGTGGCCATCAATGGTGCGGCCATCGGGGTAGGCGCCACCATGACCCTGCCCTGCGATATGCGCCTGGCCAGCGAGGATGCAAAAATCGCCTTCCCCTTCACGAAGCTGGGGATCCTGCCGGGATTGGGCAGCAGCCACCTGCTCCCCCAACTCGTCGGCATGGGTCGAGCCCTGGAACTCATCCTGAGCGGCCGCACCTTCTCCGGCCTGGAAGCCGCCGGGATGGGACTCGTCCAACGAGCCCTTCCGGGGCAGGAAGTGATGGAAGAGGCCCGATGCTTCGCCGGCCTGATGGCCTCGGCGAAGCCCGCAGTCCTCCGCGCCGCACGCCGCGCTCTTCGAATGGGCCCGGGACTGTCGCTGGCCGGGGCAATGGAAAACGAGCAAGCCCTCTCGGCAGAATTAAGGAAGACGCGCCCTCCCCGATAAATGCCGATAAGGGGCGGGCAACTGCCTCCCCGGAATAGCACGTCGGCTCAGGGCTGACGCGCGCTGAAGCGGATCGGCATGCGCTTGATGCCGTGGATGAAATTGGAGCGCATCGCCTCGACGGGACCATCCAATTCGAAATCGGGAATTCGCGCGAGTACCTCCTCCAGCATGATCCGCATTTCGGCCCGCGCCAGATTCGCCCCCAGGCAGTAGTGATTGCCAATTCCAAAACCGAGGTGGGGATTCGGATTCCTGCTCACATCGAAGACGTCCGCACGCTCAAAAACGCGTTCATCGCGATTGGCCGAGGAATAGAAGATCACGACCTTGTCATTCTCCGCGATCTTCTGACCGGCGAGTTCCGTATCCCGGGTTGCGGTACGCCGGAATTGCATTACCGGGCTATGCCAGCGAACGATTTCCTCGACCGCGGTCTTGATCAGGGCGGGATTCGCGAGCAGACGATCCCGCTGGTCTGGAAAGTCACAGAGCGCCCGGATCCCCCCCGTGATCGCATTTCGCGTCGTCTCATTGCCCGCGATCACCATCAGGAAGAACATCATATTGATCTCGACAAAATCGAGTTCCCGCCCCTGGGAACTGCCATGGACGAGTACGCTCATGAGATCGTCCCGGGGATTCTCCCTGCGATCGTTGGCCATCGCCGCCGAATATTGGAAGAGTTCCATCAATGCGGCCTGGGCGTCGTAGGGGTCTCCGTATTCCGGATCATCCAATCCGATCATTCGATTGGTCCAATCGAAGAGCAGATGGCGATCCTCCCTGGGTACGCCCAGCAGTTCCGCGAGCACCAGCAGGGGCAACTCAGCTGAAAAATCCCTGACGAAGTCGCAACTTCCCCGGCTGAGGATCGGCTCGAGGATCTCGCGAGTGAGCTCCCGCACCCGACCGTCCAATTTCCTGATGGCATGGGGCTTGAAGAAATTATTGATCGATAGCCGCAGTCGCGTATGCCTCGGCGGATCCATATGAACCAACTGCTGCCGGAACATCTCCAGATCCTGGGGGCGCATATCGGCGTTGATGGCGCTACCCCGCTCGGATGAGAAGAGTTCGGAATCCCTGGAAACCTCGACCACATCCGCGTGACGAGTCACGACCCAGAAGCCCCTCTGCTCGGGCTCTACGACCCCAACGGCGCGTTCGCGCTCCGGGCGTCCAGGATTCCAATGCACGGGCTCATTTTCCCGAAGCCAGCGGAATACGTCGTGGGGAACGCCTCGATCAAATGTTTCCGGCTCGAGCAGGCTCGGGATTTCCATGGCGGGAATTCTCCTGACGAGGGGCGGTGCATCAAAAGTCAGAGCATAGCCTGGGAACCTTGGGGCCCGCGGACCGACTCGGGCGGGCAGCGGGCGGGAATTCTCTCACGCCCGCATCCTGTGCAGGAGTCCGTTCTCCGGCATGCTGCCGGGCATTCAGGTGGGCTTCGCCAGGGGGGGGCCGGAAGAGCCGAGAGAATTCCGAGCCCCGTTGACGCATCAACCCTTGATCAATTTGATCGCCTCCATCATCTCATCCCCCGCACCATCCGGAACCACATAGCCAGATTCGTCTCGAATCTGATCCATATGGTCGCGAACGGCCTCGGCCGAAACCGGATCCCCGCTGGCATCCGCCCAACCGGGGCAGAGCCCCACGAAGACACGCGCGTAGCGCCCTGCCCCCACGGAATAAATCTGATGGGTCTGCTCGCATTCCTCGGAAACGAGATAGGTGACCAGCGAAGTCACGTATTCCGGATCGAGTTTGAGACCGAGGTCGTCCATGATGCCCGTGGTCATCCGCGTGAGTGCGATGGGGGCGATCACATTGCTCTTGATATTATTCTTCATCCCCTCCTGGGAGAGCACATTCGAGAGCCCGACGAGTCCCATCTTGGCGGCGCCGTAATTGCTCTGGCCAAAACTGCCGAAAACACCGGCAGCCGAAGCCGTGAAGAGGAGGCGCCCGTAATTATTTGCCTTCATGACGCGAAAAGCGGGCTGCGAGACGAAAAATGCCCCCTTCAGATGAACATCCAATACCGCCCCCAACTCCTCCGGAGTCATCTTCGCAAAGGTGCGATCGCGAAGGATTCCAGCGTTGTTGATGACAACATCCACCCGACCAAAATTATCGAGCGCCGTCTGGACGATGGCTTCTCCGCCCTCGGGCGTGGAGACCGAATCGTAATTGGGGACGGCCGTCCCCCCGGCCTCTTCGATTTCCTTGACGACCAGATCTGCAGCGGCGGAACCCGAACCCTGTCCGTCCACGCCACCCCCGAGATCGTTGATGACGAGCTTTCCACCCCGTCTGGCAAGTTCCAGCGCATGAGATCGTCCCAGGCCACTCCCCGCACCGGTGACAATGATCACCCGATCGTCGAATCTCAATTCATTCATCTTCTTCTGCTCCCTCGACTGTCTACTCGAATTCTACCTACTCGAATTCCGTGCTAAATCCGTTCGATGATCGTGCCCGTGCCCACAGCGGCGCCGCAGCACATCGTGATCAGCGCCGTAGTCTGATCTCGTCGCTCCAATTCGTGCAAGGCCGTGATGATCAACCGAGAGCCCGTAGCTCCGACGGGATGCCCCAACGCAATCGCTCCACCATTGACGTTGACGCGATCAGCATCGGGCTTGCAGACCTGGAGAAAGGAGAGAACGACCGAAGCAAAGGCCTCGTTGACCTCGATCAGATCGATATCGTTGATCTCCATGCCCGACTTTGAGAGCAGCGCCCGGGTCGCATCAATCGGGCCATCGAGGAGGTAATAGGGATCACTTCCCACCACGACGTCGGATACGATGCGCGCCCGGGGCCGAAGTCCCATCTCCCGGGCCTTGTCGGCATCCATCCATAGAATCGCGGCCGCCCCATCGGAAATCTGGGATGAGTTGCCCGCCGTATGCATGAAGCCGGGAACCGCCTCCTTCAAGCCTGCGAGACCCTCGCTGCTGGTTTCCCGAATCCCCTGGTCGGTATCGACTACACGCATCCCTCCCGTAGGCGCTCCATCCTCCCCGAGTTCCGGCGCTTCGATCGGAACGATCTCCCGCTTGAAGCGCCCCTCATCCCGGGCCTGGGCGGCCAGCTTCTGGGAACGCAATCCCCATTCATCAATATCCTGGCGACCGATGCCCCGATTCTTCGCAATACGATCCGCGGCTTCGAATTGGCTCATCGACATATCCCATTCCCAGCCATCGGTCGGAATGAAGAATCCCGGGCCATTCTGCATATTGGCGCCCAATCCCACGTGGCTCATGACCTCGCAGCCGCCCGCGATCCCGCATTCGATACTGCCCGCCTGAACCAGGGCCCGAATGAGATGGTTGGCCTGCTGCCCTGAACCACATTGGGAATCGACGGTCGTCCCCCCCGTTCCCCAACCCTTGTTGCGCGTCAGCCACGAAATTCGAGCCAGATTGCCCGCCTGTTCACCGGCCTGGGTCACGCAACCTCCGATGACCTGTTCGACGTCCGCGGCATCGAGCCCAGCACGCTCGACGACGGCGTCGAGAATTCGGCCAAAGAGATTGGCGGGATGAAAGCCGCTCAGATCCCCCTTTCCCATTTTGCCCCGGGCGATGGGGGTACGAAGCGCTTCGACAATGACGCCTTCCGCCATGATGAGTTCTCCTGCCTTCTTTTCTCTCGGGATTGAATGCGTGGACCGATCGAGATGGGACGTGCCAGGGGCACTCCCTTGCATGGATCCATCCGCACGTGGGAGGTCTCTATCGCCCGACCGCTTCACCGGGGAGCAGAGAACTTCCCGGGCGAACCCGCAGTCTACCGTGAAAAAAGTCCTACAACCCCTGGCTGAGAGCCTTCTCGCCGCTCTTTTCATCACCCACGGGGAGGACCGCTTCGGCGGGGTGCGAGGCGATCCCCTTCACAGGGAAGCAGTCCGAGATCCACCAGACCACGGAGCACATTTTCTGCGGCGACAGCGCCACCACGGGCATTCCAATGGGGGTCGTTGGCAAAAAAGAGCGGAAATTCTTCGCTCTGCTCGAAGGCGGGCAGCAGGCTGAATACCGGGTACGGGAGAGAATCCTCGACCTCGGCGAAATAGCGAAAGGGTTCCAGCACATAGGGGCCCAGGGGGCGATAGCCCTTCTCCCAATTGCGCGGTACCTCGCGATCCGAATATTGGTACGCGCGCGGATAGAGGATGAGCGCCATCGGAACACCGAGCACATCGCGACTGAAGCGATTCATGTCTTCGAGATTCTTCATGACTCCCAATTCGATCGCGGCGCGACTCTCGTCCAGGGGATAGGCGGTTACGAAAAAGCGTTCACCTGCCCGCGGGACGTCCAACTCGGTCAGGCGCTCATTCCTGGCCTCGTCGCCCCCGGCGCGAAGCCGCCGGGTCAAAGCGAAGATCAGGGGATGGAAGCGCTCTGCCCATGGAATCTCGCTGGCGATCCAGCGCTCCGCGATCGCCGACGGATCGAATTCGTAATCCTCCTCGTTGCGCAGGCGACGTTCATAACGAAGATCGTCGTGGAAGTCGGTCGTATCGAGGCTATAGACGATGAGATCCGGGCGATATTTATAGCCGACCTGCCTCAGCAACCGCAGCCCGAGAAGCGGTGACGAACTCGTCCAGCCCATATTCACGACCCGCAATTCAGGATCGCATCCCGCCGCCCCGGCCAGGGACTCGAGGCGGTAGGGATAGGCGTCTTCGTAGGGAAGATTCCATCCAAAAGTAAAAGAATCGCCGAGGAAGAGGACGACGTAATCCCGGGGGTCGAGATCTTCGGCCTCGGCACGAAAACGAGCGCCGTCGGAGTTGATTTCCTTGCCATCGGGCCATAGCCGATGATCGACGTCGAGTTCGTAGGTGGCCGATACCCGGGCGATCAGAATGCTTCGGAAGGCCCTGGGCAGCAGGATCGCAAAGATGATGAAAGCACAGAGCAAGGCCACGAGAACGGGCGCCGCAGCGCGACGCAGCCCGAGCAATGATAGGAAGAGGAGCAGAAGAATCAGGCCCGGCAAAAGGACATCCTGGGGACTTCGGAATAGGACGGCCTGGATCAGAAGAGCGGCAAAGAGAGGATCCCATCGGCCCCAGAACGCAGCCAGGCTGCTGGCCCGGCGGGAGGCCCCGCCAGTTCCGCCCGCCACGCGCGAGAGGGAGAACCAACCCAGCGCGAGAAGTGGGAGCAGCCAGCGATGATCCAGCCGCAATCCGAAATCCCAATGCGAACCCCAGAGAAGGATCACTCCGGGCAGGATGATCAAGGTCCCCAGAACCGAACGCCAGCCGGGCATCAGCCTCGCTCCCACCCCATGAAGCAATCTTGGCCCCCTGGCCTCGTGGCTCTCCACGGGGATCGAGCAGGCCCCATGAGGCCCTCCACGCCCCTAATTTTTCGGTGCTTCCCCCGGCAGGTTGCCGTCGAGAAGGGCCTGCTTCTCCACCCTCTGTGCGATCCTCCAGCCGTCTTCCGTGCGTACCAGATCGTCGTGGTAATAGGCGTAGACGGTAAAGAGGGATTGCTTTCCCTCCCCATCCACCATCGACATCGGATTGCTCACCAATGTCCGGGTCTGGGCACGATCCCCCTCGAGTTGAATCTCATGATTGCTGAGCGAGTGGATCGTGGCCGAGAAGATGGCCAGGGCCTTTTCGAGCCAGGCCCGCACCTCCGGATACTCGCCCGCGATCCCCCCCGAACTCACGTAGTCGACGTGGGCGTCGGGCAGGAAGCAGGTATCGAGGAGTGCGTAGTCCTTGTTGTCGATCGCCGTCGTATAGCGGGTCAGGAGGTCGGAGATCTCCATTCGATCCGAGATTTCCTGTAGCGTGAGGGGCATCGAGAACTCCTTCGGCCGGGAATGCAGAACCTTCCGGGGGTCCGGGCAGCGTAAGGAAAGGCCGGGAGGGACGCCAGCCGACGGCTGGCGATCGGCCCGGACGTCATCAGGCTCCAGTTCAGCCCTTCCGGGGCGAGCGCTTCGCGAAGAAGAGACGCTCGGCATTCTCTCGCAGAAACTTCTCGAGTACGCCTTCGCGCAGATCGAGTTCCCGCGCAGCGAGAATGCATCGCTCCATGCTGAGTACGGGATGATCCGAGGCGTAGATGATCTTCTCCTGCCCCCGTGTATTCATGAAGTGGATCAATTCGGCTGGAAAATATCTCGGCAGATAGGCCGAAGTCATCAGATAGAGTCGTTTGTATTTGAGCATCAGGCGCAGGGCCACCGACCACCAGGGATCCGCGCCATGGGCCATGCATACCCGCAGCTTCGGAAAATCGAGACAGACGCGATCGAGGTGCATCGGATGCTGACACTCCCCGGGCATCGGCGGCCCGGGAATACCGGTATTGATGGAAATTGGCAGATCGAGGTCGCAGCACTTCGCATAGAGGGGATAGTAGTCCCGATGATTCGGCGGCAAATCGTGCATGAATGGCACGACGCGAGCCATCACCACGGGTTGCTCGGCCACCAGATCCTCGAGGGCCCAGCAGGTCTTCATATGGGCCGTCGGATCACAGACGACCGCCAGGAAGAAACGGTCGGGATCGCGCTTCACGCACTCGAGCACGCTTGCCTGGGGAGCCTGCAGGGAAACACTCAGAATCGCCTTCTCGACACCCGCCGCATCCATCTGTCGAATCAATTCATCGGGGCTGAGTTCCCGGAGAAAATCATCACCCGCCTTGAAATAATCTTCCTTGACCCGGAGCAGCCATTCCGGAGGGGCCTGCCCCCCGAGCATGGAAAGATTCACCCAGGGATCGATTGCCAATACATCACTCATTTTTCCTCCGAAGCGAATCGAGCAGTCGATCGCGAAGTCCCTTGAAGAAGAGCGAGAAAGAAAAGAAAGCCCAGCGCCTCGACGATCGTATTGACCAGGGACGGCCCCCCTCCCGGCACTCCGTCGAGGATCCCGCTCAGGAGCCGCCCCAGGCTGAAGGCGAAGAGAAGCATGGTCGCACCGATCAGGGCCATCCGCCGCAGGCCTTCCCGAGCCGACCCCAAACCAAAGAGGATTGCGCCCGTACCGAAAAAGCCGCCGTAAACCGATCGCATTTCGGCAGCTCCGGCCGGGGAGTCAAAAATGATGCCCAGGGGATCCAGAAGTATTCCCGGGGCCAGAAAGCCCAGCAGGGAGACGATCGCGAAGATCAGGGCCAGGCCGCCCAGAGCGACGGTTGAAAGCGTCTGCATACTGAGTCCTTTCATGCCACGATCGGATCCCCGCCAGGCGAAGGACACCGATCCTCCGGGAAGATCCTAATGCGAACGCCGGGAATCGGGTAGACGCCACGCTCTGGCCGCGTATCATCTCCCCTCGCCCGAGGACTCGACCGATGTACAACGGCGTCATTCTCCAACCCGGATATCGCGTCCGCCAGGGCCGCACACTGATCCAACTCCACGGACGCCTCGAATCGGGTCGCCCCTTCCTGGTCGAGGATGACCGTTTCGAGCCCTATCTCTTCGTCAGACGTTCGGACGCGGGGATACTGGCGGGCGAGGCGGAAATTCGTCTGCGGGAAACCGAACTCCATACCTTCGCTCGCGAAAGCGTCAGCCGGGTATTTGCATCCCTTCCCGACACCCTCATCCGCTTGCGGGAGAAGTTGCGTGACCGGGGGATTCCCACCTACGAAGGGGATATCCGCCCTCCCTATCGCTACCTGATGGATCTCGCCCTGCGCAATACGATCTCGATCGGGGGGCGACCCGAGAATCGGGGGGGCAGCGTCATTCGATTCCGCAATCCGGAGCTCAGTCCCTCGGATGTCGAGATGGAGTTGACTCATCTCTCCCTCGACCTCGAGACGACGGCCGATGCAAGCACGATCTACTCTGCGGCCCTGGCGGGCTGCGGATCGGAAGAGGTCCACATCGTGGCAACGCCCGGCATCCCGGCCGCGGGCATGAAAAACGTGCATATCCACGACGACGAACGAGCGTTGATCATCGCTCTCGCCGCCCGGATTCGGGAATTGGATCCGGACCTGCTTCTCGGCTGGAATGTGGTGGACTTTGATCTTCGGGTCTTGAGCGAGCGCGCCAGGGCTCATCGACTCGACCTCGCCGAGTCTTCCCTGGGACGGCTGCCCGGGGCAACCTCTTTCGAAGGGGATCGCGGCTTCATGCGCTCCCCGCGTGCCCGCATCCCGGGCCGGATGGTGCTCGACGGCATCCCCCTGGTACGCGACGCCCTCAAATTGCCCGACTATCGCCTCGAAACCGTCGCCCATGCCGTGCTCGGCCGGGGAAAGCTCATCGACCAGACCCTTCCCGATACCGCCGAGGAAATCACTCGCCTCTATCTCGAAGATCCCGCCGCCCTGGCGGCCTACAACCTCGAAGACGCCAGGCTCGTGAACGAGATCCTGGAACACGAGGGACTGCTCTCCCTCGCGCGAGAGCGGAGTCGCCTCACAGGCATGCAACTGGACCGGGTGGGCGCAAGTATCGCCTCCTTCGACCTCGTCTACCTGCCAGAACTCCGACGACATGGGGTGGTGGCTCCCACTGCCGAGCCCGACCGCGCTTCGGCCACGGTGCGGGGCGGAGTCGTGCTCGAACCCACCCCCGGGCTGGCCCGGCGGGTAGCCATTTACGACTTCAAAAGCCTCTATCCGAGCCTGATGCGCACCTTCAACATCGACCCCCTGGCCCTGGCTCGGGGCAGATTGGAGGCGCCCGGGGCCAGCATCGTCGCGCCGAATCTCGCCCACCTCTCTCGCGACGAGGCCATCCTGCCCCGGGTATTGCAGCGTTTCATGGAAAGGCGGGAGGCCGCCCGAAAACGCGGTGATCGACATGGCGATCAGGCCATCAAGATCATGATGAACTCGATGTTCGGAATTTTCGCCGCCCCCGCATGTCGCTTCTTCAGCCCCGAACTCGCCAATGCAATCACGGCATTCGGACAGCAGACCCTCGCCTGGACCTGCGAATACTTCGAAAGCGAGGGTCTATCGGTTCTCTACGGTGATACGGATTCGGTCTTCGTACAACTGCCCCGGGACGGCAGCAATGCCGAAGCCCTGAAAAGAGCCGAGGATCTCCGCATCCGGGTGGCGGAAAATATTGCGAAGCGAATCCGCACAGAATACGACGTCGAGGCACAACTCGATCTCGAACTCGAAAAGATCTATTCGCGCTTCTTCCTGCCCCGTACTCGCGGAGGCAAGGGGGGGAGCAAGAAGCGCTACGCGGGCTGGATCGGCGAAGCCGAGGCGGGCCAACTCGAAATCGTCGGCCTCGAATCCGTCCGCCGCGACTGGCCCGGCATCGCCAAGAGGCTGCAGGAAGGAATGCTGGAACGACTCTTTCGGGACGAAGAACTCCTGCCCTTCGTCAAGAATATGATTGTCGATGTCCGCTCCGGAGAACTCGATCACGAACTCGTCTACACGAAGAGAATTCGCAAGGGCTCGCTGGATCGCTACACGGCCTCGAGCCCACCCCACGTACAGGCGGCCCGCAAATTCGAGGAACGCCAGGGACGCCGGGCGAGATCCGTGATCCACTACCTGATCACGGAAGACGGGCCCGAGCCCCTGGAAGGCTTCAATCACGCGAGGATGAAGATCGACCGAAAGCACTATGTCGAAAAAGTCCTGCGCCCCGTCGCCGAGACGATTCTCTGCGAGGTCGGCTCATCCTTCTCGGAAGCCCTGGGCGAACCCCAACAACTCGACCTGATCTAGCAGGCTGGCGAAGATCCACTGATCTCGGGACCAGCCGCGATCTCAATGCAATTCCTCGCCCCGCGCCGGAAGCTCTTCGAGCCGAGATGGATCGGGCCGATTCGATCCGAGCGACGATCGGCGGATGAGGCGGGGGGCTGCGGAGCTGCCAATGCGAGGCAGGGGGATCGGATTCCCTTTCGATTCAGGACGCCCAAAGGGCGGAATCCTCCGCCACCCGGGCGATTTCCCGAAAGAGTTCCTCCTCGCGCTCGGCGAGCTTCCCGACCATGGCCCCGGCTTCTTCGAAAAGAGCGGGCACGCAATTTTCTTTTTCACTCTCTTCTTTGAGAACGGCGGCGACCTCACCCCAGGCATTCGCAATCGACGCCGTCCTTTCCACCAGCCCTTCCCCGCCGAGGGGCGGAATGAGTTCCGCGGCCTCGGAGAGAAAGTCCCGATAGATCGAGCGGAAGAAGAGTCCGCCCGAACCGCGCTTCACGATGATCTGATAGGCGAAGCGTGCCGCCCATGACCAATCCGGCAGGGCCTTCCAATCGGGGAGGTCGGCGGCCAATTTCCGCATCCCCTCCAATCCCATCGAAGCAAAAGGCAGTTCATCGGCCGAGGTCCCGAGCATCCATGCGGCATTTCTTCGCAGGGCCATTCGAATCGCCTCGGGAAGCGAACGACCCATCGTGACGGATCCCGCATGGAAATGGTGGAACTCGTTACGGCAGGGCATCGGATAGTCGTCGGCGTTGCGGGAAAGCCGGAGTTCATCCCGGGAGACGGCCTGGTAGTCGAGCAATTTGCGATCGGCGAGATAGACCCGATCCGCCGCTTCGTCGAATCCGACCGCTACGGCGCGGTGGCCGGGAAAGTGGCTGGTCGTATTCTGGTATGCGAGATAGAAAGTATCCGTGGAGAGCATGACGGGAATCCCGGCGGCGAGTTGCTCCCTCAAATACTGCCAGGCCCGCCGATCGTCGGATTCGACCCCCGTCACTACGGATAGGGCGGCATGGGTACAGAAATCCGACTCGAGGGTCACGGTACGGCCGTGATAGAGCCGCTTCGGGCTGAGATCGTCGTTGCGAATGTAGAAGAATCCCAAACCGGCTCCGAGGCCGAAGACCATCGCTTCGGAGATCGGCAGGCCGTGAAAGCGCAGAATATTGCTCAGCGCCGTCGAGGCACAATGCTGGCCTGGAGCATGATCAAAATCCGATACAAAAACGGCCATCGTCGCCTCTCCCCGCTTCGCCGGGAGGAATAATATCGAATCACCGATGCCCGGCCGATCCCCTCGAGGATAGGGGAAGGGCTCAGCCCAATTCGCCCAGGGCTTCGATCACCTTCCGGGCCTCGGATTCGAATTCCGGACGGTTCGGCATGGGAAACGTCATGCGACTCGCCCGCCCGTCGATGCGCTCGCCCAGGAGGCCGACGATCTCGCCATAGGAAGCGCTGGGCACCAATTCATCCATTATTTCATCGCTGATCTGTCTGCTCATATCCCCCCAGCGACCCTCCCTCACCAATGCGTGGAGGCGCCTGCCGATCTCCTGCCAGCCGTAGAGTTCCAGGGAGGGCCAATTGGCGGGGGTCGAGTAGAGGAATCCCAGCAACTCGCGAATTCCCGCCCGCGCCTCGGCCAGCGTTTCCGGATCCGGCCCCGTCGCGATCAAATCCGCGACCATCAATTCGACAAGCTCTGGATCGCGCCCGCTGCGCCGAACTCCCTTCTCGATGCTGGGCCAGATCGCCTCGCGCAGAACCAGATCGCCTCGCGCAGAAATCGCGGTGATGTATGGGTGGGATGGCGCATCAGACCGTCCGCAACCTCTCCCGCCAGGGCCGTCATGGCCCTTCCGATTCCGCCGAGATGGACCGGAATCGGGCCGTGATCGAGAGGGCCCGGATTGAAGAAGGGCTGCATCCTGGTAAAGCGATAATGCTCGCCCTCGAAAGCCAGGGCTGCCCCCCTCCTGCCAACTCACGAAGATGGCCCGGAGCGCCCCCACATATTCCCGCATCCGGAGAATCGGAGGCGACCATGCCATCGAATAGCGGCCGACCATATTGCCCCGCACCCGGGAGCCCAATCCCAATTCGAAGCGTCCACCGGAAAACGCCTGCAGATCCCAGGCCGCATGCGCGACGGTCATCGGGCTGCGGGGAAAGGCAACGAGCACGCTGGTGGCGACCCGCAAGCTCTTCGTCGCGGCCAACGCCGCCTGGGCAAAGAGCAGTCCATCGTGGACCGCGTCGGGGACGTTCAGGCCGGATAGCCCAGGGTCTCGGCCCGGCGGGCGTGTGCCGCGACCTCCGAGAGGCGCATTCGCTGATCCATTGCCGCCCAGACCTGCATCCCGCCCCCACTGCACCTCCGCTTCCTCCGATCACCTCAGCGGCCGAAATCTGCGGCGGTCGCAGGGCGGAAACTCACCCACCCGAACTCCGCCAAGCGCCCGCGGAGGGGGATCGTCGCGGGAGGAGCCAGGGCTAGCCCTCCTGCCAGCGGAAGTCGCGCCGAAAACCCTTTCCGTCGGCCGGGCATTGATCCAGCCAATATCGACCGGGACTAGAACGTGTTTCATTTTCGGGCTACCCTGGCTCTGCCGACGCAGCGGGGCCGTCCGCTGGAATTCACCGCGCACCCATCCGGAGATCCGGACCGCGCTTCGAGGATTTGCCGATGCACGTTGACTACACGCCCGAGCAGAAGGATCTCCAGCAGAAGATTCGCGCCTACTTCGCGGAATTGATGACCTCGGAACGACGGGGAGCCATCAAGATGCTGGAGGGTGGGGAAGTCTTTCGCGAGATCGTCCGGGAAATGGGACGCGACCGCTGGCTGGGGGTTGGCTGGCCCACTGAATTTGGCGGTGGCGGGCTGCAGGCCGTCGAACAGTTGATCTTCTTCGACGAATTGCGCCGCGCGGGTGCCCCGCTTCCCTTCGTCACCTTGAATACCGTGGGCCCCGCACTCATGTCCCACGGTTCCGAGGAACACAAACGGGAATTTCTGCCGAAAATTCTCGCCGGCGAAATTCATTTCGCAATCGGCTACACGGAACCCGACGCGGGAACAGACCTCGCATCCCTCAAGACTTCCGCAATTCGGGAAGGGGATGAGTGGGTGATCAACGGGACGAAGATCTTTACCAGCGGTGCGGACGATGCCGACTATATCTGGCTCGCAGCGCGTAGCGACCCCGATGTCAAGAAACATCAGGGCATCACGATCTTCATCGTGGATACCCAGCTCCCAGGTTTCAGCACCACCCCGATTCATACGGTGGGCGGGGGGCATACCTGCATGAGTTATTACGAAAACGTTCGCGTGCATGACTCCATGATCGTGGGCGGACTCAACAACGGATGGCGACTGATCACCACCCAGCTCAATCACGAACGCGTCGGCCTGGCGGCTTTCGGCGGAATCGCTTTCAAACATCTCGAAGACGTAATCGCCTGGGCGAAGGAAATGCGAAACGCCGAGGGGATACGAGTCATCGACAACGCCAGGGTGCAGATCGCCCTGGGCGAAGCGGCGGCCCGGCTCGATGCCATGAAGGTGATGAACTGGCGGATGGCTTCGGCCCTCGAAGCCGACCACCTCGATCCCGCCCTCGCCTCGGCGGTGAAGGTCTACAGCACCGAAACCCTGATCGAGGTCTATCGCCTCCTGCTGGAAGTCCTCGGCATCTCGGGGGGGCTGCGAGCCGATTCCCCCGGAGCCGCACTGCGAGGCGCGCTCTCCCAGGAAGCCCGCGCTTGCCAGATCAACACCTTCGGGGGCGGGGTCAACGAGGTACAGCGTGAGATCGTGGCGATGGCGGGGCTGCGAATGCCGCGCGCGCCACGCTGAATCGTATCGACGTCGAAGCCCGCTGAAAGAGCCGGTCGGAAAGAATCCGACCGGCCAGGAGTCACGAAGCCATGGATTTCTCATTCACCGAAGAGCAGGAAGCAGTCAGGGATCTCAGTCGTCAGATCTTTGCGGACAACTGCGAACACGAGCGCCTCACGGCCCTCGAACGAGATCAGGACGGGGATGGCATCGACCACGAATTGTGGCGTGCCCTGGCGGATGCCCATCTCCTCGGAACGGCAATTTCGGAGAAATACGGGGGCAGCGAACTCGGCCTCGGGGCCCTCTTCATTCTGCTCGAAGAGGCGGGGCGCGCCCTGGCCCCCCTGCCCCTGATGCCCAGCCTGGTCCAGGGGGCTCTGGCGATCGAGAAATTCGGAAGCGACTCCCTGCGAAATCGTTGGCTTCCCGGGCTGGCGAGCGGTGAAATCCTCCTGACGGCGGGACTCGAAGAAATCGGGGTTAGCGATCTGATGCGACCCGCGACCGTCGCACGCCCTGGAGACAAGCGCTGGATTCTGAGCGGACGCAAGGTCTGCGTCCCCGCGGCGCAACAGGCGGCCCGGATACTCATCGCCGCGAGTACGGGCGACGGCACGACAGGAGTCTTCCTGGTCGATCCCCGGGCCGAGGGCGTCCGCCTGGAAGTGGGCATCGCGAACAACTACGAGCGCCAATACGAAGTGAGCCTGGAGAACGTGGCGATCGATTCCGAGGATGTCCTGGGAGATCCCCTGGCCGGCCAGGAGATCCTCGAATGGCTGCTCGATGTGAGCCAGACAGCATTGGCGGCGATGCAACTCGGCATCTGCGATGCCGCCCTGCGCAAGACGGCGGAATATACGAGCGAACGCAAGCAATTCGGTCGCGCCATCGGAACCTTCCAGGCCGTCACGATGCGCCTCGCGGACTCCTTCATAGACCTCGAGTGCATGAAATCCACGGTCTGGCAGGCCGCCTGGCGGCTGGAAGAGGGCCTCCCCTCTCGCGCGGAGAGTACGAGTGCAAAATGGTGGGCCTGCCAGGGGGGAAGCCGGGTGGCCCATTCGGCCATGCACCTCCACGGGGGGACGGGAGCGGATATCGATTACCCGATCCACCGCTACTTTATCTGGTCCCAGCAGATCGGACTGACCCTGGGCGGGGCCGGAGAACAACTGGCCCGACTCGGAGCGCTGCACGCCGCAAGCTGAACGGAGCGGCCGAGGGGCTGGAAGAAGGCCCGACGCGGAAGCCGTCGTCAGGCGCCGGGGAGATCCGCGCTATCCTACCCGACGAATCGCGGAAGACGGGAAGATAGGAAGACAGGCAGCCATGGCCATCGAGATCCGAATGCCCCAGGTCTCTCCGGACGTAGAAGAATTGGACGTCGTGGCCTGGTTGGTAGCCGAGGGTGGCCGGGTCAGGCGGGGGCAGCCGATCCTCGAGGTCGAGACCGAAAAATCGACCCTGGAGATCGAGGCTCCGGCCGACGGCATCCTGAATTCCATCCTCGTTGAGGAGGGCAGCCTGAACGTTTCGGTTGGCATTCTGCTCGCCCTGATCGAACCGAGCGCAGAGGAGGGAGCGGAGCGGGGAGCCGCAAAGAGTGCCGGAGGAGAATCTTCCGAACAGACGCATCGCCCCGCGAATCCGCCGACGGTCGAGTTGGAACCTCCCTCGCCACCCGTCCGAAGCGAGGTCGCCCCTACGGCCCTGGCACGGCGTCTGGCGGATCGAGCCGGAATTCCCATCCACTCCCTCGAGGGCAGCGGTTCCCGGGGCCGCGTCTTGCGCTCGGACGTGGAGAATCAGATCGCCCTCGCGTCGGGAGAAATTCCTCGAGATCGAAGTCCGGAAAGGGAAGGGAGCGAGTCCGATCCGGCCGCTGGAATCCCGTCCCAGGCTGCAATTCCGGGATTCCAGCTGAGCGCCGAATGCAGCGTCGCGAATGCACTCGGAATCGTTGATCGACTCGAAGCCGCCGATAACGAGTTGCAGATCGGTCTCGAGAGCATCGTCATCCGGGCCGCCTCTCGGGCCTCCCGCAGCATCCTGGGTGCCGGAACGGCAATCGAAATCACTCGCCTCTCCTCTTCGGCCGGGGGGCGCCGCATCCGCGTCGATGGACGGGACGAGGGGCTGACGGCCATTTCAGCGGCACTTCGCCCCCTCGACTCCGGCGACGGGCATGCCATTGAATTTCCGGGCCGCGACGAGGATCGGGAGAACCCTGCCCGGCTTCGCATCGTTACCTGCGACATCGCCGGGATCCGGGCCGCGCGATTCGGCCCCGACAGCGAGCATCCGATCGTGCTCGGAGTCGGGGCGGCCCGCCCCAAGACGGTCGTCGAAAGCGGGGCCAGCGCATCCGGATGGGTGGTTTCCCTCGACCTCGGCTGCGATGGGAATCGCATCCCAAGGGCGTCGGCGGGCAACCTCCTGGCCGAGATCAAGCGCTTTATCGAAGAACCCCTCGGCATGCTGCTCTGAAGCCGGAGCAGCGCTTCGCCCAGACAGGCGTCCGACGTCTATCGGATTCGGGTGGAGGAGATTCCTGCGCGGCTGAGAATCAGATGGCCGACCAGGAGCGAGCGATCTGCAGGTATTCGTCGGTCTTTCGGCTACGCCGGCAGCGGGCCATCGCCTCGATACCGCCGAGAACATCGCGCCGGCTGACCTGCCCCAGCAGCCGCCCCCCCTCGACGACGGGAAGACGACGAATCGGGGTGGTCAGGAAGTAGTGGGCGATGGCGTAGATCCCAAGGTCGGGGGGGATCGTCCGGCCGGCCCCGGTCATGAAGTGCTTGATGATGGCGGCCTCTTCCTGATGGTCCGCGTAGAATTCGTCCGAGGAGAGCAGCCGCAGGCAATCCAACTCCGAGAGGATCCCCACCAGGACCCCGTCTTCGTCCACAACGGGCGCGCCGGAAATTCGCTTGTCGAGCAGGATGCGAGTCGCCTCGAAGATCGTCATATCCGGCCGCACCGTAATGAGGGAAGTCGCCATGATTTCCCTGGCCGTCAGGATGCGATGAGTATTCGCCATGCTTTGCCCCTCCGTTCCATTTCCATTTTTCCGGATTCCCCGGACTTCCATGCCCCGTAAACGACTTCTCCCGATTTTTCGTGCGCCCCGACATCCGCAACCACCGGATTGCGGGACGAACGGCCTCACCTCGTGTCCCCATGTCGCCTCAGCCGCCAGGAGTTCTTTGCTCAAGGCGTGATGACGTTCTATATTCTACATTCCGGTTCTTAGTCGGATCAAGACAAATCGGCCCTGATCGAGCTCAGCGCCCCCGGCCACCACCATTCTGCAACCATTCAGCAGGAACTCACGGAAGGTAGACAAGAACCGACCCCGGCACTGCCCCCGCAGCCAGGGCGCAATGTGTCAGCAAACAATCGCCTGCCTCGAAGCGCTAGTTGAACGAAACCCCTTCTGGCTCTAGTATCTGCCGCGTCTTGCGCGCCCCTCAATCCCGGCCGCACCGATCCTATGATCCATGCGCAACCGGAAGCATCGGACGCCGGCCTGGGAGACCAACCGGCAATTCGGGGTGGCGGAATTATTGATTCCGGGGCCGCGTTACGCAGAATCGCAACCGATCCAAGAGACCTCGAACCAATTTTGAAGACCAACGAGCGATAGAGCCCCATGGCCACTCACAAGATCACGAAGGGACTTGATCTGCCCATCTCGGGGCGACCGATTCAGGTCATTCGTGAAAGCGCTTCAGTCACACGCGTCGCCGTTCTCGCGGATGAATTCCCGGGGCTGAAGCCACGGATGCAAGTCGAAGAGGGAGACTCGATCAAGCGGGGGCAGCTCCTCTTTGAGAACCGCGCCATAGAAGGGGTGCGGCATACCTCGCCTGGGGCCGGAAGAATCATCGGGATTCATCGCGGTGCACGACGCGTGCTGCAGTCCGTCGTAATCGATCTCTCGGATGGCGAGCGCACTTCTTCGCCCGGGGAATCTGAATTCGAATCTTTCGCGAGTTTCACCGGCAAGCCGGAATCTGAACTCAGCCGCAGTGAAATCCGGGATCTGCTGGTCGAATCCGGGCAGTGGACCGCCCTGCGCACCCGCCCCTTCAGCAAGACCCCCGAAATCTCCTCACAGCCGGCCGCGCTCTTCGTCACCGCGATCGATAGCGCGCCTCTGGCTCCACTTCCCGAGGTCGTTCTGGCGGATCAACTCGACGATTTCGCCCGGGGACTGCGAATCCTCGCTCGTCTCACGGAAGGCGAGACCTTCCTCTGTCTGCGCGAATATTCCGATCTGGCCGATCAACTCGATGCGCCGGTCCGCGTCGAATATTTCTCCGGTCCGCATCCGGCCGGCACAGCGGGACTGCATATCCACCTTCTTCATCCCGTGGGTCGGCATCGGACGGTCTGGCATATCGGCTACCAGGACGTCGCCTCGATCGGGCGCCTCTTCACAACCGGTCGACTCGACGTCGAGAGGGTCATCTCGCTGGCCGGACCGCCCGTCTCCGATCCCCGACTGATTCGCAGCCGTCAGGGGGCGTCGATTGACGACATCGCCGGCGACGAGGGATCCCCCGAACAGGAAGTTCGATTGATCTCCGGATCCGTTCTCTCGGGCAAGGGGGCCATGGGCGACGCCTTCGGATACCTCGGGCCCTTCGATCGCCAGATCAGCATCCTCGAAGAGGGTCGGCAGCGGGAATTTCTCGGCTGGCTCGCGCCCGGAGCCAGGCGTTTTTCCGTGCTGCGACTCTTTCTCTCCAGCTTGATAGGAACTCGGGAATTCGACATGGATACCGGCCTCAACGGAGCCGAGCGCGCCATGGTGCCCATGGGCAGCTATGAACGCATCATGCCCCTGGACATCCTTCCGACCTTCCTGCTTCGATCCATGCTGGTAGGCGACGTCGAAAAGGCCGAACAACTCGGCGCCCTGGAATTGGATGAAGAGGATCTCGCCCTCTGCACCTATGTCTGCCATAGCAAGCTCAACTACGGCCCGGTGCTCAGGCGAAACCTCAAGATCATCGAGAGTGAAGGTTAGGCGGGAATGAAATTCCTTCGAGACAGAGTCGATTCCCTGGCACCGCACTTCAACAAGGGCGGCAAGCTGGAGAAATTCTGGCCCCTCTATGAACTCCCGGCCTCCTTCCTCTTCACGACGGGGAAAGTGACGCGTAGCGCTTCCCATGTGCGGGATAGTACGGATATGAAGCGGCTGATGATGACCGTGGTCATCGCACTCTTGCCCTGCATGCTGATGGCCTGCTGGAATACGGGTTTCCAGGGTATGCTGGCCATCGCCAAGGGTGCCCTGCCCGCCGACACCTGGCAGACGACCTTCTGGCATTTCCTGGGACTCAGCTTCGATTTCAAGAGCAATTTTCACTGCATTCTCTTCGGAGCCCTCTATTGGCTCCCGATCTACATCACGGTGATGCTGGCGGGCGGCGTCGCGGAGTTGATCTTCTCTGTCGTCCGGAGCCATGAGATCAACGAAGGCTTCCTGGTCACCGGGGCATTGCTTCCCCTGACGCTGCCACCCATGATTCCGCTCTGGATGGTCGCCCTCGGCACGATATTCGGGATCGTCATCGGCAAGGAAATCTTCGGAGGCGTGGGCATGAACTTCCTCAACCCCGCCCTCACGGCGCGAGCCTTTCTCTTCTTCGCCTATCCGGCCGCAATGAGCGGCGATGCGGCCTGGATCGCGGCAGATTTTTCGGATGTCGACACCTTCAGCGGTGCCACCCTGCTTTCCCAGGCCGCCTCGACTCCGCACGCCCTGGAGAATCTCGATTGGTGGGCCGCGTTTTGGGGCTCGATTCCGGGATCCATGGGCGAAACCTCGGCCTTTGCCTGCCTGCTCGGCGCCCTGCTGCTGGCACTGACACGAGTGGCTTCCTATCGGACGATGGGCGGCATTGCCGTGGGCACGGTCGCGATGTCCCTGATCTTCAACCTGGTTGGCTCCGAGACCAATCCCATGTTCAGCATCCCCTGGTACTGGCATATGGTACTCGGGGGTTGGTGCTTCGGAATGGCCTTCATGGCCACGGATCCCGTCTCCTCCGCTTTCACATCAATAGGAAAATGGTTCTACGGGCTGGGGATCGGCATCCTGGTCATATTGATCCGGGTCGTCAATCCCGCCTACCCGGAAGGCATGATGCTCGCCATCCTCTTCATGAATATGTTCGCACCGCTGATTGATCACTTCGTCGTGCAGGCCAATATCAAGCGGAGGCTGGTGCGCAGTGCAGCATAGCAACGGCTATATCATCACGTTCTCGGCATTGGTCTGCGTCGTCTGCGCACTCTTCGTTTCGGGCTCCTACGTCTCGCTCAAGCCGCTCCAGGATCGCAACATCCTGATGGACCGCCAGAAGAATGTGCTGCGGGTCGCCCAATTATTGAAGCCCGGCGAGAAGATCGATGCGGACGAGATTCGAGAACGTTTTGATCGCTTCATCCGGGCCCGGATCATCGACCTTGGGACGGGTGAATTCAACACCACACTCGACCCCGCGCTCTTCGACCAGCGCGCAGCCTCCAAGGATCCCGAGCATAGCCGACTCGCTCCCCCCAATCCGGCGAAGGTCGTTCGACTGCCCCATCAAGCCTTGATCTACGAAGTCATGCGGGACGGAAAACTCGAATCCGTGATCCTGCCCATTCAGGGCTACGGCCTCTGGTCCACTCTATATGGCTACATCGCCCTGGCCCCGGATTTCAACACCGTCCGCGGAATCACCTACTACGAACAGGGTGAAACCGCCGGCCTCGGGGGTGAAGTGGAAAATCCGAATTGGAAGGCCAAGTGGGTGGGCCGCAAGGTTTTCAACGAACGCGGGCAGATCAAGCTCCACGTCCGCAAGGGACCGGCCGGCCCTCCCGAGACCGACCCCTACGAGGTCGACGGCCTTTCGGGCGCCACCCTGACGAGTCGTGGCGTCACCAACATGCTGCATTTCTGGCTGGGCAAGAACGGTTTCGGACCCTATTTCGCACGCCTGCGAGCGCAGGCGAACGGCTGAGACGAAACGGGAGAATTCAGGATGGCGTCAAAAGAACGCGAGACGTTGATCGATCCGCTATTCAACAACAATCCCATCTCCTTGCAGGTGCTCGGACTCTGTTCCGCCCTCGCCGTGACGACCAAGATGTCGACCGCCTTCGTGATGGGCCTGGCCGTAATTTCCGTAACGGCCCTTTCCAATACGGCCATCAGCCTGATCCGGAATTTCATTCCCTCGAGCATTCGTATCATCGTACAGCTGACTATCATTGCCTCATTGGTGATCATCACGGATCAGATCCTGAAGGCTTTTGTCTTCGAAATCAGCAAGCAACTTTCCGTATTCGTGGGCCTGATCATCACGAATTGCATCATCATGGGGCGTGCCGAAGCCTTCGCCATGCAGAACCCCCCCCTGCTTTCCTTCGTGGATGGCCTCGGAAATGGATTGGGGTATGGGCTCGTCCTGATGGCCGTGGCCTTTGTTCGCGAATTGCTGGGTACGGGCAAGATCTTCGAAATCACCATCTTCCCCCTGGCGAGTGAAGGCGGTTGGTACCAGCCCAACGGTCTGATGTTGCTGGCCCCCGCAGCATTCTTCCTGATCGGCCTCTTCATCTGGGCCGTTCGCAGCTGGAAACCCGAGCAAATCGAGGAGGACTTCCATGTTGGAGCACTACTTGAGCCTGGCCACGAGGGCCATCTTCGTTGAGAATATGGCTCTGGCCTTCTTCCTCGGGATGTGCTCGTTTCTGGCAGTCTCAAAGAAGGTCGAAACTGCGATCGGATTGGGAGCGGCCGTCATCTTCGTGCTCGGAGTCACGGTTCCCCTCAACCAGGTTCTTACGACCATCCTGCTGAAGGACGGTGCCCTTGGCTGGCTCGGACTTCCCGACGTCAACCTCGGCTTTCTCACATTCTTGACGCTGATCGGAACGATCGCGGCCGTCGTCCAGGTCGTGGAAATGGCCATCGACCGCTTTTCGCCGGATCTCTACAACGCGCTGGGGGTCTTCCTGCCCCTGATCGCTGTCAACTGCGCGATTCTCGGGGCGGCGCTCTTCATGGTCAATCGCGATTACACATTCGGCGAAGCCGCAGTCTTCGGGCTGGGTTCGGGCATCGGCTGGGCCATTGCGATCGTGGCCCTGGCCGCGATTCGCGAGAAGCTTCGCTATAGCAACGTACCCGAATCGCTCCGCGGCCTCGGGATCACCTTCATCGTGGTCGGCCTGATGTCCCTCGGATTCATGGCCTTCTCAGGCATTTCGCTCTAGAACTGGAGAAAGGCGTGGAGGTTCGAAGCATATGCTGACCATTGTCTGGGGAGTCGTCGCCTTCACGGCTGTAATCGTCTCCCTCGTCCTGATCCTGATGGTGGCTCGATCAAAACTGGTCCCATCGGGTGAGGTCACGATCGGGATCAACGACGACGACGAGAACTCCATCCGGGCGAAGGCGGGGGGAACCCTCCTCGGCACCCTGGCTGAAAACAAGCTCTTCATCCCGTCCGCCTGCGGGGGTCAGGGCACCTGCGGCGTCTGCCGTGTGATCGTTCGAGAGGGCGGCGGGACATTGCTTCCCACCGAAGCCAGCCATATTTCGCGTAAGGATGCCCGGGACGGTCATCGCCTCTCCTGCCAGGTGAAGATCAAGGACGATATGAAGATCGAGCTTCCGGCCGAGATCTTCGACATCAAGAAGTGGACCTGCCGCGTGCGCTCCAATATGAATGTGGCGACTTTCATCAAGGAATTGGTTCTGGAACTGCCGGAGGGGGAAGAGGTTCCCTTTCGAGCGGGCGGCTATATCCAGATCGAAGCGCCTGGCCATACGGTGCACTACAAGGACTTCGACATCGAAGAGGAGTACCGCGAAGATTGGGATAAATTCGATCAATGGCGATACGTCTCCAAGGTCGATGAAGACGTCGTACGTGCCTATTCGATGGCCAATTACCCCGAGGAAAAGGGCATCATCATGCTCAATGTGCGAATCGCTTCGCCGCCTCCTCGTACCCCGGACGTGCCACCCGGCCAGATGTCATCCTTCATTTTCAATCTGAAACCTGGAGACGAAGTCGTCATCTCCGGCCCCTACGGCGAATTTTTTGCCCGGGAAACCGACAATGAAATGATCTTCATCGGTGGCGGAGCGGGAATGGCACCGATGCGATCTCATATCTTTGATCAATTTCGCCGGCTGGGAACCGATCGGAAGGCCAGTTATTGGTACGGGGCGCGGAGCATGCGCGAGGCCTTCTACATCGAGGACTTCGACTCCATCGCATCAGAAAACGAAAACTTCGACTGGCATCTCGCCCTTTCAGAACCCCTGCCCGAAGACAATTGGACGGGCATGACGGGTTTCATCCACCAGGTACTCTTCGACAACTACCTGAAAGACCATCCGGCGCCCGAGGATTGCGAGTATTATATTTGCGGCCCCCCGATGATGAATGATGCCATCATCAAGATGCTCTCGGATCTCGGGGTCGAGCGCGAAAATATCATGTTCGACGACTTCGGCGGCTGATAGCCGCCATCGAGGCTTGTTGGGATGTCCCCTGCCATTGCGCCAACTCGCAGGGTCCGCATCGGACTCGGCATCGGACTGATTCTGCTGATCGCCCTGTCGACCTATCGCCTCTATTGGGCGCCGCCCGCCGGCAACTACATCGTTTTTTCGGGCATGAGCATGGGGACCACCTGGGAAGTGAAGGTGGCAGATCCGGCCCTGGATCCCGCCGAAATGCGACGAATCACGAGCGCCGTCGAGGACTCCCTGGAAGAAGTCGTATCCCTGATGTCGACCTGGGAAGTCGATTCCGAAATCTCGCGCTTCAACGCCTCCCGATCCACGGAGCCCTTCCCCATATCGAAAGCCACCATGGAAGTGCTGAAGGTCGCCGAATTCGTCAGTCTTCGTTCCGATGGGGCATTCGATATCACCGTCGGCCCATTGGTCGAAGCCTGGGGCTTCGGGAGCCGAGGAGCAGAAGAGCAAGCCCCTTCGGAGAGAAGCTTGCAGGCATTGCTCTCGGATGTCGGATACAGGTTGCTCGTTCTCGATGCTGCCGAAAAGAAATTACGCAAGACCCGCCCCGCCGTGGAGGTCGACCTCTCCGCCATCGCCAAGGGATATGGGGTCGATCGGATCGCCGAGGCCCTCGACGGATTGGGCCACCACGAATATCTCGTCGAACTCGGCGGAGAGTTGCGGGCCCGTGGGCAGCGTCTCGATGGGAACCCCTGGCGGGTCGCGATCGAGAAACCCTCAGAGGATCTCCGCAGGATCCATCAAGTCCTGGAACTCAAGAATCGGGCAATGGCCACCTCGGGCGACTACCGAAATTACTATGAACTCGACGGTAGGCGCATCTCACATACCCTGGACCCCCGCTCGGGGCGCCCCCTCGACCACTCCCTGGCATCGGTGAGCGTGCTCCACGAGCGCGCGGTTCTGGCGGATGCCTGGGCTACTGCCCTGAATGTCCTGGGGGAAAATGCGGGCTATACTCTAGCCATCGAAGAGGGATTGGCGGCCTATTTCATCACCCGCAGCGCCCCCGGGAAATTCGAGAGTCGCTCGACCCCCTCCTTCGCGGCCCACCTTGCCGAACGATGAGCGTCGGAGCCCATGCAAACTTTTCTGGCGGCAACAATCTTTTTTGGCCTGGCCATGGCCATCATGGCCGTTGGCGTCGTCTTCAGCGGCCGAACCCTCAAGGGTTCGTGCGGGGGGCCGGGAGGCAGTTGCTCCTGTAGCCCCACCCGGAGTCGGCGCTGCCACAACTCCTCCATGGAAGACGGAGAAGAGTAGGCAAAGGCGACACGGGTGTTCTCTCACCCAGGCCGGGCAGCGAAGAGCCAGGAGGGCCCGCTCGGGGCCCGCTCGGATAGGAAGCGGAGGCCGCCGGGGGCGATGCCCCTGCAGCCCTTCGAATAGCCTCTATCATGATATTCAGTCGGGGCATGGATGCTCAGGCATCGATGCCCAGGGCCGCAATTTCATGATAGAGGAATGCCCCGTGATGCCGCGACCGCGAAGAATCGATCCTGGGACGTCTCTGGGCAGCCCCGGAAATGGAATCGAGGACTCGTCGCCCGGGGCCTGGGAGCGATGACGAAGTCGGCCGATCCCCTCTTCTCGCCCCTATACGAAGCGCCCTTCCGGCGACTCTTCGAGGCGCACACACTGGCTCTGCTGGGCTCAGGCTTCACGACGGTGGCCCTTTCGCTGCTCGCCTACGACCTGGAGGGCGGAGAGGCGGGACTGCTATTGGGCAGCGCCCTCGGGCTGAAGATGCTCGCCTATGTGGTACTGGCACCAATCGCCGGTGGGCTGGTGGATCGAATTCCGCGCCGCGGTCTGCTGGTCGCGCTCGACCTCATACGTGCCGGATTGGTATTGGCATTCGTCGGCGTATCGTCCTCGAGCGAAATCTACCTGCTGATCTTTCTCATCAACGCATGCACGGCGGGCTTCACACCGATCTACCAGGCCACGATTCCCGACCTGCTGAAGGATGGTGCCGAATATACAAAGGGCCTCATTCTCTCGCGCATCTCGTACGACCTCGAAGGCCTCTTATCCCCTGCACTCTCCACACTCGCACTTCTCTTCATCGGCTATCCAGCCTTCTTCGTGCTGAATTCAATTGCATTCGTGATTTCGGCCATACTCATCGGCGGAACACCGCTACCCGATCCCACGCGTCGCGATCGACCCGATTCGATCCGATACAATCTGACATTTGGATTGCGCGCCTATCTGGCGACCCCCCGCCTGCGCGGCCTGCTCTCACTTCATGCCGCCGTATCGATGGCGGGCGCGATGCTGATCGTCAATACCGTCGTCATCGTTCGCGGTCCACTGCAGGGAAGCAATGCAGACGTGGCCCTCGTCTTCGCATCGAGCGGAGCCGGTTCGCTGCTGGCAGCGCTGGCGATGCCGACACTGCTGAAGCGAGGGTCATTGCGCTCGATCGTCCTGATGGGCTCGGCTCTGCTTCCGGCAGCCCTTGCAGCCGGATCCACTGCGGTTCGACTCGCCTCCTTGATGGCCGCCTGGCTCGTCCTCGGTGCGGGCATGTCCCTGGTTCAAACGGCGGCGGGGCGTATCGTCGAGGCCTCCTGCAACCCCGCGGATCGCTCGGCCTATTTTGCGGCACACTTCTCCCTCTCGCATGCGAACTGGCTCGTCGCCTACCCTCTCGCGGGTTGGACAGGTGCCTATTTCGGGTTCAATACAGCCTTCGCATTGGCGAGTACGATCGCGCTGCTGGCGACCCTGGCCGCATTTCACTTCTGGCCGCGAAATGATCCCGAGAGCCTATGGCATATCCACGATGAAGTGGACCATAGCCATCGGCACGACCGCGATGAGCACCATCTCCACATCCACGATGACAACAATGCGGGCCCTACGAAAGGCGAATCCCATAGCCATCGCCATCAGCACGACGCCCTCGAACACAGCCACCCCTTCGTAATCGACGCCCATCACGAGAAATGGCCTCGTTGACCCCCCTCCAACCCCGCCCCCGCTCGAGGAGGATAAATTCCGGCTTCCGGGAGCGAGGGGGGAATCGCCAAGTTCCGCCCTCGGCTGCCTCGAAACCTCAAGAGTTGCCTCAATCCACTCGTTTTCGTTGCCCCAAAAGCCCGCCAGTCGAGTGCAAGGTGCCTCCTGGCGGGACATCGCCCGGCCGCTGATGGGGCGGCGACTCGCCAACGGGATGCCTCTCTTCGGAATCGGCAATCCATGCTCCGACGATCGTTTGCCCTTGGGGCTGCATATGGCTACTGGTATTGTTGTTAATAAGGGTCTCCGCAGAGGGCGATGACTACCCCCACCCAGCGAATTCCGATTTCAGCGAACCTCTTCGCAGGTTCCCTGGACTCGCCACGGCTTCTCGGAAGCCGTTGCCAGGCTTGTGGCGAGACTACCTTTCCGGCCCAGGAGGGTTGCCCTTCCTGCACTTCCCAGAAGTGCGAGCCGATCCCCCTCAGCCCCCGCGGCACGCTATGGACCTGGACGATTCAGCGCTTTCCGCCGCCCCACCCCTATGCGGGCGATGCGGAGAATTTCGCCCCCTACGGCGTCGGCTATATCGAATTGCCCGAGGGCGTCCGTATCGAGGCGCGCCTGAGCGTGAGTGATCCCGACCGACTCGAGATCGGAATGGAAATGGAACTCGCCCTGGAAGCATTCGGCCGTGACGAGGAGGGGCGCGAAATCGTGACCTTTGCTTTTCGACCCCTGATGGGTTCGGATGAGAATGGCAGCCAATAGGATCTCATCGCCATGGACATCGCAATCATCGGAACTGGACTAAAGCCCTTCGGCAGGCACGACGGCATGGGCGCAATCGAGATGGGTGTATCCGCTGCTCGGGCTGCGCTCGATGATGCGGGCCTGTCCTGGGCTGAGATCCAACTCGCATTCTCGGGCAGTCTCGAGATCCTTCAGCCCGATACGATGATCCAGCATCTGGGGCTCACGGGCATCCCCTTTACGACGCTCTATAACGGCTGCGCAACCGGGGGCAACCTGCTGCTTTCCGCCGCCCATGCGATCACGGCAGGCGCCGGAGATATCGCCATCGCCGTGGGAATCGACAAGCATCCGCGTGGCGCCTTCTCCGTGGGCGATACCCTTGAGAGCATCGGTCTCGGGCAATGGTACGGTGAAACGGGTCTCGCACTCAACCCGCAATACTTTGCAATGAAGACCCGACGCTATATGCACGACCACGGCATCAGCGAAGACTGTCTTCACCGAACCGCGGCCAAGGCTTTCATCAACGGTTCCAGAACGGAACACGCGTGGCGAAGGAAAGCCATCCCCTACGATGAAATCGCGAATTCCTCCCTCGTCTGTGATCCGCTGCGTAAATACCATTTCTGCTCACCGAGCGAAGGGGCGGCGGCCGTAGTCATCTGCCGCGCCGATATCGCGGCGCGCTTCGGCTCGGAACCAATTTTTCTTCGGGCAGATGTTTTTCGCACGCGTCTCTACGGATCCTTCGAGACGCTGAGCCCGTCCACTCCGGTCAAGAATGCACCCAGCCCCAGCGTTCAGGCCTCGAGGGCCGCCTTCGAAATGGCGGGAATCGGACCGGATGAAATCGATGTCGCCCAACTCCAGGATACGGAGGCGGGCCACGAAATCATGCACATGGCCGAATGCGGTTTCTGTGCCGATGGGGAACAGGAAAAACTGGTATTCGACGGTGAGACCAGCATCGATGGACGCATTCCGATCAATACCGACGGAGGACTCCTGGCGAATGGCGAACCCATCGGCGCCTCGGGATTGCGCCAGATCCACGAGGCCTGCCTTCAATTGCGGGGCCGCGCGGGCCGCCACCAGGTCCCCGGAAATCCCAGCACCGCATTCACCCACGTCTATGGATTTCCCGGCGTGAGTTGCGTGACCGTTCTATCCACCTGAGGGCCTCGGGAAGAGCGGGCTCGGCGCGATCCTCTCCGGGCCTGCCGGGAAGACGGCGGGCGCCTCAGCGGGAGTTTGGCGGCGCTCCGCCCCGGAGCGTCCAGCAGCGGGAGACACCCATGCCCCGGGGGGCATTTGGTCTGCAGTCTGTCCGCAGGCAATCGGCATCCTGCGGCCGGGGATTTCTGGAAAATCGGGAATTGGGGAAGTCCTCGGGCTACAGCCAGGGTCCGGTCGCGGTCGATAGAGAGGAGACGGCATCCTGTCCATGCAACCCGACGATCACTCGTCGGGTTCAAGGCGGCTGGAATCCCCAATTCGCGGCGAATTTCGCTTCGCCGTATTTTTGCAGCAGGGTTTCATGATCTGCGGAAAATCGACTCCCAGGAAAGGGCAATGAATACGCGCTTGACGACGCCGGCTTCGGATTGGAGTAAGGTGACGCGCGAGTGGACCGTCTCTGCGATCGGAAGCCCGTTCGGATCTTTGCATCGATCTATTCTGCGGCAGGCATCCAACTTCTTTTTTTCCGCGGTCACGCACACGCTCATCATGAGCGCGTGCGGCTCGCGGCGAGAAAAAAACGAGGATGTGAAAGAAGGAGCAGAGTTCATTGGCTGAGGCAACCCTCAGAAGAAATATTCCCGCCACCACCGCAGACGAGAAATGGACCGCCTTCCACACAATGGGGGCAGTCTGGCTCGTCTACTGGCTGACCAATAGCTACGTCTGGATCAACGACCTGCTTCCTTTCGCCAGCTATTATCTTCTGACTACGATCTATATGTTGTACTTCTTCGTCTTCAAACAGACACAGATCATGGGCTTTCTCAGTCGCCCCATCGTATGGGTGGTGGCACTCACCGCGCTGATCCCGGCAGTCATGTATCTCGTGGGCGGTAGCGCTACTGAACTCCGATGGTATAGCGCCAAGATGCGAATCATTGCATTTTCAGCCTTTGCGGGTGCGGGAGTATTCTTGACGGGCCCGGAAGGCCCGAGAATCTTGCAACGCGCTGCGGCAATCTCATTTTTTGTCGCGATCGCAGCCAACCTGATCGACGTAGCCGCCCACAACCCCTACAACAGCGCAGAGGGTATTCGCTCAGCCGGTTTCTATGGCGATGCGAATATATCGGCCGCCGCGATCGGCGCATTGCTACTTCTCACTTTCGACGTCACGAAGCAGTCCAGAAACTCGATGCTGGCCTTGGGAATGGCATTGCTCGCCATTCTCGTCACGTTTAGCCGCTCCGGGATAGTATTCGGGCTCTTCCTCAGCTTCGCCTATCTCATATTTCCTCGCGGGCCCGGCACATTTTCCATGGGGGCACGCGCGGGTATCGCCATTTCCGGGCTCTTGACGCTCATCCTCGTGGCGACCGTGGCCACCCAGGTCCTTGATATCGACACGTCTGCGGCCTGGAGACTGCGCTCCCTGGTGACTCAGAATTTCGAGGATCATTCAGCGCAGGAACGCATGGAGCGGGCGAATTGGGCCCTGGATGAACTGCTGAAGAATTTCTGGACTGGCGGGGGCCTTGGCGCGGCAAACAGCTTGCTTGCGTATTCCCACAATAGCTACCTGGAAATCGGGATCGATTATGGGATATTCGGCGTGTTGACCTTCACTCTGCTGATTTCCCTGGGTCTCTTTCAGATGCTTCGATACGGTTGGAAACGAGCTGCCACCGCGGGCCTCCTATCCATCCAATACCTCTTCTACTCGAATTTCTCGCATGGAGTCCCTGCGAGTTCGTGCATGCTGGTTATTCTCGCCACTTTCGCCGCTGGAATCCTGATCAAGGAACCGGAAACGGCCAACGACAACTCGACGCTTCCAGGGGGAAGTCGACGGCTGTCCTGATCCCCGAATAGGATATGGATCCGGCGGCCGGAAAGAATAGGAAAGGCAGCGGAATTCAGGGGGGCGATCGGCTCCTAATCGGATGGTCGTCCGCTACCCTGGAATTGGAATTCATCCCCGACTACCGCTCGGAAAAACCATGCGCATCGCCTTGATCTCGTCTTCCTTTCTCCCCGCTGTCGGGGGGGCTGAACTGGTGGTTCACAATCTCGCCATGGAGTGGGGGCGCCAGGGGCATGAGGTCTGCGTCTTCAATTGGTCATCCGACCGACCCGCCCATCCGGATGCCAGCTATGGAGTGCAGAAATTCGCTCTGCTCAGATCTGCGCCCCGATTTGGCTACCACCGTTTCCCCTGGGGCAGGTATACCAGTGCTTCGCTTTCCAGACTCCTGAATGCCTTTGCTCCAGACTTCATTTCGGCTCATATGGGATATCCGACGGCCTATTATGTGGAGCATCTCCTGCCCCAGCGCCCCTATGTGGTCACCTGCCATGGAAGCGACCTCACCCATTTCGATTGGGGATTTCGTCAGAAATACGACATCGATGCGATCCTGAGAAATACCCTTGAGCACTCTGCAGGGGCAATCGCGATCAGTTCATTTGCACGGGGATTGATGGAGGAATTGGGAGTGAGCCCGGGGAAGATTCGGGACATTCCCAATGGTGTCGATCTCAGGCGCTTCGGCAGAAAATCCGACTTCGACGTCCGCAACCACTTCGACCTATCTCCTCGAATACCCCTGATCCTGAGCGTTGGACGTGAACACGCACAAAAAGACTACGCCACAGGAATCCGGGCCTTCGCCCGGGTGGCCGCTGAAGAAGCCGATGTCCACTACCTGATATTGGGCAGTGGTACGGGGGCCCATGGGGAGTTGGCCCGGGAGTTGGGTATTGGGGAACGAGTCACTCTTTGTGAAGGACTCCAGGGAGACGAGTTGGTCGCGGCCTATCAGCAGGCGACCCTCTTTTTTTCGCCCTCGATCTGGGAAATGATGCCCCTCGTGGTCCTGGAGGCGATGGCCACGGGACGACCCTCGGTCGTCACGAATGTGAGTGGAAGCCAGGATCTCGTCACTTCCGGAGAAAACGGGTTCGTGGTCGAGCCGCGAGACGACGAAGCCATGGCGACAAGGCTTCTTCAATTGCTTCGTGACGCGAAGCTTTGTGAAGAATTCACGAAGGCGATGCTGCAACGAGCAGAAGACCATTCCTGGGATCGAATCAGTCGCCTATATCTCCAAGCCGCTTCAGCAGGATCCTGAGACTGAAGTTTTCAAAAGCCGATTTCTGGAGAGTTCGCGGTGATCTACATCGTACTCGGAATGCATAAATCGGGAACGACCCTCGTTTCCCAGAGCCTTCACCGATCCGGCATCCATATGGGAGAGGGCTTTGAAGATGGCACGGGCTACGACCAGGGCAACCAATGGGAGATGCGCGAAGCCTTCCTGATCAATCTGGACCTGGTGGGATGTCGGGAGGAAGACTACTTCAGCCTGGATCACCATCAGAGAGTTCGCGCCGCGCTTCCCCCCGCGACCCGGAAGGCCATGCGGGCCATGATTGACGACTGTGAAGCCAAGTACGAGAACTGGGGCTTCAAGGAGCCGCTGACGTGCCTCAGCTACCATCTCTGGAAAGAAGTCCTGCCCGAACATCAGATTCTCGCCGTCTATCGCGCTCCCCAAGAGGTGATGAATCACTACGGAGTTTCGCTTCGACACCCCAGAGTGGGCTGGAAGGCATTGCGCGCATGGCGAAGCTACAACTCGGGAGTTCTCGAAGCGCTTCGAGCTGCGGGAAAGAAGGGGCTGCTGCTGCGCTACGAGGCCTTGATGCAGGGTGATTCGGAGTTTCATCGCCTGGAAGAGTTTCTGGGTCGCCCCCTCGCCGACGTCCGCCAGCCGAGACAGTATCGGGCGACCTCGCGGAATGAAATTTTTACCCCGATCGACCTCTGCTTGGGCATGCTGGGCAAATACCGCCCCTCGCGACTTCTCGAGGACCTCGAAGATGCGAGACATGGGATCGCGAACGAGAGCTAAGCTCACCCCCTGATTCGCACCACCGAAGGGAGCTTTCGCGTGCCGGAGATGACCTCATTCTGCATGCGCTCTCCAAGGCCTTGGGTTAACTTGCGCCGGCGATGGGCGTCTGAAAACCACGGGGACGATAGGGGAAGCTCAATCGGATGAAGAAATGAAGATCCTCGTCACGGGAACTGCCGGCTTCATCGGCTCGGCGTTGGCGCTGCGGCTCCTGGAGCGGGGCGACGAAATCATCGGAATCGACAATCTCAACGACTACTACGATGTGAATCTGAAGAAGGCACGACTCGCGCGCCTGGAAAATCTGCCCGGCTTCAGCGATCTTCGAATGGATCTCGAAGATCTGGACGCAATCAGCCGGGCATTCGAAATTCACCGCCCGGAACGAGTCGTCCATCTCGCCGCCCAGGCGGGTGTCCGTTATTCGCTGGAGAATCCACATGCCTACGTGTCGGCGAATATCGTGGGATTCGTCAACATCCTGGAGGCCTGCCGCCATCACTCCGTGGAGCACCTCGTCTACGCTTCCAGCAGCTCGGTTTATGGTGCCAATACGAAGACCCCCTTTTCGGTTCACGACAACGTCGACCATCCCGTCAGCCTATACGCTGCCTCGAAGAAGGCGGACGAATTGATGGCCCATACGTACAGCCATCTCTTCGGTCTTCCTACGACTGGCCTGCGCTTTTTTACCGTCTATGGGCCCTGGGGCAGACCCGATATGTCCCTTTTCCTCTTCACCAGGAAGATCCTGGCCGGGGAGCCGATCGACGTCTTCAACTATGGAAATCATCGTCGGGATTTCACATATATCGACGATATCGTCGAGGGCGTCATTCGAACTCTCGATCAGATTGCGGTCGGCAATGCGAACTGGTCCGGTGACACTCCGGATTCCGCAACCTCGCTGGCCCCCTACAAACTCTATAATATAGGCAGCAACAACCCCGTCGAATTGCTGCGCTTCATCGAGTTGATCGAAGACCGCCTGGGGCGGAAGGCCGAAAGGAATCTACTCCCCCTCCAGCCGGGCGATGTGCCCGACACCTACGCGGATGTGGATGCCCTGATCGAGGACGTTGGCTACAAACCCACGACTCCCATCGAGGAGGGAATCGCGCGATTCATCGACTGGTACCGGGAGTATTATCAGGTTTAGAAGGGGAAGTCTTCGCCTCGGCTGAAATTCTTCCATCCGATGAAGCTCCAGAAGAATTGAACCTTTCAGAATCTCCGGAACCGACGATAGGCCGCAGAGACTCTCGGCAAATTGCCCTGATCGCATCAATTCGTATTGCAACCCTTTCTGTCGCTGCCGCGGACAGAATCCCCAGACAGCCGCGAATGTGGCATACCAGGCCCGTACTCCATTCGCGGCGATATCGATTGGCGGGCATGAATTCGGCATCCCGGATCTCTCGGAAATCTTCGGCGTCGCCAACGTCGATTGGCAGCAACAATCGGGAAAAAGTCTTCGATGGCTTCGGGGAATTGCTCTCAACGCTTCGATCGCACCTCGACCTTCCTCGACTCGAAGCGATCCGCCCGGCAATCTCCCTCCCGGGCAGAGCGAGACCTCTGGCATGAGGTATCCCGCGAAACAATCCAGCCCCGCTTCATTGCCAGCCCCGCTTCATTGCCAGCCCCGCTTCATTGCCAGCCCCACTTCATTGCCAGCCCCACTTCATTGAAAGCGGCACGATCTCATCACGCCTTATACCTGATGGCAGAGCGCGCATATCCTCGCCGATCCGTGCTGAATATTTGAATTTGGAATCTGCGTGGCTTATTCTCGACCTCACACTCTAGGCCGGGAATGCAACGGACGGGCAATGCGGAATATCGGAAAGAAGGCCGCTCTGGCGGGGTTTAGCCTGCTGATCATTTTCCTTATGGCGGAAATTCTCCTACGCACTTTCGCCCCCATCTATCTCGTCGGCCAACTGGATTGGTACCAATACGATCCGGAGTTGGCGATTCGGCTGAAGCCGTCGATGCATGCTCTCCATATGAGCGATCATCAATCCGAGATGAAGACGAACGACCTGGGGACGGTCAACTTCCAGGAGAAATTCGATGAATATGACCAGGTCATTTTCGCGGCCGGGGATTCCTATACCGAGGGTGTCGGCCTGGCCTCGGACGCCTCCTACCCCTTCCAGCTCGATCTCGATCTGAATACGAGAAGTGGAGCATACCGCGAGGATTTCGCCGTCATCAATCTTGGACTGGCCGCCTACGGGGCTGACCAGGCGATCCTCGCCATCAAGCGCTGGTCGAATCTGATCGCAGAGCCGGATTATATTCTCTACTTCGGCTGTTCCAATGATTTCGAAGACGATGTCAGATTCCAAAGTGGCTACAGGCACCAGCACCTGATCGATGGCAACCCCCGGTACGGAATCTGGGTGGACCCATTGCAGTGGATGTTGGATGAAATTCAAGTGCTCAAGAGGATGAAGTTCGCCGCGGCACGGATTCGCAATCGATTTCGCGCAACCACTCGGGCCAAGGAATCCCCTCCCGAGGCAAGAAGCGGGCTGGATGAGCATGGGCTGAAGAATGTCGCTCGTCGTCAGGAGCCCAAATTCGACGAATTGCTCGAACTCGCCAACAGTCTCGGAGCAACCCTGATCGTAAGCTGGACCGACTTCCCGGGAAAAGATCACGGCTCGTATGCCTGGCTGAAGGACTGGGCCAGGCGGAATGGGGCCCGTTTTGCCGACTGGCATCCGCTCACCCTATCCATTCGATCCGCGATCCCGAATCTACCCGTCAATAACTCGCATTCGGGCGGCCACTATCGAACCTGGATCAATTCTGTCATCGCTCGGGCCTACGCGGATCAGATCGAAGCGGCCGGGACAAAGAAGAGGGGGGGGCTGCCCCCCGAGCCCGACTGAAATCCGGGAGGGGACTCGGCTGATCCCCTTCATCCCACGGCCTCCGCAGCTTCGATCCGCTGAATCCGCAGCGACGAAGTGCCAGCGTCAAGCCTCTCCGCCCGGCTTTCCGACTCCAAGGCGCGACCGCTACCCGGAGAATGAATCAAATTCGCGAGGCCACCAGCACCTGTGAAGGCACTCCGAACTGAACCACGCGCTTTTCATTCTCCACAAGCCATTTCGGCTCCTTCACATAGTCGAGAAGCCTGAGCGGTCGGCAGCCACCCACTACGGCGGGGTGGATCGAACGGAGCAGTGACCAACACGCGAGAATGAAATGGGAAGAGAGATTCGGGGCGAACGAGAGACTGGTCAGACACAAGAGGCCGCCCTTTTCGAGGGCGCCATGGGCGGCATCCAGAACCCCCCGGATATCCGCTTCGGAAAGTAGATCCAACACATAGTTTGAAACGAAGCGATCATAACTATGGCCGGGTTCCACCTGCGGCGGAGCACCATCCGAAAGCGTCACGACGGCGCGAGCCGCGTAGGAACGAAGATCTTGAGTCGCCAATTTCACCATCGTGGGACTGATATCGAAACCCTGGTAGGTGGCCGACACCGGCAGAAAATCCGATAGGAGCCTGCCGGCAAAACGACCCGTGCCACAGCCGAATTCGAGGACTCTCTGCGCCTCTTGGAATCTCGAGAGTCGCGTCAGTTCTTCAACCGCACGATCCTCGTAGAAGGCCTGGCTATCCTGCCAGGATCCGATTCGATCGTAAACTCGTCGGGCCTGCTCACGCGAGAGGGTGCGCATGCGAGATTCCTCCAGGCCAGAGGTATAGCTCTCGACAGGCCGAGCGAACAGATCCTCCTCCCGGGACGATGGATCCGCGGTCTTCGGGCCGGGTCATGAATGCCGCGACGAATTCATTCGAGGACTGGGGGCAATTCGGACGATTCCCAGGGCGGCCATGAAGAGATCGTCGGTCAGGAGTTCATCCGCTGAGCACGGAAAGAGAATTCGTGCGGGACCCGAATCCAATGCGATTCAGGGCGCTCTCATCTTCTCGGCTCGACGAACTGCAGCCCTCGGCCGTGTATTTCTTCCATTCCGATTCCGCTCTGCCTCGCGTGCGGCTTCGGATATGTAGCGAGAAGGGGCCATCCGCTTTCGCATCCCTCCGGATACTCGTCGCGTGGAACTCCCTATCCATTCCCTGATCCGGAGCGGATCCAGCCGGAACATCATCCTACTCGGCATCCGCAACGGTTTTGAAATCGTCACGGAATTCAGAAGCAGAAATCATTCGTTTCCCGAGCAGAGAATGCCTCGGGCGAAGGACCTGAAACAAGAAGGGGTCGCAGCGGAAAATCGATCCCGGGAGTTTCCCTCGATCGAGGCATCTTCCCATTGCCTGCCAGGGTCCGGCCGTCGAGGGGGGAAGACCTTCTGGCCGACCCTCGCCCTCGAAGCCTCATTCCTCGTCGTCGATGAAGCCCATGTAGTTCTCGGCCTGCTGTCTCGTCATGACCGACCAGAGGGATACGACTGCCAGCACGATCAGGCTCCCCTGCAGCAGAAGAAAGCCCAAGACCTTCAAGATCGCGAAATCCGCGCTGACGTAGCGAACCAACCAACCAGCGCCTTCGGAAAGCAGGCCGGACAAGAAAGGTACAATAATCAGCCAGGCCTTGAACGTGCCGCCAACCGGGATGAAGAGAATCAAATGCGTGAGCACCATGAGAAGCATTCCCATGGCAAAAAGATGGAAATGGGAAAGTTCCAGCAATCCCTGATAGCTGCGGGCCTCGGTAAATTCGTCTGCATCACCCAGATAATGCGCTACGACCGAAGCGGGGGAGAGGGACATCTTTTCGAAGTAGAGCAGGCCATTGGTCACGATCAGCAGCACCACGTAGAGGACATAGAGCACGACGATGGCTTGCAGCAGACGATTCCGATGCCACTCCCCTGTAACCACGAAACGCATCAGAACCCCCGGATCTTCCGCTAATCGTCAATTCTTCAGCAGAACCTCGTGATAGGCAAGCATACGCCTCACTCCATCGGCTGTCGCCCGAGTCGTCAGCGTCGCACCCGAAACGGCATCGAGGTCACGACCCACTCGGAGATCATCCTCCCGGGTCTTGCCCTGAAAAAGCGCATACCATTTCGGGACGGGAAGATAATCGAGAGGCTCATGGAAAGCCAAAATTCGGACCTGAGTCACCTGTCCCTGCGGATCGACTACCACCAGGAAGGCTTCGCTCCGGGTTCGAACCCGATGTACATCGATATGCGCATAGCCCAGGAATTCTTCTCCCCGCCAGCCCTCGTGAATGGTGATCACCCTGCGATCCACCTTCGAGCGCGCCTTCTCCTCAATGGCCTGGACCTGCTCCGAGTTGAGGATATGCGTCTTCTTCTCGACTCGATCCGCCCGGGGAAAGGCCAGACTCAGAGCTTCGGCCTGATTGTGAAAAGTACTCCCCTCCACTGCTCCCGAGAGCAGGAAATTGACCGCGATGAGGATCAGAAGCGATCGGAGACTGAGCTTCAAGCCTTCCCCCGCCTCATAGCCATTCTCCACGACCGACGTCTCCCAAGGAGCGCGCGGCGGCCGGCGAATGCCATCCGATCAGAATACATAGCCCACTCCAAATTCGAATTCCTTGGCCAAAGCATTTCCGCTGGATGCCTCTTCCACGTAGCGATAGTCGAGTTTGAGCACTATCCGGGGAATCGGTTTCCACTGAAGACCCGCAGTATAGATGTGCTTATCGTATTTTGCCGTGGGCGCAAAGGCGGCACTCTGCATCCGCCACTGGGTGTCCAGCCGTTCGTAGCGGAAGAAGGGCTCCAGGGAACTCTTCGTTTCGGATCGAAATAGCGGCATCACATCGTACGCGATTTCCGCGTATCCGCCGAGGAGGGACTCGGCAAGGTAATTTCCCGTCTTCGTTACGTTCAGAGAATCCGGATTGTCGACGAATGCCTGGGCAAAGAGCATCCGTATGGAAAGACCGCGGCGCCTGTACTCGGCATGCAACTCGTAGATCGCCGTGGACAGGCTTCCCACGCCCTGATCCTGCCCCTGATTCCCATAGTAGACAGAAAATCCGGCCAACAGGCCTGGAGACAGATCCATGTCGGTTCGCAGAACGACGGAAAAATCGTTTGCGATGGCCTTCATCCCCTTCTGGCGCCCCCCGCGAAATCCCGATGCATCGAAGTCTTGCCCATCCAGGCTATTCACCAGATAGAGCTGATAGCGGATGCTTTCGCCCAGGCGGCCATAGAGTCCCATCCCATTTTCTCGCCAGGTCGTGGGAATGATCCTCTTCTCCACCTCGGGTCTCTCGGCCCCGTAGTAGAAATTCGGCTCGTGGAGCTGATTGAGGAAGCCCATCGGAATCAGGATCAGGCCAACTCTAAAGTTCAGGCTGTCCGAATGCAGATAGTCGAGATTGAGGAACTCCGTATAGACATCACTGCCTCCGCCGTGCTCGAATTCGAATTCCGAGTTGAGCACCCACTGATCATCGAATTTATAACCCACGTAGAGGACGGCCCTCAGCGCATCGAAGACATCATCCTTGCGACTATTATGACGAAACCGAACTTCGCCATAGCCCCCGATCGAAAGCCCTTCGTTTTCCCCATAGACCTTCGAGGCCGCAGGTCCCACTCCCCAGACCGGATCGAATGTGTCGGTCGGAGGCACGACGGACGCCGTGATCGCATCGCTCAATTCGGCCGCCAGGGTCTCGACCCGGGCTTCCAACTCGGAGACGCGCTGATCCGTAGCGGCGTGCGAAGGATCGGGTTCCGCGGATGCCGCGATCCCCGCGCTGAAAAGACCAGCGAATAGGAGTAGCCCTGGCCGTAATCTCCAATTCGAGCATCGATCGCGGGTCCCCTCTTGGGGTCCGGACGACGCGAAACTTACCGGGTGATCAGCGCATGCTCGGGGCTTTCCGGATCGAGCATGCGGCGCCGGGAACGAGTTACGGCGAGAGCGGTCGTAAAGCATCGTGATTCCTTTGTTTTTCGCGAACTCCATCAGCGGGCCTTTCAGTCGGCCCGCCGGACCTGCCCCTTCCCGAGGAGATCCGGAATTCAGATTTATGGAATTGAAAATCCTTTTCATTTTACTGAAGCCACCTCACTTCGCCATGGGGAAATGCCGGAAAGTGGAAATAACGGGCTGGGGGGAGGCTGACCCCCCAGTTTCCACGAGGCTGCAGGGAAGAATTCCCCGAGACGCCACGACCCTCCTGGCGCTCGAAGTCCATGTGCGCGGCCCCGTGCCCATTTCTCCCGACCGAGAGCCCTCCACAGCGCCCGCCCCCCTTGGCCATCTCAGAAAACACACACCGGCGCATCTGAATCCCGGCGCGAGGCCGCGTTCCAGCGGGCTCAGGGGGCACTGCGGGGAGGGCGGAATCGAGGCTATGGTGCGGACGTCGAGCCCTCGCAGCGTCGGATTCCGGGCAACGCATGCGCGGATGCGGGTCCACTGCCGGCACGGGGATTCGACCCTGAACTAGCGGCCCGGACGCGCGGTCGTCGGAACGAAGCCGCCATCAGCAACGGGAAATATCCGATCGCTCGCGTAGCCGCGCGGACGCTGTTGCTTCAAGAGCAGAGGACTCCCAGATCTACAGCCGCGGCCGTTGGGAACGCACGGGGCCGACCCCATTCACGCGGCCGAAAATCCAATGCGAAGCCCCGAAGGAGTCTCGGGCTGGTATCCGATGACAGGGAGCGGTCTCTCGAGACCCGGATCGGGAGGTGGCAGTCGCGAGTGGGAGCAATAAATCGAATTCCGGGCAAAAAAATACCCGCTTTAAGCGGGTTTGCTACTTGCGACAACCAAGAGATTATAACACAAATCCTCGTCTGGTCAAGCTCAAAATTGCCAACTGCCAAAGATGGACTTGAAGCGTCAAGAAATCGCCTTCGAAAGAGCATAGAGCCCCGATTAAGTGGATTTAAAACAACGTTTATGAATAGATCTCTACGCCTCGACCAAAAGCCTTTCAGACCCTCCGCGGCCGCATACACGTTGGTCATTCTGCTGCTGCTCGCTTCGCTTTTCTGGGCTGACCGGCCCGCGAGCGCCCATGGCAAGAGCGTTTCGTACTCCCATTGGCGCCTCACCGAGGATGGCGCCGAAGTCAGCGTCCGCATCGCCCTGCTCGAATTGAGCCGACTTCAGATTCCCCTCCCCCTTCCCGAGGCGGCCGGTCTCCAGCGCAAGTCGGAGGCCGTCGGCCGATACCTAGAGAAGCATCTGCAACTGACGACCCCCGGCGGCCCCTGCCAGGCCACCGGACCGCCGCGATCACGGCCCGCCAAAACCGGCTGGGTCCTGTACCGCTGGACGCTGGCCTGCCCCCCGGACACAGAGCGAAGCCTCAGCAGCCGACTGCTACTCACCCAGGCACCTTCACACCTGCATTTTGCCCGGATCACGCTGCTTCCGGATCCGGATTCCCCCAGGCCTCGCATCCTCGAGCGGGTGCTGACCGAGGCGGAACCCCGATGGGATCTGGGGGATGGGAGGGCTTCCCCAGAAAATGCGGATTCGCGCGAAGCCACCGCGGGCAGTTCCTTCACTCATTACGTGAAACTCGGGGTCGAGCACATCCTGGGAGGATGGGACCACCTGGCCTTTGTGCTGGCCCTGATCCTGCTCGCCCGCGGGCTGGGCGAAGTCGCACGCTGGGTAACGGGATTCACGATCGCCCACAGCCTCACCCTCGCCCTGGCGGTGCTCGGCTGGGTGGAACCCCAAACCGCGCCCGTCGAAGCCCTGATCGGCTTCTCGGTGGCCCTGATCGCCATCGAGAACGCCTGGCTGCTCGCCGGAAGGGGCGCCTGGATCCCGGCCATCACGGTCTCTGGGCTGCTGGTCTCTTCGTTTCTGGCCATCTGGGGCATCGGAGTGCTCCCGACCCTCAGCCTGCTGGGCCTCGCGGTCTTCTCGGCCGCTCATTTCGGGCTGCTCGAGAAAGCCGCCGATCCATCCCTGCACCGAATCGCCCTGGCCTTTGCCTTCGGCCTGATCCACGGTTTCGGTTTCGCCGGGGTGCTCTCGGAACTCGCCCTGCCCCCGGAACGCCTCGTCCCGGCCCTCTTCGGCTTCAACATCGGCGTCGAGATCGGACAACTCGGGGTCGTGGCCCTGCTCTGGCCGATCCTCTATAGGCTGCGCGCCTACGGACGCGGATTGCCCTATCGCTTTTTCGCGGAATTCGCCTCCGCGACAACCTGCGCCCTGGGATTGTACTGGTTCATCACCCGTGGCTTCGGGATCGGCTGAATCGGGTTAGCCTCTATGTCCCGGACGCGGGGCCGGTACTGATCGAGGAACTGGCAAGGAGATCCAGAGATGGGATTTGCGGACTATGATCGCTACGACGGGCTGGGCCTGGCGGAATTGGTGCGCCGGGGCGACGTCTCGCCCGAGGAACTCCTCGACGAAGCCTGGACGCGGATGGAGGCCCTCAACCCCACCCTCAACGCCGTGGTAATTCCGATGTACGAAGAAGCGCAGCGCGCGATTCGGGAAGGATTGCCCGAGGGCCCGTTTCGGGGCGTGCCCTTTCTCCTCAAGGATCTGGCCCTTCTGTACGCCGGCGTGGCCACCACCCACGGCTGCCGCTTCTTTTCCGACTCCGTCCCCGATCACGACAGCGAACTCGTCATTCGCTACAAGCGGGCCGGGCTCGTCACTTTCGGAAAATCGGCTTCCCCCGAATTCGGTCTCACCACGACCACGGAATCGACTCTCTTCGGTCAGACCCGCAACCCCTGGAATCTCGAGCACGTGGCGGGGGGCTCGTCGGGAGGCGCCGCAGCGGCCGTGGCGGCGGGGATCCTGCCTCTCGCCCACGCCAGCGACGGCGGCGGCTCGATTCGAATTCCAGCGGCCTGTTGCGGCCTCTTCGGCCTGAAGCCGAGCCGCGGCCGCATGCCCTTCGGACCCGACGCAGGCGAGGGCTGGAGCGGCATGTCCACGATGCACGCCGTCTCCCGCTCGGTGCGCGACAATGCCGCTCTCCTCGATGCCAGCGACGGCGAGGATATCGGTGCCCCCTACGCGGCCCCCCCCAAGAGCCGCCCCTATCTCGAAGAGGTTGGGCGGGATCCCGGCTCACTTCGAATCGCCCTGCTGACCGATACCTTCAACGGCCTGCCCACCCACGCGGATTGCCGCCTTGCAGCCGAAGACACCGCCCGACTCTGCGAATCCCTGGGCCATCGGGTCGAAGCGGCAAAGCTCACGATCGACGTCCAATCCCTGGCCAATGCCAGCCAGGCGATCATGGGAGGAAATGTGGCGAGCCTCCTCGACGATCGCGGGGAAGCCCTCGGGCGCCCTGTCGGCGAAGACGATGTCGAAGGCTTTACGTGGATCTCGGTGCAGGCCGCTCGGCAGCGGACTTCCGCGGACTACGCCCGGGCCATTCGCGGCATCCACGCCATGGGCCGACAGGTCGAGCACTTCCTCCAGGATTACGACATGATTCTCTCGCCGACGATGGGTGCACCCCCCGAAAAATTGGGCATCCTCAGCCTATCGAATCCGGATCTCCCCGAGCTGGTCCCGGCTCTACTGACCTCGGTGGGCTACACCCAGGTCTTCAATGCATCCGGACATCCCGCAATGTCCGTGCCCCTGCATTGGAACTCCGACGGACTCCCCATCGGAATCCAATTCGCCTCACGCCTCGGGGATGAGGGCGCCCTATTCCGCCTGGCGGGCCAGTTGGAAGCCGCCCGCCCCTGGGCGGATCGGCGCCCGAAGCGGCCCTGAGCGGCGACGAGGAGCAGAGTCGGACTCGCCCGGGAGTGGAGATGCGAGCGGCATCCCCGGTCCAATGCGTTAGGCTTCTGAACTCGATCAGAAACGATTTCCAGTTCTCGCACCGAGTTCATCGGTGTGTCCCATCATTGCCAAAACACCTTGCGGAGGAATTCATGGCCCGAGAAGCCGTCATCGTTCAAAGTCTGCGAACCGGCCTGACCAAGGCTCATCGCGGATCATTCAACATCACAGAGCCCGTCGACTACCTCGCCCACACGATGCGCGAAGCGGCGGCGAGTCTGCCAAATCTCGATCCTGCAGAAATCGAGGATGTCATCGTCGGAACCGGATTCCCGGAAGGTTGCCAGGGAATGAATACGGCCCGGATCGCCGCCATGGCGGCCGGCTTCCCCAAGGAAGTAGCCGCTACGACGGTCAACCGCTTCTGCTCATCCGGCTCCCAGGCCGTCATGATGGCCGCCCACTCGATCATCCACGAAGGGGCCGAGGTGGCCCTGGGCTCGGGGGTCGAAACCATCACGATGATGCAGGACGGCAGCCAGAATACGACGCGCCTCGCCAATAAGGCCGCCTCGGAACGCTTTCCGGGCCTGTATTTTCCGATGGGGCTCACCGCCGAAATCGTGGCCGAGCGCTACGGAATTTCTCGGGAAGACCAGGACGCCATCTCCCTCGCGAGCCAGCAGCGCTACGCCGCAGCAGCCGAGGCCGGACACATCTCCGAGGAAATCACCCCGATGAAGGTCACGACCAAGGTGATCAAAAAGGATCAGGAACCCTACGAAGAGGATGTCACCGTCGATCACGACGAATGCAATCGTCCGAGCACGACCCTCGAAGGCCTCAGTTCTCTCAAACCCGTCTTCAAGACTGCCGAAGAGGGCGGAACGGTCACCGCGGGAAATGCCTCCCAGCTTTCCGACGGAGCTTCGACGACGCTATTGATGTCGGCCGATCGCGCGCGGGAGCTCGACATCGAGCCCCTCGGAATTTATCGCGGAACGGCCGTTGCCGGCTGCGGTCCCGACGAGATGGGCATTGGCCCGGTCTTCGCCGTCCCGAAACTGCTGAAGCGGCACGGGCTCACGATTGACGATATCGACATCGTGGAGATCAACGAAGCCTTCGCATCGCAATTGCTCTACTGCCAACGCGAACTCGGGATCCCCTCGGAGAAGCTGAATCCCTCCGGCGGAAGCATCTCGATTGGCCACCCCTTCGGAATGACGGGCTCTCGCATGACGGGTCTGCTGCTGCGACAGCTGAAGCGCCAAGGCAAGCGCTACGGAATCGTCACCATGTGTATCGGGGGCGGCCAGGGGCTGGCCTCCCTTTTCGAATCGGCCTGAACGCGCCTCACAGGGCGAACCGGGCACCTCTACCCCGCTTCGAGAACCCGCTTCGAGTTGCGGCTCGAAGTGGGGTCTTCTATGCGGACATTCGAGGGGCTGCCGACGGAATGGCACCGACCCTCGCGAGCAGCGCCGGCACGGCGGTTTCGACTCGCAGCGCTCGGATCCCCAGGCTGATCCTTTCCAGACCGGTGGCTTCGAGAGCAGCCAGTTCATAATCGCTCCAACCGGCCTCGGGGCCCACCGCGAGCAACGCGGGCTGGGAGCCCTCGGCGAGGCGATCACCCCTCTCTTCGGGATGGGCCAGGAAACCCGTTCCGTCGGCCAGGAGATCTGCCAGTTCATCCTCGACGAAATGCTTGAAACGAGGGCGAAGCCAGACCTCGGGCGGGCGAGTATCGCGAGCTTGTTCCAGGCCGAGCACGCACTGGTCGAAGAGAGCCTCTTCGATGAGAGCCCGGCTCTGCCAGAAACTCTTCTCCACCGAACGCGCGTTGAGGAGCACGATCTTCTTGATCCCCATGCTCGTCACCGCGATCAGGAGCCGCCTCAGCACCGGCGGCCTGGGCAGAGCCACGACCAGGGTCGTCTGGGAAGCCGGCGGAGGCTCCGCGTCGAGTACCACATCCATCTCGAGGATCTCATCATCGATGAACGTGATCCTGCCCTGCCCCGTGCGGCCCCCCAATTCACCGACCCGCAGTTCGTCGCCCAACGAGGCCCGATGAATCTGCAGAATATGCTTGCGACGTCGACGACCAAGACGCACCCGACGCCCCGACTCGACCCAATCCCCCTCGAATAGGAGAATCATATTCACTTCCGCAGGTCCTCGCGCTCGAGGAGAGAGGGCAGTTCCGCCAGGTCGGAAATCTGAAAGTCCGGCCTGGGCTGGGTCCCGCTCCCCAGAACCTTTTCCGGATCCGCAATTCGCCGGGTCAACCACACGGTCCGAATTCCCACGGCGGACGCTCCGCCCACATCGGCCCTGAGGCTATCGCCCACGTGCAGGGCCTCCTCGGGCGCAACTCCGAGAGCATCGAGGGTCTGCTCGAAAATCACCGGATCCGGCTTGCGAATCCCAACGGCGTCGGAAATCACGATGGCGTCGAACAATTCCCCGAGTTCTGACACCTCGAGAACCCGGGAGGCGGTCGGTGAATGACTGAAATTCGAGCAAAGACCCAGGAGATAATCGCCCTTCAGTCGAGCCAGAATCTCCGGGTGGTGATCCAGGTATTCCACCTGGCCGAAGAGAGCACCCATATGCACCTCGACGAGGGCATGGGGAAGTTCCGATTCCGTCGCTCCGAGGCGTCTGGCCAGTACCTCGAAGCGTTCCAGGCTCGGCAATTCCACGTTCCTGGCGTAATGGCTCTCGCGAAATTCCTCGTCGACTTCCTTCATGATGGTGAGGTATCGATCGAAGTCGACGGCGACATATTCTTCGACCATCCCGTGAATCCTGCGCAGCAGAATCGGAAGGGAACGGCCCCGATATTCCTCCTGGGGCAGATTTTCACCGAGGAGATCCACCAGGGTGTCAAAGAGATCGAATATGACGGCACGAATCGGCATCGCGCAGGCAGCTTAGCCCGATTGCGAGCATCCGCCGTCTCCCTGGCTGGCGAGCCCGGCTATCCCGATGGCTGTTTTCGCAATTCTTCTTCGATCGCCCGCTTGAAGGACTCGAAGGGCTGGGCACCGGATAGAAAGCGACCGTTGATGAAAAAGGAGGGAGTGCCGGTCACGCCCAATTCCTGAGCGTCCGCGACGTCCTGGCGAATTCTGGCCGAGACCGACGAAGACTTCAGATCCCGTTCGAATTGATCGAGGTCGAGACCAATCTGCCGTGCGTAGACGGAAAATTTTTCCGGACTCAATTCCCTCGGCGCCGCAAAAATCCGATCGTGCATGGGCCAGAATTTACCCTGACGATGAGCCGCCTCGGCGGCCGCGTGGGCGACTTCCGCCTGGGGATGCATTTCGAGGGGCAGATGCTTGAAGACCAGCCGAACCCGCTCTCCGTAGACTTTCCGGACTTCTTCCAGGGTTGGGTTCACACGCCCACAAAAGGGGCATTGGAAGTCGGCCCACTCCACGATCGTCACCGGCGCCCCGCTATTTCCCAGCGATGGCGCCCCCGCGATGGGCACCGAGTAGCGCTTTTCGGGATCCACCCGTGCCCCCCCCCGGCGAGAATCCGGCGGGTTGATCTGGGCACCGATCTTGCGCAGTTGTAGAGAACTTCGGTCGAGGGCCTGGGAGAGCAGGAAGGCGGAGCCAAAAATGGCCAAAGCGAGAAGGATCGCCGCGCTGAGCAGGGCGCTTCCGATGGCCTCACGATCCTGCTCGGACATTTGCCGCCTTCTCCTTGAGTCGGGCATGGAGACCCAAAAAAAACTGAATGCGAAAAACCTTGTACAAGCGAGATCATAAGCTCTCAAACGTCCGAACGTACGCTTTCAGGGGAGACGGAAGCGATTTTTTTCGCCACCCCCGGACGTTTTGGGTGCACAGTCTAAATAGGAGCCGTCACTGACGTCGATGGACAGGGGCGGCTCGGATGATCTGCACCAGACGCTTCGAGATCTGCGAAATACGACATTCCGTGGGAAAACGAGCGTCGTGGGGAGGTCGTGGGGAGAGTGGGGAG
>CAYTAT010000020.1:73856-85709 GCA_964435795.1 uncultured Spirochaetaceae bacterium
GTGGGGAGGTCGTGGGGAGAGTGGGGAGAACTGGTCGGCTCGTTCCGGCTCTCGGAAGTGCGGGCCCGGACTTGAGACCCGGGCGCCGCGATAAGGCCCGATTGAGCGCATTGGGAACAGAAGCCCGACCGGCCCCTGGAAGCATGGCTTCCAGGGGCCTCTGACCTTCTGGCCCCGGCCTCCGCTCCTCCCCCGCAGCCACTCTCGGGCCAAAAGCGCCCAGCGCCTGGATCAAGCGCTGCTATAGCGATTCCTTGCGGCGCCCAGCTCGGGCGGATACTTGCTAGCGGCCGCGCCCGAACCCTTCGCGTCCGGCGCAGAAACCTGGGTATGAAGCCCTCGTGTCTTTTTCCCGCCAAGCCCATAAGCGGGAGTCGCACCGAGTTGTTGGCCGCGGGAGGCAGGCGCGACCTCACCGCAATGCGGACAGCGGCGGTGCTGGGCGAGAAGAGTCGTCGAACAACTTTTGCATTTCATGGGGGGATCTCCTTGTTTCGGGCACTCTCGAATAGAAATGGCGCCCAATGACTCAATCGGTCCGATGCACTCAGGACCTTGAGCCGCTTCCCCCCGGGTCGTCGACCGGGCTCGGATACGGGTTGGATGGAGCAGCGGGGCGGGACGAAGGAGACGAAAATTCCCGACTCTTCACTTCCTCGTGATGTCGGCCCCGAGGGAGCGAAGTTTCTGCCCCAATTTTTCGTAGCCCCGATCCAGAATCTCGGCGTTCTGGAGCACGCTGGGTCGACCCGTGGCGCAGAGCGCGGCCATCAGCAGGGCCATCCCGGCCCGAATATCGGGGCTTCTGAGCGTCTGGCCCCTCAGAGTCGAGGGCCCCGTCACCAATACCCGATGCGGGTCGCAGACGACGATCTGGGCCCCCATGCGAATCAGGGGATCCACGAAATACATCCGACTCTCGAACATCTTTTCGAAGAAGAGGGTCGTCCCCTCACTCTGGGTCGCCAATACGAGCATCGGACTCATCATGTCGCTGGGAAATTGCGGCCAGGGTCCGTCGGCGACACTCGGCATGGCGCGACCCGCATCATGGCAGACACGCGGAGTCTGGCCCGCGGGTAACACGATGCGATCGCTCTGAATATCCAGCTTGACTCCAAAGCGTTCGAAGACCCGATGAAGCATCCAATAATGACCGCGGACGGTATCGTGAACCGTGATTCCGCCGCCCGTTGCGGCCGCCAGGGCGAGATAGCTCCCGACCTCGATATGATCCGAGACGATGCGATGGCGGGTTCCCCGAAGCCGAGAGACCCCCTGGATCTTCAGCGTATTGGTCCCGAGACCCTCGATCTGGGCCCCCATTCCGACCAGCATTCGGCCCAGATCCTGGACGTGGGGCTCACTGGCCGCGTTGAGGAGGGTCGTCTCTCCATCCGCGATGACGGCTGCCATCAGGATATGTTCCGTCGCCGTCACGCTGGGCTCGTCGAAGAAGAGCATCGCACCGCGAAATCCGGATTCACTTCGAAATTCCAATTCCTCCTCCGCGACGTCGGCCCCCAGACCCCGCAAGCCATAGAAATGGGCATCCAGTCGACGGCGACCGATCTGATCTCCGCCCGGCGGATGAAGACTGGCCCGGCCCGTTCGGTAGAGCAGAGGCGCCACGAAGAGAAAGGAGGTGCGGATTCGCTCACAGAGTTCAGGGGGGATCTCATTCGAGCCGATTTCTCGCGCGCAGATGACAAGGCGATCCCCATCTCGAGCCACTTTGGCACCGAGGTATTCGAGCACCTCAAGCATGCCCTCGACATCTCGCAACGCGGGTACGTTTTCGAGAACGACTTCTTCGTCCGTCAGGAGGCTCGCCGCCAGAATCGGGAGAATCGCGTTCTTATTGCCGCTGGCCGTGATTTCACCCGAGAGGGTCTGACCACCGTGGATGATCAATTCACTCATCGATTTCGATTCATTCCTTCAGCCACGAAGCCCGGGACCCCGAACTCCTGAGGCCATTCTAGCCCACAATCCCATGCGAGCTTCAAAGCCGCCGATTTCCGCTATCCACCCCGAATCGGCTTCTTTTGGGCATCGTTTTGGCTCGTGGCGAACTTGACAACGAACGGTGAACCGCTTTGTTCTCATAGCCTCGAACGCGAGCCCCATTCCGACTTCGATCCCTCTCGGGGCGATGCGACCCCAAACTCCCGAAACCCGGATAGTGGAAAGCCGAAAAAAAGATGGCAAATGCTGGCAAGACGATGCTATGGCCCGTCGTGATCGCCGCGACGATACTGGCGGGTTGCGCGAGCGGCCCGCCGCCCACGAGCCTGGGCGCTGAGGATATCGCCACAGCGGAAGAAAGCGGATCCCTCGAGGCCCTCTACGGGCAGATCGATTCCGAACTCGCCATCGAGGGCCAGTCCGCAACGAATCTGCAGAAGCTGCAGGGGATGAAGGAGGAGGTGGCAGAGAAGCTCGCCCGGGCTCTCGACGCGGAGATTCGCAGGGAAACTGCGGCAGCCGATCGCTTCATGGAATGGCTGCCCCAGGAATTCATCCAGAATCAGCGGCGGCGTGGCGAGAAGATGAGCGCCTGGTCGGAGACCCTCTACGAGACCCTCGACGCTGAATTGGTAGCCGAATTGGATGCCACCCTCGCGGCCATCGCCGAGCGAGAGGCCACGCTCGCGACCCTGGGCCCTCAGATGGCGGCCGACCAGCTTCGCATCCTCGATGAACTCGCCCAGTTGGCGGGAGAGGAATCGGCGACCGCAGATGAACTTCGAGTGCAGAGCCTGAAGATTCGGACAGACCTCGCGACCCATGCCGACGAAGCGCTCGCTGCCGGGAATCATGGCGAGGCTCGCCGGTTACTCCTGATCCTCCTGGAGATCAACCCCCTCGATCTCAGCCTCAACCAGAAGCTGGCCCTCGCCAACGCGCGCGTTTTCGAGGAGCAATTCGCCGAGGCCGTGGCGAATGGCAGATCCGACGAGGCCTATGAACTCGTGGTCGCCATCGCGAACGATTCCAACTTCGAGGGAATTCGCTCCCAGTTGATCATCAGCCGGGAAGAATTGGCGGGCCATCATCTCGGATTGGGAAGCGAGGCGGCAGCCGAGCGAAATATCGCCGTCGCCTACCAGCGATTCCAGCAGGCTCGGGAAATCCAGCGCCTGATGGGAGGCGACATCGTGGGAACCGCTCCCGAGGAATTGGCCCTGCGAAGCCTGCTCGAAGAGGCCCATAGAGGGGCCGTCGAAATCAATCGGCATGGCCTCGGCTGGGGCTACCTCCAGGTCATTCAGAGGATGTTCCCCGTCGATCCGCCCCTGAAGCGCAGCCTGCGGGAAAGTCGCGAAGAGGTGCTGCTACGCGCCATCAAGCGCATCAATATTTCACCCTTCGAAACCTCGGATGCCGAAAGTTCTGAATTCGGCGATGCGGTTGCCTCCAAGATCGTACAGCACCTCTTCGAAGCCATTCCCAACGACGTACGGGTCATCGAGCGCAAGCAGATCGAAGCCATCTTGAGGGAAAAAGAATTCGAAAGGGCCAGCGAGGGGGGCGAGCAACTCAACCTCTCTGCGGCCGACTACCTCGTCGAGGGCACCGTCACCGAAGCCAAGGTGGACAGCATTGAGAAGAAGGGTCGCAAGACGATGCGCGTCACCACCGAAAGAATCGAGGAGAACAATCCGGACCACGATGACTGGCTGCGGCTCACGGCCAGTGAGCGCGAACTCATCCCGGAACCCCCGACCATGACCTTCAGCGAGCGCAGGGAAGATATCTCGATGGAGGTCACGATCCATCGCAAAGTCGGCCTCTTTTCGGCCTCGGTTCGGGTGATCGATACCTCCACCGCGAAGGTGATCTTCGTCGATTCTGTTCGTGATAAAGCGGAATATCAGGATACGAGCGAGGAGGGAATCGAGTTGGGAGAATTCAAACAAGAATTCAAATTGGCCAACCTTCCCTCAGACGGCGAGATCCTGGCCGAGCTCGCCGACAGAGCTTCCACCGAGATCGGGGAAAAATTGGTGACGGTGTTGGAGGATCCCGAAGATGAGTACCTCGAAATCGCGAGACGCTACTTCGAGGAAGAGAATTACGAAGCCGCAGCCGAACATTTCTCCTACGCGATCGTCCTGAGTGAGAGCAAGAATGAGGAGACGGCCGAACTCCTGTTGGAATTGATGAATTCGAGCATCGCAAACGAATCCCGATAGAGAAATCTGCGATCCCGAGAGGATTTCTCTGATATAGGGCTGGGGGGTGGGGAGCGAATTTGGAGCATCGATTCTCGGTCAGGGAAAGGATTGGGAGTTTCCGCTTCGCGCTTCGGGGCATCGCGATCATGATGCGCAGCCAGCACAATGCCTGGATTCATTGCGCGGCCAGCATCGCGGTGGTGGCGATGGGCTTCTTTCTCGAACTCGGAGCCGGGGACTGGGCTTGGTTGATCCTGGCCATGTCCATGGTCTGGATCGCAGAAGCCTTCAACACGGCCCTCGAGCGCCTCGCCGACGCCGCCGTTCCGGAATTCCACCCGGGAATCGGGGCGGCCAAGGATGCCGCCGCCGCCGCCGTTCTACTGGCCGCAATCGGATCCGCGATCATTGGCCTCCTGGTACTCGGCCCCCCCCTGCTGGCACGCCTCGGATGGGCGGGCTGAGCCTTCCAACCGATGAAGTCGGAGCGGTCGCCGGCGAACTGCTTTCCCGGAATGCCCCGGGGAAGATCTCGAAGAGTGAGGCTCGCGATGCGTTGAGTGCCAGCGGGAATCGAGTTCAGCTGGGGCCAATGAGCTTGAGCCCGCTCACTCCGAGTAGAATCATCCCAATACATGCGAGCTTTGCGAAGCCAAAGGACTCTCCCTGAAACCAATAGGCGACGCTGGCGACGCCCACGGCTCCCAGGCCGGTCCACACCGAATAGGCCAGCGCCGTGGGAAGCAACTTGATCGCCTGGGCGAGCACTACAAGATTCACGAGGCTCAGAAAAAAGTTCAACAGGGTCGGACCCGGCCGCGTATAGCCATCGGTCCACTTCAAGGTAGAAGCCCATGCGACCTCGATAATTACTGCGAAGAAGAGATAAACCCAGCCCATATCGACCTCTTGTGGTTTTTGGAGTCGAGGCGAATCAACCCGCTGCTCGCCAGCCCGGGAGGATATTTCAGCTGGGGAAGGGGGCAACGGATTGGCAAGTTGATCGCCGAGTTGAGTGGTTGCTCCTGCTAGCGAACCGGAACCGGGAAATCGAGGGATCGCAACGGGATCCTCGCCGAGGCTCTGGAGCACCCTCCTACGGGATGAGGTCGATCCCCCCGAAAGCCAGATCGCGGAGTGTCACAGCACCTCGGCAGGCAAAGTCCCGCTCCGGGCCCCATCACGCACTTCCGGCCTTTCGCGTGAAAAAGCCTGGGGGTCAGCCGAAACCAGCGTAGAGTGCAACTCCCGCTCTCGGCAGATATTCGAGCCCCCTGCCCTCGTCTTGCACTCGGATCCACGCGTGTGTAGATTCGATCCAGTGACCCGTGTAGCCCAATCCCTCCAAGGGCCCCAGCAACCCGCCAAGGCCCCTCTTCAGCGATGACCAAGGTCGAAGCCCCCGCAGCGAAGATACGCGGCAGCAAATATGTAAAAGCCGCCCTGATCGCGGCCGCGACCGAACTGCTCGGCGAAGTCGGCCCGCGCAGGCTCTCGGTCCGGGAAGTGGCCGAACGCGCACAGGTGAATCACGGCCAGGTTCACCACTACTTCGGAGGCAAGCGCGGACTGCTCGAGGCGGCGATGCGCCACCTCGGGAAGGAGCATTTCGAGCACTCCCTCGACCTGGCCGACGGCCAACCCATACCGCCCGCACTCTCGCTCACAGAGGACCAGCTCTACTTCCGCGCAGTCTGTCAGGCGGTGATGGACGACGATCTCGATCTCGTGATGGCCGTCGATGGCGACGACGAGATCTCCGTACCCCGCCGCGTACTCCGGGAACTCCGCGCGCGTCACCCGGACTGGGAAGACATCGAGGTGAAAGCAAGGTTTTCCGCTCTTGCGGCCACACAATTGGGCTGGGTCGCTTTCGAAGAACTCCTCTCAGCCATCTCGGAGATCACCCCTGACGAGCGGGACCAGTTTCGCCAGATGCTCAAGAATACGATGGAGAAGATGGCCAATCAGGCCCTGGAGTAGAGACGCGCCACACGATTCAGAGGCGCGATCGGCTCGCCGATCAGCCGTCTCCCGAAAGCGCCCGGTCGAAGAGTGATAATTTCTCTCCCCCGGGACCAAAGCCCGTCTCTTTGAGATATTCGAGGAATGCCTGGAGGGCCCTCGGGCTCGGGGGTTCAGGCCCCTCCCATCGCCTCGCAATTTCCTCTTCGATCACCGACGGAAGAACCCGGGGGAAGAGAGATCCCCCAAGCGAATCGCCGGCTGCGAGACCGTGCTCCCATAGCAGGGGCATGGTGGCATGTCGGGGCGCAAAGCGAACATCATCACCTGCGTAGCGAAAGGCCAATGCTCGCCGATCCCGATCGTTCGAGTGATTTCCATCCGAGCCGTGGCAAACCATCGGCCCGAAGATGAGCACATCTCCCGGCTCCATATCCCATCCCACCACATCGTAATCGTCGCGTAGGGTCGAGAAGTCCGGCGCCGTTGGAAGATCCGTATCCATCATATAGGCATCGTAGCTGGGGGTCACGGCCTTATAGCGCTGCTCCCAGTTCTGGGAACCCCGAACGAATTCAAGACCGCTCGATTCGCGGGTCACAGAGTCGAGCGTGATCCAGAAGGATACGATCGCTTCTCCCTCCACGGGCCAGAAGGAAATATCCTGATGCCATGGCGTCTCGACCGAGCAACCTGCCCTCTTTACAAAGAATTGCTCGTAAAAGAAGTTCACCTGCTTGGCGCGTAGGATCTGGTTCGCCACCTGCGGCAGGCCGGAGAAGAGTGCCAGATCCCGAAAATCATCGTTGAGTTTCCAGACGAAGATATCCCCGTGAAATCCCTTGCCCGCGTCGAGGTTCCTGGCGAGCAGGTTCTGATCGGTGATCACATATTCAAGAGCCTGTCGGAGCGAATCGATCAACGAATCTTCGAGCAGACCTCGGGCGCAGATTACGCCATCGCGTTCGTAGGCGGATATCTCATCATCCGTGAGCCAACGCGACGGTTCCGAAGGTTTCGGGAATTTGATCGGCACGCATACCTCCTCACGGAAATCGAGCGTGAGATTTCGAACGATCATCTCACGGGCGGACTCGGATTCGCCGGAAAGAATACCCCAGCTCTCGGCCCGAGGGACCTCCAACGAAGCCGTAGAATCCGTCAGCCGCTGATCTCTGCCCGGGGACGGATCTCGGATCGATCCGCCTGGAGCGCGAGATTTCCAGCGCTTCAGAACACCGACATCCCCGATCAGCGCTTCGCCTTCTCCCAACCCGCGACGATTTCGTCCATATCGGCCGGGTTGAAGAAGACTTCGGGCTGAACCAGATCGCCCCAAAGCGACCATGAATCGGCGGGATCCCAGTCGGTACCCACTTCCCAGGCTTCATCGTCTTCGATGCGGTCCATATCCGAGAAGAATTCGACGGTATTTCCGCTGGGGTCGAGAACATACCAGAACTGGTTGCCTCCGATTTGATGCCTTCCCGGGCCCGAGACATGCCGGTCATCGTCGTGGCTGCGCAAGTAGAGGCTGGCCGCGCGTGCCAGCGAATCGAAATCGTCGTGCTCGAACGCGTAGTGGTTCAGGTAGGGGGCCCGCCCGGGCGCGATCAGAAGACTATGATGATCTGGAGAGCAACGCAGGAAGGTGCCAATCCCGCCTCCAATCACGTCGGATACACGAAAGCCGATCGCCTTGAATAGCGGTGTCGTGGCGATGGGATCCGGCGTGCCGAGTACGAAGTGGCCTAGCCGCCGGGGCGGGCGTGGCTCGCTTTCGGTAATCGCTTCCGCCCGAACGTCGAGACGACGGCGATCGCCGGGGCGATTGACCAGGCGCTCCGGATGGGGAGCGAGGTCGCCAACCTCAGCGGGCTCGACGCTGATATCCCAGCCGTTGATGGGATCCGTGAGTTGCAGCCGGCCCTCTCCGGCCGTGTATTTTGCGCCGAGTTCATCGAGGGCCTTTGCCGCTGCGGAAAGATCCTCCTCGCCCTCGCAAGCGACGCGAATGCTGCGCAACTGGCGGTAGGGAGCTTCGACGACGACGACCTGGTCGGGCTGCTCCGCCCCGCCCCACGTACTCCCAGCCCCGCTGAGGCCGATCTCCTGATAGAAGTCCGCAAGTTGCGCGGGGTCGCGAACGCCAATCTCGATCTGCAGCAGACGATGAAGGGCCATGGTCTCTCCTCATACTTTCGTTCCGGGGACATTGCGGGGTCGGCCGCGGGGGGTTGCAAGAAGTTAGTCGAATGACTAACTTTAACCGAAAGCAATCTGCCCGCAAGCGGAGGCCAGGACCCGGGCCGCCCGAGAATTCCAGAGAGGTACACGATGTCCGCCCAGGAATTGATGGAAGCCATCGAGAAGATCGCCCCAGAACTCCAAGCCCTGTCGCGTGAATCCGAGACGCAACGGCACCCCCCGGAGGCCCTGGCCGCGCTCCACAAGCAGGCCCGCTTTCCGATGGCCAAGGTTCCCCATGAGATCGGCGGCTACGAGATCTCCCCTGCCGAAGAACTCGCTTTTTTCGAGCGCCTCGCCTACCTCAACCCCACATCGGGCTGGGTGGCCTTCGTGCAATGCGGCACGGCGGGAATGCTGGGTTCAAAACTGCCCGAAGCCGGCCTCGAAAAGGTCTTCGCGGAGGACAGTCCGCTGCTCTCCGGCATCGCTTCCCCCAGCGGAAAGAGCCGGGCGGTGGAAGGCGGCTACCGGGTCTCGGGACATTGGGCCTACGCGAGTGGAGTCCACGTGGCCGAATGGGTGATGGTGATGACGATCTGCGACGAACCCGCCGGCCTCCGCATGGTCGTTGTACCCCATGATGCGATCGAAATCCGGGACGACTGGCATGTGGCTACGAATATCGGAACTGGGAGCGTCGACATCGTTATCGATGACGTCTTCGTCCCGAAAGAGATGACGGCGGAGCCCCTCGTCCAGTACAGGGGGGGGGCGCAATATCAGAATCTGGGACTCCGAGGTTATGTCGGCTCCGAGAATGTCGGATTTTCACTCGGTGTCGCCCAGCGCATGGTCGACGAGATCGCCCTGCTCGCACGCACGAAGAAACGCATGCTCTCACCGGAGTCCGTCGGTGAACGCGGCGCCTTCCAGATGGAACTCGGCCGAACCGATGCCGCCATTCGCGCTGCCCGGGCCTACATCACCACCGAATACGAACGCGTATTCGAGATCGCGCAGAATAATGACTCTCCGATCGATGAAATCGAAGAAGCCCGGCTCGGGGCTGCGATCAGCTGGTCGACCGAATCCGTCTGCCAGGCCGCCCTGCGCCTGCTCCCCTACGCGGGGGCGGGCGCCATGCACCTGGACAACTCCATCCAACGCACTTTCCGTGACCTGATCGGATCCGGCCAGCACTTCATGGCCAGCAACGAAGCCCTCGATCACTGGGGGCGAGCACTTCTTTCCGTTGCCACGAAGCCGACCTGAGCGAGCGAAGCGCCGCCCGACACGTGTCTATAGAGGCCATGAGATGCGCGGCGCCCAGGCGCCCCGCGATCCGGAAGCTCCCAGCGCCGACTCTCGCATCGTGATTGAGCCTCAGGGAGGGGGCCTGCCGTGTGGGGGGGGGGGGAGGCATCCTCGAGGCCCAACGAGGAGAGGCCGCCATGGGATCCTCTACCCGAAGAGATCCCGATGCGAAGACCGGAAAGTCCTTCCCGGGGAGCCTGGACTGGCTGGCCCGGGATCCGGCCTCGCCGATATCGATACCGCGGACCCCACACCAGCGGCGATCCCGAGCGGACTCGTGGGCGCGGCATCAAGTGGGGGTCTTCGAGGCGTCGACATCGCGCAGATCCTCGAGAAAGATCTTCGCGAGTGCTTCGTAGATCGGTGTCCTGGAAACGAGCTTCGAGGCTTGATAGGCGATGACAGCAGCCATGAAGAGGGGCATCGCCATATCCCGGGCGGTGGTCATTTCAAGCAGAATCACCACCGAGGTGATGGGGCTACGAACAACCCCTGTAAAGTAGGCCGTCATTGCGATCATGCTGATCGCCCGGGGGTCGACAGCGGGAAAGAGTGGCGCCGCCAGCTGGCCCATAGCCGCTCCAATCGAAAATGAGGGATCAAAGAGTCCACCCGGAATACCACTGATCAAGCTGATGAAATTTCCCGCCGCCTTGGTCCACGCGTAGCTGGCGGGCATCTCACTTTGATGTTGCAGGATGGCGAGGGTCTCCTCGTAGCCACTGCCATAGCTCGTTCCGCCCGAAACAAGTCCAAGGAGAGCCAACCCGAGCCCCAACCCCAAGGGCAGGAGAACTCTATGCCGAGGCAGATTTCTGTTGACCCATAGAGTGCAGGCCACTACTGAACGCGAGAAACATCCCCCGAGAAGACCGGCCACTGCGGCCACCGGAACGATGACAATCCACTGAGCGGGAGAACCGAGGCTCGGATCAAGCCTTTCATAAAAGACGTAGTCACCGAGATAGACCCAACCGACCGTGCAGGAGACGGCCACGCCCAGCATGATCAGACCGGCATTCTTCTTCTCGAAGGAACGTCCGATTTCCTCGATGGCGAATACGGTGCCTGCGATGGGTGCATTGAAGGCGGCGGCGATTCCGGCCGCGCCTCCGGCCAGGATCAGACCCCGCTGCACGGCCCAGTTCGGAAAATACCCCCAGCAGCCCATGAGATAGACCAGGCAGGCTCCGACATGAACGGAAGGCCCTTCCCGACCGATGGTCGCACCGGCGTACATACCGATACCGAGCAGGAGGATCTTCCCAATTGCAATCCTCCAGGAGAGCATCTTCCGTCGGAGGGGGTCATCGGCATCCACATCCAACGATGCGATCACCTGGGGGATCCCGGTCCCCTGTGTGCCCGGGAAATAGCGATCTCGGAGAGTCATCGCCAGCCAGATACCGACGACGGAAAGCCCCATCGCAATGACCGTCCCCAGTTCATGGTCAACCCGAACTCCCCAGAGGCTCTCGCCCTCGAGGAGAAAGGCTCGCAATTGCACGGATCGGCGATCCACGATGTTGAAGAAGAGCGCAACGCCGCCCGCCGCGACGGCCGCGGCCAGGAAGAGCGCCCGCCGAATCCACGCATGGCGGGAGAAAAGAACCTGCTGCCAGGGGTGTTCTTCGATTTCCCGGTCGACGCGGGTATCCATTGAAATGAGATTTCCCCGTGAGCAAACGAGTAGTGGGATCAGGAGGATGTCCGATGCTGCATCCGTCCAGGAAGACCATAGCGACCTGCACCCGCTCGGCCCTCCGGCCCACTCGATGCCGCTACGGGCCCGCGATCGGAGCAGGAGGCACAGCGCGGAAACGCTCTTCCAGCGAAACGTCCGCTCTTTGCTCTTGGCCCCCGAGCCAGGAGGACCGGCGCATGCTTTCCCTCCACCTGCGGGAGGCACGCGACCCCACACGACTCAGGGGGTGATGCGGCTTCCCGGAATGGAGCCTCGCGTGGCGATGAGCAGGCCCCCCAGCATCGCGAGCAATGCCATGAGCAGCAGCTGACTCCCGCGCTGCAGACCCGGAACCTCGCACGCCGTGACGAGGCCTCCACCGCAGATACCCGCGCCATCACACTGATCGTTTTCGGTGCAGACATCACCGTCATTGCAGGAGGTTCCCGCCAGCTCGTAGCCATCGGTCGGGCAACTGGGGTCGGATCCCGTACAGCTTTCGGGAACATCGCAGACCCC
>CAYTAT010000021.1:0-85244 GCA_964435795.1 uncultured Spirochaetaceae bacterium
CCCAGGTAGCCCCAGGTAGCCCCAGGTAGCCCCAGGTAGCCCCAGGTAGCCCCAGACGATGACGATGATGACGACGACGATGATGACGACGACGATGATGACGACGATGATGATGATGACGATGATGATGATGATGAGCGCCTCGTTCGAGCCCTCTACTTGACTGCATTCGGGATTCCGACCCATTCCGAATTCGACTTCTCCGCTTCGGCTTTCGACGAGGAGGACAAAGATGAATTGCTCGGTTTCGTCGAAATCGGGCAGTCCGCAACGACGAGCAACCTCTTTGCATACACCGACCTGAACCCCCTGCGCGAGGAGATCCTGATTCGCTCTGAACTCCTCTCGGAAGGGGGAATCGACGGCAACTCCGCGGCGGTCGAATACCATTTCGGACCCGATCCCGACCCGATTCCCGAGCCCGGGACGATGCTGCTCGTGGCCCTCGGCACGGCGGGACTGGCGGTGAGTCGCCGCCGCCATCGATATGAGCCCATCCGCCCCGCAGCTTCTGCCAGACGAAACGCGGATCACTGGCTCCGCTGACGTGCAATCTGGACGGGGCTCGACGCGGGTCCGCGTCGCGCGATCCGAAGGGGTGACCCGCTAGCCAAATGGCTGCGAAGACGCCTCTCCGATCCGGATGCCGTATTCTTCTCCCCGCATCTTGCGACTGCTGCGGGGCGGGGCCTGGGTCTCTGCACTTCGCATACCGGACTTGGGTGACTGGACCCGGTCCCCCTTCCTCGGGCGACCTCCTTCAGCGAATCCCCGTCGGCTTCGCGGGGTGCTGCGCGAGTATACGAGCACTCGACAGGTAGAGACTCTTGGAGACGAAACTCTCCGCCCCGTCAGCGCATTTCTCGCATAGTTCGCTCTTCAAGGAGCGAGCCTCGAGAACGAAGGGATCATCCACCTCGGCGAGGGCCAGCAGGTCCACTACGTGAAGAGCCAACTGGTAGTCCCCCTCTGCCGCGAGTTCTCTTCCACGAGCAATAACTGCCGCGGGGTCGGAGATGGCTGAACGAATGGCGGCACCCGCTTCCGCCAGGCGAGCCGGATGCAAATTTGTCGGATTTCGATCCCACCAGCCGGTTTCTGCCCGCACAATATCGCGAACGATATAATCCGCCATTCCGTAGAGGGGATACATCCAGGCAACCGAAAACAACTCGCTCGGATAGTCCAGGTCTTCGAGGATTTCCTGGGCGCCCATGCCGCGATTGAGCCTCAGTACAACCTCCCGACGAAGCCAGCGAAGAGCGGCTGAGGTTCCTCGAAGTATCTCTTGGATCTTGGCAGTGCCTTCGAGTGGGGGGCCGAATTCCATGACGACGATTTCGGGATCCAGATCTGCCAGTCTGTCGAGTGTATCGGCCCAGCGAATGGGATCGCGCAGACTTCGAAGGGGCGTCCCCACATTCGGGATGCTGGGCGTAATGGCGGCGCCGCCGTAGAGGAGTTTCTCTTGCGGTAGCCAGGCGATGATGGCGTCGTCGGTCTCGGAGGGAGCCCAGAGGATCTGGACCTCCCTTCCCGCTCCTCCGAGTCGAATCGCATCTCGAAAAGTCTCAGTCGGCAGATGCAGCGAAAGCGGATCCTGCATCGCGCCCCGAGCGAGACGAAATTGCAATTCGATGAAGTATTGCTGAAGCCCCTCGGTTTCCCGATAGCGCGCCCAGCGCCGCTCGAGATTTTCGTGCGCAATAATGCGAGGCAAGGGTTCCGAGCGCTCACTCGCATGACTCAGCCAGCTCTCTACCGCGTTGTTGTATCCCAGGTGCCCATGGCTGTATACGATGGCGTGAATTGGGGCGTCCGAGAGTTCCCGAAGTCGCGATTGCATCTTCCGGGCCTGGCGATCAGAAGGTCCGGTATCGATTTGCACGATTCCCACTTCCGTTTCGATCGAGAGTGCATTCCCCATTCCGCCCACGACGTGCACGCCTGTCGCGAGGGTACCGGTGAAAGTCGGAGCCGTTGCGGGATTGCCCCGTTCCGGATCAACCCTTCTATGTCTGCTGACTTTCGAGCTCATTCTTCCAAAGTCTCCTCGTCTCTCTGTCACGGAGAGCGATCAATGAAGCAATAGGAGATCCCGATAATGGGCAACTGCGATACAGGTCGACTTCCGCTACGTAGCCCCGGGACTCTTGGGATCTATTTCGGGGACGCGATCATCTCAGCAATGGAGTTGATGAGATCGTTGAGCTGAAATGGTTTCGGGATGAAAGCTGTCCTCGAAGAGTCGAGATCCGCGGATTTGAGTTCATTTTCGGAATAGCCGGACATGTAGATCACCTTCAGATCAGGATTATTCATTCGCATCTTCTTTATCATATGAACTCCGCCCAGTTTCGGCATCACTATATCCGTCAAGACCAATTCGATGACTTCTCCGCGAATCAGGAATTTTTCGTAGCCCTCGACACCATCTTTTGCCTCGATCACCTTGAAGCCCTTCGCCACCAGGGTTCGGCTGACCAATCTTCGGACCGCGTCTTCATCTTCGACAATCAGGATTATCTCATCGTGTCCGACAAGATCTTCTTCCTCCTCCGTCGGCAGCCAAGATGCCTCTTCTCCCCGGTATTTGGGCAGGAAGATGCCAAAGACACTTCCGGCCCCCGCCTCTGAGACGACGGCGATCGAGCCATCCAATTCGTAGATGGTCTCACGGGCCATGGACAGGCCGAGCCCGGTCCCCTCCTCCGCGGACTTGGTCGAGAAGAAGGGCTCGAAGATCCTATCCAGAGTCACCTGGTCCATCCCGCTTCCGGTGTCGGTGATCAACACGCATGAATATTGACCGGCCTTCAGATCCGTCACCCGCCCAACGCCGGCTTCATCGATCTCGACGTTCTTGAGGGCCCTCGCATCCTGGACGCCGCCATTCGTACTGCTGGGCATCGGAGGTTTTCCGTCATGAGACACTTCAACATTCAGCGTTCGCACGCTGAGTCGCCCACCATCCGCCATCGAATCGGCAGCATTGAGAATCATGTTCAGAATCGCCTGCTCGAGGTGAACGCCGCTGGCCCGCACCGGCCATGTCTCGCCGACGATATCAGTGCTTAGCCGCACGGAGGCTGGCAGAGACTGTGCGAGAATCCCCAGCAGACCCTCAACGAGTTTATTCGGCGCCACTACCTCGCCGTCCGAGGTGTCCGTATTTCTGCTGAAGACCAGCAATTGCCTCGTCAGGGAAGCGGCTCTCAGGCCCGCTGCCCGGATTTCACCAAGGCTCTCCAAGGTCTCTTCATCGTAGGCATCCCCGTCTCTGGACAGGAGCAATTCGCTGTAGCCGTTCACCGCCATCAGAAGATTGTTGAAATCATGCGCAATCCCTCCGGCCAGCCTGCCGATGGCTTCGAGCCTTCTGGATTGCACCAACTCCTTCTTCCGTTCATCCAGTTCAGTCTCCAGAAGTTCCCGTCGCGTAATGTCTCTGATGAATCCAATGAAATGCCTGCGTCCGGAAATTGACATGGACTCGACGACAAGTTCTACGGGAAACTCCTCACCCCGGGCATCCAACGCGGCAGTTCGAGTCTTCATGCCGAGAATGCCCGAGTCGCCACCTTCCCGAGCCCTTCGAAATCCCCGGATATGGGCTTTGCGAAGTCTCTCGGGAATGATCGTGGCTTCCAGCAACTCGCCCCTGATTTCGGTGGTGGGCCGTTCGAACATCGCTACGGCCGCCGGATTGAATTCGATGATTCGACCGGATTCATCGACGATCACGATCGCATCCGGGCAGGCGCTGAAGCCCGCTGCAAATCTCGACCGGCTATCCGCCAACTGGAGTGCGCCGGCGGTCTCTGCGGAGTGCAAGTCGAAGATTCTCTGGGCCGAGTTCCTGAGTGCGCGACTCATCAAGTACCCGCAACCGCTACTGAAAATCGTCGCAATCACCACGTTCAGGCTGATCATGAAGACATCGCTCGGCCCAATTTCGCCTCTCGGGAGATAGCCGACTCCCCCGAGCACCCCGAGAATCATCAGCAGAACCGCCGCGATGACACCTCCGACGATCGCGGATCTCGGAGACACCAGAATTCCCAGCAGTAGCGGTATGATCGCGAACCAGATCGCGTAAGGAGAGGAGACTCCTCCCTGCATATAGGCCTGGAAGAACGTCAACATACCCCCCGATACCACAAGGAGCAGGAATGCGAGCTTCGTTTGCTTGAATCTGCGAACCATTACGAAGCTCGCCACGAATCCAACGAGGCCTATCGCAAAAGCGGCATGTCCTTGCGAGCCCACCATGTTGAACCTGATGACATAGGCATACCCCAAGCAGAGGCCGAGAATCGCCAACAGGCTGATGCTCTCGATGGCAAAGCGCATCGCGGTCTGATCAATGGGATCAGACGCAGACGTCTTTTCGAAATCGCTCGCTTTCCAGCTGGAATACTCGGGCATCTAGAACCTGAGGGCCCATTGGCGGGTGAGAGAACTGTAGAACCCCGGGGGTCAAGTCACTGACGGACCAGATGAATCATGTCTCAGTCAAGAATTCAGAGCCGAAAGCATAGCGAATCCGTGATCAGCTCTTCATTCCCGGGCGCTTCCCCATGCCGGAGATGCGAATCGCCGCATTTCCCTTGCGCATTCGAGTCGACCCCTGGGAGAAATCAGCCGCTCAATTAGGGGGCATTACCCTTGTTGAACTGGGGTTTTCTTTTCTCGAGAAAAGCCCGCATTCCCTCCAGTTGATCGCGGGTTCCAGAAGTCGCCAGCACCGCTCGCCGTTCCTCCATAATTGCCTCGTCGAAGGATAATTCCGCTCCCCGGACCACGGCCCGGAGCACGCCCGCCACAGCGATGGAGGGCATGGCGGCCAGTTCATATGCCAAAGCATAGGCTCGATCGTGCAGCTGATCATTCGGCCAGATTTCCTGAACCAGGCCGATTCGAAGGGCCTCCGGACCGGAGATCTTCTTGCCTCGCAGGATCATGTCCAGAGCATGATCGCGACCCACGCATCGCGTCAGCCGCACGCTCCCCCCCCAGGCGGGCACGCTCCCCAGATCCATTTCGGGCAATCCGATTTTCGCACCCTCTTCGGCGGCCAACCTGAAATGACAGGCCAGGGGCAGTTCGAGCCCACCCCCTAGACAGTAGCCATAGAGCGGGACGATGACGGGCTTCCCCATGTCTTCTATAGCCTTGAGTACCTTGAGGCGCTGATCGAATACCGCTTCGGCACTGCCCTTCTCTCGGATGCCCTGGGGAAGTTGCTTGAGATCCATCCCGACAGAGAAATTTTCCTTCCCTGAGCCCGTAATCACCAATGCTCTTGCCGAGTCGTCGGAAGCCAACTCCTCGATCTGCTCCTCGAGTTCATCCATGAAAGCGAGGCTCATTCGATTGTAGGGTGGATCGTTTATGATCAAGGTCACGACCGGGCCGTCTCGCTCGACCAGAAGTGCCGAACCCTGTGAATCAGCCATGAAAAATCCCCGCTCAGCTCCGGCTCGCTTCGATGCTGGGCCGGGCGGCGACCCGTGCGTACCAGCCCTGAAGCCTTTCGAGTTTAGGGTCGAGCCCCTGTCCCACTGCGGAACCGAATTCCATAAAAGCATAGAGCATGATGTCGGCGAGGCTGAAGCGATCACCGCAGATGAATTCACGCGATTCCATCTGCTCCTCGAGCCAGGCGAGGCGTTCCTGGGCATGCGCCTTGAGGTCGTCCGCAGCCTGGGGAAAGGTTCGCATCCTATCCTTGAAGAGGGATAGTCCCTCCGCACCGCGGAAACCCGTGGTGAGGGGTTCCACGATATTCAGGTCGATTCGTCGCACCCACATTCGCGTTTCCCCGCGTTCTTCGGCTGTCGCACCGATCAGCGAGTCTCCCCCCACCGTCTCGTCGAGATACTCACAAATTGCGGTGATCTCCGACAGATACGCGCCGTCGTCCAACTCAAGGCTGGGCAACTGGCCCGAGGGATTCCTTGCCAGATGCTCTTCCTGACGATTCTCCCCCGCCATCAGATCTACTTCGACGCTGGCGATGTCAGCCCCCTTCTCGGCGGCGAAAATCGCGACAACCCGAGGATTCGGCCCCATACCCGTAAAAATCCGCATTCTGGCTCTCCTTTTTGTTCCGCTCGTTCCAGTGCAGTTCATAGGATCGCAAAGATGACATCCTATTCTTGCTCAGGAAACGGCCCGACGCAAAAGGCTATCCATCCCATTCAGCCCTGGGCAGACCCGGCTTGGGCTAGCCTTAGCAATGGCCGAAAGGCTACTGTAATTTGCCCGTTTCCAGCTGAGCATCTCCGCCATTTGCATACTCGAAATTCGGAGATGCATGGCAGATTGACGAGCGAAGCGGCTCGGGAGCAGGAATGAGCAGCGCAGAAAATCACCTGGTCAAGCGAGACCAGCAATTTGTCTGGCATCCCTACGCGCCGCCTCGAGCCAGCCCCCTTTACGAGGTAGTCGAAGCGCGGGGCGTAACTCTCGGCCTTGCAGATGGTCGGGAACTCATCGACGGCATGTCCTCATGGTGGGCAGCCATCCATGGGTATCGCCATCCTCAAATCGAGGAGGCGGTTCAGCGCCAACTCCAATCCCTGCCCCATGTGATGTTCGGCGGACTCACCCACGAGCCGGCCGTATCGCTCTGTGAACGACTGGTCGAACTCGCGCCGGGCGGGATGCAGAGAGCATTCCTCTGTGATTCCGGATCCGTCGCCGTCGAGGTGGCCATCAAGATCGCCTTCCAGTACTGGCTGGCCCGGGGACATCCAGAACGGAAGCGCCTGCTGACCATTCGGGGGGGGTACCATGGCGACACCTTCGCGACCATGGCGGTTTGTGATCCGGAGAATGGGATGCATGAATTCTTCGCTGGCCTGCTTGCCTCGCATCTCTTCGCCGAGCGCCCTCGCTGCTCCTACGACGACTCCTTTGAGGAGAGTCATATCGAGGATTTCTCCGGCCTCCTGCGAAGCCACGAGAAGGAGATCGCTGCGGTGATCCTCGAGCCGATTGTCCAAGGGGCCGGGGGGATGTGGTTCTACTCCCCGGATTACCTGGGGAGAGTCCGCGAACTCTGCAATGAATTCGGGATCCCCCTCATTCTCGATGAAATTGCGACGGGTTTTGGCCGAACGGGAAAACTCTTCGGAGCGGATCATGCCGCGATCGCTGGAGACATTCTTTGCCTCGGCAAGGCCCTGACGGGGGGCACCATGACCCTGGCGGCTACTCTCGCGAGCCATGAGATTTGCGAAACGATCGGTCAGAATGAACCCCATGCACTGATGCATGGCCCGACCTTTATGGCGAATCCGTTGGCTTGCGCCGCGGCTCTTGCAAGTCTAGACCTGCTCGCAGAGGAGCCCTGGGCCGAGAGGGTAAGAGCCGTTGAATCCCAACTGCGGGGGGAATTGGAAATCTGTCGCGATCTTCCCGGAGTGAACGATGTGCGAAGTCTTGGAGCGATTGGTGTCGTCGAATTGGAGACTCCCGTGGACATGGCCCGGGTCCAGCCCGCATTTGTCGAGCGAGGCGTCTGGCTGCGGCCCTATGGGAGGCTGCTCTATACGATGCCGCCCTTCATCGCGACTGCCGAGCAGATTTCGGTTCTGACCGCAGCGATTCACGACGTGATTCGTGATGTTCACCTCACTTCGGCTCCGCATCCGGCGACTTCGTAATACACTCGAACCCATGAGGGAAGGCATCTCCTGCCCTGCTTTCTGGCTGACTCATCCCTTCCGCAGCCAACTGCGAGGATGAGCATGGGGATGCCTTATCAGTCTTCAGAACTCCGCTCAGACTGCTCGGGATAGAAGAGATCCAGTAACGCCTCGGAATGGGCCTCGAAGATTTCGGGATCCAGCGGGTCATGTCCCGTGAGCGTCCGGAACTCTGGAGCCAGCACATAGGGTAGAGCGGCGGCACCCACCATCATATAGTAGAGATGTTCCGGCAATCCCTTTCTGCCGTAGCCATTCTTGACCGCCCTGGAGACCTCCTTCTTGATGTACTCGAAGTTTGGTCGGATCATCCGGCTGACGAGCCATTCCATTCGCGGACCGGACTCCGTTCCCTCTGAAAATATGAGTTGCAGCATCTCTGGACGCTCGGATACGAAGAGGAGATATTCCCGCAACATCAAACGGGTCTGCTCCCGATCCCCCAGATGCTGAATCGAACCCCTCTTCCGCGCCAATTGCGTCGCAAACTCTGCGAAAATCTTTTCCGCAGCGGCCTGCCAGAGGGCTTGCTTCGTCTGGAAGTGATAGGGCAGAGCCGCCAGGGCAACACCCGCCTCCTTGGCGATCTCACGCGTCGTGGCCCCCTGAAACCCACGCCTGGCAAATAACGCCAGCGCTGCATCGATCAGGTTCTCCCGCGTCCGAAGACTGCGTTTTTGCTGAGTGCGGCTATTCTTTTCGCTCAATTGGCATGCTCCATGGTTCACCGCTCGGCTTTTGCAGCCCAGGCCGGGGCGCTAACCTTTTCCAGATTCTGCGAGCGGGACGGATCGTGCTCAGGCTTTGACAAGATGTTGAATACGAACAGGCAGGCAACACCGCGGAACGAGGATGCTCCGACTTCTCGTCGCGGCAGTCTAACACAGAACCCCTGGCCACTTGTTTCGATCTTATCCGCAGACCTTACAAAACAGATGCGAGCATGCGCAGGATTTCTGCAAACTCCCCTCGGCCAAGCGAAGGCCTTCGCGGCGGCGGGATGCCGTGGCCAGAGCATAGGGGCCGCAGATCTGCGATTCGCAATACAATAGGAGGAGACCCCATATGTATCCAGGCCAGCACGCGAAGACCTTCCCCCAGAAGCCGGCGTATATCATGGCCGATAGCGGCGAAGTCGTGACTTATGGCGAATTGAATGAACGCTCCAACCAGGGCGCTCAGTTATTCCACTCCCTGGGTCTGCGCCGCGGTGATCACATCGCATTCTGCCTGGAAAACGACGCTCGATTCTTTGAAATCTGCTGGGCCGCCCAACGCTCCGGGCTCTACTTCACCGCCATCAGTTCCCGACTGACCCCGCCGGAAGTCGAATACATCGTGAAGGATTGCGGAGCACGAATCTTCATCGCGTCTGAGGCCAAAGCCGATGTGACGGAGGGACTTCTGGAATCCGCTCCCGCATTGGAGGCCCTCTTCATGGTCGGAACTCCGCTGGGGGATGCCGATTCCTGGGCAGAGGCCACCTCGGCCCAGCCCGCTATGGCCCTGGCTGAAGAATGGGAGGGGGCACAAATGCTCTACTCCTCGGGGACCACGGGGCGACCGAAGGGGGTCAAGCACCCGCTTCCCGCAGAACGGGCGGGAGAGTTCCCCGGCATGGCCGGGCTGATTGCTGGCGTCTACGGGGGCAGTCCGGATTCGGTCTATCTCTCTCCAGCGCCCCTCTATCATGCGGCGCCGCTGGCATTCAACTTGAATTTCCAGCGCCTCGGGGCGACCTGCATCGTGATGGAACATTTCGACCCGATTCGCGCACTGCAGTTGATCGACTCCCATCGGGTGACGCATAGCCAGTGGGTTCCGACCATGTTCGTACGCATGCTGAAGCTGCCCGAGGAAGAACGAGCCCGCCACGATCTCTCCAGCCTTGAGGTGGCCATCCACGCCGCGGCCCCCTGCCCTATTCCCGTGAAGGAGGCCATGATTGACTGGTGGGGGCAGGTGCTCCACGAGTATTATGCGGGCACAGAGGGAAATGGTTTCGTGATGATCAATAGCGAAGAGTGGCTGGCTCATAGGGGCAGCGTTGGACGGAGTGCGAATGCCGAGGTGCATATCCTGGACGACGAGGGTCAGGAGTTGGCTGCTCGTGAAATCGGCACCATCTACTTCGAAAGTGACGTCGAATTCGAATACCATAATGCGCCCGAAAAGACCGCCGGCGCCACGAGTGCCGAGGGCTGGACGACCCTTGGGGATGTGGGATATCTCGATGAGGAAGGCTGGCTCTATCTGACCGACAGAAAGGCACATATGATCATCTCCGGGGGAGTCAATATCTATCCACAGGAAGCTGAAAATCGGCTGATCACCCATCCGAAAGTCCAGGATGTCGCGGTGATCGGGATCCCAAACGACGACTTTGGCGAGGAAGTCAAGGCCGTGGTTCAACCCCTGAGGATGGAGGACGCGAATCCCGACCTGGAGCGGGAGTTGATCGAATATTGCCGCGAGATGCTCGCCCCGATCAAATGCCCCAGAAGTGTAGACTTCGAGGCGGAACTTCCGCGCCATCCAACCGGCAAGTTGTACAAGAGACTGCTGAAGGATCGCTATTGGGCGGGCCATGAATCCCGGATCTGATGTCTGGAGCGCAAGAGAGAGGCCGGTGCCAGCGCGAGCGATGCGCGCATCACTGACCGAAGGAAGCTGAAAAAAATGTCCAACCTCATTCGGGACTTCAACGAAGTCGATCGTTGGGATGATGAAGTCGATGTTCTCGTGGTCGGTCTCGGAGCCGCCGGGGCCGCCGCCGCATTGGAATCGAGTGCGTGCGGGGCCGAAACCCTGATCCTCGAGCAGGCGGGGGCGGGAGGGGGGACATCGGCCATGTCCGGGGGGGTCATCTATCTGGGCGGCGGCACCGGTCTCCAGAAGGCCTGCGGTTTTGAGGATTCCGAAGAGGCCATGTTCGACTACCTGATGGCCTCGGTGGGTCTCGGGGCAGACCGGGGGAAGATCCGCCTCTATTGTGAGTCCTCGTTGGAACATTACGACTGGCTATGTCAACAGGGAGTTCCGTTCAAACAGACTTTCTACCACGGAACCAGCGGAGAGCCTCCCACCGATGACGGACTCGTCTGGTCCGGGGCGGAACAGGCCAAGCCTTTTTGCGACCTGGCAAGACCGGCACCCCGGGGACATGTTCCGCAGATCGAAAATCAGGGCGGCCCGATGCTGATGAAGAAACTCTGCGAAGCCGTTGACCGGAGTCCGGCACGCCTGGCCGCCAATCATCGCTGCAGCGCTCTCTACCAGCAGCCCGACGGCACGATCCGGGGCGTTGCGGCTCGCACTTTCGGAGAAGAACGGAGGATACTCGTAAGAGGCGGGGTGATATTGACGACCGGTGGCTTCGTTCTCAACGATAAAATGCTGGAAGAACACGCCCCCCTCGCCCTTCGATGCAATATGCGAGTCGCCGGCACCGGCGACGATGGCAGCGGAATCCAACTCGGAGTCGCGGCCGGGGCGAGCACCATCCATATGAGTTCGATCTCAATCTCACTGCCCATCACGCAACCCTGGGGACTCAAGCGCGGCATCCTCATCAACGCACAGGGGCAGCGCTTCATCAACGAGGATAGCTACTACGGCCGGCTGGGTGAAGCCTCCCTTCTGCACAATGATGGCCGAAGTTGGCTGATCGTCGACGATGAGATCTTCGAGAAACCCGAACACATCGATATCATCGCCGCAGTGGGCAAGAGCCACGAGGAATTGGAAGCGGAGTTGGGGCTGCCCGAGCAGAGCCTCACATCCACTCTCGCCACTTATAATCAATACGCCGAAGCGGGCCGGGACCCCTTCTTCAACAAGCGAAGCGAGTATCTGAAGCCGATCCTCAAACCCCCCTTCGGCGCCTTCGACTGCACTACGGAGAATGCCCTCTACGCCGTTTTTACTCTGGGAGGAATGCGGAGCGATTGCGATGGCCGAATACTCGACCCCCTCGGCGATCCAATCCCCGGACTCTTCGGTGCGGGGCGCTCGACATCGGGAATTTCGGTCGGGGGCTATAGCAGCGGTCTCTCGTTGGGCGACGGATCCCTCTTCGGGCGCCGGGCCGGACGCATGGCCTCGAAAGTGGAGTAATCGAGTTCCCGCCTCCTTCTCTCTCCCCCCCTATACCCCCCCCCTGAACCCAGATCGGAGGATTGCAAATCGTGAGTGACGAAGTATCCGAGAGTCGCAAGGCATTTCATGAACTCCAGGAATTGATCAAGGAAGTGGATGAGAGATTCCTGGGGCCTGAATGGGGACTGCAGACGCCCCAGGAAGTTGCGGACGGCCTCCGTGCCGTGATGCATATCCTCCAGGGGGGACTCTTCAGCCATTTCGAGGAGAGCCCACGACATCCGCTATTTCAGCGCATCGTATCGCCCAGTCGTAAATTCACGGGGGATAATGCGGATGCCGTCTACTACGACACCGCGATCGATCCCAGCCAGCAATACCGTATCCGCGGGAATGCCGCTGGGGCCGTCTATATTTCCCTCACGCTCGAAGCCGGCGCCGACTCCGGACAATTTGGATCCCATACCAGTGGAGTTCTGAACGACCTCGACTTCGATATCGCCGAGGATGGAGAATTCGAGATCTGGCTGGGGGGAACTGCCCGGGAGCGCAACTGGCTGGAACTTCCCCCCGAGGCCACGCGGGTCACGACCCGCCACTACTACGAGAACGAGCAGCCCGCCGCCTGCGATCCGAAGATTGCGGTACGACTCGAGATCACGAATCTTGCCGCGGACGCTCCTCCCTCGCCGCCCTCGGACTCATCGATTGCGGCCGGAATCCGTCGCGTCAGCAACTTCCTGCGCAGCCGCACCCTCGAATTGTCGCGGCCGGGCGAATCGGAGCAGCCCCCCTTCGTCTCAACCACCCCCAACGAATTTCCCGAACCCATCAAGCCCGGAAATTTTTCCCTCGCCGCCGCCGATGCCGCCTACTCGATGGCTCCCTACCTGCTCGGAGCCGAGGATGCCCTGGTGATCCGGGGACGTTGGCCGGAATGCCGATCCGCCAATATCTCACTCTGGAATCGACATATGCAAACCCTCGACTTCGCGAATCGCCCGGTTTCCCTCAACCGAAAGCAGACCCGCCTGGAGCCGGATGGCAGTTTCCAGATGATCCTGGCCCATCGGGATCCGGGGCTTCCGAACTGGTTGGATACCGAAGGGCGGGCATTCGGCCTGATCTTCTGGCGTTTCATGCTTCCCGAGGGCCCGATCGAGAAACCCGAGGCGAAACTCATTCCTTTTGCCTCCCTGAAAGCAATGGCCGAGGAGATCCCGGCAGCCAGCGCCACATGAACTGCCGACTCGGACAGGTTCCCCGGTCGAGCCGTTGAAGATGGAGATGAAGGCAAAAGGAAGAATGCGGGGCGGATGGATCATCCGGGCGCAGCTTGCGGTTTCGCTGCTCGCGATTCTCTTGAACTCATCGATCGCCGACGGCAAGGATGAGCAGGTTCGGGACGCTCCTGCCGTGCTGCTGGCTACGACGACCAGCGTTCGAGACTCGGGGCTTCTCGACGCCCTGCTGCCCCTCTTTACGGAATATTCCGGCATTCGCGTGCGAGCCGTCGCCGTGGGTACGGGGGCCGCGTTGCGCATGGGATCAGAAGGCAATGCCGACATTCTGCTGACCCATGCTCCAGAGGCGGAGGAGAAGTTGCTGCGGGCCGGAGCCCTATCCCAAAGAAGGGTCATCATGGAGAATCATTTCCTCCTGGCCGGCCCGCCGGATGATCCCGCGCGGGTGCGTGAAGCGTCGGATATTCTCGGCGCCTTGCAGAGGATCCGAGAGGGCCGCGCACCCTTCGTCAGCCGGGGGGACGATTCGGGAACCCATATGCGGGAGCAGGCTCTTTTTCGTCAGGCCGGTCTGGATCCGGATGCGCACTGGCCCGGCCTCACGCGGACGGGATCCGGCATGGGGCTCTCCCTGGAAGTCGCCGGACAGAGGCGAGCCTATATTCTATCCGATCTCGGCACATTCCTGGCCTTCCGGGAGAGGGTCGATCTCGCTCAGATGTCGCGTGGCGAAGAGAAGCTTCGGAATCTCTACTCTATTCTTCTCGTGAACTCCGATCGCTTTCCCCGTGTCCACTCCAAGCAGGCCATGGAATTGGCGGATTTTCTGGGCGGCCCACTCGCGCGCAGGACGATCGCCGATTTCGGCCTGAAGCGATTCGGCCGGACCCTCTTTCAGCCCGTGCCCCCCCTGGTCCCCGATGAATGACATCGACGCATCTTCCCTGGCCGAGATCACCGCAAGAACTCTCGGCGTATGCCTCACCTCCCTGACCCTGGCCCTGGGATTGGGAATCCCCATCGGAGTCTGGCTCGGGAGTCGAAGATTTCCGGGCAAGCGCGTGCTGCTGGGATTGGTGAACTCGGGCATGGGGGCACCGCCGGTCGTCATCGGCCTGCTGGTCGCGCAACTCTTCTACCGAAGCGGTCCCCTGGGCGGACTGGAACTCTGGTACTCCCTGGAAGCCATGATCGCCGCCCAGGTCCTGATCGCCCTGCCCCTGGTCGTCGCCCTGGTGGTGGCCGCGGTGGCGGCGCTGGACGTCGACTGGGCGCTGCAGGTTCGAACGCTGGGGATCTCCCCCCTCTGGCGCAATTGGCTTCTGCTACGAGAAATCCGACTGGGACTCCTCGCCGCCGTAATCGCCGCTCTCGGCGGAATTCTTTCGGAGGTCGGAGCAGTGATGCAGACCGGCGGAAATCTCGAAGGCGAAACGCGCGTTCTCACGACTGCGATCCTCATGTATACGCGCATGGGTCTCTTTGAATCGGCCTACGCTCTGGCTGCGATTCTGCTGGGGCTGATGCTGGTGCTGGCGGGTCTCCTCACCTGGATCCAATACGGGGAAGAGAAGTGAAGACCCTCCTTTGCGCCCGCTCGCTCCGAATCGTCCGAAGGTCGGGAGACCTGGCCTTCGAGTTGAGTGTCGATGACCTCGAGATTCATGGCGGACAGGTTCTGGCGGTGCTGGGCCCGAACGGTGCGGGCAAGAGCACGCTGCTAAGAGCCCTGGCGGGCCTCGAGCTGCCGCAGAGTGGAAGGATCGAGAGAATCGGGGCCGGCGGGGTCACAATGGTCTTTCAGCGTCCTATTGCCCTCGCGGGAAGCGTGGATCACAACGTTCGGATTGCCCTGCGCGCCCAGGGGCTCCCCGGCGACGAAATCGAACTCCGCTGTCGCAGGGCGCTGGCACATTTTGGCATCAATGACCTCGCAGAGCGTCCGGCGAACGGTCTCTCGGGCGGGGAGTTGCGACGACTGGCCCTCGCTCGCGCCTTTGCGCTCGAGCCTTCCGTGCTGCTGCTCGACGAACCCTTCGACGATCTCGATTCCCTGGCCCAGGAGGCCCTCTCCCGCGACCTGCGGCGAGCGGTCGGAGAAACGGGGGTTGCGGTAGCCGTCGTGACCCACGATCTGAGACGGGCGGTACTCGTCTGCGATCGGATCGCCGTACTCTTCAGCGGAGCCCTGCGCCAATGTGGGGAGCGTGATGAAGTGCTCAACCGTCCCGCTTCCCTGGAGATCGCCCGCCTCGTGGGGATGACGAATCTCATCGCCGCCGATCTCGACGCCCGGGGAATAGCCCGGGTGGACTCCAAGCTCTCAATTCCGAGTCACGTCCGGGAACGACCGGGACGCGTGCATATCGGCCTGCGTCCAGAACATCTGAAGGTCGAAGTCGGGCGCGGGGAAGGCATGCCGATCGGCACGGCGGAGGTCCTCGAGCGAACCTCCGATGGAGTGCTGGCCACCCTATCGCTTCGCTGGGGCCAGGAGATCCTGCGCACCCATCTGGTTGCGGGACGGGGACTGGCCAGAGAACTGAAGCCGGGGGATCGCGTTTCCCTGTCGGTTCGCCCGGAGGATGTCCACGTGATGCGCGATTGAAAGCTTCGGAATGGGGGATCGGCGGCTGGCGCACGCGAGGAATGCGAAGACGGGTCCTGGCAAATTGGGGCCATTCGGCAACAGGGAGGCGAAGGATTCGGGTTCGGGCTATTGAGCTTTGGAGGCCCGGGCCGATAACGAATTAAACGCGGCAGGGGACCAACCCAGCAGGGGCGAATTAGAGATGGCTGAGAAGTCCACAGGACTGGCCGACGAGGCCAGGGACGAGAATCCCTTTCGCCCTCCCCTCTCGCTCTCCGAATTGCTCGAAATCCTGGGCCGCTACGGAGCGATCGAGCGATCCCGGGCCGCTGAGGTCGAGGCGCAGACCACGACCTTGCGCAGCCAGGTCCTCAAGAACAAGGTCGGCTCCCTGCGCTCCCAGGCGGCCTCGCGCTACAACGTATCACCGGCGGAAATCGTCAGCGCGGCGAGTCTCTTCGATGCCCGCGAGCCCCGGCGGGCCGTGAACGAGGAAGTCATCGCCCAATGCATCGCCGAGGCTTCCGGCTTCCCCTATCGAAAGCTCGACCCCCTCAAGTTGGACAACGACCTGATCACCGAAACATTCTCCCGCGCCTACGCGCATCGACACGTCGTCGTGCCCGTCGGCAGAGTCGGAGACGGGCTCGAACTGGCGATTACGGATCCCTTCGATACGGCCCTGAGGGAGTCGATCGAAACCACCCTCGCGCGCCCGATCGAATACGTGGTGTGTAGCAAGAGGGATGTCCTCTCGATCATCGAAAGAGTCCATGGCTTTCGATCGAAGGTGGATCTGGCTTCGGAGGAATTGGCCGGGGGGAGTCGAGAAACGGCTCTCGTCGAATTGGTCGAACTGCGCACGAATGATCAACTCTCGGCCTCGACGGATGAGCATGTGATCGCAGCGGTGGACTACCTGCTCAACTACGCCTTCGATCAGAGGGCCTCGGATATTCACCTCGAGCCCAAGCAGGACGAAGCCACGATCCGTTTCCGAATCGACGGCATCCTGCATGATATCGAAAGCCTCCCCCTCAGCGTTCATGGGGCCGTGACCTCCCGCATCAAGGTATTGGCCCGGATGGATATTGCCGAGCGGCGCCGGCCCCAGGACGGGCGCATCAAGACCCAGCGAGGCGAGCGCGAGGTCGAATTGCGGGTTTCCAGCATGGCAACCGCTTTCGGGGAAAAGGTCGTGATCCGGGTTTTCGATCCGAATGTCCTGCTGGCCGAATTGCATGAACTCGGCTTCACGACCCGGGAGCGTGAGAGTTACGAAAAGTGGATCACCTCCCCGAGTGGTCTGATTCTCGTCACCGGTCCCACCGGATCGGGAAAGACCACGACTCTCTATTCGACGCTTCGCTACCTTTCGGGGCCCGAGATCAATATCACCAGCGTCGAGGATCCCATCGAGTTGATCGATCCCCGATTCAGCCAGGTTCAGGTCCAGCGCCGCATCGGCGTCACATTTGCCGACGCCCTGCGAACCATTCTTCGCCAGGATCCCGACATCATCATGGTCGGAGAAATCCGGGATCCGGAAACGGCCGCCATGACGGTTCAAGCCGCACTCACGGGACATCTCGTCTTCTCGACGGTCCATACCCGGGATGCCGCCGGGGCCATTACGCGATTGACCGAGTTGGGCGTCGAGAACTTCCTGCTCTCCAGCGTCCTGCGCGGCGTGGTGGCCCAGCGACTGGTCCGCAAGATCTGCCCGAATTGTGGCGTCGAGGGACGACTCACCCCCGATCAGGTGACCGCATTGGGCATCAAGGTTCCCGTAGAGAGGCGAGAGCAACTCCCGGTTCGCTTCGGACAGGGCTGCGCGGACTGCAGGAATACGGGACTTCTCGGCCGAGTCGGAATTTTCGAGATGCTCGATGTCGGCCGCAGGGTCCAGGGCTTGATCCGAGCCGAGCGCGACGCCAACGAAATCGCCGAGGCCGCACGGATCGAGGGAATGGAAAGTCTGCGAGAGAGCGCGATTCGCGCACTCGCCGAGGGAACGACGACTTTCGAGGAAGTGGTGCGTATCACGGCGGATCGCGTATGAACGGGCGATTGATCGAAGAGACGAAACTCCTAATCGACTCCGGTTGGCGACTTCTCGCCTTCGAAACCTTCGAAGAAGAACGGGGCCTGGAAATCCTTCGAGCCGTGGCGCGACAGCGGAATGAGGGCCTCAGCGTTTGGAGCATCGCCTCGGGACTGGACGCTTCCGGTCGCGGTTCCGGCAGTCTCGAGGAAGGCCTGCGCGCGATAGCCGAGGTGGAGGAGCCCGCCCTCTTCGTTCTCCTCGACGCCCGATTGGGCGAGGGCAATGAAGGGGCCGTGAGAAGACTTCGCGATCTGCTGCCGGAGATATCGGCCCGCAAGCAGACGGTTTTTCTCCTGGGCCCGGTTCTCGACCTGCCCGCACAATTGATTCGCGAAGTGGGTCACCTTTCGCTTCCGTTGCCGGGAACGCTCGAATTGGAGGAACTCTTCGCTCCGCTGCTGAGCGAGGATCGCTCGCTCCTCGAAACGTGTGCACGAGCCGCCCAGGGACTCACTCGGGACGAGGCCCTTCGGATCCTGAGAAAATCCCTCGCCGGATCCGAGCATGAGCGCGAGGAAACCGCGGCCATCATCATCCGGGAAAAACGCCAGGCGATACGCCGCACCCCGGGTCTTGATTTCCACGACTGCGCCGAGGGTCTCGATGACGTCGGGGGCCTCGGCGAATTGAAACGCTGGCTGCGCGAGCGCCGCCACGCCTTCGGAGTCGAAGCCGAACGCTTCGGCCTGCCCCTGCCCCGCGGACTGCTGCTGCTCGGGGTCCAGGGCTGCGGTAAGTCCCTCTCCGCCAAAGCGGTGGCCCGGGAATGGCAGTTCCCCCTGCTGCGCCTCGATCTGGCCGCGGTCTTTTCGGGCGCCGAAACCAGTCCAGAAGCAGCGATTCGGGAGGCCACGGCGGTCGCGGAATCCATTGCCCCGGCCGTGCTCTGGATCGATGAGATTGAAAAGGGCTTCGCGGCAAGTGGCGCCGATGTACATACCTCCCGGGTCTTCGGATCCTTCCTGACCTGGCTGGCGGAAAAGCGAGCGCCCGTATTCGTCGCGGCTACGGCGAATGACGTGGCCAACCTCCCCCCCGAGTTGCTCCGACGCGGACGCTTCGACGAACTCTTTTTTGTTGATCTTCCCACCCACTCCGAGCGAATGGAGATCCTCTCGATCCACCTGCGACGCCACAACAGAAATCCGGAACAATTCGATCTCGAAGCACTGACGGAAGCCTCGGATCGACTCTCCGGTGCGGAAATCGAACAGGTCGTCTCCGCCGCGCTCTACACCGCCTTCGGGGCCGGGCGCGAGTTGGAGGATAACGATCTCGCGAACGCAATCGAGGAAACCGTCCCCCTCTACGATACTTACGAGGATCGAATCAAGGAGTTGCGGGACTGGGCCCAGAGCCGCACGCGGCTGGCGAGCGTCGACGGAAGAATTGCGGATCTCTTCGAATAGAAGGGGCTGAAACTCATTCCCGCCAGATTGCGAGCGCATGGCGTAATCCGTCGCAGCCGCGCTCCCGCCACCTCGATCTCGACGCATCCCGCTCGGCAGCTTTCCACGCCACCTCTCCTTTCGCGATTCTCGCGTCGAGAGCCCCCGGGCGGCGGGAATTCCGCTGAATGCCTCGGGGGATCTCCGGCTGCTCTTCTTCTCCTACTCCTTCTCCGCCTATTGCTTCTCCTCCTGCCCCGCGATCTCCCCAGCCCTACACGAGTGTCTACTGCCCGATTCCACCCCTTTTCGGCTGAGAGCGCCCAAGAACCAGTTAGGCGATCCGAAAAAAAAGGCTTCTATGCGTGAACTGTGAAGCGCATCACAAGAGAATCGAAACCTCCCGGATATAAAGAGAGTAGACACGGGATCGATTTTGAATCCCAGAGGGTATGGGGCAGGCACCCCGAAAAAGGAGAAACCACCATGAATCAAAAATCTGTGAGCGGATTGGGTCTGGCTCTGATGCTGATGGCCGCGATCGGACTGGGCGGCAGCACCGCCAATGCCGTGAGTGGTAGCCAGCCTGCCCCGAGTCTGAACCCGGAAGACAGAAGTGGAGCGGTCGAGCCGGAACCGATTCCGTCGTACCGAACCCCCATTTTGATCAACCCCGCGGAGATGGTGGCCGACATCCACTCCTCCGAGATGCGTCAGCTGCGAGGACACATGATTCAGGACGCGTTTCGGGCCCTGGATCTCCCCACCCCGGAGACTGCGCCGCGTTGGGGTGTTGATGCACCGGTTGCGAGCAAAGAACTCGAGCATCGAAAAGTGGGTGTCCAAGCCTCTTCGAAGAAAAGAAGCTGAATGTTATCCCGGGGGAATTCCCTCGGTAATATTCCGAGATCCTGCGGGCCCCGCTGAATCCCCGAATGCCATCTTCCGGTATCCTATTCTTGAGGTGATGAAGGGGGGCACCATCCGCTCAAGAAAAATCTGGAGTCGCCGAAGCCATTCAGTCAACCCCCGAAATTCGGAGCCGCCGATGGCCGAGTTGATCGCCCCAAGGGGTGTGCCCAGAATTCTGGAATCCAGGGCCGGAATCACGCTGATCGAAACGGTCGTGGTTCTGACCATCATCGGGCTGGTTGTGGGAATCGGGGGAACCAATCTCTTCTCCTGGTTGAGCGCCCAGGAGATCAAGACCAGTGCCAGGGCGGTATCGAATGCCTTCGCGCTGGCCCGAAGCGAGGCCATGCGAACCGGCGAGATTCATATCGTCACTTTTGGACTGAATTCCCTCACCAACGCCAATGACGACATCGTGATCGCGGCGGATGGCACGCCGGCGACCCGCGACTGCAGCTTTGCCAGCTCGGATATCGTGCATCGCATTTCGCTGGAATCCAGCGTTGCCTGGGGAACGACGGCAGGCCTGGCCGGCAATACGGCGGCACCCGGAGATCAGGGCGGCGCCAGCGCCAACATTCCCCTGGGCTCATCTTTCAGCCTGCCCAGCAGCAGTACCCCGGCCAGCTGGGTCGCCTTCGAACCCGACGGAATCCCCCGCACGTTCTCGAGCAATGGCTCGGCGTGTACCAGTTACGGCTTGCCGGGAGAAGCCGTCGGGGCCATCTACGTGACCAACGGTCAACGGGATTACGCGGTCGTCCTGACGGCCCTGGGAACGACGCGAATTAGCGTCTGGCGGGAAGCCATCTCGGGCTGGAGGACCTGATGGCCACTCGTCTCTCACGAGCCTCCGCATCCCGAACGGGTTTTTCGTTGATCGAAGTCATGATCGCATTGGTCGTGCTTTCCTTCGGCCTCCTCACCCTCGCCACCATGCAGATCATCGCCATCAAGCAGGGCTCGGCGGGACGACATACCGCCGATGCATCCGCGATCGCCCGAGCCTATCTCGAGGAAATGTCGAGGGTGGATTGGGCGATACTCACCACCGCTCGCAATGCCGGTGCGGATACCGATGCCTTCTGGGCCGATGCGGCCTCGCAATTGGACATCACCCTGCTCGATTCCGCCGGAACCAGCGTCACGGAGCAGAGCTATGACGTACGCTGGACGGTCACGGATCTCACATCCTGTCTGCGGAACGTCACCCTCAAAATATCCTGGAATGAGGAGAATTTCGTGGGGCAGAAGAATATGCGACTGGCCACGCGACGATATAATTGGGGAGCCCCGGGATGCTGACTCGCAATCGGGGATTCACGTTGGTGGAGATCATGATTTCCCTGAGCGCCATGGCGCTGGTGGTCGCGTACTCCATGGGAACCTTCACGGTCCAGAACGATACGGCGACGGTCATCGATCAGCTTTCGGAGGCCCAGCAGAATATGCTGGCCGCGGCATCCCTGCTCGAGAGAGACGCGCGCAACGCGGGCTACCTGATGCCTACTGGGGGTGCGGCATGCACTTCGGATCAAATCGTCGGACCCGATACTCTCTTCTTCGCCGACGCGGACGCGATACGCGATATCGAGGATCTCCCGGTCGCGGATCAGGGCAGTCGACTCGGAGTCCCCATCGCGACCGCACCCGATCTGCCGAACCCCCTGAACCTCGCCCTCGGCCAGAGTATTCTCGACGGAGAAGCCAGCTATCTTTCCAGCGGCGCCAGCCTGGCTCCCGACAGTGATTTCCGCGAGAATGGGGGCGCGATTGCGATCGATCTCGCCAACCCGAGCCGAGGCGTCGCCTGTGGCACGGTTACAGATGTATCCAGCGGAATCGTTCAGATCACTTTCACAACGACCCTGACGATAGCCCTGTCTGCGCCGGACGTCCGTATCCTTCCCGCCCACGTCTACAGCATCGATAGCAGCGGCACGCCTTCCGTATTGCGCAGGGATGGCATCGCCCTGGCCAATGACGTCGAGGATCTGCAGGCGGCCTTTTTTTTCGATGAGAACGACAATGGAGTTGTCGATATCATAGACGGCAAACTCGAATACAAGGGGGATACCGTCGGCAACATCCTCAACATGCAGCAGGTCGATGGGCGGGATCTGCGAGAGATTCGTTTGAACCTGGTGGTGGCCACGAGCGGGGACGACCCGCGCAAGTCCACGAACGCCGGCCGTGCACAAGTCACGGAGAACCGCCACGCGGCCAGCGTCTCCGAGGCTTCCGATGGGCGCCATCGGCGTATCTACACCAGCACGATTCGGCTGCGGAATGTTTCCTCATGAAAGTACGCGCAGCTGGACAGGATCGGAATCGCCGCAACCAAGAGGGCACCGCCCTGTTGGTAACGATGATGATGCTCGCTTTGATGGGATTGGTGGGGATGGCCTCTCTCGATACAGCCACACGCGAACGCCAGGTGGCCGGCTACTCGAGCCTGGCTCAGTCGGCACTCTACGCGGCGGATGCCGGTGTAGCCGAGGGGCTCGACCTGCTCCGCAAGGAGATTACAGGTCTTGCGGTCACCTCGGGAGACTGCTTGAGCGGCGATCTCCTCGACAAGAATCTTGTACTCGACCCAAATGATGTAGAGTCGGGCTCCCGAACACTCACCAACGGTGCCTATTACGAGCCCGATCCCACGTCTCCCAACGGCAATGAGATCTGCATGCTCGCCACGGCCGAGGCCTGCGAGCAGGTGGGAGGCAGCCTCGAAATGGGTCAACCCATCTACCTCAAGACCGTCTGGAGTGTGCGAGTTCAGGGGGTCGCTCCGGGGGGGGCGACCACCCGGATCCTGGCCACCGCAGAGCGTTGTCATGCGTTCAACAACTGACCTCGGAAAAATTCACGGAAGGGGCAGACTTTGAAGCATTCCCCCCTGCATCGATCGATCGCCACCTCCGTCGCAGCTCTCCTGCTCATCGCACCCGGACGCGGCTCTTCGGATGATGTGGATCTCTTCAAGCGCAGCGTGCCGCCCAACATTCTCTTCTTCGTCGACAACTCCAGTTCGATGATGAACCAGGTCTATCACCCGGATTGGAGTGGCACCCATACGGATGGAGGTGAGGAGAAGGCCAATAGCAGCCAGAAGGACTGCCGCTTCTTTCGGAGACTCTCCGCGGGAGAAGGCATCCCATCGAATAAGCGATTCAAGGTTTTCGTCGAAAAAAAGAATGTCACGTATTACAACAGGCCGCATGATCACGACAGCAGCTTCTATTCATCGGATTATCTCGATTATCTCCCCAAGACCGGAAATCCGAAATTTCACCAGCAGGAAGCCTACTACCGGGGCTCACCCAAGAGCTGGGAGCGCGAGTTTCCGATCCGGGATCGCCAAGGAAATAGGATGTTCCTGGATCTCGATCAGGACGGCAGTAAAGATTTTTGGGAGCCCTACATCTATCATCGCATGCTCGATCCCGACGACAACGAAACGAGTGACTCCGATTGGAAAAGAAAGAACGGGCTTCAGGGGAGTGGCAGCAATGGCAATGCCCCGCCCACGGATCATGCGGTCCCCATCGAGGATTACGACGGTACGCATCTCTTCTACGATGAGGACGACGACGGAACTTTCGATCCGAGCGACGATCGCTGGCTCTACTATGAGCTGACGGGAAGCAACTCCCCCCGCACGGGCAATCCCAAGGGAACCTCCGCAGAAATCAAAACCTATATTACACCCGCCAGTGCCGCGATGAATGCCGGGATCAACCCGCTGACGCTCGAATTCGACCTCGACTACAACAATCGCGAATTCGATCCCACTGGCACCCTGACGTCGAGCGACTTCGAGATCTGCGGAGTTTCGCCCGTCGGCGTATCCGGGAACTACAGCCTCTTCGGAAATGACGATCCGAATGCTGCGACCTTCAACGGACAACTTCTTCAGTTGAGCTGGAAATATCTGGATTTCGTCTTCAGCAGCCACGGCACCACCGCCCGGGCGGATATCTTCGATATCGAGAGGGATTATCCCAGCTTGGTGGACAACTCGGGCGTGAACCTGGCCGGCAAGAGAGCCAAGGCCGGTTGCCTCAGCCTCCTCCCCGGGGAGGATTCCTACTACTACACCTACAGACGCAGCCGCACCCAGGCCCTGCAGTTGATCCTTCGCCAGATCATCTGCCGCGTCAACGAGGCGACCGATACCGGCGTTCGCTTCGGTTTCTCGCAATTCCGCTACCACCACAAAAAAGGCGATGACAACGGGGCCTATGTGGCGATTCCCGTCGAGGACTGGTACTCGGATTCAGCCAAGACGACCCAGACCAGCTATACGATCCACGGAATCACAGCGACCCATGAGGATCATCTGCAGCGAGTGATCACCCACACCACTCCGGATGCCCAGACGCCGCTGAGCGAGGGACTCTTCCAACTCTATACCTATTTCATGAGCCGCGAGGCGGCCAATATGCCCTATGGCCGGGATTGGAAGGGGCAAAAGCGCGACGGCGCAGAACTCTCCCCCGCCCTCAAATTCCCGGTCTACAACTACGATATGAGCCTCTACGAGGAGACCAATGACAAGGATCTGATAGGCGGACGCTTCATGGGGGTCGATCCCCTGAGCACCACGGAAGACGCCACTGTACCGGCGCCCGCTTCCACCAACTTCGACTGTCCCAACTGCGCGGCACCGGATCCCATCCTCTACGCATGCCAGAAGAATTTCATCCTGATCATCACGGACGGCGGCTCGGCGGGAGACGACTTCTCGGATCGGGACGAAGATATCCGCGACACCTTCGACCCCCCCGACCCCGCTTACCACACCCATACGGATCGCGGATATTCGGATTTTCCGGAGTTGATCGGAGACCATTTCCGCATCGACGACGATTCGAGTGCTGGACAGAATGACGAAACGGGCGCTCAGTCGGCAAGGGATGACGTCTATCCGGGCGGTACCGGCCCGGCGGGGGATAAGAACTACGCGAAGAAGAACAACAACCTCCTCGATGACATCACCCTCTTCATGAACCGCTATGACATGCGCCCCGATCTCGACGGTGAGCAAACCATCGATACCTATACCGTCGGGTACTCGGTCGAATCCGTGGAGGCTGAAGCGGTTGAGGAGGATCCCCTCAACGACGACGACGACGGCGACGGCGTCGACGATGGCGATGACAACTGCCCGCTTCATTCCAACCCCATGGAAGATACGAGCGTACCCCCGGACGGCATTCTCGATGAGCAGATCGATACCGACCTGGACGGTATTGGCGATGCCTGTGAGACGGAATTCGCCCAGGATGCAATTCTGATCGGCAGTGCCCTGCGCCGGGCCGCAATTCGCGGCAACGGTCGCTATTTCGAGAGTGCCGACGCCGATCAGTTGGAGAACGATCTGGTGGTCGCCATCAGCGAGATGGTCGACAAGGCCCAGGCCTTCACTTCAGCCACCGTCCCCGCGAGTCGAACCACCGACGGGAATCACTTCTACTCGAGCTATTTCCTCCCCAAGGACAATTCTGGCTTCTGGGAGGGCCATCTGAAGAATTTCGAATTCACGGCTCTCGGCGATATTCTCGACATCAACGGCTTTTGCGCCACCGGGGGATCCGGCAATATAGCTCCCGATCCCACCTGTGCGTCCGGAGGCGCTTTCGATCTCTTCGCGGAGGGCTATTGGGATGCCGCGGACGTCGTCCCCCTGCCCGAAGATCGCGCCCTCTTCATCTCCACTTCCACTGATCTACCCTTTCTACAGCCCTCGAAGCTCAGTAAATCGATTGCCACGACGGAGTTCAACATCCAGGTCGCAGTGGATGGGGATGAAAACGGCGTTTTCGACGGCATCCTCGACAACGGAGACGAATTCGACAACCCCTATCTCGCCGAGGGCTATACGACGACCGGCGAGATTCGAGACGCCCTGGTCGACGTGCTGCGGGGCTGCGAATTCGGCAGTCTCAGCCCGAACTGCACTTATAGGAAGAACGACGAAGAGACCCATAAGATCTACCTGGGCGATATCTTTCACTCGAATCCCGTCGTCGTCGGCTCGCCGAATTCTGCCGTCAATGAGACTCACTACCGTGAATTTGCGCTGGCGAAGCGTTCGCGCCCGCGCGTGATCTACGCGGGAGCCAACGATGGAATGCTGCATGGTTTCCATGCGGGCGAGTGGCCGGAACTGGATTCCGACGGCGATCCCATATCGCCTCCTCGACATGGGCCGGGCACCGGGGAGGAGTTGATGGGGTACATCCCCAACGCGGTCCGGGAGATCATCAAGAACCTTCCCAAGGAAATGGGTACGTCCAGAACACTGGAGACCGTCGATGCATCTCCGGTTGTGGCCGACGTCTGGTTGCATAGGGAGTTGGACGGCGTCAGCCAACGGCCGACGGGCGCCCTGGTTCCCGACGCATTGCTCGAGGACAAACTCGCGGAGCAATGGCGTACGATCCTGCTGGCGGGCCTGCGTGACGGCGGGCGTAGTTATTTCGCCCTCGATATCACGGATCCGCCCGAAACATCCGCTCTCAGCAATAGCGGCAGCGGCTACCCCCTCCATCTCTGGGATTTCCCCTGCACGCAGCCGACCGCCGCCTGCACGGGTTCGGCAAATCTGCCCGCCGGAAAGACCTACGCAGACTATATGGGCTTTACCTGGTCGGAAGCCGTCATGACGCGGATCCGCGTCTTGATACCTGGAGGACCCGCGACGGGAAATGAGCGCTGGGTGGCAATTTTTGGAGCCGGTTATGATACTCGCAGCGATCCGAACGATGAAGGCTCCGCAGATCCGGCCGATGACTATTCGGTCAGCGAGATCCGGGGCCGGGCCCTCTTCATGGTCGATATTGCCACGGGCGAGGTGATGGCCGTCAAATATTTCGACCCAGCCAATCACACCCTGCCGAACGCAGGCGGTGGCCAGGTGGGCTACGAGGAAATGAAATACGCCTTTGCCTCGGCACCGGCCGTCTTCGATCTGGACTTCGACGGCTTTGCCGACGTTGTCTATATCGGTGACCTTGGCGGACAACTCTGGAAATGGGTGATCAAGTCCCCCGGAGGCGATCCCATCAACGATGCCGCCAATGCCTCCGTGGCCCAGCCGAATTGGCCCTTTCGCGTATTCTATTACGCTCAGCCCAGTGCTGTGGCCCTGGAACGCAATAGCCCGCCCGGAGCCTACGATTCCTCGATCCACTACCAGAACTTCTTCTTCCCGCCCACGGGCGCAATGCATAGCGGCAAAGTCCATCTGGCTTTCGGCGCGGGCGAGCGCTCGAATCCCCTTCGCTGGGATAACGACGGCCTGACCAGCAACAACAATCGTTTCTTCATGGTCAAGGAAAGTGATCCCTTGGAGAAATTTTCCTTCGACATCAATGGCGCTCCGGAAGCCCGGGATATTCGCGACGACGCGTGGTCGGAGGGGGATCTCGAGAATCTCGATGCCCCGACTCTGAACTGCGCGGACATGCAGAGCCAGAAGCAGGGCTATTATTTCTCGACCCGGGATGCTGAGAAATTCGTCACGAATAGTGTCGTCTTTCTCGGGGAAGTCACGACTGGATCCTTCATGCCTCCGGATCCCAATGACCCCACGGCGATTTGTGAATCCTCGGGAAATTCTTCGATCTACCGCTTCGAACTCAGCTGCGGGGTCGGAGCCTTCGGGGAGCCCGCGGATCCCCCGGAAACCCGCCGCCGCACAGACGTCGGAGGAGGCATCCCGACGCGTCCCCGAATTTCCGTGGGCGACCTCAATCAGGGGGGTGGAAGCGTCGGGGATTGCAAGAACAAGATCGTGATGATCACCAGTGATGGAGCCATCTCGAATGACTGCCCGGGCCAATTGGAGGGCGCGGGCATCAAAGTTCGATCCTGGCGACAGCGCTAGGCCAGCAGGGGAGGAACTTCATGCGAAGACGCCGAATCATGCGAGAGGGACTCGGCCTCGGGATGGGGCTGCTGCTCTCGGGCTTTGCCGGGATCACTCTTCTTCTGGCCGACGCCCATGGGCAGACGGGTCGACTGACTCGGAGCGGCTCGGGAGAATTCGAATCCGTCATCTCCGAGCCCGAGGGCGTGCGTATCGGGGGGAAGATTTATCGGCTCGCTCCCGAATTGCGGATTCTCGGAGCCGAAGGTCAATCGCTCGCTATCGAGGATCTGGCACTCTACCAGGCCGAGTGGATCTACTTCCGCTATCGCGGAGCGGTTGGCAATCCCCTGCTTGTCGAAATCCAGATCCAACCCGATGACGGAGATTGAGTGCCTTGGGGCAGAGGCATGGACGCCGTGAAAGACGAAAGGCCATCACGAGGGAAATGAGCGGAGCCCGAACCGGAAGCCCCTGGAGTTTTAGCGCTTTGATCATCGCGGCGATGATCGGCGGCGGTTGTGGTGGCGAAGCCCCCGCTCCGCCCTCTCTCTCCCCAACCGGAGAGCGCGCGATTGCGGCCCGGGACTCCTCGCTCTCGGAAAATGGGATTCCGGAGATCCTGGAGTTGCGGATCTTCCCGCAGGAAGCTCAGCCCGGAGACACGCTGCGGGCCGAGGCCCGGGCCGAGGATCCCGATGGTGACCCCATGACAATCCAATACGCATGGCGGGTGCCTGGAAGCGAACAACGCGGTCGCGGCCCTGAATTCAAGCCCTCCCGGCTGAAAAAAGGAATGCGTGTCGAGGTCTCTGCGATCGCCCGGGATCCTTTCGGCGAAAGTGCTCCGCGTACCGCGTCGTTGCGATTGCGAAACTCGCCCCCAAAAATCCATGCTCTCGAATTCAGGCCGAAGGGAGAAATACGCGGCGATCGGGATCTGGCAGTCCACCCCCGGGCCAGCGACCCGGACGGCGATCGACTGCGCTATCGCTACGAATGGTTCGTCAACGGCTCGCGTAGTGAAGCCGGGGGAGCTCTCCTGCCGCGACAGGAATTCAGAAGAGGAGATTCCGTTCAGCTCCGGCTGGTCGTCACCGATGGGCAGGGAGGACGAGATGAGTTCCAGACGAATCCTCTCCCCGTCGCCAATGCGGCGCCCAGCATCATTTCCCAACCCGGCGGAATCTCCGGAGACGGCGTATTTCGCTACGGGATCGAGGTCGAAGATGCCGACCTCGACCGGCCCCTGCAGTACACACTGGTGGAGGGGCCTCGGAATATGCGGTTGGATACTCGCAAGGGCGAGTTGAACTGGCGACCGGGGCGCGGCGATATCGGCCAACATCGAGTCCATATACGCGTCGCAGATGGCCATGGGGGCTCGGCGAGCCAGGAGTTTACGCTGGCTTTCGACCTCGAAGAGATCGGCCAGAACTGAACGCGCCCGGGCCGGGATCCGATCGTCAATTCCGGGGGGGAGGGATGAGCGAAAGCGGGCTTCATCCCTGCGACCCGGCCAGGATCTGAACCGCCACCCGCCGCGATCCACCGCGGTTGCGATGCTCCCATAGGTAGACGCCCTGCCAGGTGCCGAGCAGGAGTTCACCGGCATTGATCGGAATGCCCAGGGAAGTCGCCGTCAATGCCGCCTTGATGTGGGCGGGCATATCATCCGGCCCTTCGAGGGTATGACTGAAAAGCGGATCTCCCTCGGCCACCAGCCGATCCAACCAATTCTCGAGATCCCTTTTCGCCGACGGATCGGCATTTTCCTGGATCAGGAGACTGGCCGAAGTATGCTGCACGAAGAGGGTGCACAATCCTTCCCGGACCCGGCACTCGGTCACCAGCGAACGCAATTCTTCGGTGAATTCGTGCAGACCACGTCCCCGGGTCCTGATTTCCAACTCGCGAACCATCAGGGGATTCTCCTGCCTGCCTGCTCTTTCGATCCACTTCTCAAGCCTGCCAGATACCTTCTACGATGGGTGAGGGAGTGGCGACGCTGATCAGCCAGAGTTGGTGGATGGCCCGCGAGGCTCCGACGTGAAGCCGCCGACGAGCCTGGGGGGTGTCTGGGAAATGCCGACTATCCACGTCCACCAGGATCACGTAATCGAATTCAAGTCCCTTGACCTGATCGATCTCCGCAATTTCCACTCCAGCCGAGAAGCTGAAATCCTGATCCTGCACCCAGCGCAATCGCGGCAGGTCACAGCGAACCAGGGCCTCGAAGTGCGCCTTGCTGATCTCTTTCGAACCCGTGAGAATCGCGAGCGAGGCCATGGGCTCGTCCCGCGAGAGTTGCTGCAGGCACTGCGCGATGAAGGCCACGCTGCTCCCCTGATCGTCGAATTGAAAAAGCTCTATCGGCGGACCTTCCTTCGGAGTCTCTGGGGGCTCCTCTTCCTCCAGGAGTTCCCCCAGAATCCTTCCCGCAAACTCCACGATCTGCCGAGAGGATCGATAGGCGATCCGGAGCGTCTCCACTTCCGTGCCGGGAATCTCCAGATGGGCGAAGAAATCACTCCAGGAGGAGAAGCCACTATGTTCAAGGACGTGCTGCTGGGTATCCCCCGCCAGGGTGATGCCCGCATGAGCTTCCACGCAACCCAGGAGCACCCGTACCTCGATCGGAGAAAAATCCTGTACCTCGTCGATGACCAGATGGCGCAACCTGAGGGGGCGTTTTCCCTTGCCCCGAAGTGTTCCTACCCGCAACTGCCATAGCCTCAAGAGCAGAACATCATCCTCGGGATCCAGGCTCGCGTGGACTTCCTCATCGCCGGCAAGATGGGATAGGACATCCTCGATCTGGATCCCGTGCCAGTCCACGAATTTCGCGATCTCACCGGCGCTGAAAGCATCCGGTGCCACATCATCGGAGACTTCCCGCAGCAGGGAGCCCTCTCGCAGGATCGTGGCCCAATCATCGAATACCGTCTCCCAATTGGCGCTCTGCCTTGGGTTTCTCCTGACGTATTCTTCGAGCAATGGTTCGATGAAGGGATGTAGCTTGATGCGTTGAATCAGGGCTGGTGTGTCTTCTCTTTGGGCGCTCGGAAGGCGTTTGAAATGCCGACGCCGCTCCTCGAGGGCCCAATCTCCGTAGCTCGTGACCCGCACTTGAGAGAGTCCGAGAGAGGGGAGTACCTGGCTGACGAAATTCCGCAGGGATCGAGAAAAAACCACCACCATGCTATCGGGACTGTCGATCTGCGGATCGGCGAAAGCCAGATAGGCGACCCGATGCAAGGCCACGGTGGTCTTGCCCGAACCGGCCGTTCCCCGAACGATCAGGAACCCGCCCGAGTCCCGGGTGATCAGTCCAAATTGATCCTGATCGATCAATCCCGTAATTTCGGGCAGCCGTTTGTCGGCCTGCATGGGGCGGCCTTCCTCGGAACGCCCCAGGTAGCGCTGCCCCGCCTCTCCGGGATTGAATATGCGCAACGCCTGGCCCTCGCCTCCCGAAAGGCGATGTTGGTGGGCCTTTCTGATCCGCCAGCCATCGATCGCATTCGAGTCAGCCGTGAAGTCGCCCTCGGGAGCTTGCACCCGTTCGAGAATGCCGTCGCGAATACGAACCATTCTCCGTGCAGCGACTTTTCCGATCCTTTCGCGCCCCGCGATCTCCTCATCATATTCATCACCCTGGCGATAGCTGTAGAAGATTTTGGAGATCGGAGCGTCGCGCCAATCGATGATCCGCATGCCACGCTCGATGCAGGTCGTTCTGCCCAGGCATAAATCGCGCTCATTACCGGCCTCCATGAGTCGCAGGTGCGCGAAGTAGGGATTGCTCCGATCGACGGGGGCCGTTTCACCTGCCCGTCGCAGTTGACTCAGGACGGCCGACTGGTGATGGTATTGCTCACTGAGCGCAGAAATATCCTTCGCCTCGTCGCCCGAGAGAATGACCGCCCTCAGGCGCTCGAGTTCGTGGACAATCGGAGCCTCGGAAGCGGTACGGGCTTCGGGCATTTCGCCGAGGCGCTTCGAGACCTCGGCGAGGAGTTCGATTTCATCTGCAACGACGGGGTTCTTCACGATGACTCCGTCCGCTTCTATCCCTGGGTAGGCAGTCATATTTTATAGACGAGATTGGACGCCTCCGACAGGCATCCGGGGGGCCTCGGATCCCTTCTCGAAAGGAAATCGATGGAACGTCGTTCTATCATTGGAAGCGATCAGTCGAGCATAACTCGCTGCCCGGCTCCACCTCGAAGATTCACTCCCACCTCGTCGCCCTCACTCACCGGTGACCAGGCCACTTCATATCCCTTGGACTCCGCGAGATAGCGAGCTTCGAGGTAGGCCTCGAAGCTATCCGACCACACCCAGAATCGGACATATTGTCTCGCGGGCGACCCCTCGCCGATGACCTCGGAGAAAACCCTGCCCCCGAGTCTCAATTCGAGGGCAGTCTCACCCCGATCCCGGTCCCGCCAGATCATGTCTGCAAAAAAACCCCGGGGCTCTGTCTCGCGAAAGCGCCAGTAGAAATTTTCCCAGCCAAAACTCTCCTTGCGCAGGAGATTCGCGATCCACTCGCCATCTTCATCCTCCAGGGGGCGATCCTCTCCCAGGGCTTCGGCGATCGACTGGCGAAGTCTTGCAAGCATCTGGACGGGTTCGAGGTTCAGAACTCTTCCGTAACGACAAAAGAAGACGATTTCCTCCAGGTCTTTTGGTGGGGGGCGGGGATCTGGAAGCCGGGCCACCCGGGGACGGGAATCATTCGCCATGCCGGAGAGGATTTCATCGAGTTGGCTCACACGCTCTCTGCTCTCCTCGACTGCGGCAAAAAGACGCTGGAGTGAGGCGGATTTTCCCTCTGCGATCTCCTCCAATTCGGCGGCTCCCCGTTCCGGGGCGGGATCCCCTCCTGCCAGACGTTCCAATGCATCCAGCCGGGGTTCCAACTCCCGCTTGAGCATGCCCTTTCGACTCGCCGTGGGATCGAGGGCCTCGAGCTTTCCCCTGGCGACGACGATGGCCTTTTCGACCTCTTCCCGACTGCTCTCGAGGGCTTCGACCCGATCGCGTGATACGGATTTCCCGGCTCCTCGCTCGGCGATCCTATCCACGGCATCTCCGACGGAGAGTTGGGAGACTGCGACCAGGACGATCAGGATTCCCACCACGTTGGCCATCGTATCCAGAAGAGAATCCAGGTTCTGCTCCGCCCCCCGCGAAGAACGACGATTCCCGCGACTCATGGGCGCTGCCCGGCCATGTGTTTGAAATCCAATTCGCCGTCTCCCGGCAGGGGAAGCTTGGCATTCCGCACCTGATGCCGATACGCGATGGCCTCCGCCTCCATGAAGACGGCCACACCTCCCGGCCGGATCAGGAAGATCAAGAGCGAGTCGTGAATCGCACGCACCCGTTTCAAGTATTTTCGATAGTCCGCATTCCTGGCCAGCTGGTCGGCAGGAATCCGTATCGACCAGTCTCCACGGGTTCGATAGAGCTCCAGGTAGTCCTTCGTGCACTCGACCAGGAAGGGGCGCCAATCCTTGCCGAGGCCCGTCGGATCAATCACGATTGGCGTACGCAGCCGCTCGGCTGCCCTCGTTTGCAATTCGGATTGACGAGCGGATTCCGCGCTCTGGAGGGACTTCTCTTCCTCTTCCAGTTGCCGGCTGCTGCTTTCCAATTCCAGGACTTCCTTCTTCAACTCCAACAATGCGTCGAGTTCCTGTAATGAGATATCCCTGGACAATCCGAGGCCGTAAAGACGGCGGCCCAACTCCTCCTCCTCCTGCGTCCTCTCCTCCTGCTCGACGAGTTGTGCTTCGAGTTCGATGAGATGGGCCCGACCCCCCGCCAGGAACATCTCGACGCTGCGCATCCGCTCCAGGAGATGGACCTTCTCGAGCGAGCGCTTTCCCATCGCCCCAACGGCGACGGCAGCCAAGAGCAGGGTCAACGTTCCGATCACGCAGGCCAGAACGCTGAGAAAGGGAAAGAGCGAAACCGTGAATTCGGAGCGGCGGCGCCTTCTCATCATCTCAATCGCCCCCGGACTCGCCCGGGCCCGCGCTCATTCGCAATTCCCCGACGAGACGTTCACCGAGCTTTTTCAGCCACTCCTCGCCCTCGGGTCCCAGTTGCATCGAGGATTTCTGCTCGAGTCGAACTACGAGATGGCGCTGGCAATAGTCATCGACCAGGGCCAGGTAGTCCTCTTCGGCCTTCTGCAACGAACTCGTGGGCAACATGATGAAGATGCTCACCACGAGAGCCAGCAGGGTGGTGTCGAATGCGATGCCCAACCCCGAGGTCACGACCCCGATGGAATCCTTCATCACCTCGAGATCGGCAGCGGCGGAGACGGACTCGGAGAATCCACCGACGGATTGCCCGATGCCGAGCACGGTCCCGATGAAGCCCAGGATCGGGATCGCCCAGATGAAGGCTCGCAGCATGGTATAGCTGGAGTCCACCGTGCCCTCGTCGCGATCCGATTGAAGTCGCAGGCGATCGATCGTCTCGATGACACTTCCCCGGGCGCGAAAATATTCCAAGGCCATCGAGATCCTTCGCGATAGCAGATCGCCAGGATCGATCCCCGGCAGCGCCTGCAGGTACGCGAGGAGTGGGCCACAGGCTTCGACGGTGATCCTAGGGGCAATCGACTCCGGAAGCAGGTCGAGTTGCAGGATTCGTTGCCGCTGCGAGAGCCGGCGGTACTTCGCGACCAGCAGAACTCCGCACCAGACCGCGAGATAGGTGATCACGTAGGGGACCCAGCCCCTCTCGGAAAAAAGCTGCGAGATGAAGGAATCGCCCAGGGGACCACCCACCAGGCCGAGGTAGAAGGCGACGGTCAGAAGAGCGGCCATCAGCCCGGTCGTGCTCAGCCGGACATCCTTCATGCCCTTCGCTTCCGGGGAGTCTCCCGAAGGCAGGCGAAGAGGACCTCCCCCGGGATCGAGCGCTTCACCCTCGGGCCGAGGGAGCATGAATGAGTTCTGGCAGACCCCGCAGTCGACGGCCGCGTGGGGCTCGAGCTCGGGGATTTCGAGGTCTGTTCCGCAATGGGGACAGAGGACTTGCATGAACGTGATCCTCCGACTGCACCTTGGGGGGTGGCGCAAAGGGTAGAGGGTTCGACTCCGGGCAGGTAGCCTGGGAGTATGTTCAAATCCAAGTCGGATCGCCCCGCGCACCCGTTCCGGAAAGTACTGGGGCTGGGGGCCGCCGACCCGCGCGAACGCGTGAGCGAATCCTTCCAGCGACTCAGCGAGCATATTCGCAAGCGCCGCGAAGCCTCCGATGACGAGAATTTTCGCGGGGCCCGGCGAATCGAACTCGAACGCCTGGAGGAACGAATGACGGGCTTCCGGGACTCGGAGGCCATTCACCGAGAGAAATCCGCCTCACCCCGCCCCTGGCTCCTGCTGCTCCTCGGAGCGGGGCTGGGCGCCACCCTAGCCTCCGCATTCCTATGGCTGACGATCGCTTTCGGAACCGCTCCCGAGGCCGCGAAGGTGAGCGGGGGCGATTCCGAGGGCTGGATCGCGGTTCGTGCCGACCCCCCTGATTCCGCGTTGGAGATCTTCCTCTCGGCGACAGAGGAGATCGCAGCGCGGGGAATCGCCGACGGATCGACTCTTGCGCTTCCGGCCGGAGCCTATCGCTTTCGCGTACATCACCCGGATTGCCCCGAAGAATGGCTATTGGAGACCGAGGTCGAATCGGAGGCGAGACGGGAGTTTTCTCCTCGCCTCTGCCGGGGAAGGGGGACGATTCGCGTCGAGTCGAATGTGGAACGCGGACGCCTGCTCGTGGACGGCGAGGATCGCGGCTCAACCGGGGATGAGGCGATCGAACTCGGCGTCGGGGCCCATCGCATCCGGGTCGAAAAACCCGGGCATACGCCCTGGGAAGGCCGGATCACACTTCTACCCGATCAGCGGCTCGACCTCCGCGCCGAGTTGGAACAGAGCGTATCGCGCCCCGAAGCCCCGAAAGCGCCCCCTGCCCCGTCGGCGACCCTTCCAGCGGCCTCCGGCGAGCCACCACCAACTGCTCGGGGCAATCGATCCGCGGAGGAGAAAAGCAAGACGAAGCGCCAGGGAATCGGGGGTTCCAAGAGCTGGCACGATGCGGTGAAACACCAGTTGCTCCTCGATTTTGACCGCAACGCCTCACGCAGTCTGGATCTCCGCGAGGAAATTCAGGCGATCCCCTGCTCGGTCTGGCGTGAACTCGAAGCCTCGTACGAGACGGGCGGGCTCCAGGTCGAAATGACTCACCTTTACGGCTTTGATGGATCCGATGCCCCGGCCAATACCCTCGGTGTGACCTTCGGGATGCGCGGCTACGCGTACGACCGGATGAAGGGCTGTGGACTCAAGGTGCGACACTGAACGGCGCGTGGGGGGCATCGGGCAACAGGGTCAGGAAGTCCTTGCCTTCGATGTGGATCAATTCGTTCAGATCCCCGGCGTCGAAGAAAAAGTCGCCGCGATCCAGGAGTTCGTCGTCGATGATCGTCTGGATCCCATAGGCGCTGCCCACGACCGGCACCATGCCCGCCTGGCAGTCGAAAAAGAGAGAGGCGGTCTCTTCCTCGCGAGCGGGCTTCAGGTTCCGGTCGAGTCGGGCCCGCAGTTGATTCAGATCCAACTCCCGATTCGCGGCCAACACCGGCAGCAGGTACCCCTCTTCATCCTGGAGCAGCACGCCCCGCGCCAGTTTTTCGTCCGGAACGTCTCCCGGAGGGCCAGAATCGGATGGTCCCGGGTCGATGCGGGGAGCGATGACTTCGTAGTCGACGCGGTTGACGTCGAGAAACCACTTGATGCGGGGGGGAATCGGCATGGGGAATCCTCGTTTCATTGGGGGATGCTTCGATCCCCGGGATTCCCGCATGGGGGAGATCTTCGAATCTTCGAACGATCGGCGCCTGGCTCGATTGCCAGGGAGGGTTCGAGGGAGCAGCGTCAGACTGAATCGGAAAGAACCAGAGACAGGAACCAGGGGGGGGGCGACCCGGGGGGGGGTGAGAGGAGGCTAGCCCGAAGGGAATACAAAAGTCCATCCGCGGGAGATCCCATGGGCGACCGGAAAAGGGGATCGGCAGCCCCTCATTCGCGGCTGACTTGGTATCGCCTTCCCCTTGGAAATTTCCCCCGGGTTTCTCGCCTCAGGTGGGCGAGAGGACCAGCAGCTCGCTCAGGAGGGTGTCTATGCGGCTCCCGTGCAAGAACCCACGCCTGCAGAGTTCCTTCGCGAGGCTCCTGACGCCGACCCAATGACTCTCCAGCAGGCGTGTCGCCTCGTTCCAATACTCCTGATAGAAATGCTCGGCTGGCCGGCTGAGCCGCAAACGGCTCGCCAACGCGGCGAGGGCTTCGCGATCCGCCGAGATACGCTCGCATTCGCCGGGCGTGAGCTCGAATTCCGAGCGTTCTGCGCCCACTCCGGATCGAGCCAGGATGAATTCGCCCGCCACTCCCGCGTAGCCCTGAACCCCATGCGCGTCCAGAATCGCCTCCGGGGTGACGGGGGCCGGATTCCCCCGACGGGGCCCACCCCCCGCGGGTCTACAGGTGATGGGAATCGGTAGCAGCGAAAAAGTCGAAACCCTCCCGCTGATGACTCCATCGGCATCGCAAAGACGGAGATCTCGCACGACCTCCTGCCCGTAGAGGAGATACGCGACCACCGCATGAGACGCGCCGTGATGCGCGACCGCTTCGATCTCACTTCGGCTCAACTCGACGTAGCGTTCCCCCCGGAAATCCCGTCCCGGGCGAAGTTCCCCGCTCGTCGCACCTGAGACTTCTTCGATCATCACATTGCCTCCGGGCCGACTGACTGGCCGATCATGGCGGGATTGAGATTCCCGGCCCTTTCCCTATCGGCTGAATGCAATTATTTTTGAGCCTGGCCAGATAAAACCGAACTGTATGCTTATCACCACATCTCTCCATTCCACGGTTCGCCCAGATCGGTCACTGGCGCGCTGTAGCGCATGAACGCGGCCTGAATCTGAGCCCAACGCCGACCCCGCACCACCCCGCATTTCGACAAAATCGGTCCAAGTGCTGCGCAACCGGCCAGATTTGGCTAGCTAATGGGCCGGGAAGTTTCCTCGGCCACGACCGATCCGGTCCTCCCGCTGACAAAATTCCCAACCGGCTCCGTTTTTCCGACCCAGGCGCGGCCCGATCGCGCCATTCATGACAAGTGAGGGATAAGTTGCGAACCATCGCGGGCGTCCGATCCAGGCGACGTTCTCGGCGAGCGATCATCAGTACCATGATCTTCGCGCTACTGGGATCCAGCCCAGCCGCTGCGGAAGACATCGAGTCTGCAATCGCCGAGGAACGTCAAGGAAATTCAAAATCTGCCGAGTCGCAGGGGCGAATCGATTCCATCGATGACCAGACTGACGACATGGCTTCCGAATACCGGGCCAAACTCGATCAGATCGAGTCTCTCCGGGTCTACAACGCGCAGCTATCCAAGCTGATCGAATCCCAGGAAGCGGAAATTGGCTCCCTTGAGCATCAGATCGCGAACGTCACGGTCATCGGCCGTGAGGTGACCCCCCTGATGCTGCGGATGGTGGACAGCCTCGAACAATTCATTGCGCTCGACGTGCCGATGCTGATGAACGAGCGTACTGAACGCGTCGAGAATCTGCGAAAGCTGATGGACCGCGCGGATGTCGAGGACTCGGAAAAATATCGCCGGATTACCGAGGCGTATCAGATCGAGAACGAATACGGACGGACGATCGAGGTCTATCAAGACACCCTCTCGATGGATGGCGAAGAACGCACCCTCGATTTTCTGCGCATCGGTCGCGTGAGTCTTCTCTATCAGACCCTGGATGGAGAAGAAGTCGGAGCCTGGGATCAGGGACAGCGGACCTGGGTCAAATTGCCCGGTGAATACGCCGATTCGATTCGCAAGGGCATTCGGATCGCCCGCAAGCAAATGGCTCCAGACATGATTCGCGTTCCGGTGCGAGCGCCGGAGGATTCCAAGTGAGCAAGCAGAACTTCTCTGGCCTGCTGGCCATCGCCGCAGCCCTCGTCTTGATCGTGCCGCTTTCGGTCACCCGGGTCGGCGCCCAGGAAAACTCCGCGGCAGGCAGCCCGGCAGCCAAAGCGCCTGCAGCCAAGGCGGCGCCGGCTCTATCGATTGATGAACTCCTCGAACGGGTCCGAAGTGGCTGGCGTGCAGAGCAGCAGGAAAATGAGCGTCGGGAAAAGGATTTTCGGAAGGCACGAACGAATCAGAAGCAGCTTCTTGAGAAGGCCAATGCTGATCTCGCCGCCGAGGAGAGGCGTAGCGACCAACTCGAAAAGGATTTTGAGAACAACGAACTCAAGATTGCTGAAAAGGAAGATACGCTGGCCCAACGGCTCGGAACCCTGGGAGAACTCTTCGGAGTCGTTCGACAGGTCGCAGGGGATACCCGCAGCCAGGTGGAAAATTCGCTGATCAGCGCCGAATACCCCGGTCGCATCGAGTTCCTCGACGCCCTCGGGCAGAGCAAGGCCCTGCCCTCGATCCAGGAATTGGAAAAACTCTGGGCAACCCTGCTTCAGGAGATGAGCGAATCGAGCGCCGTGTCCAGATTCCGGACGAACATCGTCAAGGTAAACGGCGAAGAAGTTGAACAGGAAGTCATCCGCGTCGGGGCCTTCAATGCCATATCCGGTGGTCAGTACCTGAAGTGGATTGCCGATGTCGGCAAGCTCGGCGAAATCGGTCGTCAACCGGCGCCTAAATACGTCGATACGATCGCCGATCTGGAATCCGCCACGAGTGGCATCACGCGTTTTGCGATCGATCCCGCCCGCGGGCAGATCCTTGCACTGCTGGTCTCGACCCCATCCTTTCGTGAACGCATCGACTTCGGTGGAACGGTCGGGTACGCGATCATCGTGCTGGGCTCTCTGACCTTCGTCTTGGGCTTCTTCCGCCTGGCCTATGTATCCATCGTGAGCCGGAAAGTTGCCGCCCAGAAGAAGAGTTCGGAGCCGAATGAAGGCAACCCCCTCGGTCGCGTCCTGGGCATCTACGGCCGCAATCAATCGATGGATACCGAGACGCTGGAACTCAAACTCGAGGAGCAGGTCCTCAAGGAAACGGCGAAGATCGAGGGCTTCCTCTGGCTCATCAAGGTCGTCTCCGCGGTCGCCCCACTCATGGGACTCCTCGGAACCGTCACGGGCATGATCAATACCTTCCAGATCATCACCCTCTTTGGCACCGGTGATCCGAAGATGATGGCAAGCGGCATTTCCGAAGCCCTCGTCACGACGATGCTTGGCCTGCTCGTGGCCATTCCCCTGGTCTTGATGCACGCCCTGCTCTCCAGCATGGCCAAGGGAGTGACGACGATTCTCGAGGAGCAGAGCACTGGCCTGATCGCCACCCAATCCGAAGCAGAGTCCGGAGAAGTGGGACGATCCGGGGTGGAAATAGCCTGAGGGCGGGAGCCATAGCGAACGATGTTTGTCGATTTTTTCGAGGCGGTTAGTGATTTCATCAATCGGGGCGGTGACGTCCTGCTGATGATCTTCGGCATCACCTTGGCCATGTGGACGCTCATCCTCGAGCGGCAGTACTACTTCCGCATTGTCTTCCCGAGGGATGCGGGTTTGGTTCTGAAACGCTGGAATTCCCGCAGTGACAAGATCTCCTGGCGAGCGCATCAGATCAGGGGCCTCTGGATATCCGAGACCTCCGCAGATCTGAATCGTTCGATCAATATGATCAATACCCTCGTCGCTCTCTGCCCCCTGCTCGGATTGCTGGGGACCGTTACCGGCATGATCGAGGTATTCGATGTGATGGCGACGGCGGGCAATAGCAACGCCCGCGCCATGGCATCCGGAGTTTCGAAAGCGACCATTCCCACGATGGCGGGAATGGTCGCCTCTCTCTCCGGCCTCTATTTTTCGGTGCAACTCCAGAGATTTGCGAAGGATGAGGGCGAGAGACTCGCCGACAAGATGACCCACGACTGACGGGCCGAGCGCTCGCCGCAACGGAGAACGGAACGCAGAATGCGTCGTAGAAGAGCAAGAGAAGAGGATGAAGCCGAAATCAACATGACGCCCATGCTCGACGTGGTCTTTATCATGTTGATTTTCTTCATCGTGACCGCTTCATTCGTGAAGGAATCCGGGATTGACGTCAATCGCCCAGATGCCGCGACTGCGACCGTCAAGGAGCGGGGAAACATCCTGGTCGCCATCACCGAGAACAACCAGATCTGGATTGATCGCCGCCAGGTCGATCAGCGATCCGTGCGCGCCAACATCGAACGCCTGCACGCCGAGAATCCCCAGGGCGCGGTGGTGATACAAGCCGATGAAAATTCCAAGAACGGCTTGCTCGTCCAGGTGATGGACGCGGCCCGGCAGGCGGGTGTCTTCAACGTATCCATCGCAGCCAACCAGGTGGGAGAATAGCCCCGAATGCAGTTGGTTGGTCGCCATCTCGTTGCCGGCGTCATTGCCCTGGGCGTGACCTTCGGACTCTTCTATCTGATGCAATTCCTGATCTCGATGGGAAGCGATCGCGGTGCAGATATTTTCAAGGGCCCGGTGATTGAATTCGTCCGCTTGAAGCGGGACAGCGCCACCCAAACCCGAAAACGCGAACTCCCCAAGAAGGAAAAGCCTCCCGAGCCCCCTCCTCCGCCTGAACTCCAGATGTCCCAGACCGACGCGCCGGATCCGTCGGCCATGGCGATTGCTGCACCGGATCTCGGCGTCGGGCCGGAACTGGGCAGTGGCCCCAATATGGGGGCGCCAAGCGACTCGGATAGTGTGCCCCTCGTGCGCGTCCCACCCCAATATCCGATCCGCGCAGCGGAAAGAGGGATCGAGGGATGGGTGGTGCTACGCTTTACCATTACGGCAACAGGCACCGTGAGGGATCCCATCGTATTGGATTCGCAGCCCAAACGAATCTTTGACCGAGCGGCAACTCGAGCCCTGAAGAAGTGGAAGTATCGGCCACGCGTCGTAGATGGAACGGCGGTTGAACGCGTGGAAGAGATCCAACTGACCTTCGATCTCGACGATATGTAGGGGGAAACCCCCTACGATCCTGGCTGAAGGCAATCCAGTATTCCAGATCGCGAGAAGCGGCAAGCGCTTACCACCCAAGGAGAGCAGAAAAATGCGACACCACAAAATGCTGCTTCGAATCATTCATCTGATCCTGGGCCTGCTGCTTACCCTGACCGTCTCCATCTCCGTTGTCGATCCAGCCGACGCCGCCAAGAAGAAGAAATCCAGCTCTCGCAAGAACTTCATCCCCAGCGAAACTGTGGGCAAGAAGCTTCTAAAAATCCAGGCCTTGGCCGAAGAGGAAGACTTTGCCGGAGCTCTGGGAATTCTCGAGCCCCTATCCCAGAAGAAGCGGCTGAAGAAATTCGACAAGGCCACGGTCTTCCAGATGAAGGGATATATGCTGGGGGCACTCGAACGCTATGACGACGCCCTCGAGTCCTTCGAAGTAGCCCTCGCGGTCGATTATCTGCCCGACTCGGCCATGCAGCAGTTGCGTTTCAACCTTGGGCAACTCTATCTCGCCCAGGCGGAATACGACCGTGCAATAGAGCTTTTCGAGGACTGGCTCGACGGAGCTGAAAAACCAGACGCCCAGGCCCATTTCATGATCACTCTGGCCTACGCGGGAAAGGAGTCCTGGGGCGACGGCCTCGAACACGCCCGGCTCAGCGTCTCTCTCTCCAACGAACCGATCGAGAATCGCCTGCGGCTTCTGCTCGCCGTCGAGTTCCAAAATGGCAATATCCCGGAGACCCTGGACATTCTGCGCCTTCTCGCGACCCTCTTCCCGAAGAAGGACTACTACATTCAACTCGCCTACGGATATTCCAACTTCGGCGAGGAAGAGAAGGCCCTGGCGGTGCTCGAATTGGCCTATTACCAGGAGTTTCTGGATCGAGAACGGGAACTGACCCAGCTGAGCCAGCGCTATCTTTATCACAACCTTCCCTGGCGAGCGGCCAAGGTGATGGAGTCCGGCCTCGATCAGGGTATCGTCGAGGCCACGGCCAAAAATCTCGAACTCTACGCCAATACCCTATTGCACGCGCGAGAATACCTGGATGCCATCCCTCCTCTCGCCCGCGCAGCCGAAGTCTCGGAAAATGGAGATCTCTACGTCCGACTCGCCCAGGTACATCTCGAGGTGGAGGACTGGCGTAAGGCGCGAAAATCTCTCGAGTCGGCAGTCGAAAAAGGCGAGCTTCGCGATCCGGGGGGTGCCCAACTGCTGCTGGGAATTTCCAACTACAACGAGAAGCGATTTCGCTCGGCGCGAACGGCTTTCCTGGCGGCCTCCGAAGAAGAAAATAGTCAGATCGCCGCCCGAAAATGGCTGAAGCACGTCAACCGAGCACTCAAAGAAGCTGAGAACTCGGAAGGCTGACGCGCGTAGCTCCGATGACCGACGGAGGGCTGCTGCTGCCATGCCCGCACCCTACTCGAAAGGCCTCAAGGATCTGGGCGGGGGGCTCTACGCCTGGCTCCAACCCGACGGCTCCTGGGGTTATAGCAACGCCGGGCTGATCACGGATGGTGAGGAGAGCCTCCTCGTCGATACCCTCTTCGATCTTCCGCTCACCCGGGCCATGCTGAAGGCCATGGCCGACGCGACTCCGGCTGCCGCCAATATCGACACCCTCGTCAACACCCATGCCAACGGCGACCACTGCTATGGCAATCAACTCGTCGGCGATGCCACGATCGTATCTTCACGCGCGAGCGCAGAGGAGATGGCCGAAGTCAGCCCCGAGACGATGGCGGCCATGATCAAGAATGCGGATGCCCTCGGCACCGCGGGAGCCTTCTTCAAGCAGATCTTCGGGGCCTTCGAATTTGAAGGCATCGTGCCGACACCTCCAAACCTGACCTTCGAGGGGGAGCACTCCCTGATGGTTGGCGACAAGGAAGTTCGCCTGATCGATGTAGGCCCCGCCCATACCCGAGGAGATGTATTGGTCCACCTCCCGAGCGAGGGATTGGTACTGACGGGCGATATTCTCTTCATCGAGGGTACGCCGATCATGTGGCAGGGTCCGATCGGGAATTGGATCCGAGCCTGCGACCTGATCGTCGAGATGGAGCCGCGCGTCATCGTCCCCGGACACGGTCCCCTGACGGATCTCGCGGGAGTCCGCTCGGTGCGGGACTACCTCGTCTACGTCCGTGATGAAGCGCGACTACGCTTCGATGCCGGCATGGGAGCCGCCGAGGCGGCCCGAGACATCGCGCTCGGTGATTACTCGGCCTGGCTGGATGCCGAGAGAATCGTGATCAACGTCCATACCCTCTACAGGGAATTCGGATCTCTCGAGGATCCGCTCACACTGGTCGAACTCTTTGGCCTGATGGCGGAATTGGCGCGCTAGCGTTTCCGCAGCATCCGAAGCCGCGAATCCGATACCCGCCCGCGGTTGCCGGAATCTCGTCCGGAGCGTTGATTCACGAAAGGAGGCAGGCCATGTTGCTGTTGGCAAAAACCTATTGGGAAGGCGCGCCCTTCAATTTTCGCCATCCGATTCCGGAGGCCCGGGTGGAGCCCCTGCTCCTGCAAACCGTCGATCGTAGGCAGATCCACGGACTTTATTGGAGCCCCGAGAAAGAGCCGACGCCTCGGGTGGCGGTAGTCTGCATGCATCCGCGTGTCGATTTCACGCGGCATTACTCCTTTCCGAGACTCCTCGCAGCGGGGATCGCCTGCTTGGGCGCGAATACCCGCAATCCGAATAACGATACGGATACCGTGCACGAAGAGATCATCCTCGACGTTGGCGCCTGTGTGGCTCATCTGAGGGATCGTGGCATCCGACATATCCTCCTGCTGGGCAATTCGGGCGGCGGCTCCCTGAACGCCTTCTACCAATCCCAGGCCTGTCTGCCGCCCAAAAAGCGCCAGCAGCTGACGCCGGCGGGGGCAGCTACCCGTCTAGAGACCTACGAGTTTTCCCCCGCGGATGGCATGATCTACATCTCGGCCCATGCCGGTGAGGGACGCATCATCAACCAATGCATCGATCCCGCGGTCCAGGCCGAGGAAGACGCCTTCGCGAGCGATCCAGACCTGAATATGTACAACCCCGAGAATGGCTTTCGGCCCGCGCCGGAGTGGAGCGAGTATTCTCCGGATTTCGTCGAGCGATACCGGGCCGCGCAACTCGAACGGGTCCGACGCCTCGATGAGCGAGCCAGTGCCCTGGTCGCGGATACCGCAGCAGCGGAGAAGCTGCACGCCGACCCGGAATTCGCGTTATTGGCGGAGGCCGAACAAAGGCAGTTGCTGCTGCGAGAGGCCTTCGAGCCGGTGATGGTGATCTATCGAACGATGGCTAACCTGAACTATACCGATCGGCACCTCGACCCCTCGAAACGCGAATACGGTTCACTGCTGAGCGATCGGCCCGATCTCATGAATATGGCCCTGATGGGATTTGCGCGCTTGGCGACCCCTCGAGCCTGGCTCTCCACCTGGTCGGGATTGTCGTCCCGGGCCGACCTCATGCAGACCCTGCCGACGATCCAGCAGCCCTCTCTGGTGATCAATGCCGGATGCGACCGCGAGATCTACCCGCGAACGGATGCTGCGCCGATCTTCGAGGCGATCGCGGCCCCGGATCGCAGCTTTCATTCCTTCGATCGGGCCCGGCATTACTTCGAACCCGACTTCGGATCCAGCGATGAATCGGATCGAGAGGCCCTGATGGACCTGGTGGTCCCGTGGATCCAGCAGCGCTTCGGCTGAGTCCGATGCGCCGGAAGGCGCAATTCGGCCGATCGCAGTTCGGGGAAGGCGCCGCCCGCAGCAGCAAAGAAAAACGCTCAGGGGAGGCCTGTGTCCTCCACCTGAGCGTCGACCACTCTTTTTGCCATGGCTTGCGAGACGGTGCTCGTCGATGGGAGGCCTGCCCTGTTCCTTTGGGGGGAAGTCGGGTACTCACATCGCGTGCTCACGCGAATGCGTCATCGCCGCGCGTCGCCGGGTCGAGTGGCCAACCCAGCGCTAGCATGATGCATCCCCAGGCCGGATTAATCAATTAGGGGAAACCCCCTCTCCTCTCGAAAGTCCCACTTTTAAAGGCTCCGTTGGGGGGCTCGGATGGCGCAGCGATTGGCCTCGGCGCTATACCCAGGGGCCGGGCACCCCAGCCCCAGATGCCTTCGGAAAGGGTTTTTTAACCGTGGACCTCGGCCTGAGTGAAGAACAACAATTGCTGCGTGAGAGCGCTCGAGATTTCCTCGAACGCGAATGTCCCATCGCCTTGGTCCGGGGTCAAATGGACCCAGACGCAGAGTTTCCGAAGGCGCTCTGGGATCAGATGGTCGAATTGGGCTGGATCGGGCTGATCGTCCCCGAAGAGCACGGGGGCAGCGGCCTCGGATTTGTGGATGCAGCGGTGCTTCTCGAGGAGTTGGGAAGGGTTCTATGCCCGGCGCCCTTCCTTTCGACCGCCATCATCGGTGCGGTGGCCCTCCAATCGGCCGCCGACGAGGCGCATAAACGCGACTGGCTGGCCCGCCTCGTCGGCGGAGAATTGCGCCTGGCCCTGGCTCAAGCCGAGGCCGATGTCGACTGGGACTGTCGCGGAATCCAGATGCAAGCCCCTTTCGAAGCGGGCGAATACCGCCTCAGCGGGCGGAAGTTCTTCGTGGCCGATGCCGTCTCGAGTTCGCATCTGATCGTCCCCATTCGAAGCACTCCGAGCCCGGAGGATCCCACCCGCGGGATCACCTTGCTGCTGGTGGAGACCCGGGATCCCGGGGTGTCGATTCGGCCCATTGATTGGAACGAAGAGACCCGGGCCATTGCGGAAGTCGAATTCAAAGATCTGCGGATCCCCGAGGCGGCCCGACTCGGAGAGCACGGAGAGGGCTGGCCCGTGCTGGGGCGAATACACGATGCAGCACGCGTGGGCATCTGCGCCGAGGCCTGTGGGGGTGCGGATCGGGTGCTCGAAGATTCGGTCGAATACGCGAAGACCCGGGAACAATTCGGCCAGCCGATTGGCCGATTCCAGGCGCTCCAGCATCGATGTGCCGACATGCTGATCCGCAGCCAGGCAATCCGCTCGGCGACCTACTATGCGGCCTGGACATTGGCCGAGGGCGAGCCCGACGCGCATCGGGCCTCCTGCCTCGCCAAGGCCTTCTGCAGCGAGGCCTATGTCGAGATTGCCGGCTCGGCTATCCAGATCCACGGTGGACTCGGATTTACCTGGGAACAGGACCTTCATCTCTACTTCAAGCACGCCCGGGCCGCCGAACTCGCCTTGGGGAGCCCCGCCTTCCAGCGGGAACTCGCCGTCCGGGAACTGATCGATGCTTGAGAGCTTTCCGGGCGGATTTCAGCGCGGCAGGCCGAGAACCCGGGTGGCGATGATATTGCGCTGCACTTCGGAGGTGCCCGCGTAGATCGTGGCGGCGCGAGACCATAGCGATTCATACGCCCAATACCCCCCGTCGAGTGCCAGGGGATCCCCCTCCTTCACCATCGCGCGAGGCCCGAGAATTTCCAACGCCGCCGCCTTCAACCTCTGGTCGAGTTCACTCCAGAAGACCTTCAGCGTCGAGCCCTCGGGCCCGGGGATTCCCTCTTCCTGCAAGGTCCAGGCATTTCGATACGCGGACATCCTGAGCACCATCATCTCAGCCGCGAAACCGGCGAGTTTCTGTCGTACCAGGGGATCGTCGGCGGGCCTCTTCCCGTCGGCTGCGGGGCGCCGGCAGGCGGCGATCAGCAAATCCAGATCGGCCTCGAGACGCGCGTGTTGGGCCGAGGAGCCGCGCTCAACGGCCAGGGTCGTCACCACGATATCCCAGCCATGATCCACCTCTCCCACCACGTTCTGTCTGGGGACCTCCACATCATCGAAAAAGACCTCGTTGAACCAGGCGTGGCCCGTCATCTCGACCAGGGGCCGAATCGAAATGCCCGGACTCTGCATATCCACCAGCAGGAACGTCAACCCGCGATGTTTGGCCGCGTCGGGGTCGGTACGCACCACGAGAATGCAGTAATCGGATTGCTGGGCAAAACTCGTCCAGGTCTTCTGGCCGTTGACGATGATCCGCTCCCCGTCCACCCTGCCCCGGGTTCGCAGGGCCGCCAGATCCGAGCCCGCATTGGGTTCGGAGAAACCCTGGCACCAGACTTCCTCTCCCTTGAGAATAGGCGTCAGGAAGCGCTCCTTCTGGGCCTCCGAGCCCCGAGCGATCAGCGTCGGGCCCACCAGGCTCGTCCCGACGGACATGCTGATCTGATTCGGCCCCCGCAGTCGAGTGTATTCCTCGAGCCAGATCATCTGTTTGATGATGCCGACCTCCCGGCCGCCATAGCTGCGAGGCCAGTCCAGCCCCGCCCAACCGCCGTCGTAGAGCTTTCGCTGCCAGGCCTTGAGGAAGGCCACCTCTTCTTCCGGAGTTTCGAATTTCGCGGCTTCCTGCTCTCCCGAGCCAGCAGGCAGATGTTCCGCCAGCCAGGTCCTGGCTTCCAGCCGAAAGCTGGCCTCCTCGGCGGAGTCCCGTAAGTCCATCTTTTACCCCCTTCGAATACGATCAGACGGCGACTTCTCGCCGTATCAGTTCATCGACCTCGGTCTCCGTGAGTCCCAATATTTCCGACAATATATCCCGGGTATCCGCTCCCAGACGGGGCCCGGGAGTTTCGACCGCGCCCGGGCTCTCGGAAAGCCTGAATCCGGGCCTTTCGAAACGCAATCTGCCGAGCACTTCATGGGATAGGGGGACGAAGTGTTTCCTCTCGATGAGTTGAGGATCCTCCTGGAGTTGCCGCAGATCCCTGACTACCCCGGCCTCGATCCCCAACGCCTGCAATTCGAACATCAGGACCTCGGCCTCCCGCTCCCGCGTCCAGGCCGAGAGATTTTCCTCCAGCGCCTCGCGATCTCTCATGCGGCCCTCTGCGCTTGCAAACCTGGATTCGGCCGCCCAGCCGGGCCGACCCATCGCATCCCCAAGAAGTGTCCATTGCGAATCCGTCCAGATGCTGATGGCGATCCAGCGCTCCGCCTCGGCCCCATCCTCGCTTCCGTCTCGACAGCGATAGATGCCGTGGGGCGCCGCATCCTCTCGGGCATTCCCGTTGCGCTCCATTACATCGACACCGGCACTGCAACGCACGATCATCTCCGAGAGACAGTAGACGCCGGTTTCGATCTGCGAGATATCGAGATGCTGCCCCTTCCCCGTCCGCCTGAGGAAGAGCAATGCCGCCAGGGTCGCTGTGGCCACGAAGCGGGGCGAAAGCGAATCCGTGATCGTTCCATAGGGGCCCAATGCCTCTCGCCCCGGCCAGCCCGTCATATGATTGAAGCCGGAAATCGCGGCGCCCTGCCCCCCGAAACCCGGGTAGTGGCGTTGGGGGCCGGTCTGTCCGAAGAGACAACTGCTCACCATCACGAGGTCGGGACGACTCTCCGCCAGGGTCGAATAGTCCAGCCCCCAGCGCTCCATGACCCCGGGCGAGAAGTTTTCGCTCAACACGTCGGCCCATTCATCGACCAGCCTGCGCACCAATGCGATGCCCTCGGACGTCTTCATATTCACGGCCAGGCTGCGCTTGTTGGCATTGAAGAGTGCGAACATGGGACTGCGTTCGAGAATATCCGATTCGTCGCGATTTTCGGGAGTGACGTGCAGCAGTCGTAGGAAGTCCGGGCGACGACTCGATTCGATCCGGATCACGCTCGCCCCCTGGGTTGCGAGATAAGCCGTCGCCAGGGGGCCGGCCGCACCCGATCCCAATTCGAGTACCCGCAACCCTTCCAGGCATCCCCTGGCGCCGATCCGGGTATTCAAATGGAGTCCCGGCCAGCCCGCTTCTTCCCGGGCTTTGCGAGGGGCCTGATCGAGTTCTCGCCCGAGAACTTCGCCGTGTTCATTCCTGCTCGCGGCCCGAGTTCGCGAACCGATCTGGCAGGCGCTCGATCGGGCAAAGAAAGCCGGTTGCTCGATGGAGTAGCTCCCCGTCCCCGAATCGTCGGGATACTCGATGCGGACGAAAAAATTTCGATCACGGAGTTGAGCCTGTTCCAGGATCTCCGACGCGTCGTTGCAGGGTGCGAGCAGGATGCGCCGCGCCAGGGCCTGCTCGTAGAGTTCCCGCCGGGATCGGGTCCTGAAGAAGGCCCCGAAGGCTTGCTCGATGCGACTCCGTTCAGAAGCGGTGAGTGCCGCGGGGTTGAAGTTCTTCCAATCCATTTCACGCAACCAGCGGGGAGCCAACTCGAATTCGGCCATATACTCGACCGTGGCCGCCAGACTCGCGGCCCGAGCGGGTCCTCCCCGCAGTCCGTAGGTGATCCAGCCATCGGCACATTTCCAGATTTCGCGCGTCGGCCCCGTTCGATATCCGCTACGAATTCGCGGCCCGCCGGATCGTCCATACTGACCGGCCCCGCCCATCAGGGTCACCAACTGGCTCTCGCGCATCGAGACATCGACCACCTGACCCCGGCCCAGGGTCGGCCTGGACCAGAGGCCGAGCAGAATTCCGACGACGGCTTCGGCACCGGCGTGCATATAAGCCGTAGGCAGGCCACAGACCAGCGGCGGTGAATCTCTCTCCCCCGTCAAACTCGCATTCCCGCCCATCGCGACGGCCACCAGGTCGCGGGCCAGAAATTTTGAATAGGGCCCGACCTGTCCGAAGGGCGTCATCGAGCAATAGATCAATCCGGGGTGTTCTTTCGGAAGCATGGCTCGCAGCGATTCATAGTCGAGTTCCATGCGCGCCATCGTTCCGGGCCGCGCCGTTTCGATCACGACATCGGCTCCCTCCACCAGGCGCCGGAAGCTCATGCGATCCCGCTCGGAGTCGGCGAGATCCAGAGCCCAACTTCTCTTGCCCGAATTTGCGGCCAGCCAGGGCAGACTTCCGGGGGCGGAATCGGAATCCCCCAGGAAGGGCCCCCTGCTTCGCAATCCTCCGGCACCGGGCTTTTCGATCTGGATCACGTCCGCACCGAGATCCGCCAGGATGCGGCCGGCGAGATGACCCCTTTCATCGCTGAGGTCGAGGACTCGGTAGGGGCTGAGCAAGCTGGAATCCAATCTAAGAAGTCATCTCCGCAACCGAAGCATTTCCGCCTCGGAAGACTCCGCAGCTAGGGTAACGCCTCCCGCCGAGCGATCCCATCGAAGCCACAAGATGGGAGGGGCACGGCTCGCCCGAGGCCATTTTGCGTTCGCTCGGCATTGAGTACCCTCCCTCGATTCCACACGAGACTTTCCTTGCCTGAACTCATCCCGCTAGCCCCGATGATCGCCGCCGAAGTCCGAGGCCTCGACCTGGCCACTGCTCTGGAAGAGGAGGAGATCCAGGGCATCCGAAAGGCCCTGCTCGAATACGGAGTGCTGATTTTTCCCGGACAGGACCTGACGGAATCCCAGCATATCGCCTTCGCGAGATCTTTCGGGCTGCCCGAAATCCATCCGATCCGCCTCAAAGAGGCCAAAAATCCGGAAATTTTCGCAATCGATACGGCGGATGGCGCCCCCACGGCGCGCTGGTGGCATGCGGATAGGACCGCCCTGTCCGAGCCCCCCAAGGCGTCGATTCTCCAGATAAGAATCCTCCCCGCGGCGGGGGGCGATAGCGAGTGGGCCAACCCGATCGCCGCCTACGAATCCCTTTCCCCGGCCATGAAGAAGAGGCTCGAGGGGTTGCGCGCCGAGCACGTCGCGTGGTGGGATGATCAAACTCGCAGCATCCATCCGGTCGTTCGAGAACAGAGGGAGACGGGAAGACGCGGACTCTTCGTGAATGGAATCTTCACGCGGCGCATCCTGAACCTGCCCGAATCCGAGGCCGCAGAGCTATTGGATGAACTCTGCCAACATGCCGTCCAGGAGAAATTCTCTTGCCGGCACTCCTGGCGTTCCGGGGATCTGGCCTTCCGGGATAATGGATCGACCCAGCATCGCGTGCACGACGATTTCGGAACCGCTCGGCGGCGCATTCATCGAGTCACTCTCGCAGGCGGAGAGTCGGCTTCGCCCGATTTCCCCCCGGCTGCGCTCGGGCATCGATGAAGGCTGAAGCGACTTCCAGAGCAGCGTCCGGGGCCGATTTTTCAGAGGGCTACGTCCGCTACGCGCTCGGCCTTCTTTGCGTGGTCTACATCGTCAATTTCGTCGATCGGCAGGTGCTCTCGATTCTGCTGCAATCGATCAAGGAAGACCTGCATCTGAGCGACGTGCAACTGGGTCTGCTCTCGGGCACGGCCTTCGGCATCTTCTATGCAACGCTCGGAATCCCGATCGCGCGCCTCGCTGATACTTTTTCACGCAAGTGGATCGTCGTGATCTCACTCACGATCTGGAGCGGCATGACGGCCGTCTGTGGCACGGCGGCGAATTTTGGAATTCTTCTCCTCTATCGCATCGGGGTCGGCGTGGGTGAGGCCGGGGGAAGTCCTCCGGCGCACTCGATCATCTCGGATCTCTTTCCGCCGCAAAGACGCGGAACGGCTCTCGGCATCTTTTCGCTGGGCGTGCCGATCGGCATCCTGGTCGGGCTGATGGCGGGAGGCTGGCTCGACGAGAGCCTGGGCTGGCGAATGGCTTTTGTCGTCGTGGGGCTGCCGGGACTGCTGCTGGCCCTGCTGGTGGCGTTTACACTCCGGGAACCTCCCCGAGGTCTTTCCGAGGGCCTGACCTCGGAAGCAGCCGACTCCTCTGCGGCCGAGGTGATCCGTTTCTTATGGCGCGCTCGAAGCTTTCGCTATACGGCTTTGGGTTCGGCCCTCTACTCCTTCGTCGGCTACTCATTCGTGACCTGGGCGCCCTCCTTCCTGATGCGCTCGCATGCGATGGAAAGCGGAGAAGTGGGCACCTGGCTGGCGCTCATCATCGGCATCGGTGGGGGGGTCGGCGTCTTCTTCGGCGGTTTCATATCCGATCGCCTGAGTTCCAGGGACCCGCGCTTCCAGGCCTGGGTGCCGGGAATGGCGATGATCGCGGGGCTGCCCTTCTGCTTCCCCCTCTACCTCACCCAGAGTTCGACGCTCTGCCTCATCCTGATGGTGCCCCTCGCCACTTTCGGATTGATGTACCAGGGGCCCGCCTTCGCGATCACACAGGGCCTGGCCACCCCGAAGATGCGCGCCACCGCGGCGGCCGCCCTGCTCTTTGTCATCAACATCATCGGCCTCGCCATGGGCCCGGCCATGACCGGTGCTCTCAGCGATCTGCTCGAGCCGCGCACGGGGCAGGAGTCGCTCCGCTACGCGTTGCTCATCAACTCGATGGCACTTGCGCCGTCGGGCTATTGCTTCTGGAGGGCCGCAGAATTCCTGGTCGCGGACTTCCAATATGCGCGCGAAAAGAGCAACGAGGACCCGCAATCCCAGGCCCTCCCGCCATCGGCCTGAACGCGCCCCGGATGCCCTCCGCCGAGGCGACGGTCCTCAGGCATCAGGATCCGTAACGGGCTCCGGCGATTTCGGCCCCCTCCGCCTCGAGCCTTGCGAGTACCTGGGCGCGCAGGCTTTCGGGCTGGAGTTTCTGATTGGCGGTGAATCGAATCTCGTCGGGAGTAAAGAAGAGCACGCGTTTTGGCAATTTATAGGCCGCCAGCCTGCCCTTCAATTCCTGTAGGAGCACGCTCTCTTCGAGAGTCGTCCCCTTTTCCAGCACCGCGCATAAGACGATGATTTCGCCGAGCAGGGGATGTGGAATGCCCTGGGCGGAAACCATGCGCAATCCATCCCGCTTGGCGACGGCCCCCTCGATCTCCAGGGGCGAAACGTTGGCCCCACCGGTCTTGATCACATTCGATAGCCGACCGGTCCAATGCAGGAAGCCCTCCCGATCGATCGATCCGCCGTCGCCCGTACGGAAGTAGCCGTTCGAGTCCAGGTAGAATTCCGGCTCCACCTTCAAATAGCCCCGCATGAAGGTCGCTCCCTTGACGGCGATCTCCCCCTTTTCGCCCTCGCTCTCGCAGGGCTCTCCCGTTTCCGGATCGACGATCTGCAAGCGCATCCCCGGTAGGCAGACGCCGCTGGTTTCGCGGCGCTGCGATTCCGGAGAATCGGCCGGGATGGAACTCGCCAGGGTGAAGGTTTCACTCAGACCATAGGAACCCGATGTCCCCCAGCGATCCCCCTCGAGTCCGGCCCACTTCGCCAGGGGGGAGTCGAATCCGAGCTTTTCGAGGCTGTCAAGATTTCGCTCCCCGACCACGGGGGCATCCGCCATCGCCTTTTCCTGGTGGGGCCAGGCGTGCAGGGTGGTCACCCCTTCGCTCTCGATCAAGTCCAGATAGCGCTCGGGGGAGAAGACCCTCTCCAGGATGAGCACGGCCCCGACAGCCAGCGTAGCGGCCAGGGACATCGCGATTCCCGCCGTCCAGAAGAAGGGCTGCGCGGTCAGGACGATATCCTCCGGCGAGAGGAGCATATGCTCGGCGAAGCGCCAGCCCTGGATGACGGCCGCTCGCTGCATATGCAGTACCCCCTTCGGCTGCGCGGTCGTTCCGGAGGTGTAGATCAGGATCCCGTCGTCGGCGGGGCAGACCTCCGCCACCGCGGCGTCCAGGAGTTCGTCATCGACGTCCTCACCCAACTCCAACAACGCAGACCAGGTTTCGATGGCACCCCGCTGGCATTCGGAGTCCCGGCAGACGATCCTGCGCAACTGCGGCAGGGCTGGACAACGCAGGCGTCCCGGCACCCCCTCGCCAATTTCGACGTGGCGACTCCGCAATTCCTCGAGGAAATCGCGCTGGTTGATTCCGCCCTCCAGGAGGAGTAGCGAAGTATCACTATGGCGCAGGATATAATCCCTCTCCTCCGGTGTCGCGAAAGTATTGATCGGAACCAGGACGGCTCCGACCCAACTGATCGCAAAGGAGGCCACGACCCAATCCGGGCCATTCGTCATCAGGACGCCGACCCGCGCTCCCTTGACGACGCCCGCTCCGATCAGCCCCCGGGCCAGGCCTCGCGATGCGTCGAGGAGTTCCGAGTAGCTCATCTCATGCCAGTTCTCACCGGGCATCGACTGCTGGCGAAGCGCGATCCGATCTCCGAAACGCTCGGCCACCTCCACCAGGAATGCCGGCCAGGTCAGGCGTTCCGGATGTGGCTGTAGGGCCAATTCGAGCGAGTTGGGCATCCCCGGGCTCCTCTTCTCGAGTCCTGCCTTAGCTCACTTCGGCCTCGGGCAGGGTTTCGGTGGGCAGACGGAGCAGAGCGTCGCCCTGGGCGAGAACATCCTGACTCTGATTCGTCATTTCAATATGGACCTTGGCGACGGGCTGGCCGGAGGGATCGTCGTATTGAATGTCCATGACTTCCCCGTCGAGTTTCGTCAGATCCCCGGTCATGGCCGGCGCGCGATAGGACATATTGCTGTGCACGATATCCGTCCAGACACCTCCCCAATTTCCCAGGTAGTCGAGAATCCACGCACCCATCGAGGCCCCGTAGCCATAGCCCCTTGGCAAGCCGATCAACTGTGCGTAGCGGGCCTGGATATGACCGCGCGAGGGCCCGTAATAGAGACCGTCGCCCAGTGTGGGATCGACCTTGGCCCCCTCCTGGTCCCGGGACATCTCGGGCAGCCAGCCCGCATCCAGAGTCGAATCCGGTCCGGCCACTTCTCGGAAGGCATTCCAGATCGTCATCTGGAAGGCCCGCCATTCCGTCGTGAAGCTGGCGATCGTATGCGGACCGATCAGGCGCTGGGGGAGTCGATCCCCGACCTTCACGAAGAGCCTGCGCTGATGTCCCAATTCCAGCACCGTCTTGAAGTATCCGAATTTCTGCTCCTCGACTTCCATCAACTGCTCTTCGCTCCAGACCGGATCCTCCTGGGCGGCAAAAAATTCGCGTTTGCGGGCCTCTTCGGCCAGGTATCGAATGGAGGTCGATCTCTGCTTGCAGATCAACTCGCCCCGATCATTGAAATAGGTGGTGTCACCGCGCGAGAACATCGTCGGGCCGGCGAAACGCGTCTCGGCCACCTTGTAGTCGAAGAGCATTCGATCGCGGCTGATGCGTTGGCCCGGCCGAATGCGGGGCCCGAAGAACCACCACTCATCTCCGCCGAAGAGCATATGGGTTCCGGGGATCGTGCCCTGGATCGCCGGCCCGGCCCCGTGGCTGTCATCGGTCGCCACGGCAAAGGATTGCGGAGCCACCAACTCCCCAAAGCGCGATTCGGGATCCTCCGCGCGGATCTCATCGAAATAGAGGGGGTTGGCGTTCTGCATCCCCTGGGCCCAGCGCCGAAGGTCGTTGGGAGCGATCGGATCCTTGAGTTGCCGGCCTCCCAGGGGAACACCGATCCATCGGTCCACGGGAGCCGTATCGAGCCCCACCCCCCCGGCGTTCCCCTTCTTTCCCGCTTCTGATCCTGTACTCATCCCCGACCTCTCTGCTCTGGATTATGATCTGCTCCATGAAGATATTTGGCGTAGCGCCCCATGGCAACTACCCCCAAATCGGCCCCGTGGCTCTCTGACGGTCCGCCGGGAGGAATCATCCGCTCATGACACTCCAGAACTTCTCCCATGTCGGGATCTGTGTAGCCGACCTGCCCCTCTCGCTGCGCTTCTACAGCGAAGGCCTGGGCTTTCGCGAGGTCCATCGCCTGGAACAGAGGGGCAATCCTGCAGGGCAACTACTCGAGTTGAACGCTCTCGATCTCGAAGCCGTCTACCTCGAAAGGGAGGGAGTTCGGATCGAATTGCTCCACTACCGCGAACCCGGTCATCGGGGATCCTGCGAGCCGAGGCCGATGAATGGCCTCGGACTCACCCATCTCTCCTTGCGAACGGACGATCTCGCAGAGGATCTCGAGAGACTGCGCGCACTCGGCGCCCGCGTGCTCGAGCAGACTCGGATCGAAAATGCCGAGCAGGGCGTCGCGGCCCTATTCGTCACGGATCCCGACGGCCTGCGCATCGAATTGGTGCAGATGCCCGGGGATCCGAGCCAACCACCCGGCGCTTGAAGCGGCTTCCATTGCGCGGCTGGAGGAAGGCCTTCAGCGACGTCCCTCTCCCAATTGCAAGGCCTCCCGGGCGACGATTCCCCGCATGATCTCCGTCGTTCCGCCACCGATGCTCTCCCATAGGGCATGCCGCCAGAGGAGCGAGGCCCGACTCCCCTCCAGTAGCGCTTCGCTTCCCCCGCAACTCATCCAGGTGCGGGCGATCGCCTGGCAGGTCCGGGTATGGGCCAACTTGTTGGCGGCCGCCAGGGCGCCCGCCGAACGGCCCTTCTGCATGGCATCGAGAACCAGCAGGGCATGCATCTCCACCTCGGCAACCTCGGTCGTCAATTCCGTCAGGCGATAGCCCAATTCCGCATCTCCGCTCAGCCCACGCTCCCGAACCCAGGTCAGCAATTCCTCGAGATCCCTGCGCACGCGCGCCGGCGGAAATTGGATATGGCGTTCATCCGCCAGGGCTTCGCCCATGATCGACCAGGCCCCGTTCTCGGGCCCGACCCGATGGGAAGCCGGCAGCAGCACATCCTCGAATAGGACCTCATTGAGTTGATCCCCGTCCAGGGTGGGCAGGGGCGCCAGGGAGACCCCCGGCCTTTCCTTTTCGCAGATGAAGAGACTCAGACCACGCCCCCGGCTCTCGGGGGTTCCGGTCCGTGCCAGCAGCCAGAAGCAGTCCATGTCCTGGGCATAACTCTGCCAACACTTCTGCCCGTTCACGCGATAGAAGTCGCCCTCGCGATCCGCGCGCAGCCGCAGGCTCGCGAGGTCCGAGCCCGCCTCGGGCTCCGAATAGGCCAGGGAGAAATGAGATTGGCCACTGCGAATCCCGGGCAGCCAATCCGCCTTCTGTGCGTCGGAACCGTGGCGAATCAAGGTTCTGGCGACGATGCCCGAAGACAGCGGATTGCGGGCGGCCCGCGCATAGGCGACCTCATCCCAGAGAATGAACTCCCAGGCGGGACCCTTCCCGAGCCCCCCCCAGCGCTCGGGCCAGCAGAGGCCGAGCCAACCCCGCTCGCCCATGGCGAGGAAGAGATCTCGCACCCCCGCCCACTTCAAGCCCTGGCCGAAGAAGCCATCGAGATTCTGATAGGGCTCGAGAAAACTCTGAACTTCGGCTCGGAACTCCTCTTCCTGACGGGAGAATGAAAGATTCAATCCGGATCCTCCACACGGGCTTTGGGATCGGGATTCCAGACGGGTTCCCGCCCCTCGGAAAAGGCTCGCGGGCCCTCCTCGAAATCGGGATGCCCCCAATGCGAACGCAGGAGATCCCAGCCGCGCTCCAGGGCCTCCCCGTAGCCGTATTCCAGGGCGCCCCAGACCGCCTGCTTGGATAGGGCCATCGCCCGAGGCGAATTCCCCAGCATCTGCTCCGCCATTTCCTCGGCCACTTCCAGGGCCCGCGCCGGGGTCTCGGCCAGTTCATCGACCAATCCGAGTTGATGCGCACGCTCCGCGGGCATCCGGTAGTGGCGCCCCATCAGCGTCATCCGCAGGGCGGATCCCAGGGGCAGCCGACGCGCCAGGCCAATATTCTCGATTGCGCCCACCATTCCCACATTGACGTGGCTATCCATGAATTGCGCATTCGCCGATGCGATCACGATATCCGAATCCACGACGAAGTGATGGCCCCCTCCGACGCATAAACCATTGACCACGCAGAGGACGGGCTTCCAGACGCGATTCTGATAAGGGGACCATCCCACCGCCTGGTCGAAGGGCCGGTCGTCGAAGACTTCCTCGGCGTCCTCGGCCTCCGCCTCCCCGACATCGAATCCCGTGCAGAAATGCCGCTCCCCACTCGCTGAAAGAATCGCTACCCGAATGGCCGGGTCGGCATTCACATCCGCCCAGATCGCCCGGAAGAGCCCGTGCATGGCCGGCGTCAATGCATTGCCTCGCTCGGGGCGATTCAGGAGGATGCGCGCCACGCCCCCCTGCTTCTCGTAGATCAGGCCCTCGAGGGGGCCGCTCAATGCCGCTTCGATACTCGTCATCAATTCTCTACTCCGATCGAGAATCCCGGACTCGATTTCTGAATCTCAAGACCCATTTCTTCAAGCAGATCGTTGCGGGCCAGCGCCTCCGACGGGGGCTCCGAGGCCACGGCGCGAATGCGCCGGGAGAATTGGAAGGCGGGCCCTTCCAGGGTGATCCCGATTGCGCCGAAAACCTGGTGGCCCACTTCCAGGGCCTCCAGGGCCGCGCGGGTCGCGGAAAGCCGCGCCCGAGCCGAGCACAGCCGAGCCTGCGCGATCTCCCCGACATCAAAAAAAGCGGCCGCCGCACGCGCCAGGCCCCGCGCCGCTTCCAGACGAAGTTGACAATTCGCCAGGGGATGGGAGATGGCCTGGAACTCCCCGATGGCGCGACCGAATTGCTTTCTGCTGCGCGCATAATCCGCCGCATTGGCCACCATGCGCAGGCCCGCGGCCGCGAGGTAGGCGGCGCGTGCGACATCGGCCAGGCTGAGGGCATCCCTGCCCCCTTCCAGCCTTTCGAGCCGTCGGAATTCGCCCCGGCCCCAGGCATCGCCCGCCAGGGAGGAAATGCTTTTCAGCTCCCCGACGGCCTCGATTCGAAAGACTTCCTCCCCGGCAATTTCGAGCAATACATCGGCCTGATGCGCCCAGGGAAGCAGGGGCGGGATTCCGACCGAGGCGATCCACTCCCCGCTGCCGACCCGTTCGGCCTCCGGAGCGGGCAAAACGCGCTGGGCCAGGAAACAACCCAGCAGGGGGCCGGGGAAGGCCGCTGCGCCGAGGGCCTCCATGCTGGCGGCGATCTCGAGCACCCCCCCCTCCCCGGCCTCGGAGCCGGCGGAGAGCACCCCCAACTCCCCCAACTCCCGCCACGCCTGCCGCGGCAGGCCGAGCGCGCCGGGCATCGGAGCGGCCGGCTGGGGGTGGTCGGCGCAGAATTGAGCGACGGCGTCCAGGACCGCCAACTGTCCCTCGTCGTAGTCGAGATCCAGGCTCACGCCTCGAGCCTCCCCCAACGTTCCTCCACCAGCGCGCGGCGATGCCCGCCGACGCCGCCGAGTTCCTGGCGCAGGGCGTGCAGCCGCATACTCCAGACGTGAAGATCGTGCTCACGCGTGAATCCGATCGCCCCCGAGAGTTGATGGGTTTCCGAGAAGACGCGATCCGCCGCATTCAGCGCAAAGGCCGCGGCGGCCGCAATCGCCTCGGAGACGTCCGGCGCCTCGGGCAGATCCTCCCGATCGAGTAGATGCGCGGCCTCCCGGGTCAGCCAACGACTCGCCTCGACTTCGATCGCGCACTCGGCCAGGCGATGCTGGACCGCCTGGAAGGATCCGATCGCGCGACCGAATTGTCGACGCTGCTTCAGGTAGTCGGCCGTCTGGGACAGGCAGGATTCCATGCAGCCGACGCTCTCCCCCGCGAGCCCGAGGCGCCAGGCATCCCGCAGGCGGACGGCACTGCCCGGGGGCAATTCCCTCCCGGCCCGCAGCGATTCCGGCGCCACCCGGCCCATCGGAAAACCGAAATTCGACACCACAGCGGGACAATCCTCGCAGCCGAGGTCGAGGCGACGCGCGCAATCTCCGTCCAGGATCAGCAGGCTGCGAGCCTGGGCGGCGAATCGAATGGGGCCGACGTGATCCGCCCGAACCAGGGCGATCGGACCCGGCAGGTCGGACTGCCCGATGCGCGGCGCAACCAGCACGCGAGCCGCAAGTGCCACCACTCCCGCCCTTCGAGCGAAAGCCTCCACCAGCAGCAGCGCCTCCAGGTAGCCCATCTCCTCGGCGATCCCCTCAAAACCCGCTGCTCGGACGGCCGCGTCCAGGGCCTCGTCGTAGGCTCCATCCGCCGCCAGGGCGATGGCCCGCGCCGGGCCCGCATGCTTTTCGAGCAGCGCCTCGACGGCCTCCAGAACGGCCCTTTGTTCATCACTCGGATCAAAGTCCACGCCGTCCCCCGGCAATCGCTTGCGCGCTCAATCCCTGGGCAGTCCCAGGAAACGCGACGCGATCAGGTTGAGTTGCACCTCGGTGGCTCCGACCGCGACTCCCGCCGTCATGGCCATTCGGAAATTCGCATCGGCAAACGAACCGTATTCCAAGGCCTCGGGTCCCAACAGGTCGAGGGCCAGGCGGCCGATCGCATTGTCTGCCCGGGTCCCGAGCACCCGCGCCAGTTGGGTATCCGCCGTGGGGGGGCTCCCCTTCGCCCGCAGATCGATGACCCTATAGGTCAGCAGGCGGGCCGCTTCACAAAGCGCTCGCGCCTCTCCAAGACGATCGACCACGATGGGATCGCTGAGCAGGCCGCGATCCCCCGCTATTTCGGCGAGGCGATCCAGGGTCAGCGCGGCTCGGGCATAGCGAGCCGCTCCCACCCTTTCGTATTGCAGCGCGTAGGCGACGACATCCCAGCCCTCGTTCTCCCTCCCGAGCAGGCTTTGCGTCGGGACATGAACGTCGCTGAAAAAGACCTCGTGAAAATAGCGCTCGCCGACGACCGAAGGGATTTCCCTGATTTCGATACCCGGCGTCTGCATGGGAACGAGCAGCACCGAAATGCCTCGCTGACGACGACTCTCGGGATCCGTGCGAACCAGGAGAATCATGAAGTCGGCATGATTGCAGTAGGAAGTCCAGATCTTCGAACCGTTGATCACATATTCATCAGCGACTCGCAGGGCCTGGGTACGCAGAGCCGCAAGGTCCGAGCCCGCCTCGGGTTCCGAGAAACCCTGACACCAGAGGACGTCCCCCGCCGAAATTCTCGGCAGATGCTCCGCCTTCTGGGCTTCGCTGCCGTAGTGCATGATCGCGGGGCCGATCCAATTCACGTTCATATATTGGGCGCCCCTCGGTTCGCCGATCGCCCACATCTCCTCGCCGACGATGGCGTGCCGCCACGGCGGTGCAGCCTGGCCCCCGAATTCCTCGGGCCAGTGTTGGGTCAACCAACCTCGCGCGGCCATTCGCGCACAAAAATGCTTCGAGAAGGCGGCCTGGGAGTCTCCGCCCGGACCGTGCTGGGAAATCTCTTCCCAATCCTCGGGCAATTCCTCGGCGAGAAAATCGCGGATTTCCCGGCGATGGCGAAGTTCTTCCTGGGACCAGCCGAACTCCACGCTTCCTCCCCTTCCCCGCCCCTTCTGCGGCCTTTCCCCGGCCCGACTAGCACGCCATTCGAGTCGGGGTAGTATCTGACGCAGTGTCAAGTTAGCGCGCCGAGACCGGCGGGAAAGGCGCGCTCGCAACTTCCCCGCCGGCTTCAACGCTTCGAATCCCTCGTCTCGATTCGCGGCATCAGCGCCCTGACCACTCAGCGATAGGGAGCGCCCACCATGCCCTTTCCCGACTTCACGCCGACGGCCCCCATCCTGATTCAGCGGCTCGCTGGGCAATACGGGGATCGCGAAGCCATCGTGCTGGGGGACCAGCGCCTCTCCTATCGGCGGGCCGAGGAGGAATCTGCGCGCCTCGCCCGAGGGCTGCTGGCGCGGGGTGTTGCCAAGGGAATGCGGGTGGGACTGCTGATGCCCAACGGCCCGGATTGGCTCGTCGCCTGGCTCGCGGTGACCCGTATCGGGGGGATCCTGGTACCCCTGAATACATTTTTTCAGGCCCGGGAACTGCAGTGGATTCTAAGACACTCCGACATCCACACCCTGCTTACGGTCTCGAATTACCTGAATCACGACTACCTCGAGCGCCTCGAAGGGATCGCATCGGAACTCATCGATCAGCCCGAAGGCGACTTCCGAATCCCCCTTTTGCCGAATCTGCGACAGGTCTTCGTCTGGGGGGAATGCGAGCGGAAGTGGGCGGGTGGCAGTGACGATCTCCTGGCCGCTGCCGATTCTGATTTCGATGCCCCGATGCTCGCGGCGGTCGAAGAGAGCATCACTCCCGCGGATCCGATGGCCATCCTCTACAGCTCGGGCAGTACCGCAGATCCGAAGGGCGCCATCCACACTCACGGCGCGGTGATTCGGCATTCGTATAACCTTTCTTGCGGTCGCGATGTCACGGAAGTGGATCGCGTCTGGTGCCCTATGCCCTTCTTCTGGGTGGGAGGATTCGTCTTCGCCCTGGTGGGCAATCTGCACGTCGGGGCGACGACCCTCTGTGAAGAGGCCTTCGATCCCGGACCCACCCTCGCCTTTCTCGAGCGCGAGGCCGTCAGCGTGGCGATGGGATGGCCGCATTTCGGCAAGGCCCTCTCGGAACATCCCGATTTCAACGTCCGGGATCTCTCGAAGTTACGGGCCGGAAACATCCCGGATCTGCTGCCGAAGGAGATCGTTCCCGACGATCCCCTGATGCGACCCACGGCCCTCGGGATGACGGAAACCTGCGGGCCCCATACCTGGACGCGCATCGATGAACCCCTCCCCGAGTCGCGGCGCGGCTCTTTCGGGGAGGCCGTCGAGGGGGTGAGCCATCGCATCGTCGATCCGAAAAGCGGCCGAGTCCTGCCCCGAGGCGAGTTCGGCGAGATCTGCGTTCGCGGCTATAGCCTCATGCAGGGCTTGCATAGGACGGAGCGCGAAGACGTATTCGATGCCGACGGCTTCTATCATACGGGGGATGCGGGCTATTTCGATCCCGAGGGCGTGCTCTACTTCAGCGGGCGACTCGGCGAGATGATCAAGTCCGGCGGTGCCAACGTGACTCCGGCGGAAGTGGAGCAGGCATTGATCGCCTACCCGGAAATCAAGGAGGCCTACGTGGTCGGCATCGAAGACGCCGATCGCGGACAGAGTGTGGAGGCCGCGATCGTCCTCGAGGCGGGCGAGCGGGTCGGAGAGGAGGAGTTGCGAGGGCGCCTCCGGAGCGAGTTGTCGGCCTATAAGGTACCGCGCCATATCGTGAGCTATGCGCCCGGCCGCCTGCCCTTCACCGACACCGGCAAGATCGACAAGCTGCGACTCGCCCGCATCCTGGCCGAAAAGATTTCCGAGCCGTAGCGGAAGGGCCGAGGCCCGGGGACCCCCCTGGACGGCAAAGAAATCCTTGAACCCTGCCAGCAACCCTCAGTCGCGCGACTCCTGCCCCGACTTCTGCAGCAGTTTTCGGAAATTCGGCTCGCGTTTTTCGAGGAAAGCCGAAATGGCCTCGACATTCTCGGGAGATCCCACCGTCGCTCGCATACCCGACTGTTCGCATTCCTCGGCGGCCTCGATGGCTGCGAGATGCGGGGCCCGGAGGGTTCTCTTGGTGGCCTGAAGTGAACTCGCGGGCCAGCGGGCAATCTCCTTCGCCTTTTCGAGGGTCGCCTCGAGCAGTTGATCGTCGGGAAACGAACGCGCCGCGATGCCGGTCTGCACGGCCCTTTCAGCGTTGATCCACTCGGCGGTAAAAAATAATTCCGCGGCCCTCTGATAGCCGATCACGGTCTGCAGCATATAACTGCTCGCCGCCTCGGGAACCAGGCCAAGACTCACGAAGGGCAGGCGCAGGCGCAGGCTCTCCCCGACATAGACGATGTCGCAGTGGAAGAGACAGGTCGCACCGAATCCCACACCCACACCCCTGGCTGCCGCCAGCAGGGGTTTGTCGAAGGCGTAGAGTTCGCGGATCGCCGACATGAAGGGGTGACTCTCCTGGCTCGCGTCACCGCCGGAGAGCATTTCCGTCAGATCCTGGCCCGCAGAAAAGTCCCGCCCGGCTCCGGTCAAGACGACCACGCCCACCTCGGGATCTTCCCGGGCCCGCACCAGCGCTTGCTGCAGGGCGCGCCACTGGGCCACGTTGAAAGCATTCTTCTTCTCGGGCCTGTTGAGCGTGAGCAACAGGACCCCCTCGTCGATGCGGCTGAGTATGGATTCCATGGCCGGAGTATAGAGGTCTCGATCCCCGCTGACCCGGACCCACAAATGGCTATGCTGGGCATCCACTTCAAAGCACGGAGGATCGGATGGCTCTCGCGCTACACGGTCCAGAACGTTTTCGGGGCCAGGGGCTCTCGAAGCATCAGTCCGAATCCGCCGATCGAGCGATCGCCGCCCTGCTCGGGGATCCGGAAGTTCGAGACCAGGTCGATCTGGTAATGACTTTTCGCCAGGGGGGGGAAGGCGCTCCGCGCGAGGGCCATTATGAAGCGTGGTCCCGACGCGGCAGGGTCCGCTTTCGGCGTTACGTCGGAGAGTCGGGGCTGACCTTCGTGGTCGACGAAATCGTTGGGGAGAATCCCCTCGCCAACCAGGATCCGCATGCCCTGCGGAGCGTCGCCGAGGAAAAAGCGGCGGCCCAAGCGTCGGGTTTCGACGCCGAGGATCCGGCCCGGCGCTTCATTCGACCCGAATACCAGAGCTACCCCTACGCCTACGAGCGCATCGCGCAACTCTTCGATTCTCCGAATGCACCAGACCTGGCGATCTCCCCGCTGGATTGGTGCTCCGGACTCCAGCCCGGCACTCACGGAGCCCTGCATATTCGACAGGCGCGCGCTCCCCTCTGGTTCGCGGGCCGCGGAATTCGCCGCGGCGATTTCACCCTCGCGGCGCGGGCCGTCGACATCGCGCCTACCGCCCTCGCCGCCCTCGGCTTCCCTCGCATCGATGGAGCGGATGCCAGCGGTCGAAGCGCAAGCCAGCGCGGCGTGGAAGCCGACACATTGCTCAAGAGACAGGATGGCCGAGTCGTGGAGGAAATCCTGGACGGGAGGAATCCGGCTCCGCGATATCTCTACCTTCTGCTCCTCGACGGCCTGCATCATACCGAGCTCGAGGAACGCCTGGCTTCCGATCCGGACTCCTTGCCGAACCTCGGCTGGTTGCGCGAGCGCGCCGCCGTCTTTACGTCGGGTTCGATCGTCAACTTTCCCTCGATCACATGGCCCAGCCATACGACGATCGGGACGGGAACCTGGTGCGGACATCATGACGTCGTCAACCCGAGCTATTATCTGCGCGACGAACGCAAGATGATTTCGCCCCAGGGCCAGCAGATCGAAACCGAAGGCTTTTCGAATCCCGAGGTGGAATCCATCTACGAGGCCTTCGCTCGGGTCCGCGGTTCCGAGTGCCTGACTGCCGCCATCTTTGCCCCCTTCGGCCGGGGCGCCGACCACGCCGTACTGGAGCGACGCAACCTCTGCGACCGCGAGCATCTACATGCCCTGAACGCAGATTTCATCAAGGACCAGGATCCGCGCTGGCAGCAAGAGGGCTGCAAAGATGCGATCCAGGAATCCACGTTGGATACCCGGGGAGTCGCCCAGGCCTACGATCTCTTTCGCAGAGAAGACCTTCGCTCGCCCGACTTCGTCTACCACGAGTTGATCCTCACCGATGGCGTGGGACACGATTACGGCCCCCATTCCGACGGCATGCGTTCGGCCCTCGAGGAGGGGGATCGCAGAATTGGAAGAATCCTGAGCCTGCTCGAAGAAGTGGGGCGGCTCGATGAAACCCTCTTCGTGCTCACCGCGGACCACGGCATGGCCCCCCAGGATACGGGCCTGGCCGCGAATCCGGCTCGGCACGTCAAGGCGGCGGGATTGCAGGCGGAAGTGGCGGATCACATGATCTGGCTATTGGATTCGGCGCTTGAATTGGAACGCGCGCCCGATGGACGCACGGGACGGATCCAGGTGGGACATCACGATCCTCTGCCCTCGGGCGAGAGGCCTCCGATCGCCGACGCCGAAGTCAGGGTCGAAATCCGCGGGGCGGATCCGTCGCAAGCCGAAGAAATCGCAAGGGGAAGAACGGATGCAGGGGGAATCTTCGGCTTTCCCACGCCCGTGGACATTCCATCCGGGGAAATCGTTCTCGTCGTCTGCGCCCCGGGATGCAATGAGAGACAGATCACCTTGGATGGCGGCCGCGTAGGCCCCGATCCATGCGAGGCCCTCTACGGAGAAGGATTTCCGGGCCAGTAGCTCGACTGCGGCCGGGTTGCGGGCCGTGCCGGCGATCCCGATTGCGGGCGATGGAGAGGCGAAATGGCTCGATACACCCTGGGTTTCGATTTCGGCGGAAGCGGCGGACGCTGCGCGCTTCTGGACCTCGACGCAGGGACCCTGAGCCAGGTCCACACCCCCTGGCGCTTCGATCCCGCCCCGAATAGCGGTGGCCTGGGATTCAATATCGACCTGGAAAGGTCGTGGTCGGCTCTATGCAGCACGGCGCGACAACTGCTGGGGGGAGCGGGAATCCGGCCCGACGAGATTCTCGGAGTCGCCGCGGGATCCCTTCGCATGGCCGACATCGTCCTCGATCGATCGGGCAAGGCACTACACGCCGTCCCGAATCGTGACGCTCGGGCGGTGGCAGCGGGCCTGCGCCTCGCCTCGGAAAATGGAGACGCCCTCTACGCAGCCACGGGTCGCTGGCCCCTTCCCATCTACACCGCGGCACGGCTGCTCTGGCTGGCCGAGCAGCGACCCGCCGACTTTGCGGCCGCCCACACGGTTCTGCCCCTCAGCGGCTGGCTGGGCTTTCGGCTCTGCGGAACCCGCGCCTCAGATCCGACCCAGGCGGGAGAGACGCTGCTCTTCGATCTCGAAGAGCGGGCCTTTTCCGATGTCCGCTGCCGGGAACTCGGGATTCCGCGCGAGTGGTTGCCGGAAATTCGGGAGCCGGGCAGCCGCCTCGGCGAATTGCTCCCCGAAGTGGCGGCGGAGTTGGGCCTGGATCCGGGCACTCCGGTAGCCGTCGGGGGAGCGGATACCCAACTCGGCCTGCTCGGCTGCGGCGCGGTATCCAAGGGCGAGCGCGCGGCGATCATCGGCAGCACGAGTCCCGTTCAACTGGTCCTGGATCGACCCCTCGTCGATCCCGGAGGAAGGGTTTGGAGCGCTCACCACGCCCTGAACGGCGTCTGGCTGATGGAGAGCAACGCCGGCCCGGTCGGAGAAAGTCTCGAGTGGGCTTCTAGACTCCTCTACCCATCGGCGGGGGATCCGATCCCCGCCCTCTTCAACGAGGCCCGGGCATCTCCTCCCGGATCCCTGGGCATGCTCTCGAGCCTGGGAGCCGAGGTCATGAACGCCAGGGCGCCGGCCCTGGCCGTCGGCCAGATCACTCTGAGCCCGATTCCCAGCCGCCACGACCCGAATCCTCGGCCCCACCTGGCCCGTTCCATCCTCGAGGGGATGGCCTGTGCCCTGCGCGCGAACCTGGAACAACTCGAGGCGGCCTCGGGCTACGCTCCGGCGACCCTCAGAGTCGGTGGCAGGCTGGCTCGCAATCCGGACTTCACCAGCATCCTGACGAATATCCTCGGAAGAGAGGTCGGGGTCTCCGGATCGGAGAATTGCAGCGGTCTCGGCGCGGCCCTCTGCGCGGCGGTGGGTGCGGGACTCTACCCCGACCTCCGGAGCGCCGTACACGCCCAGGCCCGGCTCGAAACGACCCTCGAACCGGATCCCGGGCAGGTCTCGATCCACGCGGATCTCTACGGCAACTGGCAGCGGCTGCGCGATGCACGCCAGGAGGCGGATCGCGCGGCCTCGGAGATCATGCTCCCCGCGATCCTGAACGCCGATTCCCCTTAGCGGAAGCCGCCTCGCCCGCTGGCTAACTCTTCGCCAACTGCTCGTCGATGACCTTCTTGAATTCGCTGAAGGGCTTGGCCCCGGAGAGGAAAAACCCGTTTACGAAGAAACCCGGAGTGCCGGTAACACCCAATTTTCCGGCTTCAGCCGCGTCTGCATCGACCTTGGCCTTCACCGAAGCCGAGGCCATATCCTTTTTGAAACGATCGACATCCAGACCGATCTGGGTCGCGTATTGAATATATTTGGCCTCGCTGAGTTCGCGCTGGTTCGAAAAGATCAGGTCGTGCATCTCCCAGAACTTGCCCTGGCGATTGGCGGCTTCCGAAGCCGCATGGGCCTTCGGAGCCTTGCTGTGCATGCGAAGGGGCAGATGCTTGAAGACGATTCGCACTTTATCCCCGTAGACTTTTTCCACCTGGTCCAGCGTCGCCGTCACCCGTCCACAGAAAGGACATTGGAAGTCCGAGAATTCGACCAGGGTCACGGCGGCATTCGGCGGCCCGCCCTTGGCGGGTGAACCCGTCGTATTGATCGCGTAGGCCTTCTTCGGATCGGGGCCCCGGTTGCGGCTGGGCGGACGCGGCTCCGGTGCGTTGGCCGCAACTGCCAGGCCCTTGGAAAATGACGCTCCCAGGGCGGATAGTTCCGCGGTCACGCGATCGACGGAGGCCACCGTCAGGTAGGCGCCGCCGATTACACTCAAGCCGAGAATCGTCGCGGCCACGATCAATGCGTTTCCAGTCTTCACTGCCATTCCTCCTGCTGAAGCGAGAGCCTAGCAGTTTGCCGCCACCGCCACCGCCCGCACCCGCCGCCCGGGCCCGGCCACCGCGGCAGCGCCGGGGGGGGGGGGGGGGCTATGGAAGCGTTCCGAGAGCCGAATCCAATCCGCTCAGACCTCTTCGTCCTCATCGATGGGCCGGATAAAAACCGGATGACGCGAGAATTCCGTTCCGGCATCCCAACCCGGCAGGCTCGCCGCCTGGCCGAGCCAACTCTCGGCCAGCGCGGAGTCCACGATGACCGAGCCCGCATCGAAATCTTCGACGAGAGCCTCCCAGAGTTCCCGGCCCCCACTCTCCCACCACTCGGTCGCCTGATTTTCGAAATCAATGGCCAGGCGAACGATCTGATTCTTTTCCACCCGTACTCCTCCGCCCCGGCGCGCTCGAAAAGCTCAGCGGCCTCGAGGCCACCAGCCGAAACGCTCCAGATCCAGCCGGCCCCCGAGATCAAAATTGACGCCCTCGGCCTCCAGCATGGCGCGCTGCAGATTCTCCATGCCCGGTTCAGAACGCGAGCTCACCTCTCCCCTGGCGTTCACGACCCTTTGCCACGGGATCCCGTCGTCGTCGTCATCGATCGCGTGAAGCGCGTAGCCGACCTGCCTGGCTCGGCCCGGCAAACCCGCCCAGCGCGCGACCTGCCCGTAGCTCGCGACCCGACCCGACGGGATGCGACGAACCACGGCGTAGATCTTCGAGTAGGCGTCTCCCGCTCTCATGATCTCTCCAATCCACTCTGGCGCAGAAGGGCTTCGACGCCGGGTGGCCGACCTCGGAAATCCCGAAAGATCTCCATCGGGTCGCGACTGCCGCCCAGCGCCAGGACGCTCTCCCGAAAGCGCCGCCCCATATCTTTCACGGCGCCGGAATCCTCCAGGCCCGCCTCCTCGAAGGCTCCGAATGCGTCGGCTGAGAGCACCTCGGCCCATTTGTAGCTGTAATAGCCCGCCGCGTATCCGCCCGCAAAGATATGTCCGAAGCTGCAGAGAAATCGATCCTCCGGCAGCGGCGGCAGGACCGTCGTGAGCGCCGCAATCCGCCTCTGGATCTCGAAGGCGTCCTCCGGCCCATCCGAGCTGAATTCATCGTGGAGCGCGAGGTCGGTACAGGCGAAATAGAGTTGACGCAGCATATCCGAACCGGAACGAAAATTTCGGGCCGCCCGCAGCTTCTCGAAGAGTTCATCCGGCAGGGGCGCCCCCGTCACCACATGCCCACTGATCTCGCGAAGCGTTTCCCGCTGATAGCACCAGTTCTCCATGAACTGACTTGGCAATTCAACGGCGTCCCACTCGATATTGCGTATTCCCGCGGCCATCGATTCATCGACCCGGGTGAGCATATGCTGCAGGCCATGACCGAATTCGTGGAAGAGGGTCGTCACTTCCTGAAAGCTCATCAAGGAGGGTTGCCCATCCACGGGTGAAGCCTGATTGCAGACCAGGTACGCGACCGGCAAGCGCATCGACTCGCCCGGCGCTGCAAGCCTTCGACTCCGACCGACACATTCATCCATCCAGGCGCCGCCGCGTTTCTCCCCGGGACGCGAGTAGGGGTCGAGGAAGAAGGCCGCAATCGGCACACCTTTCTCATCCCGAATTCGAAAGAAGCGAACATCGGGATGCCATAGGCTCGTTTCCCCATCCGCCTCTTCGATCTCGATGCCGAAGAGGCGCTGTGCGAGGGAAAAGAGGCCCTTGAGGACCTTGGGCAGGGGGAAGTAGGCACGCAGATCTTCTTCGCTATAGGCGAATTCCTCCTCGCGCAGCCTCTCGGCCCAGAAGGCGATATCCCAATGCCGGAGATCCTCGACTTCCCCCTCGGATGCCCGCAGTGCAAAATCGCCCAGGGCTTCGAAATCCTCGGCCGCGGCATCCGCGGATGCCCCTCGCAGCCTCTCGAGAAAATCCGAGACCTCGGCGACGTGCCCCGCCATCCTGCTCGAGAGAGCCAACTCCGCGTAGCTGTCGTAGTCGAGGAGTCGAGCCGATTCCCGGCGCAGTCCCAGGATGCGTCCGATCAACGCCGAGTTGTCGTACTCCCCCGAGCCCGCCCTGGAAACGTAGGCTCGATACGCCCGCTCTCGCAGATCTCGCCTTTCCGCATGCTCCAGGAAGGGTCGAATCGAGGGCTGATCGAGGCCGATTTTCCAGGGCCCCGCGTCGGCGGTTGCCCCGGCCTCTCCAGCATCCCGCGCGGCCTGGGCACTCAATTTTCGCAGGCTCCCCGGAACTCCCAGCATCTCCTCCGGTTCGCGGAGCCAGAGCGAGAAGGCCTGGGTGGCATCGAGCACATGGTTGGCGAAGTCGGTCCCCAATTCGACGAGTTCTCGCTGAATCTCATTGAAGCGTTCGCGGTCGGGCTCGTTCAGGGCCACCCCGGAGTGGCGCCCCTCGCGCTGCAAGCCCTCGACGATTCTTCGCTGGGCGGAATTGAGTTCATCCCATTCCTCGCCACCCTTCAATGCCTCGAGCGCCCGGTAGATCGGTCGACTCTGTCCCATCCGCAGCGTGAAGCCGACGACCTCGGCCTGGACCTCCTCGTAGGCGGCCCTCAACTCATCGCTATTCCGAACCCCCATCAGGTGACCGACGATCCCCCAACTGAACGAGAGGCGTTCTCCGATGGCCTCGAGAGGAATCACGCTAGCCGCCCACGTGCTCTCCACACTGGCTTCGAGAGCCTCGAACTCCGCACTCAACTCCTCGAGCAGGGAACGGATCGCCGGCACGACGTGGGCCACCTCGATCCGGTCGAAGCGCGGCAGCCCGCCCATTGCGAGTAGAGGATTCTCAAGCATTGATCTTCCCATCTCCGGGCCCTGCACCTCGATCATGCCCCGCGCGACCTCGCTCCGGGCTCATTGCGAAATCATTCCCGACCGCGAGGGGCCGCCCCCAGCAAGCTCCCGGCGATCACGACCGCCGTATTCAACACCAATCCCAGGACCCCGACATGTATTCCGCCGAGGGTTGGAATGCCCGCAAGCGTCAAGACCACACCGAATAGGGTTCCGACCAGCAGACCCGCGAGGGTCGCTGCAGCCGATTGCCGCGCCCAATGAATCGCCAACAAAAAGCTCGGTACGCATTGGATCAGCAATTCCATCTTCAATTCGATCAGTCGCCAGAGAGTCAAGTCCCGTTGCAGGGCAAGGGGAATGATTCCGAGCAGGATCAGTCCCGCCAGGAGTTTTCCAAAACGCGTATTTTCACGATTCTCTCCGACCCGCCCCAGGGCGTCGCGTGCCGTTACCGAGCCAAGGGAGAGCAGACAGGAATCCGCTGTCGACATGATGGCCGACAATGCGCCGAGAAAGACCAGGATGGCCGCCGCCTGGCTGGCGGCGCCCTGGGAGGCCCACTCCCGCAAGAGCGTCGGCATCACGCCATCCGAGGCGGCTCCCGAGAGCACATCCAGCCTGGGGATGGCCGCAATGCCGATCAGGGTCACGACCAGGGTCGTCATCAAGGGCATGAACGTCATCAGCGCAAAGGAACGCGTCAGGGCCTTTCCACTGCGCGCCGCGTAGACGCGCTGGATGGCCTGGGGATAGATGACGCTCGCCAATCCCAGCAGGGCAATCGTGCTAAACCAGTTCGCATTGCCCCGAGCGTCGGGAATCTCGACCGCATCCGGCCGCACGGAAGCCACCGCGCGGGTCATCTCAGCCAGGCCCCCGGAAGCCGTCAGGAGCCACGCCAGCAGGGTCGTCAATCCGATCACCATCAGGATACCCTGGGCCGCATCCGTCCATGCGACCGCCCTCATGCCACCCCGGGTCTCGTAGTAGAGGATCATCGCGGCCAGCCCCACGACCCCCCAGCCATAGGGAATCAGATCTCCCGTCACCAGGCTGGCGACCTCCCCCATGGCCTTGAGTTGGGCCAGGAGAAAGTTGGCCAATGCCAGGATCATCAGCAGGCCCACCGCCGCCGTCAGGGGCCCAGTCGCCCTTTCACCCGCGAAACGATCTCGGATCCAATCGCCGGGCGTGACATAACCCCGCTGTATGGCCGCGGGCCGCAGTCGCGGCACCAGGACGTGGAAGACGACGATGATGGCCATCATGAAGCCCGTGGACATGATGAAGCTGAAGCCGACGCGATAGGCCTTGCCGGGGTATCCCAGCAGGGAATTCCCCGAATAGGCCGTGGCGTAGAGGGTGAGGAAGAGCACGAAGCCGCCGAGTTCTCGAGCGCCGAGGAAATGATCGCTCGGCGATTGATCGGTGCGCGAGCGCTTCGCGATTTCTCCGACGCAGAGCAGCCCGAGGATATAGACCCCGAGGGCTACCAGACCGATCTCTGAAAAATTCAAGGGGCAGCCCGCTCTTCGCCCGCAGCCGATGCATCCAGCCGCCCCGACCTCTCCCGGGTGGATTCGGGAAGAGTCGGCGGCAGCGGGGCCGCGTCGTCAACCGGGGTGAGCATCCAGGCCAGGCTATTCAACACCGCGACCCCGGCGTAGCAGAGGATTGCGACCGCCACCCAATCCGGGAGCCCCAGGAAGATCTGCATGGGAGCATCGGCATTGCGATACCAGGGAACCGATACGACATAGAGAAGGGCAATCAATGCCAGCAGAAAGCGGCGCAGGAGGACGGCCGACCCGGATTGTCGCGCTGCTCTCATCCGCCCCCCGCTCTCCCCCGATCCCCTCTCCCGATGCTCCGAATCGCCCCCGTCCATCCCAGAGGTTTAGCATTCCGCGGAGTCCATCGGGAACTATTCCCCGGCGAGAGCAATTCTCAGGCGGGCTCGATGCAACGGGGATCCTCGTGGCCGGGGTTGTTGACCCAGGTGCTGACTCGAATCGATTCGAGTTGGTCCGGGGGAGAAGGGACGAGCAATGCCTGGAGTTCGTCGCCGCTCGCGCGGTCCGGATCCAGCCAGAGTTTCCAATCCTCGCGCCGCAACAGCACGGGCATGCGATGGTGGATGGGGCGAATCGTCGAATTCGCTTCGGTGGTGAGCAGGGTGCAGGACTCGAGAATCTCGCCCTCGACGGGGTGGGTCCAACTCTCCCAGAGACCCGCGATGGCGAGAGCGTCACCCCCTGGCTCTCGAAAATAATAGGGAAGGCTCTCGCTGCTTCCCGCCTTTCCCGATCCGGAAGCCCGCTTGCGCCATTCGTAGAAGCCGTCGGCCGGAACGATGCATCGACGGCGACGGAAGGCGCTGCGAAATGCGGGTTTTGAAGCCGCCGTCTCACTGCGAGCGTTGATCAACCGATGCCCGATCGAGGGCTGCTTCGCCCAGGCGGGCACCAGACCCCAACGCAATTCGACGAGATCCCGCCCCCCCTCGATCCCCTGGCGAATGGCGGCTACGGCCTGCCCGGGCGCGACGTTAAAACGGGGCGCGAGATCGAATTCCCGGGCCAGTTCGTCCAGATCGAATATTTCGGCCAACTCCCGCGCGGAACGGGTCGCCACCATCCGACCACACATTGGATTCCTTCCAGTCCCGAGGTGGTTGCTACACTCGGCCTATTGCCCACGACGGCGATTCCTTTTGGGGGGGGAGATATGTCAGAAGATGATTCGGGTCAAGTCGGGCCCGCGACGAATGCCGCCAGGCCCGTGGAACACGGCCATGCGATTCGCGAGAGCGAGCAGATCCCCCTCTCCCCCCTGCTCATTCGCGGAGCCATCGGGGGGATCCTGATGGGCCTAGCCAACCTCGTCCCCGGGATCAGCGGCGGAACGATGTTGTTGGCCGCCGGCGTCTACCCGACCTTCGTCTCCGCCATCGCGGAGTTGACGACGCTCCGAATTCGCGCTCGCTCCCTGCTGGCGTTCGGGACCATCGCCGGATGTGCGGCCCTGACCATCCTGCTGCTGGCCGGCGGCATGAAGACCCTCGTGGTCGAAGAGCGATGGGGCATGTACAGCCTCTTCATCGGGCTGACCCTCGGAGGCATCCCCCTGGTATGGCGCCTGGCGCGACCGGCGAATGCCTCCCTCTGGCTCGCGGCCCTGACGGCCTTTCTCCTGATGGCCTGGATGAGCCTCGGCGAAGATGGCGGGGCGAGTAGTGCCGAGAGCAGCCGGCTACGCCTGCTCTTCTCGGGCCTGGCCGGCGCCTCGGCCATGATCCTGCCGGGAATCAGCGGGGGATACCTGCTGCTTCTGCTGGGACAGTACGAAAAGATTCTCTCCGCCATCGACGGCTTGAAGCGATACCTGCTGGATGGGGGCGCGAATAGCGAGTTGCTCGGGCCGGTGCTGGACACCCTCTGGCCGGTCGGTCTCGGAGTCGTCATCGGGATCGTCGGCGTCGCGAACCTGCTGCGCTGGCTCCTCGACCGATTCGAGAAGCCGACCCTGGGCTTCCTGCTGGGCCTGCTCCTCGGCTCTGTGGTGGGTCTCTATCCCTTCCAGGCCCCCACCCCTCCCGAGGCCGGATTCGTCCACCGTGGCGCGGTCCTGAACGCCGAGGAAGCCGCGCAGTTGGATGCCAAGTACTGGGCCCTTCAGCGCTTCAGTCCTACATCGAGCCAACTGGGCCTGTCGTTCATCCTGATCCTGGGCGGGCTGGGAACCACCCAGATCATCTCCCGCATCGGAAGAGACGACTCCGAAGCCTCCGCTCGGCGGGATGCCTGAAAACACCCGCCGAGCGGAAACCGATCCCGCGCGGGCAAATCCCCAGGAGAAGCGGCGGCCAGGGGAAGCGGGAGAGTGCGCGATGACAAAGGGAGAGAGGAGAGTAGGAAGGTCGGTCGGCCTTCAGCCGCTTCTGCCCCGCCTGCTTCTCTCGCGACTCTGCGCCGCATAGGCCTTCAGGCTTCGAACTTCATCCGCGCGCAGGGGGCGCGAGAGACCCGGTGCCAGCCGTCCCATCCAAAGGGGTCCTATTCGTATTCGAACCAATTTCTTGACCGGGCAGCCCAGGGCCAGCATCATGCGGCGAATCTGGCGTTTGCGTCCCTCGTGGAGGGTCAGTACGAGGGTCGACTGCCCCCGCTCGGGATCGAAACGGAATTCGCGCACCTGGGCCGGCGCCGTGCGACCGTCTTCGAGATGAATTCCTCGAAGCACCTTGGCCTCCTGGGACTTGCCGAATTCTCCTCTCACCGTCACGCGATACTCCTTCTCGCTCCGATAGGAGGGATGCAGGAGGCGTTGAGTGAGCGCTCCATCGTTCGTCAACAAGACCAGGCCCGTGCTATCGCTGTCCAGGCGCCCGACGGGATAGAGTCTTCCAAGCCCATCGGGCAGAAGATCCACCACCGTCCGACGACCGTGGGGATCCGCGACCGTCGTGACGACCCCCTTCGGCTTGTGGAGCATCCAGTAGCGGGGGCGCCCGCTGCGCACGCTTTCGCCGTCGAAGGCCACCTCATCCGTCTCGGGATCCGCGCTCTCACCGAGATGCGCCGTGCGCCCGTTGACGGTCACACGCCCCGCCCGGATGAATTCCTCGGCCCCTCGCCGGGACGCGAGTCCCGCAGCCGAGAGAATCTTCTGGATCCGCACCAGATCGGGAGTCTGCCTGGAATCCGGTGCTACCGGGCGCTTTCTTCTGTGGCGCGGCGATCGGCCGTGGGCCATCGGGGACGTCCTCTCCTCGCAAGATGGCCTGCATTCGAGCACAGATCCGAAGCCCTGGCCATCGGAGCCCGGCGGGAAACGCTCGCGGGAAGAAAAAAGACCCGGACAGAGAAGCCTCTCCCCTGCCCCGCTCCTCGGAAGCATCGCCCGGGCATGCGCGGAGATGGCCCTGAAAACCCGATGTCCGGGTCAGGCCCGCTCTTCCGGCGACTCGCGCTGCTCGGCCTCGGAAGCTTCAAGCCCCTGCGCATCCGGCGTCGACTCCGTCTCCGCATCCTCGACTTCCATTTCGGGCACATCCTCGGATTCCGCCCCCGAGACCTCATCGGGATTCTCGGGGAAGGGAATCTCCGGATCGGAATCCGAGTTCTCGCCCGAGAGTCCGGGCAGGCCGGGAATCTCCACTCCCTGCTCCCGCGCCAGTTCTTCCAACTCGCGCAATCCCGGCAACTCCTTCAGGGAACCCAGGCCGAAGACCTCCAGGAATCTCTTGCTCGTACCGTAGATCAGAGGTCGGCCCGGTACGTCCCGATGCCCGAGAATCCTCAAGAGGCGACGATCGAGCAAAGATTTCAGGACGGCCCCGCTATCGACCCCGCGCACTTCATCGACCTCGGCCCGACTGGCTGGCTGTCGATAGGCGACGATCGAGAGGGTTTCCAATGCCGCCTGGGACAAGCGCAGGGGACGCTCCCGGCGCAATTGCTGGAGATAGCCCGAAAACTCGGCCCGGGTTCGAATCTGGTAGCCACCGGCGACTTCCCAGATCTCGAAGGCGCGAAACTGCTGCTCGTATTCGGCATTCAACTCACCGATCAGCGATTTGATCTCGGCCGGGGTGGATCCCGGCACGACACGCGCGAGGGCATCCAACCCGATCGGCTCGCTGGAGGCGAGAATCAGAGCCTCGATGATCCTGCGTTTTTCGGAAGCTTCCATTCTATGGCCTCATCGTGGATCGGTGACGCGCTCTCGCCAACTCAGATCCGTCTGCGCGTCCCTCACCATCCGCATATGGATAGCGCCCTCGGGTACGCCGAGTTCATTCATGCCCTGGAAGAGTCGTAGCGCCCCGAGTCTCGCCAATTCGAGCAGGGCCAGAAACGTCGCCACGAGAACCGCCCTGCTGGGAGCCCTTCCATCGCCTTCACTCTCAAAAATCCTGGTGAATTCCGTCTTCTCGACCTTCTCCAGGAAATCCATCACGTGGACCATGCGGTCATGAACCGTGACATCTTCAGCCTCGATCTCGTGAGTCGGACGCTGATCCCGAGCCTCCTGGAGAACGCTGCGAAAGGCTTCGATCAACTCGAAGAGACCTACCTCGATTTCGCGCTCGGCCTCGGGTGTGGGCTCCGGCCCCGGAGCCTCGGCCCGAAAGACATCCCGGCCGAGTCTGCGGCGTTTCGCGAGTTCCTCGGCCGCCTCTTTGAAGCGCTGGTATTCCAGCAGACGCGCCACCAATTCGGCCCGGGGATCCAGAATCTCGCCAGCCTCGGAATCGCTCTCGGCCGGCAGCAGCATACGGGACTTGATCAGGGCCAGGGTCGAGGCCATGAGCAGGTATTCGGCGGCCACATCGATATTCAATTCTTCCATCACTTCGATGTAGTCGAGATATTGGCGACTGATCTCGGCGATCGGAATATCGGCGATTTTGACCTCATTCTGCCGAATCAGGTGCAGCAGCAGGTCGAGCGGCCCCTCGAAGATCGCGAGTTTGACCGCGTAGTCGCCCCCGCTCCCGACTCCCGCGTCGGGGCGCTCCGCGCCAGTTTCACTGTAGGCATCGCTCAGACTCATGCGGCCGTGACGACTGGGGGAGTTGTTGCGTAAAAAGGTTCGCGTCCCATGGGCATCGCGTCCACCGCCAGCGTCCTCTGGGCTTCTACCCGGTCGGTCGCCGTGCGGCGAAACGCATTTCCAGTATGGGGAATTCCGCCCCCCGCGGCAACCTGGGGGAGTCCACGACGCCTCCGGCATTGCCCGCAGGTCCGCGGGGACTCGAGAGGATTCCTCATGGATTCGCTTTCTTTCGCGTTTTCGCCCCCCGCTGCCGCCGCATCAACTCCTGGGCAAGGGCCAGGGCCTCCTCCCGGTTGGCGATCTCACCATCGAGATGCGCACTGCGAATGCGCTCCAGAACCCTTCCCAGGGCCGGCCCGCTCAGCCCCAATTCGAGCAGTTCGCTCCCCGAGAGCGGCGCACGCCTGCCCCGATCCTCGGCCGCCCAGCGAAGGATCTTGCGGCGGGCCGCCGTATCGGCCGATGCGAAGAATGCGAGGATGTCCTCTTCGTCGTGCTGCCCCAATGACCGGTCGACCGCCCCTCGCCCGCGGGTCCTGGCCAATCGTCCCAACGCCCGATCCCTGCGCGTCGGAAAAGAAGCCACGCGTTCGGCTGTCTCACCCCGGACGGAGAATCTTCGCAACACCCTGCGCCGCAACGCGGGGGCCTGCGGGGCCAGCCAGAGCGACAATCCGGGAACCCAGGGCCGAAAACGGGTGACACGCCAGGCGGGCTGGGCAATCCCGCGCCCCAGGCGCCGAATCCCCCCGATGACCTCCGGAGGCAGTGACAGGCCCGGCTCGACCGCGCCCAGCACATGCCACTCATTCAACCGCCTGAGCGCCACGGCCGGATCCAATCCGAGTCGCGCATCCGAAAAGAACCTCTCAAGTTCTCGGCGCAAGCGGTCGCCACTCACGCTTCCCAGGACACCGTCTCGCAGCGCATCGCGAAGCAGCGACCGCGTGCCCCGAGCGAGGCGAAAACCCAGTCTGGGCGCGAGGCGCGCCGCCCTGAGGATGCGTGTCGGATCATCGTGGAAGCTTCTGTCATGGAGAACCCTCAGAACCCCCCCGCGCAGATCATCCATTCCGCCACAGACATCGACCACGTCCAGCGGTGCATCCCCACTCGTGCGCTGGAGCGAGATCGCCAGGGCATTGACGCTAAAATCTCGGCGTCGGAGATCGTCGTCGAGTCCACTGGCCTCGACGACGGGAAGTGCCCCCGGCCGCTCGTAACTCTCTCGCCGGGCGGTCGCAATATCCAGACTCCAATTCGCAGCCTCGATTCCCGCGGTTCCGAAGCGACTGTATTCGACCAGCTTCGCACCCTGCGGAGCCACGGCTCGTGCCACTTCCAGGGCGGCATTCCGCCTCGGCTTGCGCGGGACCAGGAGCACGTCCAGATCGCGAATTTCGCGTTCCAGAAGCAGATCCCGAACGGGGCCTCCGACGAGATAGAGATCCGACTTCCGGCGGGTCGCTTCCTCGGCAACCGCCTCCAGCAGCGCCGAGGCCGCAGCGGGAAACTTCCGGAACATCTCCTCTCGGGAAAATGCTTGCCTCATCTGCGCCCAGTTCTTCCGGAGCCACGCGGATGGCGTTCTTCGACGGTTTCTCGCAGGCGGGCTCGACCCACGTGGGTATAGACCTGGGTCGTCGAAAGATCGGAATGCCCGAGGAGCGCCTGGATGGATCGCAGATCTGCTCCTCCCTCGAGCAGATCCGTGGCAAAGGCGTGGCGCAGAACGTGGGGAGAAACCCGATCCTCGGGAATGCCCGCCTTACGCGCCAATTTCTTGAGCAGCAAAAAGAAGTTCTGCCGGCTCATCGCCCCTCCCCGCCGGCTGAGAAAGAGAGCTCGGCTGCGATCCGGTCTCTTCCCCAATAGAAGTGGACGCGCTGCCTCCAGATAGTCGGCTAACGCCGCCAGGGCCACATCCCCTACGGGCACGATCCGCTCTTTCTGCCCCTTGCCCATCACCCTCAGGAGTCCGGAACGCTGATCCACGCCGGATAGTGGAATTCCGATCAACTCGCTCACCCTCAACCCGGCCCCGTAAAGCAATTCCAGCATCGCGTAATCGCGCAGACCGAGAGGGGTCTCCCGATCCACGGCTGCCAGCAAGGCCAGGGTCTCATCCACCCTGAGTATTCTCGGCAGGGGCTGTGCGGCCCGCGGTCCCACGATGCCCTCGGTCGGATCCACGCCGAGCCAATCGCGCTGGGCGGCGAAAGCCAGCATGCGACGAATTGCGGAGAGGGCTCGGGCTCGACTCCGCGAACCCAATCCCTCGCTCTCGAGATTCTGGACGAAGCCACTCACGCATTGCCGACTCAGGGACTCCGGACGCGTAATGCCGAGCGTTTCCGCATAGGTGACGAAGCGACCCAGATCTCTCGCGTAGGCCTCGACAGTCCTCACGGCGAGGCCTTTCTCCAATCGGGCATGGTTGAGGTAGGCATCGCGAAGTCCGTCGAGATGATCGGGACGCCCCGCACCTCTCCCCGCTTCGCGTGCGGCCATCAGGAACGCCTCCGATCGATCGGAACCTCGTCTTCCGGGGCGGGCGATGCGGCCAACCGCAAGTCCTCCTTCAGACGCTCAACGGCATCTGCATCCCGCAGCTTTCGCCCATTGGCGCCCTTCAGATAGAAGCTATCCGTCACCTGATCTTTGATCGTCGCGGCCTTCGAGATGAAGATCTCCAGATCGTGTTCTCCCAGGCAACGCGTCACGTCGTAGAGAAGTCCCATCCGATCGTCTGCGATGACATCGACCACGGTATAGAAATCGCTCTCCGTATTGGAAATGATGACTCGCGGCGGCTTGGGCGTTGGGGACGCCGGGATTCCCCGCGGCGCTTTCCTGCGTCGCGGGAGCTGATGCACCCGCTTTTCCCCGCTCAATACCAGGCCCAGATTCGCTTCGAACTCACTCCAGGCCAGTTCCCGCTCCTCGGCGCCCCCGGGAGGTGAGCCCAGGCGATAGATCTCGAGCGCAACCCCATCGCGGCTCGTATAGACGTTGGATCCGAGAATATTGACACCGTGAGAGGAGAGAGTTCCGGCCACGTTCGAATAGAGACCGTGGGCATCCGCGGCACAGAGAATGAACTCCGTAAAACCTCCCCGCATCTCCCGAAAGGCCGTGGCGGGAGCCCGCTCCACGGCATGCTTCAACAGCACCTGCGCGTGCCGGGCGATCTGTCGAGGCGTATGCGTGATGAAATAGCGACGCGGCATGCTCTCAAAAAAGTCATCGATGCGCTCCGGTCCGACACCCCCTTTGACCAACTCCTCACGCGCGCCTTCGCGTCTCACTTCCACCCGCGCCTCGATCAACTCCATGGCCTTGTCGGGATCGTCGGCGCCGGTTTCGAGCATCTCGGCGGCACGTTCGTAGAGCTCCCGCAGCAATTGTCCCTTCCACTCCGTCCAGGAGTCACTCGAGGAGGCCCGGATATCTGCGAAGGTCGCCAGGTAGAGGTTGCGTAGATTGATCCGATCCACGCAGAGACGCGCCAATTCGAGAATCAGTTTCGGATCCGACAGATCCCGGCTCTGAGCCAGATGGGACATCAGGAGATGATGCTCGATGATGAAGAGAACCCGGCCCTTCTGCTCCTCGGACAAGCCCAGCCGAGCCAGGGAATTGACCGCCCGGACCGCCCCCTTCCAGGAATGGTTCCCGCCGAAGCCCTTCCCGATATCATGCAGCAGGCAGCCCAGATAAAGAGCCGGACGATCGTCCACCTCTTCCATCAGATCCGAAAGCTCCGGCATCGTCCGCCGATACTTCCCGCTCCAGAGCCTCCGCAATTCCTCCACGAGGAAGATCGAGTGCACGTCGACCGTGTAGGTATGGTAGATCACATGCTGCCAGCGGCAGACAATATGCTCCCACTCCGGGATGAAGGCGGCCAGCAGGCCCACATCATTCATCATCATCAGACTTCGCATGACTCGATTTCGCGAGTTGAGAATTCTCATGAATGAAGCCGTGAAAGCCGCTTCCGATCGATGCTCCTCTGCGAGCAGGGGCAGGCTCTCGCGAATGAAGCGCTGTGCCATGCGGGAGAGGGGGACATCGTGGTTCTGGGCCACTTCGAAGGCCAGCAGGAGTCGAATCGGGCGTTCTCGAAGATGTGCGACATGAGGAATCTCGAGCCGATCATTCGCGAGCCGGAAGCCCTCCTCGATTTCTACGGTGTCCACATTTCGGCGCTCTTCGCCAGAAGCCCGGGCTTCGCATTGAGCGATGACCAGTTCCGACGAGGTCTGGATCACCCGGGCATGGATGTAATAGTCCCGCATGAAGCGTTCGACGGGCAGGTCCGGATCGTCGGGCTCGAAATTCCTTGCCGCCAGCGCGTCGCCATCCGGCGACTCGTCGGCTCGCGCGGGATAGTCCCGCATCGCCCCGTAGCCCAGGGCCTCAGCGACCTGCTCCTGGAGTTCGAAACTCATCTGGTCATTCGCTCGCTCGGAGATCAAATGGAGTTCGTTGCGTACCCTCCACTGAAATTCGAGCGCCTTCCTGAATTCGTCCATTTCCGATTCGGTCAGAAGACCGAAGTGCAGGAAATCGTCGACATTCCTGAGCGACGGCTGGGCCCCGCGCGCAACCCAATAGGCCGCGTGATAGTCCCGCAGACCGCCCTCCCCCTCCTTCACATTCGGTTGCAGGAGAAAGAGGGATTCGCCGAATTCATGGTGGCGTTTCCTCATCAACGCCACCTGTTCCTCGATGAAGAGACCCACGTCCTGGAGGAGTTCGCGGCGGATCGTATCCGCGAAATCATGAAAAAACTCGCCGTCCCCACAGAGAAATCGAGCCGTCAGAACCGTCGTTCTGACCGTGACGTCCTCGCGCCCCATCGCGAGCGTATCCTCGACCGTTCGGGTTGCGCAGCCTACGCTCAATCCGGCATCCCACAGCCAATATTGGAGATTTTCCGCCACCCTGGAGACGTAGCTCGTCAACTCATTTCGGTAGAGGATCAGCAGATCGACGTCCGAGTGAATCGACATCTCCCGCCTGGCAAAGCCCCCCACCGCGACTACGGAAACATCCCTCTCGAGGGTCTGGCCCTCGGCGATCATCAATTCCTCGGAGAGTTCAAAGAGTTGACGAACCAGGCGATCCATCAGATCCGAGTTGGCTTCCTGCACGAGTCGGCCAGATTCCGTACTTCGGTGCAATTCGGCGAGGTAGCCGCGAATCTCCTTGAGATGCGCGCGAACCGCCAGAGGAATCGCACGGCTCAATTGCGCCTCGGATTCCTGAAAGTCTTCCAGGCGCAAGCGCGTGCCGGGAACCGTCATCATCTCGCCCCCACCGGAGGCGGGGAGTCCTCAGCGCGACCCAATTCGCGCCCCTGGTTGCGATAGTGCCCCAGCCCCGCCGCAATCTGGGCAGCAAGGGTGTCGAGGTAGAGCCCCTTTTCCAATAGTCGCGAGTCCTTTCGATTGGTCAGGAATCCGGATTCCAGCAGGATTGCCGGCATGCTGGAGAGAAAGAGCACCCGAAAGGGGCCCTTCTTCACACCACGATCCGACATCGTCCCGTAGGTCTGCCCCAATCCCTTCGAGAGGTCCTGATGCACATGCTCAGCCACTCTTTTCGACTGAAGGGAGGCTTCCGAGAGCCTGAGTTTCGTGAGTATCTGCTGCAATTCGTCGAGTTCTTCCAGGTCGACGCCGTTCTCTCGCGCCGCCAGTTCCAGGTTGTGTCGCTCATGATCCTGATCGAGGTAGTAGATCTCGATTCCCCGTAGAGCCTTATTCTCCGATGCGTTGGCGTGAAGGGAAATAAAGAGATCCCCGCGCGCAGACTCGGCCACGGCGGTGCGCTCTTCGAGGTCCAGATAGCGATCTTCCGTCCGAGTCATCACGACCCGAAAAGACCGTGCGCGCAAGCGTTTCGCCAGCAATCTCGCCAATTTGAGATTCACATCCTTTTCCCGAATTCCACCGATGCCCGTCGCACCGGGATCCTTGCCCCCATGACCGGGATCGATCACGACGGTCCTCAACTGCCGTGACGCCATCGACAGGCGCTTCGAATGCTCTGTCTCGGAGAAGTGCGCGGAATCCTGTGTCGCAACCCTCCTGGCAGTCGGTCCGTAGACGTCGATGACCACGCGATGGGGCGAGTGTAGCGTCCGCAGCCGATGGCTTTCATAGGCCTCCAGGTCGAGGACGATTCGCATCCGATCGACGCGATTCTGCCCGATCCGCACCCTCTGAAGCAGTCCATCGTCTACCTCGATGGGCCGCGGGTAGCGCTTTCCGACCCGGATCGAAGGCAGGTCTACGTAGAGGCGCCCGCCCTTCCCCTCCGCAGCCGCGGCATTCCCGGGCAGTCGAATCGCCGAATCGGGACCGAGGTCGACGGGTTTCGAGAGCTCGAGCTCGACCCGTGTATACCCGGGATACGACCTGCTTCGCACGTCGAGCAGTTCCCCCGTATCCGAGCCCCAACCCGCCCCCAATGAAGCGATTGCGAGCACGCCCAGGAGAATCCCCAACCGGGCTCTCCTTGCCATGCGAGGAAGACCCTGGGGATTCACTCTTCCCCCCCCAGCTGCGTCTTCCAGCGCCCAATCGCCAGCAGGGCATCCAGGGGGGTCATGGCATCGGGA
>CAYTAT010000022.1:0-25088 GCA_964435795.1 uncultured Spirochaetaceae bacterium
AGCCCTCAGCCTTGGCCGGTGAAGAGCCCTCAGCTTCTGCCGGTGAAGAGCCCTCCTTCCGGGCAACCTGCTCGGCCTGCTCAGCAGCCGCCCTTTCGGCGTCGGCTCTCGCGGCGGCTTCCTCCACCTCACGCGCGGCCTTTTCGGCGGCACGCTTCTTCAATTCCGTCTCGCGCTCCAGGGACTCGGCCACCAGCGCTTCAACGTCCGCGACTTGATCCTGCACTTTGACGGTCAGGAAACGCAGCACTGATTCTTCGATGCGAAGAATCCGCTCGAGTTCTTTCACGACCTGGCCCTGGTCGAGGAACGAGAGCAGGTGATAGTGCCCCTTCTGGAAGCGCTTGACCTCGTAGGCGAGCTTTCGCTTGCCGAGATCTTCACAGAGAAGCCGACGCGCCGAGCTATCGGCCAGGACCCCATCCAGGCGCTCGAGGATCGACTGGGATCCCTCCTCGGAGATCTCCGGCTGGATGACGATGGTAAGTTCGTATTCCCGCACTCTATTCCTCCTCCTGGACGGACACCCGAGGCGTCCGAGCCCCTTCATGAATTTGCGCCGGGTCGGGACCGGGCAATAGAGAGGGCTGAGGGATTCAGTGATTCGGGGAGCCTTCTCTCGGGCTCCCGGATCTATCAGGCGGCCATTGATACCTCAGAACATAGCCTTCAGCCAGCGCCTAGATCTCGAGGAGAAGACGATGGATCCGATCATCGTCGCCGAGTTCCGGATGGAAGCTGCTCGCCAGGATTCGCCCCTGGCGAACCAGCACTGGGAGGCCGTCCACCCTCAGTAGGGTTTCGACTTCCGGGCCCAGGTCCCGGATCTGGGGAGCCCGGATAAAGACACAGCGCATGCCCCCGAGGCCCGCATCACCCCCGGGATCCGCGAAACTCGCGAAAGAGTCGGTCTGGGTCCCGTAGGCGTTGCGAACAGCCCTCACATCCAGCAGGCCAAGAGTCGGCACAGGGTGGTGGGAGCACTCCCTGGCCAGCAGGATCGCCCCGGCACAGGTTCCGAGAACCGAGCCTCCTCGCCGAACGAATTCCTGAATGGGCTCGACGAGACCCAGACGAGTCAGTCCCTTGGAGATCGTCGTGCTTTCGCCCCCTGGGAACACCAGGGCGTCGAGAGAATCGAGGTCATCCTTGCGCAACACCCGGCGCACCGAGGCACCGCAGCCCTCCAGCATGGACAGGTGCTTTCCGATCGCCCCCTGGATCGCAACGACCCCCACCCGCTTTGTCTTCAGGGCAGTGGAGCCCATCGGAGCCCTCCGTCGAGAGTGTCACCAGCCCCGATTCGCAAGCCGCTCGCTCTCCTCGAGGGTCGACATCTCGATGCCTTCCATGGCGCCAGCGAGTCCTCGGCATGCCGCTACGACTTCAGCGGCATCCTGCCAGTGCGTATTGGCGCGCACGATCGCCCGGGCTCTGGCGGGCGGATCTTCGCTCTTGAAAATCCCCGAGCCGACGAATATCGCCTCCGCTCCCAATTCGCGACAAAGCGCAGCATCGGCGGGAGTCGCGATGCCCCCGGCGGCAAAATTCGGTACCGGCAGACGCCCCTGCTCGTGGACAGTACGCACCAGTTCATAGGGCGCCTGCAACTCCTTTGCGTGGGCCATCAACTCGTCGGCACGCAGGGTCTGCAACTTTCGGATCTCGCCACACACACTGCGCAGATGTCTGACGGCTTCGACAATATTCCCGCTACCCGCCTCACCCTTGGTGCGGATCATGGCCGCTCCCTCGCCCACACGGCGAAGGGCCTCGCCAAGGTTGCGAGCACCACAGACGAAAGGCGACTTGAAATCGTGCTTGACGATATGATGCTGGTCGTCGGCCGGCGTCAGCACCTCGCTCTCATCAATGAAATCGACGCCCAATGCCTCGAGAATACGCGCTTCGGAGATGTGGCCGATACGCACCTTCGCCATGACGGGAATCGATACCGACCGTTGGATGCCCTCGATCATCTCCACGGCACTCATTCTCGCGACGCCACCATCGCGGCGAATGTCCGCGGGCACCCGCTCCAGGGCCATCACCGCGCAGGCGCCCGCATCTTCTGCGATCTTGGCCTGATCGGCGTCGGTGACGTCCATGATCACCCCATCTTTGAGCATCTCGGCCAGGCCGACCTTCAGTTCGAAGGCCTCCGCTCCGTGCCGCTCACTTCCGCTTCCATTTCCCTCCATCTTCCTTCTCCTCGCTTCTCGTCTCGATAATTTCTTCCTATTGGACTGGACCCGCTGCCCCGGGATGGAGGCGAGCCGTCTGAAGAAATTAGTCCAGGGCGCAATTCCCTACAATCCGGAACCTGAGGGATCCTGGCGATTTCATGGGGAAAATCTCTTTTGCCCGATCCCCAGCAGAGTAGCGCTCTGAATCCCCAGCGTGCGAATTCCAGTCCGCGGGCTTCTCCATGCTGCCCTGGCCTCGACGATATCGCCCGACACGCGCGGGCTAAAGGTATGCCAGAGCCAGATAGGCGACCAGAAGAATCGCGGCCCACAACGCAGCCACCCCAATGGACCACGGCTCACCGAGTACTCCGGGGGGCTCATGGTGGCCCCGAACATGCCTTAACGAGGCCTCGATGGACGCGACGGTAAAGCGCCCGGAGGCAAGTCGGATCCGGGCCCATGCAGCCTGTCCGCTCCGGAAACACGCCGGAAGCGCCTTGCGATAGATCCAGTCCACATCGATATTCAGCGATCGAAGCTCCGGCGGGTAGAGTCCCGTCTTCTGCAGGAATACGAAGGCAACGGCCGAGAAGAGCAGCAGCTGGAGCTGACCCACCACGTGGGAAGTCGTATAGGGATCGTATTCCACGGGATAGGGGAGAAGGCTGTAGAGGAAATCCGGGCTCACCCCGAGAGCGATACAGAAGAACGCTGCCCCCCCCATCGCGATCAGCATATTCAACGGGGCTTCCTTGCAGCGGATACCGCTATCGTGAGCGTAGAATGCAAAGTAGGGGATCTTGATACCGGAGTGATGGAAGACACCCGCCGAGGCAAAAAGCAGAACCAGAAAAGTCAACGTATAGTGATTGTCGGCCGCAGCACTCAGGATCAGGGACTTCGAAATAAAACCGCTGAAGAGTGGAAAGGCGGAGATCGAGGCCGCTCCGATGATGCAGAATGCCGTGGTCCACGGCATGGACTTGTAGAGCCCTCCCAACTCCGACCCCTTGACCGTCCCCGTCCGGTAGAGGACCGCCCCCATGGACATGAAGAGCAGCCCCTTGTAGAGGACGTGCGAAAAGGCATGGGCCGCTGTTCCGTTGAGGGACATTTCCGTGCCGATCCCGATTCCCACCACCATGAAGCCCAGCTGATTGTTGAGGCTATAGGCCAGGACCCTGCGCAGATCATTTTCGATCACCGCATAGAAGATCGGGAAGGCCGTCATCAGCGCTCCCAGGGGAATCAGGATCTCCGTCCCCGCGAAACCCCGGGCCAGGGCGTAGATGGCCAACTTCGTGGTGAAAGCGGAGAGGAAAACCGTCCCCGTCACCGTGGCTTCCGGATAGGCGTCTTCGAGCCATGAATGCAGCAGCGGAAAGGCGGCCTTGATCCCGAAAGCCAGGAATATCAGTGTCGTCCCCGTGCTCTGCAGGCCCAGAATTCCGAAATCCAGGGCGCCCGTATCCGCGAAATAGAGGATGGTTCCCGCCAGCAGCAGGACCCCGGATCCGACTTGAATGATCAGATAGCGCAAGCCCGCCCGATAGGAACGTTCCGTCCGGCGCGCCCAGATCTGGAAGACGGAAGTAATGGCCGTCAGTTCCCAGAATACGAAGAGAGTGATCAGGTCTCCCGCAAAAACCGCGGCAATCGCTCCACCGGCATACATGAGCCCGGATACGTATTGGATGTTGTCGCGAATATGGAGCGAATAGATCACGCTCAAGAACGCGGCCAGATAGAAGACGTATCCGAATACCTTGCTCAACTCGTCCACTCGAATTGGCGTCAACCGGTAGTCGAATACCGTCAATGAAGATGTGAAACCATTCGGAAGCATGACGAGTTGGGTAAAACCCAACACGGGCAACAGGAGCAGGAAGGCCTGCTGGGCCCGACCCTTCAGCAGAGGGACGAGAAGAGCTCCCAGGACCAGGAGCATTCCGGGCGGAATGCTCTCAATCATAATAATCCTCATCTCGCATCAGGATCTTCCGCAATACCTTTGCCGCGAGGACCAGCAGGACACAGGAGACAAAGCCGAAGAATGCATTGAATCCGGGAATAGCCTCCCAGGAATAATGCGCATGCCTGTCAAAAAAGAACTCCGACAATACCAGCAGGACAGATAGGAGGCCGAGCCCCCAGATGATCTTGCCGACCGTTCCGGGGCGATCAAGCCAACGATCTTCTTTTTCTTCTATTTCATTCATCGAGTCACTCGAGATTCATCGAAAGGAGGAGATCGTAGATTTCCGGCGCGTAGAAAAATAGGAATACACAGCCAAGGGCCGTGAGCGAAAGCGGCGCCACGCATAGGAGAGGTGCCTCCCGAATATTCGACCAGGAATAGGGGGCTTCTCCTTCGGCCGACTTTTCCGGATGCAAATCCTCCTCGGATGGGTCGCGGGCAGGAGAAAGAAAAAATGCTCTCCCGACGACTGGCATCAGGTAGGCGACGCTGAGCAGGGAACTCAACATCAGCACGGCTACGAAAATTGCGTGCTCGCCCTCCGCCGCGCCCAGGGCAAGATACCACTTGCTCCAGGCCCCACCCATCGGAGGCAATCCTATGATGCTCATCGAGCCGAGCAGAAAAGCGATCATGGTGATCGGCATGCGGCGCCCGATCCCATCCAATTCGCTGACATTCTTCTTATGCGAGGCGACAAAAATCGCCCCCGCGCAGAAGAAGAGCGTAATCTTGCCCATGGCGTGCATGGCGATATGCATCCCGCCGCCGATGACTCCAGCTGCGGTAGCGAGTGAGGCGCCCAATACGATGTAGGCAAGCTGACTGATCGTCGAATAGGCGAGGCGGGCCTTCAGATTATCCTTCCCGAGCGCAATCACTGAGGCCGTCAGCAGGGTGAATGATGCCGCATACATCAGCCAGGTAGAGGCCCCTTCTTCGCTCAGGTAGTCGATCCCAAAGATATAGACGATGACCTTCATCACCGTGAAGACTCCGGCCTTGACGATGGCCACCGCATGCAGCAGAGCACTGACGGGTGTGGGCGCAACCATCGCCGCGGGCAGCCAGCGATGGAATGGCATCAGCGCGGCTTTTCCCGTGCCAAAGGCGTAAAGGGCCAGGAGAATGGCGGCCAATCCGCCATCGACCTTGCCTGCGAGGATGCCGCCCGGCCTGAATTCGAGGCTGCCTGTCATCTGCCAGGTCCAGAGAATCGCAAGCAGCAGGAAACCCACCGAAGTGCCGAGCAGGATGCCCAGGTAGATTCTACCCGCTCGCCTCGCCTCATCGTTCCCGTAGTGGGTCACGAGGGGATAAGTCGAGAGCGTGAGAATTTCGTAGAAAAGAAATAGGGTGAAGAGATTCCTCGAAAACGCGATTCCCAATGCAGCTGAGATCGCCAGCGCAAAGCAGGCAAAGAATCGAGTCTGGTTCTCCTCCCCATGGCCCCGGCAATAACCAATGGCGTAGAGCCCCGTCGGAATCCAGAGCCCTGAAGCCACGAGGCCATAGAGCATTCCAAGGGGCTCGACCTGAAAGGCGAGAGAGACTCCGGGCAGGACTTCGAGCAGAGAAACTTCAGGTCTTGCACCTTCGAGCAGGGGCGTGACGAGGGTCAGAACCATCGAAAAGGTGGCCAGCGATGCGAGAATGGTGATGGCCTCGCGAAGATTGGGATTGCGTCCGCTGAGCAGAATCCCCCCGGCAGCCAGAAGCGGCAGCAGAATGGCGATCAGGATCGAGAGTTCAAGCGTCACGAACCCCCTCCCAGCAGATACCTCGCCGCATCCGAGGCCACCCCGGCCGTAGGTCCAGTACGAAGTCCGAAGAAAACGGTTGCGGCGATCAGGACCCATGTGGGAACGAGCATCGAAAGGGGCGCTTCGCGGGTAGCGGAGTCCTGGCCGCCGGTCTGAAAGTACATGACCTCAACGATTCGCCAGACGTAGACGGCTGCCAGCAGAGAACTCAGAAGAATCAGAAAGGCGACGAGATGATAGCCCTTGTCGAGAGCGCCCAGGATCAGATACCACTTGCTGATGAAGCCCACGGTTCCGGGAACACCGATCAGGCTGAGTCCTCCTATGACGAAAGCGGCCATGGTCGCGGGCATCCTGCGCCCCAACCCGCGCAGATCGGCGATCGTCGATGACTGGATGCCAAAGAAGATGCATGCGACCACGAGGAAAAGCCCCCCCTTCATCAGGGCGTGATTGAAGAGGTGAACCAGGCCCCCGGTCAATCCGTTTACATTCGCGAGACTGACCCCCAGCGTCATATAGCCGATCTGCGCGATGCTCGAATAGGCGAGCAGCCTCTTGAGGTCCGTCTGGTAAATGGCGGCCAGGGAGCCAACAAATATGGCGGCCAACGAAAGCGGCAATAGCAGGTTGGAGAGCCCGATCGACTGAAAGACGAAGGCCGTCCCGAAAATCGTAAATATGAGTCTCGTGAGGACGTAGAAAGCCACCTTGGTCGCAGTCGCGGAGAGAAATGCGGATACGACGGATGGGGCAAAGCTGTAGGCATTCGGAAGCCATTGATGGAGGGGGAAGGCGGCCAGCTTGATACTGGTCCCGACGGTCAGGAAGGCAAAGGCCATCCAGATGGTCCGCGTGCCGTATACGGTCGGCAGACGCTGGGAGAGATCCGCAATATTCAGCGTCCCCGTCATCTGGTACATGAGGCCGATCCCGATCAGGATGAATGTCCCTCCGATGGTACCCATGACGAGATAGGAGAATGCGGCCAGCAGGGCCCTACGATCCTTGCCCAGGCTGATCAGCGTGTAGGAAGCCAACGATGAGATCTCGAGAAAGACGAAAATATTGAAGACGTCTCCCGTGATGGTGATGCCCAACAATCCCGCGAGGAGAAGAAGAAGAGCCGAGTAGAACAAGAAATAGCGATCCTCGGGAATGCGAAGTTCCCCGGGCCAGAGCGGGAAAGGAATGACTACGGCGCTGATCGTCGCCACGATCACGAGGACATAGGCATTCAGGATGTCGATTCGATATTCGATTCCCAGGGGTGGCAACCATCCCCCCAATGCGTAGGAGATCGTTCCTTCGGTTTGGACCCGATCAAGCAGGGCAAGAGAAATCGCAAGAGTCGCCCAGGCCACCAGAATCGCGAATCGTCTTACGTGGGTGGCCCGACGAATCAACAGGCAGATGGGAGCCGCCACCAGGGGTAGAACCGTCTGAAGCGCGGGCAGGTGCTCCATCAGGATTCGGACCGATCCATCGCGCGAAGCCGATCCTCTTCCACGCTGCCATAGGACTCATTGATCCGAACGATGATCGCCAGACCCAGAGCCGTAGTCGCAACACCCACCACAATTGCGGTCAGCATCAATACGTGGGGAATCGGATTGGAGTAGACGACTTCGCCTCCGCCCTCGGGAATGATCGGAGCGGTGCCTCCCCGAACCTTGGCCATTGAGATGTAGAACATGATCACGGAAACCTGAAAGATATTCAGCCCCATCATCTTCTTGACCAGATTGTCTCGGGCGATCAGGATATAGAGTCCGATCATCATCAGGACGATGACGGCCCAATAATTCCAATGTCCGAAAAAAAATTCCATCAATCCGCCCTGCGGCCCGCAAAGGCGTAGAAGATGGCCAGCATCGAAGCCGCCACCGTGACTCCCACCCCCAATTCGACCAGCAGAATCCCCAGATGCAGTCCGTGCATCGGATCGTGGTCATCGAGCACCTTGTAGTCCAGAAAATTCCCTCCAAGAAGAAGAGAGGCAATACCAACACCCGCATAAAGGAGCAGGCCCAGGGCCACGCCCGTCTCCACGATCGGCCAGGGCAGGACTTCTTCGAGGCGATCCAATCCGAAGATCAGGCCATAGAGCACAAAGCCTGCGGCAAAAATCACGCCGGCCTGGAAGCCGCCGCCGGGGCCATAATCGCCGTGGAATTGCACGTAGAGGGCGAAGAGCAGGATGAAGGGAATCCCCAATTTGGCCACAACCCGAAGGACAACCTTCTCGCGCATCTTCATTACTGGAATCTTCATCGGCCCCGACCACCCTCTTCGCGACGAGAATTCGCCATCAGGGCCATCACTCCCACCGCGGCTGCAAAGATCACCGCTGTCTCTCCAAAGGTGTCAAAACCCCGATAGCTGGCCAGAATCGCGGTGACGATATTGGGAAGGCCGAACTCCTTCTCCGTCCCCTCGATGTAGTCGGGAGCAAGATGACGCTGGATGGGCGCATCGGGATCGCCGTAGACCGGCATATCCAAGGTGCCCACGAAGAGGGCGGCACCGGTCAACGTAACGACCACGAAGGGCAGAATGCGAACTTTCTTCTGCGTCTCTTCGTGCACGGTCAGGGCCAGGGTGCCCAGGATCAACACCGTGGAAACACCCGCGCCTACCGCAGCTTCGGTAAAGGCCACGTCAACCGCATCCATGAGAGTGAAGAGACCGGCGGAAAGAAGGCTGAACATTCCCGTCAGCATCGCCGCTGCAAAGAGATGCGTGAGTCTCGCAATCACCACGGCAACCAGCAGCAGAAAAGCGAGCAGCAGAAACTCAATCGACCCCACGCTCGTCCTCCTCCGGGGAAACGATTCCCAGGGTCAGCGGAGTGAATTCGATTCCGTAGGCGTGGGCCGCTCGAAATAGCGCATGGCCCGCGGTCGGCCCCACCACGTAGAGAACCACGGCGATCATCAGGAGTTTTGCCGTGACGAGGCTGACGCCGGCCTGGAAGGCCAATCCGACCAGGATCAGCAAGGCCCCCATGGTATCGGTGACCCCGGCCGCATGAGTGCGCGACCAGAAGTCAGGCATACGAAGAAGTCCCAAGGCTCCAACGATGCTGAAAAAAGAGCCGGCGAGCAGGGCGATCCAGCTCAGGATGTCGAGAAGAACCATCATAGAGCCGATTCCTCTTCATCCCGGGCGAGATTTCCGAAACGAACAAATTTGAGAACCGCAATGATTCCGACGAAGTTGACCAATGCGTAGACCAGTGCGAGATCAAGAAACTCAGGACGCCCCATCAGAAAGCCCGCCACCGCGATCAGAAGTACTGTCTTCGTGCCGAATATATTGATGGCCAGAATGCGGTCGAAGACCGTCTTCCCCCTCACCGCTGCGATCAGCGCGATGAACATCGTCACCAGAATTCCGACCATGGCGACCGCGAACATCAATGCGTTCTCTCCAGGGCGCTGACTCGGCGATCAATCTCGCCCGTCTGCAGACTCTCGGCCGCCTCGGCGGTCAGGGCATGAACGAGAATCCTCCCCTCTCGAACGTCCAGGCTGATGGTTCCCGGCGTGAGAGTGATCGAATTTGCGTAGATGACCTGCCCCGTCGCAGTGCGCTGAGAGGCGACGACGTGAAGCAGGCGGGGACTGATCGGCAGTTTCGGATCGAGGATGATGCGGGCCACGTCGATATTCGACTTGAGGATCTCCCAGAGCAGCCAGGGGAGATAGAGAAGAATGCCCGGCCCGGGAAATTCGTCACTTTCCGATCCGGAAAATTTCTGCATACGCCGCATGATTCCCAGGACCAGGAGGATGGAGGCCAGGCCAAAGGAAAGCAGCAGGGGTTCGGCATGACCGGACCACAACAGCCATGCCGCCAGAAGCATGAAACCCGTGCACGCGATCCGATTCAATATAGCCCCGATCCCAGGATGGCCCCGATCCTCGCTTGGAGGAAAGTTGGAGACGAGAAAGGTCAGATTTAGCGGCTGAAGGCTACGCCTTTCGGAGCAGAAGTTCCAGACGAGGCCAGGATGCCGAATGCTCGTCGCCAGATCAATACGAGCCGCCGCAGGAGCGGAAACGCTATCGCTGGCATCAGGCTGGATTGGCTCCGGCGTTGAAGCGATCCATCGCCGACTCGATCCCCTCGTGCAGAAAGTGATCGAGAACATCCGTCGCCTCGGATATTCTCCCCGGAAGTGCCATCAGTTCATCCGGCTCGAAGCCCCGAAGCACGAAGTCGCTGACATCCTCGCCCTCGGAAGACGGCCTCCCCAACCCGAAACGAAGCCGGGAGAAATCCTGGCGACCCAGTAGATCGATGATGTTCTGTACCCCTCTCTGCCCCCCGGACCCCCCCGAGGCTCGCAAGCGAATCCGCCCAAAGGCCAGATCGAGATCGTCATATACGACGATCAGATCCCGGGCCGGATCGACTTCCGGGCATTCCCCGAGAGCGAGCAGCAGGGAAGTGCCCGAGGAATTCATGAAGGTCTGGGGTCCGAGAACCCCGACGTCGCGACCGGCCGCCCTCCCGGCGCCATAGCGACCCAGCCAGCGCTCCTGGTTCAGCGCCAGACCGTGGCGATCCGCAAAAGCCTCGACGATGCGAAAGCCGATGTTGTGGCGAGTGACTCGATAGCGGGGAAGGGGATTCCCGAGCCCGACCACGAGTCTTGCAATTGAGGCAGTCAGTCGCCCTTGGCCTCTCCGGCGCCGGACGCTTCCTCCCCAGCCTCGCCCTCGGCCGTTTCCTCGGCTCCCTCTTCGCCTTCGATCGCTTCCTCGTCTTCGGGCACGACTTCTTCGACCACGCGGGGCAGCACAACTGAAACCACGGAAAGCTCAGGGCTTGCAGCCAATTCGACGCCATCCGGCAATTCGAGGTCTCCCACATGCAGCGAAGATCCGACTTCGAGTTCGGAGATGTCCACGGAGATCTCGTCGGGAATTGCATCGGGGAGGCAGGAAAGTTCGAGTTCTCTCATCGAGTGCTCGACGACTCCGCCGTCCACGACACCCGGTGCGGTCCCGACCAGATGAAGCGGCACGGATACCTGCAGTCGCTCGGTGAGATCGATCTCGAAGAAATCAGCGTGAATCACCGCCCCTTTCAGGGGTTCCCGCTGGAGCTCCTTGACCATCACGGTGCGCTCGGCGACCGAGGCATCTCCCTCGAGACCAAAAAGCGTATTGATCCCCGCATGACTCGATCTGATCTTGGATTCCAGAAGTTTCGGATCAAAACTCACCGAAACGGGTTCTCTGCCGCTGCCATAAACCACACCCGGGGCCAGGCCACGACTTCGCAGTTTCCTATTGAACGATTTGCCTTTGCCCTCTCGGGCCTCGACTGTCATTGAAATTTCAGCCACCTGTAGTTCTCCTCAGAAATCCTTTTAGGGCGCCGGGGCGCCGGCTGATCGGTCAACTCTAGAAGAGGCTGCTCACGCTTTCTTCGTTATTGATCCGACGAATCGCTTCACCGATCTGTCCAGCGACCGAAACCACCATGATCTTCCCGTGATCCGCCGCATCTCGTCCGAGCGGGATGGTATCGGTCACGATCAACTTCTCGAGTGCGCTTTCGGAAATACGCTTGAGGGCTGGGCCCGACAGAACGGGATGTGTCACAGCGGCGTAGACTTCCGTCGCACCGGCATCGAGAAGGGCCAGAGCGGCCTCACAGAGAGTCCCGGCAGTATCGACCATATCGTCGACAATGACACAGGGCTTGCCTTCGACATTGCCGATGATATTCATCACCTGGGCGACATTTGCCGCTTCGCGCCGTTTGTCGATGATGGCCAGGCTGGCGTCGAGGCGCTTCGCGTAGGCACGAGCACGCTCCACGCCACCGGCATCCGGGGAAATGATTACGATTTCGCCCCGGGCCTCATTCTTCATCGTCTCGATGAGCAGCCGCGTGGCAAAAAGATTGTCGACGGGGATATTGAAGAAGCCCTGAACCTGGCCGGCGTGGAGATCCATGCAGAGGAGGCGATCGGCCCCCGCCGTCGTCACGAGATCTGCGACCAGCTTGGCCGTGATGGGAACTCTGGGCTTGACCTTTCGATCCTGGCGCGCGTAACCGTAATAGGGCACAACCGCCGTGATGCGCCGCGCCGAAGCCCGCTTCAGCGCATCGATCATGATCAACAATTCCATCAGATGAGCATTGGCGGGGGCACAGGTGGACTGCAGCACGAAACAATCCTTGCCGCGAACATTCTCGCCAATGTCGACGCTGCACTCACCGTCGCTGAACGTCCCGACGTCCGCTTCTCCCAGCGGTACATCCAGATAACCGGCCACAGCTCGGGCCAAGGGCTCGTTGCTATTTCCACTGAAGAGTTTCAGACTCTGCATCTTATGGGGCTTCTCGACCTTCCAATTTTTCTGCCCGCCCGATTCGACACGGGAACGTGGCTGGGGCGGTAGGACTCGAACCTACAAATGGCGGCTCCAAAGGCCGCTGCCTTACCATTTGGCGACGCCCCATTCTCGACTTCTGGATCCGTTCTGCCTCGATTCAGAATTTGCGATCCGTGAACCCACCTCGGACCCGCCCCCCCTACTCCACTTCATGCCGATGCCGATCGGATTTTCGGCGTCCAGGCCAACGACCCATTCGCCCCCGCAAAGGGTTGCAGGGAGCTTACCTGCCCGTCCTCGTTCGGGCGAGTCGCGCCCAGCCGGAGTCCCCCAGGGCAATCCGCTGCATCGCCGCTTCCGCTTCCCGCAGTTCCGGGAAGACTCCAAAGATCGTTGCTCCGCTTCCGGACATCCCAACGGCCGCGGCACCCATTTCCTCCATTGCGGCCCATAGAGGCCCCAGGGAGGGGCAGAGATGCCGAGCCGCCGAAAGCAGATCATTCCTCAGCAATGCGCTGAGACGATCCGCCCAGGAGGCCGAATCTCGCGGCTCCGTATCTACCAGGGCCGAGAGGGCACGCATCGTAGAGCCTGGCTCCGCGGCCGTCAACGCGACGGGCTGGGCATCCCAGGCCGAGAAGACAGCCGCGGTCGGAAGGGGTTCTCCGGGGCCCGCCAGCAACAGGCAGAGGGGCGGCAAGCCCTCTACGGGCCGAATCTCTTCGCCGATGCCCGTCACGAACGCCGGTCGCGGTTCCAGAAAGAAGGGCACGTCCGCACCCAGGGAGAGCGCCAGGGAGGCCAATTCTTCGGCCTCCAGAGCCCCGGGGAGGAGAGCGCTGAGGCCGCGAAGCACCGCACCGGCATCGCTGGATCCGCCCCCGAGGCCCGCGGCCACCGGAATCCGCTTTCGGAGTTCCAATTCGATGCCCAGGCGATGGCCGCTGGCAGCCAGAAATGCCCTCGCGGCCCGAGCGGCCAGATTGTCGTCGCCCATCGCCAGGGAATCCAAGTCGACCCCGATCGCCCCGGGCGCTCTCGAAGAGACGAGCCGAACATCGGGAGGGGTTTCCGGCTCGAGGGTAATCCGGACCTCATCCGCGAGATCCAGGGGCAAGAAAATACTCTCGAGAAGGTGGTATCCATCATCCCGGCGGCCCACCACTCGAAGTCCGAGATTCACTTTCGCCGGCGCCCGTTCCACTCGCTGGCGATCCAGGGGCTCGCGATTTCCCCGCGTCACCTCAGGGGGAGGTCCCGACCCGGGCGGAACCGGGACTGGGCTGATTCGAAAGGGCGACGCGGCGGCCAGGCGCAGAGACTGGCCTGGGAGAAAAGCGGATCCGCGGCCTGGGGGCGTCGCTGCGGCATTCGAATTCCTAGTCGGGCAATTCCACGAAATGGAGGCGTAGCTCGTAGAGCAGACTGTCGATCAGGTGAACCTCGTCGGAATCCAGGTTGCCCCGGGTCTTTTCCCGCAACATCTCGATGGTATCGATGGTTTGCTGCGCGATCGCCCGATCCGGCTCAATGGACTGACCGGTCGAAGGGTCCTGAACCAGGCCCATCTGGTAGAGGGCCGTCGTGGACAGGGAGAGGACGAAGGTGGAGAAATCAATTGCCGGAATCCCGGAGTTCATCGGAGTACTCCCTGCCCCGCTCTCCCCGCTCTCCCCAGACCGGGGCGTCTCATTTTTCATGAATCAGTTCCTGGCCTTCGCCTTCGGATTCAGCCGCTCCTCTTTGCACCTTCCGATCGACCAGCGACCGCCGAGCTCCCTCGAAGCGCTGTACGACGGTTGCGGATGCCCCGACGGCGAGCACCCAGAGCGCCGGGATCATGAGATCGAGCAACCCCCCGGCTACCAGCAGAACGATCCGTTCTCCCCTTTCGACAAAGCCCCCCGGCAGGGGCAGGTCCAGGGATTCGGCGCGAGCCCGGGTATAGGACGTCATGACGCTGGAAATCAGCCCCAGGCCAACCACGAGAGCGGTGGTCTGATCCCCGGCAAAGGCGAAATAAAGCAGGAGCCCCAACATGACCACCATGTCGACGAGGCGATCCAGGGTGGAATCCAGGAACCCCCCGAAAGCGCTCTCCACACCCCTATGACGGGCCACCACCCCATCCACGAGATCACAAAAGCCGCCGACCATCAGCAGCAGGGCCCCGATCCTGAACTCGCCGTGCATGAAGGCAGCGGCGGCTCCGAAACAGATCAGCGCTCCCAGAATCGTGAGCGTATTCGGATCGATTCGTCGGTTGAACAGGATGGGGAAGGCCACCTGAATCCAACCATCGAGCCTGTCGCCGAATTTCGCTTTGATCACTTTCGGTCTCTATCCTGATGCGAATCCCACGAGGTTCCGCAGCCTCCGGATTTCCGGAGAGGCCCGGCACCAGTCGTGAACCGGGGGCGGCGATTCGACGCTCCGAAAAGTCGCCCGATCATACCCAAGCTACTGAAAAATCAGACAATTTCAAGCTCAGTAGGGTTTTGCCTCGGACGCCATGGGAGCCTCGGGGGCCTCGGGGGCCTCGTCCCTATGGACCTTGGCGACCGAATCGGGCAACGATGCCAACTCGGCCCGGCGCTCCTCCTCGCTCGCCCAGCCCTGGCGGCCCTCCATTCTGCGGTCAAATTTCAGCTTTCGTTCGGCTTCCAGATTCATTTTCACCCCTCACAATCCGCCCCTCCCAGGGGGCGGCAATTCCCTTCAGAATCCCGGTGGGAAGACCGGGGGGCGGAATCTAGCAAATCCCCGCCAGCGGAGGGGAAACTGCCCGCTAGCCGCATCCCAACCCGACCTCGGGTAAGCTGGGTCGGCGATGAGTCGACTTCAAATCCGGATCCCGATGGGCAAGCGAATATTTGCTCTCAGCGTGGCGATTTGCATGGCCCTGAGCGGATGTTCCAAGGACTCGCCGGACTTCGCCGACGTGCCGCCTCCCGAAGAACTCTACGCCCGGGGCCTCGAGGAGTTGCAGGGCCGAAACATCCTGGGCTTGTACACCTGGGTGAACTACACCAAGGCGATCGAAACCTTTCAGACGATTATCGACAACTATCCCTATAGCGACTACGAGGTCGAGGCCCAGTTGAAGATCGCGGATGCCTACTTCGACTCCAGCAGTTACGATGAAGCTCTCTCCTATTACCGGGATTTCAGCGATCTGCACCCCCAGAACCCGAAAGTACCCCATACCATTCTTCGCTCAGCGCTCTGCTACTACGAGCAGATCAGATCCATCGACCGGGATCAGACTTCGACGAGAGAAGCCCTGAAATACCTCGAGGCATTGAGTTCCCGCTATCCCTACGACGCCGCGACGCGGGAGGGGGAGATCATCCTCCAGAGCCTGCGAACCCGACTCGCGAGCAATACCATGGAGATCGGGGACTTCTACCTGAAACGCACCCAATACCAGTCGGCTGCCAGTCGCTACCGAACGGTCCTCGATGAGTATCCGGGCCTCGGAAGCGATGCGGAGGCACTCTTCAAGCTCGGTCTCTGCTACCAGCATATGAAGAGGGTCGACGAAGCCCTGCGCCTCTATTACGTCGTGCTCGAAAATTTCGGGGGTTCCCGATATGCGGAGCAGGCCGCCGAGCAGATTGCCGGCACCGAGTAGCCTCAACCGAAGAGGAGAGCCATGTCGGGCGAAACCTCATTGACGCTCCTGGATGGCGCCGTTCTCTTCGTGCTCCTGCTCGCGACGGGTCGCGGGATCTTCATCGGTCTGATTCGCGAGAGCTTCTCGATCGCCGCCCTGGCCGCCTCGGTCGTGGCCGTCCGCTTTGGCACACCGGCCGCCGCGATCTGGCTCGAAAGCCTGACGGGGGGAACGATCAACGAGGAAATTGCGCCCTGGCTGGCCGGCGCCACCCTGGCCATCGGCAGCGTAGTCATCGTGGGCATGATCGGCCGACTGATTCAAAGCGGCGTAAAACTGGCGGGGCTCAGCTGGCTCGACCGATGTGGAGGAGCCATCCTGGGCGGGGCCGAAGGTCTGCTCGTCGCCATGTTGATCCTGCTGGGAACGACCCTCGTCCTGGGTCGCGAGCATCCGGTCATCCAGACTTCCCGAAGCGTTGCGCTCTACGATGCCGCGCGCGTCCATCTCGGCGAGAAGTTGGACGATATGGCCATCTCAGCGCCTGAAAAATGGTTCTGATCCACTGATCCTCCTCGCCAGGGAAGCTTCATCGATCATCTGGGCCCGGAATCCGTGCGCCCGTGGATCAGATCGAGCAGGCGCTCGGGAGCCTCGGCCTCGGCGATGTTCCGAGCCACGATCTGCTGACCCACATAGAGGGTGACGACACCCGGCCCCGAACCCACATAACCGAAATCCGCATCGGCCATCTCTCCGGGTCCATTCACGATGCAACCCATGATCGCAATCTTCACCCCCTTGAGATCGGTGGTCGCGGCCTTGATCCGAGCGCTGGTCTGCTCGAGATCGAATTGCGTTCTTCCGCAGGAGGGGCAGGAGATGTACTCGGTACGCGTCGTTCTGCAGCGCGCCCCCTGAAGGATCCGATAAGCGAAATCGAGGGCGAGATCGGCTTTCTGGAAACCGACGAGGGAGACCATATCCCCGAGCCCATCGCAGAGGGGGGCGCCGAGATCGATCGAGGCCTCGATCAGATCGCTTTCGAGATCCCCGGAAGGGCGGGCGCCATACCGCAAGACGATTGGAGGGGGCTCGACGCCAAGGGCGCCGAGTGTGGCCGCCAGCAGCCGAATCCCTTGAAGAGAACGCGCCGATTCGAGGGAAAAAGCCAGCGTGCTCGCCTCCCTTTCCGCGCAGGCGCGAAGCGCGCGCTCGATCAAGCTCGGCAATTCTTCGAGTTCCGCCGCCAGGCACCATTCGAGGGGAACCCCCGCGACCTCGGCCGCTTCAACCGCCGTCTCGAGAGCCGCGAATCCGTCCCGGGCTGTCAAACGTGCGATCAGCCGAGCGGCCGGTTGCGGCACGGCCAGACCTCGATCGAGCAGGGCCACCGGCATCTCGACCGAAAGCGGCAACGCGAGCCCGAGCGTGGAGAGAGAGGCCGCCAGAAGCGGAAAATCCGCCCACTCTCCTTCATCGTGAACGGGAACGCGAAAAGATTCGCAGGCCACGTCAGCCACCTCGGCCAGGGCGGCCGCGAGGGCCTCGGCCCGTGCGCGGGGACCCATTCCCGGATCGGGAACTTCGAGTTCAACGCGGATCGGCTCCTCGCCCCCGAATAGCAGCCCGCCCACTTCGGAACTCCGACTCTTGCGCCGGGAGTAGGTGTAGGGGTCCATGGGAAGATCCAATTTCTCGCTGGGAATTGATCGCGTCAGATCCTCCTGCCAACGCTTTTCGCTCCGCCGGGAGAGGTGCATCGCCACCGGCACTTCGCTTACGGGATCCTCGGTCAGGGAAACCCGAATCGTGTCTCCGATGCCATCCTCGAGCAGCGAGCCGATCCCAATCGCACTCTTGATTCGGCCGTCCTCCGAATCCCCGGCCTCCGTAACCCCGAGGTGAAAGGGATAGCTCGCCCCGGCGCAGTCTCTCTCGGATAGCCTCGCAGCCAGAAGTCGGTAGGCCTGAATCGCCACCTGGGTATTCGAGGCCTTCATGCTGAAGATCACGTCGAGGTAGTTCTCGGCCTCACATACATCCAGGAATTCGAGCGCACTCTCCACCATTCCCAGGGGAGAATCGCCGAAACGATTCATGATTCGATCCGAAAGCGAGCCGTGATTCGTTCCAATTCTCATCGCGACGCCATTCTCCCTGCAACGCCGGACCAGGGGGCGAAAGCGATCGGCCACGCGTTCGATCTCGGTCGCGTATTCGGAATCCGTATATTCCCTGGCTTCGAATTTCTTCTTGTCGGCGAAATTTCCAGGGTTGATGCGAATCTTCTCGACATGCTCCGCAGCGATCATGGCCGCATTCGGGGTGAAGTGAATATCGGCGACCAGCGGAATTCGGATGCCTCGCAGCTTCATCTGCTCTTTGATATTCCGCAGATTTTCGGCATCCCGAATCGACGGGGCAGTGACCCGTGCAATCTCACAACCCGCCCGGGCGAGCCGCTCCACCTGATCCACGGTCGCCAGGGTGTCGAGGGTGTCGGTATTCGTCATCGACTGGATTCGAATCGGATGGGATCCTCCCACTCCGACATCACCCAGCATGACGATCCGCGTCGGACGACGACGTACTCTCCAGGAATCAGGAGCGAAACTCCGCGCTGCGGCCTTCGCTTCCATCGGTTTTTCAACCGGTTCCGCAGAGGGTATGGAATCGGGCGATGGCCTCGTCGATCCGGGAAGCATCTCGCCCCCCCGCCTGGGCGAAGTCCGCTCGACCGCCGCCGCCGCCGCCCACTTCCTGGGCGACTTCCCGAATCAGGTCACCGGCCTTGAAGCGGTCGACCCAATCCTTGGTAACCCCGATCGCGAGCAGGACCTTGCCCCCATCCTCGCTGATCAGCAGAACCACGCTCGAGCCCAGGCGATTGCGCAGATCGTCCACCATCGCTCGCATCGCCTTGGCGTCGAGTCCTTCGATCCGCGCGCCGAGGATCTTCCCACCCTCGATGTCGCGTGCCGATGCCAGCAGATCTCCAGCCGCCGATTGTTGCTTGACGCCCTTCAACTCCCCGATCTCGCGCTCCAATTCCCGGCGTTCCTGAAGCAATTTTTCGACCCTGGCGGGAAGATCCGCGAGCGAGACCTTGAGGAGATCGGCGGCACTTCGCGCCTGCTCTTCCTGGTCGCGAAGATGATGCAGCGCCCCGAGCCCAGAGAGGGCTTCGATTCTCCGAATGCCCGCGGCCACCCCGGTCTCCGAGATCAGCTTGAGAAGACCGATCTCCCCGGTGGCCCTCGCATGGGTGCCCCCGCAGAGTTCGGTGCTGCACTCACCGAAGGAAACCACCCTGACCTCGTCTCCATACTTTTCGTCGAAGATCGCGACGGCCCCGGAATCCATCGCCTCTTCGTAGCTCAGCACCTTCGTCTCGCCGGCTGAATTCTCTTCGATCCAGAGATTGACTCGATCCTCGATGCGGGCAATTTCATCCCGGCCGAGAGGTGCGTCGTGGGTAAAATCGAAGCGCAGGCGATTGGGGCCCACGAGGGAGCCCTTCTGCATCGCCTGGGTTCCCAATTCTTCGCGCAGGGCGGAGTGGAGAAGATGGGTCCCACTATGGTTCCGCGCTGTCGCGGCCCGCGATTCACCATCGACGATCAACTCCGCCTCGGCATCGGACTGGATCTCACCCTCTACCACCCGGCCCCGGTGAACGATCAATCCCTCCACGGGCTTCTGGGTATCCTCGACTTCGATTCGACCCGTCGCCGTCTCGATCGCGCCGCGGTCACCGACCTGCCCTCCGCTTTCCGCATAGAAGGGGGTCTCCTCGACCACCACTTCGACGCTCGCCCCATCGGCGGCCCGATCCACGACCTGGCCCGAAACGATCAGGGCCGCGATACGGGATTGGCAGGCGGTCGTCTCGTAGCCGAGGAATTGGCTCTGAAGATCCTGGGCGAGTTGGCCGTAGATGGCGGAAATCCCCTCATCCCCGCTGCCCACCCAGGCGGCTCGGGCCCGCTCGCGCTGAACCTTCATCGAACTCTCGAAGCCGCCCTCATCGACCTGCATCCCATGCCCCGTGAGAATGTCAGCCGTCAGATCGAGGGGAAATCCGAAAGTGTCGTAGAGCCTGAAGGCCGTCGCCCCATCGAGCGTGTCCTGCCCCTTCGCCTTCGCCTCCTGGATTTCCTCTTCCAGCAGTTGCAAGCCCTTGGAGAGGGTCGTCAGGAAGCGCTCCTCATCGCGCCGAATCCGATCGAGGATGAAACTCCGCCGATCCCGAAGTTCCGGATAGGATTCTCCCATCTCCGCGATCACCACGTCCGCGATCTCGTGCAGGTAGGGGGTTTCGATTCCGAGCAGTACACCGTGCCGGGATGCCCTGCGCAGGATTCGCCGCAGCACGTAGCCACGGCCCGCATTCGAGGGCAGCACGCCGTCACAGATCATGAAGGCCAGGGTGCGCGCATGATCGGCGGCGACCCTCAAGGAGACATCCTTTTCCGGATCGTCTCCGATGCCCACTCCCGCAATCTCCTCGGCCCGAGCGATCAGCGGGCCGAAGAGATCACTCTCGAAGTTGTTTCGCACCCCCTGGAGAACTGCGGCCCAGCGTTCGAGGCCGCCTCCCGTATCGATCGAGGGCTTGGGGAGGGGCTGCATGGCTCCCGACTCGTCTCGATTGAATTGCATGAAGACGAGATTCCAGAGTTCGAGCCAGCGACCGCATTCACAGGAGGGATCGCAGATCTCACTCGTGCAGGTCTCGGGGCGACCGAAGTCGTAATGAATCTCGGAACAGGGCCCACAGGGGCCCGTATCGCCCATGGCCCAGAAGTTCTCGGACTCACCGAGGCGGTAGATCCGGCTATCCTCCAAGCCGATGCCATCGCTCCAAATCGAGGCGGCTTCATCGTCCTCCAGGAAGACTGAAACGGCCAGGCGTTCCTCGGAAAATCCGATTTCCCGCGTCAGGAGTTCCCAAGCGTATTCGATCGCCTCGGCTTTGAAATAGTCCCCGAACGAGAAATTTCCGAGCATCTCGAAAAAGGTATGGTGGCGCGGTGTGCGTCCCACATTTTCGAGATCGTTATGCTTTCCAGAGACTCGAATGCACTTTTGCGCGGTGGCCGCCCGTGAATAGCTCCGAGACTCTTCGGCCAGGAAAACCCGCTTGAAGGGGACCATACCGGCATTTACAAACATCAGCGTCGGATCGGATTCGGGAACCACCGGCGCGCTCTTCACCCTCTGGTGGCCTCGCGCTTCGAAAAAGCGCAGGAAATTCTCGCGAATCTCCGTGGCGGGACGAAACATACCAGGTCTCCCGAATCCTCTAAAAGCTGAAAGTCGGGAGAATATACCCGAGCGAAGCCGGTGCTGCCCTGTCGATCAACCGCAACTCGGAAGCAGCGGCCGAAGTGAGGAGATGAAAGCGCGAAAGACCCTGCGAAGTCGAGGGTGGGCGAAGGCGGGAGAGCTTCGCGATCCCGATCCATTTCCCCGGCCGAGAATCAGATCCGTTCGACGGTCAAGTCTTCTTCATCCCCGTCATCCGCCGCAGCCTCGGAAGCGGAATTCGCGGCCTGATCTTCCCCGCCCTCTTCGCCCGCATCCCCTTTGTCCTTTCCGGAGAAATCCTCCCAATTCGAATCGGAGGTGGAGGCGATCCCGCGAAAGCGCAGGGCGAAATCGTCGGGATTCGTGACGTTCTTCAGCGCTTCCTCGTAGGTGACAAGGCCATCCTTGACCAACTGCATCAGGGACTGATCGAAGGTCTGCATGCCGTAGGTGGTGTAGCCGTTGGCGATCGCGTCGGGGAGTTCCTTGGTGCGATCCTTGTCCGAGATGAGTTCCCGGGTCAAGGCCGTCGAGATCAGGACTTCCAGGGCGGGCGCGCGTCCCTTCCCGTCCGCCCTGGGCACCAGCCTCTGGGAAATCACGGCCTTGAGGGTCATCGCCAGCTGCAGGCGCACCTGTTTCTGTTGGTAGGGGGGAAAGACAGAGACGATGCGATTGATGGTTTCGGTGGCGTCCAGGGTATGCAGGGTACTCATCACCAGATGGCCCGTCTCCGCTGCGGACATCGCGGTTTCGATGGTTTCGAAGTCTCGCATCTCACCGACGAGAATGACATCCGGATCCTGGCGCAGGGCCGCCCGCAGCGCATTGGCGAAACTCTGGGTATCCACGCCGATTTCTCGCTGGTTGACGACCGAACGGCGATCGCGAATCAGGAATTCGATCGGATCTTCGATCGTCATGATATGCGCGGTACGTTCGCGATTGATCTGTTCGATCATCGCTGCCAGGGTTGTCGACTTGCCCGAACCCGTCGTCCCCGTCACGAGGACGAGCCCCCGATGCTCTCGGGCGATCTCCTCGACTACCTTGGGGATATTCAGCTCCTGCGTAGATTTCACTTCGTTGGGAATCACTCGAAATGCGATGCCGATTCTACCCCTCTGCTGGAAGACATTGACCCGAAAACGACCGATCTCGGGCACCCCGTAGGCGAGGTCGGCTTCGTGCTCTTCGTCGAAGCGACTCCTCTGGACCGGGTTCATCATCGAAAAAGCGATATCGCTCATCTCTTCGGCAGAAATCCGATCGCCCTTGCGAAGCGGAGCCAGAGCGCCATCCACACGAAACATCGGGGGCAGACCCACCTTCAGGTGAATGTCGGAGGCGCCTCCTTTGATTCCGATCTTCAGGATGTCATCGAGTGCCAATCCCATCGTATGCTCCTCTCGGCTTCGTCGATTCACTCGGCCCTGAGTTGCGTCTTCCGATCAACCAGCCACCCAACCGCGCGATCGGCCACCCGATCGACGTTCCTCGGGGCTCGTCTTCGAGTCTAGCCCGCATTCTGCTTTCGAGTTCCCGGGATGATCCTGGTCCGGCTACACCCAGAGAAATATCGAGGAACACCTGGCCCGTCGAGATTCCCGAAGAATTTCCTCCACGGGAACAATCGAAAGTCGAACGGGCTTTGTCCGCGCCCCCCGTGCCATCTTCACGCCTTCAAGCATGATCCCCCAGGGCACGAGGGACGCGGTTCGGTGGCCCTTGCGTCAGCGACGCCCGAACTCAGTCGGCTTCCTGAACCTCGGCCTCCGATTCCGGCTGCTGGGCGAGTACAGGCAATTTGAGACCGCGAGAAGCGTAGACCTGCTCCATCAGCCGAGCACAAATATCGGGATGATCCTTGAGAAAGCGCCGGGCATTCTCCCGCCCCTGGCCGATTCGATCTTCACCGTAGGAGTACCAGGATCCGCTCTTTTCCACGAAACCGTCGATCACACCGAGATCGAGCAGATCGCCTTCACGGGAAATGCCCTCGTTGTAGATGATATCGAACTCGGCTTGCTTGAAGGGCGGAGCGACCTTGTTCTTCACCACCTTCACGCGGGTTCGATTGCCGACCACGTTGTCGCCCTCTTTGATGGCTGCGATGCGGCGGATATCGAGCCTGACCGAGGAATAGAATTTCAGCGCGTTGCCTCCGGTGGTCGTTTCGGGACTCCCGAACATCACGCCGATCTTCATTCGAATCTGGTTGATGAATATGATGGAAGCTCCGGACTTGGAAACCGTACCCGTAAGCTTCCGGAGTGCCTGGCTCATCAACCTGGCCTGCAGGCCCACGTGGTGATCCCCCATATCCCCCTCGAGCTCGGCTCGCGGTACGAGGGCAGCGACGGAGTCCACGACGACCAGATCGATCGCCCCCGAGCGCAGCAATACATCGGCGATCTCGAGTGCCTGCTCGCCAGTATCGGGCTGGGAAACCAGGAGATCTGCCACGTCCACCCCCAGCCGCCTGGCGTATTGCACATCCAGAGCGTGTTCTGCGTCGATGAAGGCCGCGACACCCCCCGCCCGTTGGATCTCGGCGATGGCGTGCAAGGTCAGGGTGGTCTTTCCACTGGATTCCGGGCCGTAGACCTCGATCACGCGGCCCCGGGGATAGCCACCGACACCCAGGGCGATATCCAAGCTCGGTCCTCCGCTCGAAAAGCAGGGAACGCCATCGGGCACGACGCCATCGGCCATTGTCTGGATCGAGCCCTTTCCAAACTGCTTTTCAATGCTCGAAACCGCGAGTTCAATTGCCTTGCGCTTGGCGAGATCCTGATCGGCCGCCTGGGTATCGCTCTTGCTCTTTGCCATGCTCTTTCTCCTTAGATTGATTCTTTCACGATCGGGATCGATCGCGTCATCCGGGGTGATTCATGCCGGGACCGACGTTCTTCGTAGGACTCCGGTTCATATTCATTCTCCCCGACCCGAAGCCCCGGAAGAGGTGGAAGAGGCGGGTCTCGAATGGGCGCCCGGTACGGACCCCCCTCCCTGATGTCGGAATAGGCCTGGACCCAGCAATTCCGCACCGAGCAGCGAGCGACGAACCCAGTCGAGAGCCACCTGGGCGGTCAGGATTCGGTGTCGTGGGCGATCGAGCTCGAATACGAACCCATCTGAATGGAGAAGTTCGCTAGCTGGGGCGTCCGCATCCTCCCCCCGCTTCTCCTCGCCGCTGCTCACATCCCGCAAGTCGGCCGAAATTCCGAGGTAGACCAGCCCAACCGGTTTTTCCGCCGTGCCTCCCCCCGGACCCGAGATCCCCGTGGTAGCGATTCCAATATCCGCCCCAAAGCGGGTGCGCACTCCCTCGGCCATCGCCCCGGCTACAGCTGCCGAGACCGCTCCATGCTCCGCGAGCAACGCCTCGGGAACACCGAGGAGGTCCCGCTTGGCACGATTCGCATAGGCGACGACCCCTCCCAGGAAGTAAGCCGAGGATCCGGGGATATCCGTCAACCTGCCGGCGATCAGCCCTCCGGTACAGGACTCCGCGACCGCGAGGGTCTTTTCCCCTTCGAGCAACATTCGCCCGACCACGGACTCGAGTCCCTCTTCCCCCTCTCCATAGATCAAGTCACCCAGGCGCTCGTGAATCGTGTCGACGACGGCGGCGATCCTGTCGTCGACCTCGGAAATCGAATGCCCGCGTGCGATGACGCGCAAAAAGTTGTCCGGAAAACTGGTCCGAAACGCCAATTCCACCTGGCCGTCCCGGGCGATATCGGCCAATTCCGTTTCCAGGCTGGACTCCCCCATGCCGAAGGTGCGCAGCAGACGAGCACGCACCCGGGTCGTCTCGCGATCTCCGGCAAGATGGGCGGTGAGATGGGCGGCAAGATGGGCGGC
>CAYTAT010000022.1:25188-81858 GCA_964435795.1 uncultured Spirochaetaceae bacterium
AGATGGGCGGCAAGATGGGCGGCGATCCGCGGCATCACCTCTTCGTCCATCATTCTGGACAACTCTCGTGGCACACCTGGCATGGCAAAGAGCAGGGCCCCCTGCTCCTCGAGCATGAATCCCGGAGCGGTACCAATCGGATTCGGAAGAATCTCGCTCCCCTCTGGGAAAAAAGCCTGCTTGCGATTGCTATCACTCATTTGCCGACCCACTCGGGCAAAGAATTCTCGAATGATCTGGAAGGAGCCCTCATCGAATTTCAGTTCGCGCCCGAATGAGTCCGCCAGGACTTCGGTCGTCAAATCGTCGCGGGTGGGCCCCAGGCCGCCCGAAATCAGAACCAGATCACTGCGGGAAATCGCGCGCTTCAGAGCATCCCCCATATCCGCGGGATCATCCCGGACGGAGGTCTGGAAGTGGCATTCGATGTCGGATTGCAACAGGCACTGGGCGATCAGTGCCTTGTTGGAATCGACGATCTCTCCTCTCAAGAGTTCATCTCCGATTGTCAGTACCTCGGCCTTCATGATCGCTTTGCTCTACCCGTTCCTATCGTGGGTCTGGTCGGTTTCTGAGTGCATATTGCGTTGGAGGTCCTGCGGATTTCCGATCCCTGCTCTCTTCGATGACCCGCTGCGATTCTTGCAAGGATTCACGACGACAATCCTGCCACCCATGCGATACCCACGAGAAAGACCACGATGGCCCCGAGAATCCCGGCAACGACATCGTCGGCCATAACCCCCACACCGCCTTCGAATTCGTCTTCCGCCCATTTCACGGGTCTCGGCTTGCGGATATCGAACCACCTGAATGAGACGAATCCGGTCACGACCAGGAGCCACCAGAAAAAATTCTGCTCCCCTGGGCCCACGAAGAAGTCCGCTTCAAAACCGAGGATCGGCGACAGGCTGATACATTGGCCCGCCACTTCATCGATGACGATCCGCCCATCGTCGCGACGTCCGAAATAAGTCTCAGCCACATTCGACGACCAGATTCCCACCAGCGTGACAGCGGCGACACCGACCAGGAAGAAAACCAGGCCCACCGAGCCATAGAGGAAGCCAAACGCAAAGACGGCCACCAGGGAGCCCCAGGTTCCCGGGGCCCATGGGCCAAACCCCACACCCGCAACCGTCGCAATGCCGACCCCCAGGCCCGTGCGCATGGAAAAGCGGAGTCCACTGCCCCCGTTCTCCCCGACGCCACCCGCAGACCCGTTCTCTTCCCCCTCTTGGGGACCAGCCTGGGTCGAGTCGCCGCGAAAGTCCCGCACCTCGTCGGGACCGACTTTGTCGACTGCATCGGAAATACCTGTTTTATTTGACGTTTCAGGTTTTCCCAGTGGACCGACCTGCTGCCCGGGACCGCATCAAGGGCTGATGATTCATGTGAACGGGGGGGCCAGGACCCGGCCAGAGTAGCGGGTAGCTATCCGGTCAGCCAATTCAAAAGCGAAAAAAAAGTGAAAATGCGTCAATTCGAACCCCCTGAACATGGCTGTGACCCTTCAGCCGCTACACTGGCTCGCCTGATGCGCGTGCTCGGTCTCGACCTCGGAAGCAAACGAATTGGCCTGGCGATCTCCGATACCGAGGCCAGGATCGCCTTTCCGGCGGGCACCCTACGAAGCGCTGGTCGCAGGGCCGATCTGGCGGCGATCTGCGAACTCATTTCGGAAAAGGAGATCGCTCGAGTCGTCGTCGGGCTTCCCCGTCACATGGATGGGCGCCGGGGAAAACAGGCCCTGGCGGCCGAGGAATTCGCGGCCAGCCTCCAGGAGCGCGCCGGAGTTCCCGTCGACCTCCTCGACGAACGCTGGACCAGCCGGGAGGCCGAGCGGAGCTTACGCGAACAGGGTCGCAATCAGCGACGCATCAAGGAATCCGTCGACGAGGTAGCCGCCTCCATCATCCTCCGCACCTACCTGGACCTGCGGCGGAATCGTGAAGTCTCCGGCGGACGGGTGGAATGAGAGCCCGCTGGTTGCTCGCCGGAGCCGCCGGGCTGGCCCTCGCAATGGTTTACCCGGTCGTTGAATTCGGGAGGGGGCTCCTCGAGCCCCCATCCAGGGTGGAGGAGAGCCGACTCTTTCGCGTACGATCGGGAGAGCCCTTCTCGTCGGTGGCCACGCGCCTGCAAGCCGAGGGGCTGGTCCGAAACGCCCGGGCATTAACCTGGCTGGCTCGCCTGCGGGCTCTCGACGGGAAACTCCAGGTGGGCGAATACGAGATCAGTTCCCGGCTGCACGCCGAGGAAGTGATCGCGATCCTCACCTCGGGGCGCGTCAAGACCTGGCCGCTGACCGTGCCCGAAGGCAGCCGGGCGAGCGAAATCGCCCGACGTCTCGCGGGGGGGGAAATCGCCGAGCCCGGGGCCTTCGAGGCCGCCGTAGAGAACCCCGAACTCGCCGCCCGCCTCAACTTGCCCGCGGATCGCCTCGAGGGATACCTCTATCCGGATACCTACGAATTTCCCCGGGGCCTGAAGGCCTCGCAGGTGGCCCAGGTCATGGTGCGACAATTCGATCGCGTCTGGAAGAAAGAAATCGAGAGCGCGGCCCTGGAGTCCGCGCTCTCGAGGCATCAGATCGTCACCCTCGCCTCCATCGTCGAGAAGGAAACCGCTGCCGCCGAAGAGCGTCCCCTGATCGCCGCTGTCTTCCTGAACCGCCTGCGGAGGGGGATGCGTCTCGAAACGGATCCGACGGTGATCTACGGCATTCCGAACTTCAACGGCAATCTGCGAAGAAGGGACCTGGAAAATGCCGACAACCCGTACAACACCTACAGGATCCCGGGCCTGCCCCCGGGCCCAATCGGCAATCCGGGCCTCGCAGCGCTGCTTTCGGTGGTCGAACCCGCCGAGACCGACTACCTGTATTTCGTTTCGAAAAATGATGGAACACATCAATTTTCGACCACCTATCGCCAACACGTAGATGCCGTAAACCGCTACCAGAGAAGGCGCAGACGATGAAAGAAATCAGCCGAGTATGCGACCCCTTCTACCGGGATCGCATTCCCGCCCAGTGGAATCGAAGGCTGGAAACCCAGCGGGCCGCGGTGGCGGGGGGCGGTGAAGAGGCCGAACAAACGCTGGATGCGATGTGTCGAGTGCGTGCGAGCCTCGACGTTCTCGTAACCGACGCCGATGGAGACGTTCACTACCGCCTCGTCATCGAGGAGGGTCGGATGTCGATCGGAGAAGTCACCCCCGAAAAACCCATCCTGACCCTGGTCCACGACCTCGACACTTTCGAGACCCTGGAACGCGAATCCGGAGATTCGCTACTCGGATTCCTGGGCGCACTCGCGGGCCAGGGTGAAGAGATGAGGCTCACCGAAAGGCAGGTCCAGACCCTGGGCGAACTCGACGGCTCCCTACGCTTCGAACGCAAGGGCGGAAGCCCGTTTCGGATCACCGCCTATCTCGGAGATGCCATTCCCGGCGCGGAACCCGCGTGCTACCTGGGCATCGATGCCCTCACCTATTCGAAACTCGAAAGCGGAGAACTCAGCCCCCAGGACGCCTTCATGGGCGGGCAAATCATCCTCGAAGGAGATGTCCAGATCGCCATGCAAGTGGCGCTGGCGGCCCTGGCGCCCGAATAGGGGCCACGTCCCCCGGTTCGGCTTCCGAGGAAAATCCGGGGGCCCCGACCGGCGGCCATCGCCCTAGGAACTGTCAGAAGCTTCGCGACCTCTGAGAGAAGCCAACAATTCTTCGGGCTCGTAGGGCTTCTGGAGGAAACCGAAGAGGCCGAGGTCCGCGAAGCGCGACATGGCCTCGAGTTCCGGATGTCCGCTACAAAGAATCACCCGAACATCCGGGCGAATCTGCTGAAGGCATCTGAAGGTCTCCAGGCCATCCAGATTGGGCATCGTGAGATCGAGGAGAACCCAGTTGATCTTATCCGGTCCCTGATTGAAGATCTCGACGGCCTCGCTGCCGTCCCGAGCTTCGGCAACCTCGAAGCCGGACCGCTCCAGGACGATCCGCGCAAGTTCCCGTGCAGATTCCTCATCTTCGACCAGCAGAACCTTGCCTTCGTTCCGCGACATCAGAAGTGAAGCCTCGGGATCGCTCCTGCGCAAAGGGCGGGAAACTCGGGTGGCGGCGGGAAAGACGATCGTAATCAGGGTTCCCTCTCCCGTTTCGCTCTCGATCCGAATGCCGCCTTCGTGGCCACGGACGATACCGAGCACCGCCGCCAGGCCGAGCCCCCGACCTGCAAACTTCGTGGTGTAAAAGGGTTCGAAGATCTTCTTGCCCACCTCCTCGCTCATCCCACAGCCCGTATCGGCGACACTCAGGGCCACGAAATGACCCGGATGGAGTCCTTCGGAATAATCCATCTGGGCAAAGTCAGCTGAATCGCATTCGACGGCCCGTACCGAGAGGCTGATATCGCCGCCTGAATCCCCAATCGCCTCCGAAGCATTCGTGATCAGATTCAGGACGATCTGCCGCAACTGGCTCGCATCCCCGTTCACACAGGGGACTCCCGGATCAAAATCGAAGTGAATCGATGAAGAAGCGGGGATCGAGGCGCGCAATAGATTCCCCATCTCCTCGACAATTTCTTCCAGAGCTACGACGTCGATGTCGAAAGGAGCCTTCCCCGCGTAGGCGAGCATCTGTTCGCAGAGTTCCGCGGCCTGGCGAGCGGCCTTCTCGATGCTGGCGACATTGCCTTGGATGGGGGAATCCGTGGGCAGATCCTGGCTCGCCAGGCGAGCATGGCCGAGCATGGCCACCAGCAGATTGTTGAAATCGTGTGCGATCCCGCCGGCCAGCACCCCGAGGCTCTCGAGTTTCTGGGCCTGCTGGAAGCGCGACTCGAGCCGCCTTCTCTCCTCCTCGCTCTGTTTCAGATCCGTGAGGTCGCTGCCCACTCCCGCGATTCTGAGACCGCCGGACAGGCGGCTCGCACGCACTCGCTCGAGCATGAACCGAATGGTTCCGTCGGGGCGCACGATGCGGTATTCGGTGTCGACCTCGCTGCTCTCTCCCTTGATGAGCCGGATGGTCGCACTCTCGACCAGATCCCGATCCGCCGGATGCACCACGGAAAGAAAATTTTCCACGGAACCGTCGAAATAGTCAACGGGCCGATCGCTGATCCTGGCGAGCACCGTCGACATACGCTCGATATTCCATTCTCCCCTGGAATCGATTCGCGAACTCCAGACGTGCACCGGCAGGGAATTCATCGTGTCGACCAACTCGATCTCGGTCTCCTTCTTCTCCTTCTCCGCCCGATCCCGCAGGGCCATTTCCTCGCGCAGCTGAATGTTGGTCTCGAGCAGCCGTTTCGTCCTGCTACGCCCCTCGAGCACCATGAAGACCGCAACCCCGACGAGGAGCCCCATCAGGGAGCCACCCGCGCCAACGGCGGCCGGCAGCCACGTGTGATAGATGGCCACGACTTCGGGGCCCGGTGAAATGGACAGCTGCCACTTCAGGTTCATCATGCTCACATCGCCGGAGGCGAGTGGGACATCTTCCAACCTCTCCCCCGGGCTGGACCAGAGAATTCGATCCGACTCCGAAACGAGGATGTGGTAGCCCGTCGGTTGCACGGTCAGGACATCCGAGAGCAGATCTTCAAGGCTATAAACACCGAGCACGAACCCCCTGAGTATTCCACCCTGCCGAAAGAGAGGAATATGAATCAGGAAGACGTTCTTCCCTTCCGCGTCGATCAACGTCGAGGAAATAATTCTCTTCGAGGCCTCTGCTAAATCCATGGATTCGGCGATTCGAATTCTTTCCTCCGAACGGTCCAGACTGCTCAAGTCGTAATCCACGGCCAGTTCGGAGGTCAATCTCTCTCGCAATTCGTCGAGCCAGATGATTCCGTAGAGCAGGCGATGCTGATCGATGAGTTCCCGCGCTTCTCGCTGCCATCGCTCCCGAACCGCCCCGTCGCGCCACTCCCACTTCCAGCCCAGGACGATCACGCCATACATCTGACGGTCGACACCCTGCTCGATCGCGGTCGAAACCCCGTACGCGGCCGATTCCGTTGCCGCTTCGAGTGCCCGATCTTCCCCTTGCCGCAGCAGAAACGCTCCGAGCACGGATATTGTGACGGCGGCGATCCCGATCATCACGGGAAGGGACTGAAGCGTCGGCGACCTTCCCGCTTCGGGAGTCATCGGCGAGACAGGGCCCGCTTCGACGTTCCTAGGAGTCTTTTCATCGAGGGGCATCGGCCGATTCTCACTCCCATCATCCACCAGCAACAGGATAACCCGCTGAGATTCCACAGGGGGAAGGAAAATTCAATTGCCGCATGTCTTTCCGGGGGGTCTCCCCGGGGAGAAGACTCTCTTCCGCGAGCGGGCCATGCATCTCGCGGGGGTGAACTCGTAGGCTCTTTACCACAGAACCTCCATCGATTGGGAAATGGGTCCCAAGACCCGCGGAATACCTTTTCGCGACCCCGACAGGCATGTGGTCTGGTCCCTACTCGACCGAGAACTCACCGGGGGGATCTTCGAGAACCCCGGCGGCCAGCAACTCCTCGATTTCCTCCCGGGAGAGACCGAGAAGTCGCTGCGCGATCTCCCGGGTGTGCTCTCCCAGGCGCGGCGCTTGCCGAGTGATCACTTCGGGTAGATCGGAGCCCAGGAAGGGCGGGCCCTCGAGCAGCAGGGTGCTGAGATCCTGCTGCTCCACGGGCTTCGCGTAATCGCGATGCAGCATCTGGGGGTCGCCCATATGGTGACCCGGATGGGCGACGATCCCGCAGGGCACCCCCACGGCCTGCAGACTCTCCATGACTGCCCGCGGCTCGAACTGACGCGTCCATTCGCCCAATTCGGCATCGATCGTGTCCTGGGCCGCAAGGCGACCCTCGGCCCGATCGAAAGCGGAATCGACCGCCCAGTCCGGCTCCCCCATCGCGCCTCTCAACGCCCGCCATTCCCCATCGCTGCGGATCGTGATCACGCACCACTCCTCCTGCTCGGCATCCGCACAGCGGTAGCAACCCCAGGGCGCACCGCGAGAGCTTCGATTGCCCGCTGGCAAGACGCTGCCGGGAAGCAGGCTCTCCTGGGCAAAGAGATCTCCGAGCATGCCAATGGCCACCTCGAATTGAGCGGCATCGTAGTGGGATCCCTCACCGATGCGTTCGCGACCAATCAAGCCCGCCAGCACGGCCATCGCTCCCAGGCGACCGACGTAATGATCCGGATAGACGGCGGTGGAACCCGCCGGGCTGGCTTCGTCCTCGGGATGATTCCATAGATATTGGAGGCCACTCAGCGGATGCGTATTCGGCCCATAACCGATCCACTTCATCCAAGGACCCTGGCTGCCGGCCAATTGGCTGGAGAAACTGACGATGCGCGGATTGATCTCGCGCAGGGCCTCGGCCCCGAAACCCATTCTCTCGGTGACGCCACCGCCATTATTCTCGATGAAGACATCTGCTTTCCGAAGCAGATCCCGGAGCAATTCCCTCCCCTTTTCGGTCTTGAGGTCGACTCCGAAACTCTGCTTGCTGCGACTCGACGAAGCAAAGGATGGGTTCATATAGCTGCTCATGATGATCCGGATGAAATCGGGGGCACTGGCGCTTTCGATCTTGATGACCTCGGCCCCATACTCGGCCAGGATGCGACCCACCTCGACGCCAACGGCTCCGACACCACAATCGATCACCCTCAGGCCGTGCAAGGGAAAGCCGCCTTCGGGAGGAGCGGCTTCACGCGCGAAAATGGCCCGCCAGGCGGCGCGTTCTTCCGTCGAGGAAAATCCCTCGTCGCCGAGTTCCCCCACTTCCGGCGGGCCCGCGATCGGCCCCAGGCGCTCTCCATCACAAGTCATGAAACCCGCCGGCAACATCGCTTCGAGGCCCCCTCCCACGGGAAGTCGGGTAAAGGTCCCACGCGCGACTGCGTGCTCGTTCTCCATCACCTCGGCGGGCTTCAGAAGCGGCGTGGCGGGGATTCCCCTGCGCTGGGCCTCGCAGGCGACCTCCACCTTCTTCTTGTCCAGGAAGAAATTCTCGAGCACGGGAACGATCACGTCCATATTCATCAAACGATTGATGAATTGGTCGAATTGCGGATCCCGCAATTCTTCGGGATCGCCCACCCAATCCATCAGCGTCCGCCAATGCCGGGTGACCAGGATGATCATGCGTATATAGCCGTCTGCACAGCGGTAGAGGGTGTAGATGCCCGAGCCCGCGCGCTCCCCAATGCCCGGATTCAGGGAATAGTTGGGAAGCGACCAATCCGCGAGATTGGCCACGGATTCCATCGCCGAAACATCCAATTGCTGGCCCCGGCCCGTTTGCAGGCGTTTCCAAAAAGCCAGCAGCGTTCCGAAGGCCGCCGATCCCCCCACCACGTCGTAGGCGAAGCTTCCCGGTACGACCACGGGGGGCTTCTCCCGCCGCCCCGCCCGATACATCATGCCGCCCATCGCCACGTTCACCATATCCGTGGCGCAATAGTCCGCATAGGGGCCGTCCTGGCCAAAATCGCTGATCGAGGTCAGCACCAGATGGGGATGGTTCTCGAGAATTCGCGAGGCCGGAATCCCCAGTCGAGCCAATGTGCCCGGGCGACTGGACTCCACCAGGATATCCGCCTCGCCCAGCAGCGAATCGAAGCGGGCACGATCCTCTTCCCGCTCCAGGTCGATGACCAGGCTGCGCTTGCCCGCGTTCCGATAACCAAAATAGAGACTGGTTTCACCGTCGCCCGCAAAGGGGGGCAGGCCGCGGGAGGGGGCTCCGCCCGGCGCCTCGATCCGAATGACTTCGGCGCCAAAATCCGAAAGCAGGCGACCGCAGAGTTCGCCTCTCTCATCAGCCAGATCAACAACTCTCAAACCGCGCAGAGGACGCATTGGGATTTTTCCTCCTCGTCTGCTCCAACCCCTCGATCGGGGTTGTGGATTATAGCGTTACCCCACTCGCAGGGCGCGGGGAATGCGAGCTAGGATCAAACGATTGTTCCGTTTATCCCGCCACCCTCCGAAGGAGAAATACGATGCCCATCAGTGAAGGTGAAAAAATCCCCGCCCTCACCCTCAAAACCGCCGACATGGCGGACGTCACGACCGAAGAACTCTTCGCGGACAGGAAAGTCGTCCTATTCGCGGTCCCCGGGGCCTTCACGCCGACCTGTTCGAACCAGCACCTGCCCGGCTATATCGATCGGGCCGCGGAAATTCGCGGCCGAGGAGTCGACGAGATCATCTGCGTTTCAGTCAACGACGCATTCGTGATGAAGGCCTGGGGGGAGGATCGCGGCAGTGGCGATGCGGTCAGGATGATTGCGGACGGCAATGGCGAGTTGGCCCGGGCGCTGGGGCTCGACTTCGACGGATCGGGGATCGGATTCGGCCTCCGCTCCCAGCGCTACGCGGCCATCGTCGAAGACGGCATCGTGACGAAGCTGGCCGTTGAGGAGCCCATGAAATTCGAAGTCAGCAGCGCCGAGGCCATCCTCGAAGCGCTTTGAGTCATGGCCTGCGGGCTCCCCTGAACGCGGGACCCGCAGGCTGCCATACCTGCGGCAACTTCGAATCTTCGAGCTACTCGTCTGCAATCAACGCGACGGCATTCTCCCGCATGACCAGCCGGACTTCCTCGTCGGAAAAACCTCCGAGTTCGGACACGAAGGAGGTCGGCTCCTCCAATCCCTCGGCGTGGGGGAAATCCGAACCGAAGAGGATGCGATCCACGCCCAGATCCTTCCCGAGTTGGAGAATATCGTCCTCGTAATAGGGTGCGATCCAGCAGTGTTGCCGCAGGGTTTCGATCGGATCTCGCTTGAACGCATAGGGCATCTGGCCGCAGGCCTTCTTCAATTTCCGGATCAGGGCATCCAGCCAGCCGCTTCCGCACTCGATGCTCGCCACGCGAAGTCCGGGATGACGATCGAAGAGTCCCTGGCAGATCAACGCCGCAAAAGTGTCATGAATGGGTTCTGGAGAAAGACAGCTATCGAGAGGATTGTAGTCGAATGCGCGAAATTCCCGGCTCCCCCCCCAGGCCTCTGCGCTAAAGGCCCGGTAGCCCGCATCCCCGGCGTGAAAGGCCACGCCGACGCCCGCCTCATTGATGCGGCCCCAGAAACCGTCGTAGATGGGATCCGCAGGAGAACGACTGCCATTCCCGGCCGGCACGGGGCCGGGCACCATGGAGATGAGGCGAGCCCCGCGCTCGATCAGGGATCCGACTTCTCTTTCCGCCCAGGCGGCATCCACCAGGCTCATATAGGGCGCCCCGTAGAGACGATTCCGATAGCTGAAACCCCAATCTTCCTCGAGCCAACGATTGAAGCCGCTGAAGGCCGCGGCAGCGGCCTCGGGATCGTGACGCAAACTCTCCTGCATACCCACTCCGAGAGTCGGGAAGAGGAAGGCCGAGTCGATGCCCTGGGAATCGAGGGTTTTGATTCGGGCATCGCGATCCCGGTAGCTGGGATCAATCGACTCGAGACGACCGAAGAGTTCCCGCATATTCTTGCCTTCGGGATTGCGACCCCGGAAGAACTCATCGAGACAACCCGGTCTGGCCACCGGGTCGAAGGTCGGATTCGGGATGAAGCGATTGATCCTTCCCCCGACCAGCAGACGCTTGCGGCCGGCGATTTCCGCCCATTCCATGCAGCGGGCCTGCATCCGTCGATCGACGTGGCGAATGAATGCGTCCTCGGCCTCGTAGTAGTGATGATCCGCATCAAAGGCCAAAAAATCGAGTTCGCTCATCACTGTCTCCTTCGAAGGGCCGCTCGAATCGCAGCTTCGAGTTCCGGCGGGAAGAGTAGTATTGCAGAATTCAAGGAGAATCTGGGATAAGATATCCGGGTCGGAAACCCGCCAATCTTCCCGAGCCCTTCATGGATATGCTCCCCGCAGCATCGAAGACCCCGGCATCAGAGAAATCCTCGTAATCTTCGAAGCTCCCCTCTCCCATCTCCGTTCTCATCGTCCATAGGAGTTCCCCGACTCATGTCCATGCCCAGCGACATTCCCATCATCGATCTGATGCTCGGCATTCCCAGTGAAGAGGCCAAACGCAGCTACGACTTCATGCGCCCTCTCTTTCGCGACAAGGAGAGTCTTCGGAGCTTCGACTTTCCCGTGGAATATATGTTCAAGGACGTGCCCCAATTCTCGGGCCTCGGCGACCGTATCAAATACACCCTGGAAAAAATGGACGCCTTCAATATCGAGCGCGCCCTGATCGGCGTATCCCTCGACGACGAAGTGGCTCATAATGCCCTGCGCGAGCATCCGGACCGTTTCCTGGCCTCCTGTAGTACCGATCCCAATCAGGGTATGGAGGACATCCGGAACATCGTCCGTCTGCACGAGGAATTCGACATCAAGGCGGTCGGGGCCTTCCCGGCGGGTTGCGTCCCCCAGGTGCCCATCGATGACAAGCGCTTCTATCCCGTGTATGCGAAATGCTGCGAACTCGACATTCCGATCTTCGTCTGCGTGGGGGTGCCCGGCCCGAGGATCCCGATGGCATGCCAGCACGTCGAGTTGATCGACGAGGTGATGTGGTTCTTTCCGGAACTGAAATTCGTCATGCGCCACGGTGCGGAACCCTGGACGGATCTCGCCGTGAAACTCATGCTGAAGTGGCCGAATCTCTACTACTCGACCAGTGCCTTTGCGCCCCGCTACTACCCCAAGGCCATCGTCGACTACGCGAATACCCGGGGTTCAGACCGAGTCCTCTACGCGGGCTATTTCCCGATGGGACTCTCCTTGGAGCGCATCTTCGAGGATATGCCCTCTGTGCCATTTCGTGACGAGGTATGGCCGAAATTCCTGCGACAAAACGCGATCCGGATTCTCGGACTCTGATATTCACGACCTCCTCGAGGGAGCCGGAATAGCCCTGGGGAATTGCAGCGAGGGAGAGGGGGAAATCGATGGCCGATGCGCATGGCATCACCCATTACGACCAGATGCCCATTCCACCCGTGGAAGCACAGACCCGCTATTTCGATGCGTCTCCCATCAGCATCGGGGTGCAATACAGGCTGCTCGACGATGCCATCGTGGCGGCCAGTCGCATCGAAACGGCCATGGGGAATGCCTCGGGGCCGAGTGAATTCGATGATCGCGGCGTGGCACTCCACATCTTCGGCAGCGTGGATGGGGAGAGGCTCGAATATCTGCGCTTCGACTGTTTCGATGAGGATCCCCACTATCACTACATCTGCTGGCGCGATCGCAGCAACCGCATGATCCACATCGACCCCATCGCGGAGGGGGATCCGCTGGATTGGGCCCTCGAAAGGATCCGCACCCGCCTGCCCCAGATGCTCGAATTTGCGGGCGCCCCCCAGATCGCGGCGGAAGTCGATCTCGAGAGGATCGAAAAGATCCTGCCCCGGGTCAGGGAAGTCGCAAAACGCATTCGCCTTCACCACGATCCGGAATCCATCAGGCGCAGCGCACTCGGAGAAGAAGCCCGATGATGCTCGACCCGATCGGAAGAATGGCGACGCGTGCTGCGGATATCCGTTCCAGGCTCGGGCATCCGGTCGTGGACGCCGATGGGCACTGGATCGAAACCGCTCCCATCATGAAGGACTTCTTTCTCGATTTCGTGAAGGATCTCGGGGGCGGCGATCTCGCGGCCCGTTTCGAGGCCGGCGGCGGACTCGACTACGACGATACCGTCCTGCGCCCCTGGAGTGCGCTCAGCGACGAAGAGCGCCGGAACATATGGGCGACCCGCCCCCCCTGGTGGACCCTGCCCGCCGCCCAGACCCTCGACCGCGCAACCGCCCACCTCCCCCGCCTGCTCCACGCGAGACTCGATGACTTCGGGATGGACTTTGCGGTCCTCTATCCCAGCCGCACCCTCACAACGCCCGCAATTCGGGAGGACGAACTCCGCCAGATCGCCTGCCGAGCACTGAACGTCTACCACTCCAACCTCTACGGAGAATACGCGGATCGCATGACTCCGGTGGCCATGATCCCGATGCATAGCCCGGATGAGGGAATCGCCGAACTCGAATTCGCCGTCTCCGAACTCGGCTTCAAGGCGATCATGATCAACGGTCTGATCCATCGCCCGATCGGAGAAACCGATAGCCCCCGAGGCAGGGATACGCCGAATTGGGGCTCGGGATCGGGGGAGAGGATCGATGCGCTCGGTCTCGATAGCGCGTACGACTACGATCCCTTCTGGCAGCGCTGTGTCGATCTGAAGGTGGCCCCGGCTTCCCACACCCCCGGCATGGGCTGGGGGAGCCGCCGTTCGATTTCGAGCTATGTCTCGAATCATATCGGTTCCTTCGGAGCCAGCATGGAGGCCCTCTGCCGTTCACTCTTCCTCGGCGGTGTCACGCGGCGATTCCCGCAACTCTCCTTTGGAATGCTCGAGGGGGGGGTCTCCTGGGCGTGTGAACTCTATGCGGGCCTGGTCTCCCATTGGGAAAAAAGAAATTCCGAGAGCATTCACCGGCTCGATCCCGCTCGCATCGATCACGAATTGCTTCTGAACCTCTTCGAGGATTATGGCGACGAGCGGATGCGGAAGAATGGCCGAGCCATCGCCGAATCCTTCAGCAAACTCGAGCCGGAGCCTGCCCGGATCGACGAATTCGCGGCCTGTGAGATCGAGAAGGCGCAGGATATCCACGACCTCTTCATCCCCCGCTTCTACTTCGGCTGCGAGGCCGACGACCCCCTGGTGGCCTGGGCATTCGACGGGCGTATCAACCCCCTCGGCGCACACCTGCGCGCCATGTTCAGCTCGGATATGGGACATTGGGATGTGCCGGAGATGAGCGGCATTCTCGAGGAGGCCCATGAACTGGTCGAAAAGGGTTGCCTCGACGAAGACCACTTCCGCGACTTCGTCTGCACGAATCCGATCCGCTTCTACACGAGCGTCAATCCCGATTTCTTCGTGGGCTCCCGGGTGGAAGAGGCCGCCGCACGAATCAATGACGAGGAGACGCGGAATTGAAGCCCCTCGGAAATCGGATCGCCATCGTGACGGGCGGCAGTCGGGGAATCGGACGAGGCTGCGCGATCGAACTCGGAGCCGCGGGAGCGACCGTCTATATCACCGGGCGCAGCGTGGAAGGAGAGAGCGACGGGGATGGGCGCTCCGTCCAGGCCACCGCCCGCGAGGTGGACGCTGCCGGGGGATCCGGGATCGCCATCCCCTGCGATCATCGCGACGACGCAGCTGTCGAAGCCTTATTCCAGCGGGTCGAGGCCGAGGAGGGCCGACTCGACGTCCTGGTCAACAATGCCTTCCTGATCCCCAAGGAGTTGGTTTCCGGCAAGCCCTTCTGGGAATCACCGGCTTCGAATTGGGACGACATGATCGACGTGGGCACCCGCTCTGCCTACGTGGCGAGTCGGCTCGCCGCCGTCCCGATGATCGCCCAGCGCAGCGGACTGATCGCGAATATCAGTTCTTCGGGGGCCGCCGAATACGCCTGGCACGTCGCTTACGGGGTGGGCAAGGCGGCCCTGGATCGTTTCACCCGGGATGCCGCCCTAGAACTGCGTCCCCACGGTGTGGCCGTAATCTCGCTCTGGCCCGGACTGGTTCTGACCGAGCGCAATCGCGCCGCGGGGGATCGCGTTCCCGGACTCGACTTCGAGGGCGCCGAATCCCTGCACTTTACCGGGAGAGCGGTGGCCGCCCTGGCGGGGGATGAACGCGTCCTCGACCGCAGCGGAGAATCCCATGCATGCCACGATCTCGCCCTGGACTACGGGTTCAGGGATATCGACGGAAAACTGCCGAAGGGCCCCCTCCACCAGCGTCCCAAAGCGCTCTCGAAGCCCGATTCGAGGCCAGATGGCCCCTGATCTGGAAAGGGGCCGCGCCCGGGAGAGGTTCCGCCGCTGCCCGGGAGATGTATCCTCATCCCATGTCCTCCCTGGCTCACCAGCATAAGCGAAGACTCCTCAGGTCCTCGATTCTCTTCAAGGGTCTCACGGACGGAGAGATCGACACCATCATTCCGACGGCGCGACTGGTCGCCGTGAACCCCCGGGAGGAACTCTTCCATAAAGGGGATTCCGGCAACGAACTCTTCATCGTCGTCCGCGGGCGTCTGAAGGCCTTCACCCACTCCGAGGAAGGCGATGAAATCGTCTTCAACATCATGGGGCCCGGCGAGGTCATTGGAGAACTCGCGGTCCTGACCGAGAATTTCCGCAGTGCGACCATCCAGGCCATCGACGCGGCGCAGTTGCTGTCCCTCGATCATCGGGATCTCTTCATGTGCCTGCGCCAGAACCCGGAAGCCTGCCTGAATCTCGCCCGCATGCTGGCCAAGAGGGTCGCCAATCTGAGCGACCTGCTCGCGGACCTCCAATTCCTCAATCTCCCCTACCGACTCGCCCGCAAACTCAGCACGATGGGCCAGACCTATGGGGAAGAGAGGCCCGATGGCCTGTGGATCAAGCTCAAGCTGTCCCAGGAAGAATGGGGGGATCTGGTGGGAGCCACCCGGGAGAGCATCAACAGGCAATTTCGCACCTGGAGCAAAGATGGCCTGATCGACATTGCGGAGGGCTACGTGGTTCTGAAACAACCCGGCGAGATCGATCGACTCGCGGGCTTCGACTCCGCCTGAAGCATGCGAATGCGACGTTCACCGGCCCCACCTGAAACGAGGAGGCACCAGCGAACGTCGCCCGGGGGGATCTCGGAAACTATTCGGCGCCGATCGAAATTCCGGCCTGCTTGAGGAGCGACCGCCTCTGCTGGCGAACCTCTGGATTTGCCGGGGAGGTATCGACCGCATCCGAAAGGGATTCGAAGGCGTCATACCAGAGTCCCCGGGCCGCATAAGCCCGAGCGTCATCGGGCATTCGAGAGCCAGCGGGCAAAGAAACGCGCTGGATCGAGCCCATCGTCACGGCATCCTTGGCGCGGCGATTGATGTCGGGCACGAGGGAAACCGACCATTCGTAGGACTTGCCCTGCTCGAGGGCGACACCGTGATCCGCCAGGCGCACCCGCTGAATCCCGGCCTTGGGGGGCAGGTCGAGTTCCACCTCGGTCAGTGGCAAATCTCCATCCTCCTCGATGATCGAGAAGAAGAGCTGAACGTCCTCGGGCGCCCCGGCATCGAGGTGCCAGAAAAGCGAGGGCGTCGCCTGAAGGGTCAAAGCCGCCTGGGAGGGTACGAGCGCCCTGGGGGTAGGGAGGGCACTGGAGCCTCGAACCGCTCCACCGACCCGCTCCACGGGAGCGCCGGAAGCCGGGGGCATCCAGATGATCGGAGCCGAAGACGAGGCACCCGCCGCAGCGACACTACCGGGATCGGGCTGCTTGCCCGAGGCCGCCTGGGCGATCCGCATTTCTTTTCCGGCATCTCCAGCCCAAGCAAAAGTCGCCCCGACAGGGGATAGGGCCAGGGCCAATACGATGATCGAATAGACTGCGCGTGACATTCTGGAACCTCCTGTTCTTTCTGAAAATGGGCTCTTTTCGTCTCTCATGACACCCTCTTTATCGCATTTGAGCGAATTTCAAGCCGTGATCTGGGTCACTTGATCCGCATCTTTTTTCAGCCATCGGAGCTGGGTGAGCTCTTTTTTTCCCTTCAGGGAGATCGGATCCAGGACCTCGGTCGTGAAACCCGCCGTAAGGCGCTTACAGGTCTCTTCGCTGGCCAGAATCCTGCAGGGATTGAGCTCAAAATCATGGGAGACGGCGTCGGTGGCCTCCAGACGCTGGGCGGTTACCACTACGTCTCCGACAACGGTGTACTTGAGCCGATCCGCCGCCCCGAGACTACCGGCGACCACCATCCCCGTGTGGATGCCGATCCGCATCGCGCATTCCGGCAGCCGCCGGGCCCGGTAATCCGCGTTCAGTTCATCCAATGCTTCCCCCATCGCCAGCGCACAGGAGGCCGCATGACAGGCGTCCCGGTCGATCTCCTCCTCGAGGGTTCGAGGCACGGGAACCCCAAAATTCGCCTTGATGCCGTCGCCGAAATAATCGTCCACCACGCCGCCATGAGCCGAGATCTCATCCGCCATCCGCTCCATGAATTGATTCACCCAATCCATCAGTTCCGCGGGATCCATCACTTCGGCTCGAGAGGTGTAGCCCTTCATATCCACGAAGAGCACGGTCACCATCAGGCGCTGGGGGCGCGGGCGACCGGCATCCAGAAACTCTTCGCGCCGATCCCAGATTTCATCGGCAACCCCGGGCGATACATGCCGGGCAAAGATTCCCATCAGTTGACCGCGCTGGGCCTTCTCCCGGCTGGAAACCCAGGCCGTGATCAGCCCCGCCGACCCGACCCAGGCCAGCATCGGAGCGACCATCGGAATCCACCAGCCGAGTTCGAAGGCCCAATACGCGGCGAAGAACATCACGGCCAGGCCCGCAAAGACGGCGAAGACCAGGGCCCCGGCGCCGAAGAGAGCGCGCCCCCCGATGCCAAAACCGACGAGTGAGCCCAGCAGGCTGATCGCGAGAACGAAGACGGCTTCCTGCCAATCGAGCAGGACCCGCCTCGGTTCACTGATCCCCCGGGCAAAGCGCAGGAGCTGGTCGACGACGTGCCCGTGAATCTCCATTCCAGCGCGGCGCCCACCGAGAGGAACCGGAAGTTCATCGCGCAGGCTCTTGGCGCTGGCACCGAAAACCACCACCCGATCCCGCAATTTTCCAGCGGGAACCCGGCCCGCCTGTAAATCACCGAGGGTGATCGCCTCGAAACGCGGTGCCGCATAATCCATCATGATCTGGTAGCCGGCGGCGTCGAGACCCTGATAGCCGCCGTGGCCGACATCGAGAGGGGGAAGCGAACCCTCACCCAGGCGCATATGGGTGGGATGGTCGGGATCCGGGCCCGCCCGAATCCCCTCGGCGGCGAGGGCGTGCAGGGCGAGCATCATCGCGAATGAAGCATGGCTGCGCCCCTCGGAATCGGTCATGAAAAGTGCGGTACGTCGAATCGCCTCACCGAATTGATCCGGGAGCAGATCGTTGAAGCCCAGACGACCCGAGGCATCGAGGATCGGAGAACCGGGGATGCCCTCGAGATCTGGATCCCCGAATTTCTTTACGGCGATGATGCGGGATTCATTCGCAAAAACACTCTTCAGGAGTTCCACGCCGGGTGAGACCGGCAGGTCGCGATAGAGATCCAGCCCGATGATGCGAACATCCGCATCCGCGAGCAATTGCAGGGCCTCGGCGAGGCGCCGATCGCTGAGGGGCCAGTGGCCCTGCGCGCGAATATCCTCCTCCGTCACTTCGACCAGCAGCACGTCCGAGCTGGGAAAGGGCTCGGATCGACGCAGGAATTCATCGTGCAGCAGCAGATCCGGCCCCTCGAGGAGATCCAGGGCTCCAAGACCCAGAACCGCGGCCGCCACGGCGACGGCCGCCAGCGACTGATAGACGATTCGCATGATATCGGGCATCGGATTTCATCCCTCCAGGGGACTGTCCGGGGCCGCTCCGGCAGCAACCCAGCGTGGCAGGAGGATAGCCGCGGACGCCGCTCATGAGACCCCCGACAGCCGGCCCGCACCCGAAAGATCTGTGATTCCCGGGGTATTCGGGCACACCCCCATCGCGGGAATCGAGCCCGCGCACCCGCGGGCTCGATTCCCGCGATGGAAACGGACCGGGGTGCGGGGATTCGAAGAATCCCCGGGGATATGGTCCCCCGCAGCGGGTCCAGACGGCGGGCCTAAAGGTGCAGATTGCGATTTCCCGAAGCGGGGGATCGTGATAGGGTTGCGACCTCTGGGGTATCGAATCCCGCCCGGTTCCCCTTCGGGTGCCCCCGTGGCGCAAATGCAAAGCCGCGGAGCAGAACCTCGCAACAATTCGGGAGAAGAAGCATGACGTCGAATTCAAAACTCCGCGCCTGGGTGGATGAAATGGCCGCACTCTGCCAACCGGAGAACATCCACTGGTGCGACGGCTCCCAGGAAGAATACGACGAAATGTTCCGCCTCATGCTCGCGTCGGGAACCGCGGAAAAATTGGATGAAAAATTGCGCCCCAACTCCTACCTCGTCCGCTCGGATCCCGCGGATGTCGCCCGGGTCGAAGACCGTACCTTCATCTGTTCCGAGGAGGAGTCGGATGCCGGCCCCACCAACAACTGGGCCGATCCGGCCGAGATGCGTGGAAGACTGAAGGATCTCTTCTCCGGTTCGATGCGCGGGCGCACCCTATACGTGATTCCCTTCAGCATGGGTCCGCTGGGCTCCCATATCGCACACATCGGTGTCCAGATCTCCGACTCGCCTTACGTGGTCGCCAATATGCGCATCATGACTCGCATGGGCGCCAAGGTTCTCGACGTCCTCGGCCCGGATGGAAATTTTGTTCCCTGCATGCACTCCGTAGGCCGGCCCCTCACCGAGGGGCAGGCAGACGTGCCCTGGCCCTGTAATGGAGAGAATAAATATATCGTCCACTTCCCGGAAAGCCGTGAGATCTGGTCCTACGGATCGGGATACGGTGGCAACGCCCTACTCGGCAAGAAATGCTTCGCCCTGCGCATCGCCTCGGCGATGGCCCGGGATGAGGGCTGGCTGGCGGAGCATATGCTCATTCTCAAGATCACGCCTCCCGCCGGCGAGGCGAAATATATCTGTGCCGCATTCCCCAGTGCGTGCGGAAAGACGAATCTCGCCATGCTGAACCCGACGGTAGAGGGTTGGAAGGTGGAGACGGTCGGCGATGATATCGCCTGGATGAAATTCGGTGAGGATGGACGTCTCTACGCCATCAATCCCGAAGCGGGTTTCTTCGGCGTGGCGCCGGGCACCAACATGAACTCGAATCCGAATGCCATGTTGACCCTGACCGAGAACGCCATTTTCACGAATTGCGGCAGGACTCCCGAAGGCGATGTCTGGTGGGAGGAGATGACGACCGAATCGCCGAAATCCCTGACGGATTGGCATGGCGAAGCCTGGACTCCGGACGCTGGAAAGGTAGCCGCTCATCCCAACGCCCGTTTCACTGCCGTTGCGAGCCAATGTCCGGTGATCTCGGAGGAATGGGAGAATCCGGCGGGCGTGCCCATCAGCGCGATCCTCTTCGGCGGCCGCAGGGCCAGCGTCGTTCCCCTGGTCGCCGAGGCGCGGAATTGGGAACACGGAACTTTCATGGGCTCCATCATCAGCAGCGAGAAGACGGCCGCCGCGGCCGGCAAGATCGGTGAACTGCGACGAGATCCGATGGCCATGCTTCCCTTCTGCGGCTACAACATGGCCGATTATTGGTCGCATTGGCTTCGCGTCGGTGAGCGCGAAGACGCCCAGATGCCCCGGATCTACTACGTGAACTGGTTTCGCAAGGACAGCGGAGGGAATTTCCTCTGGCCCGGCTTCGGGGAAAATAGCCGCGTTCTCAAGTGGGTCTTCGAACGCTGCGATGGCCGCGCCAAGGCCATCGAAACGCCGATCGGAAACCTGCCCGCCCCGGAATCCCTCGACCTCGACGGCCTCGATCTCGATGCGGAGAATCTGGATGTCCTGCTCGGCGTCGACCGCGAGGGTTGGCTCCAGGAACTGCCCTTGATCCGCGAATATTATGCGAAATTCGGCGATCGCATGCCGAAGCAGTTGACCGAAATGGTGGCGAGCCTGGAGGCGGCACTGGCGGACTGAGCCCGACTCGCCAGGAGCCTCTCGAGGGCGCCTCCATCATCCTGAATCGCAGCCGCAGGCGCGAGCGACAGGCTTCTCTATTCTCCGGATATTCGCTTCTCCCCCCGCCCACCGCGAGGTCAAGCCATGACGGAGCAGAGTTTCAGTATCGAACGCTTTCGCAAGAGCTTCCTGCTCCTGCTCGTAGTGCTGATTTCCCTGGCCTTCGGGCTGATCATCCGGGATTTCATCACCCCCGTCATGCTGGCCGCGATCTTCTGCGGACTCGCCTATCCCCTCTACGAGAAGCTGCTGAAGAAACTCAAGGGACGGGCCGCCCTGGCCTCGGCCGTGGCCCTCTTGACCGTCTTCCTGCTCATCATCGGTCCGCTGCTCACCTTCCTGGGGATCGTGGCCAGCCAGGCGGGGGAAATCAGCCAGGCCGTCACCCCCTGGCTTGAGAACAATGTTTCCATACCGGAAACCCAGGATCTCGGGCGCCACATCGAACTGCCCCGAATTCTCGCTCCCTATCAGAGCCAGATCTTTGCCAAGCTCGGTGAACTCTCGGCAAGTGTCGGGCAATTCCTCTTCGACCTCGTCGCCGCAGCCACTCGCGGCACGGCGAGCTTTCTCCTGGCCCTCTTCATCATGCTCTACGCGATGTTCTTCTTCTTCCGGGATGGGCAGGAAATTCTCTCGCGCATTCTCTACTACATGCCTCTCCAGAGCGAAGACGAACTTCGCATGGTCGATCAATTCGTCTCCGTCACCCGGGCCACTCTCCGCTGCACCCTGATCATCGGAGTGCTTCAGGGAACGCTGGCGGGAATCGCCTTCGCGGTGGTCGGAATTCCAGCCGCTGCCTTCTGGGGAACGCTGATGCTCGTCCTCTCCGTCATCCCCGGTGTCGGAACGGCATTGGTCTGGCTGCCCGCGACGGGCTGGCTCTATCTGAATGGGGAAACGACCGCGGCATTGGGCCTGGCGATCTGGTGCCTCGCCGTCGTCGGAATGGTGGATCAGGTGCTGCGGCCGCGACTGGTCGGACGCGATACGGAGATGTCGGATCTGATGATCATGTTGTCGACTCTGGGTGGGTTGCTCATTTTCGGAGCCACTGGATTGGTCGTCGGCCCCATCATAGCGGCACTTTTTGTCACAGTCTGGGAACTCTACGGTGAGGCCTTTGCGCTCTACCTGCCCGAGGTCGATCTGGGAGGAACCCGAATCCCCGAAGCCGACCCACCCGAATCCGAACCTCTGAACTCTCCCTGAACTTCGCTTCGTGATAGGATTCAGCCCCTGGCCGGGGGAAGCAACTTGACGAAACCGCAATACGCCTATCAGAGCGATCAACAGTCGCTGCTGCGACCCTTCTACCAACGCTGGCTCTGGTCCCCCGCCCTCGATCTGATCCCGGCCTCGATCTCCCCGAATACGCTCACGCTGATCTCCACCGCCTGCGCGGGGCTCTCCTTTCTGCTCGCAACCGTCGCCAGCGATAGCGCGCTCGCCATGGCGAGTGCGGCCTGCCTGGTCTTCGCCTACTTCTCCCTCGACAATATGGATGGAGCTCACGCCCGTAGGATTGGGCAGAGTTCACGGCTCGGTGAATTTCTCGACCACTGGCTCGACACCCTGAACAATGGCTTCGTCATGCTCGGTGCCTGCCTGGCCGTCGGGCTGCCGCATTTCTTCGCACTCCTCGTTCTCGCGGTGGGAACCCTGGCCTTCTTTTCGGTTCAACTCGAATTGCGATATACGGGGGTCTTCCGGATGGGCAGGCTCGCCGATATCGAGGGCAATACGGCGGTCAGCGGCCTCTACCTCTTCCTGGCCTTTTCGGGCCCCGAGTTCTTCCTGGGGGCGCCCGCTGCGGGCTGGCCCGATCTCGGCATCCTGCTGGGTTGCGGCGTTATGGGCCAGGCCCTCTGGACCCTCCTGAGCGGACTCTGGCGCCTCGAAGAAGGGCGTTCGGACTGCCTCGTCGCCGTGCTCGGAGTCGGCCTGCTGGTCGCCTGGGCGGCCGTGGGGAATGCCAGTTCGACCGCGCTCCTGGCCGCCGTCTTCTTCGCCAATCCGGTTTTCACCAGCCGCCCCATCCTCGCCCGGGTATTGGGACGCTCGACAGTCGCCAGCGATCGCCTGGCCTTGGGCTGCCTGCTCCTGGCCTTCGCCGCGAGCCTGCTCGGCCTCGTCGACGGAGTCGTCGCCAGTGGGACCGTGGCCGTGGGCTTCGCAGCTCTCGCGACCTACCACGCGCTGGGAACGCTTCTCGCCCTCAACGCCGAAGAGACGGCCTGAAGGCCAGGGGCGGCCGGGGCCGCGAAAGCGCGGCGAATGCCTACGTGGGGCGTGGATCCTCGCGACCGGAACGCCTGAAAAGAATGAGAATCGCCGGCAGCACGACGAGGGTGCAGAGGATCAGGCCGATCACCGAAACAGAGAGCAGTACACCCATGGTATGCAATCCGCGATGACCCGAGACCGCGAGGGATCCGAATGCGGCCAGGGTGGTCAGGGCACTCAGGAGCACGGCCCGGGGTGTGCTGGAGGACATCATCTCCCCGACCGAGGCGTTGCCCTGAAAACGCATGAAGACATGAATGCCATTGTCGATCCCGAGGCCCATGATCAGGGGGATGACGACGACATTCGTCATATTGAAGGGCATCTCGATCAAGACGCCGAAAGCGGTCGTCATCAAGGCCGCCAGGGTAATCGGCAGCAGCACCGTGATGGCATCGACCAGGCTGCCCAGGGCCAGGAAGAGCACCAGGGATACCGCGAGAAGAGACAGGCCGATCGCAATCCGAAACGTCATCACGACCACCTGCCCGATCCCGGCTTCGACGACGGGCCTGCCCGTGGCATGGGGGGCCACCGTAGCCACGGTATCGACGAAACGCTGGAGCGCATCCGGATCCCGAACATCCTCCCTCGGCAGGGCCACCACGATGGCGCGACCGTCTGCGGCCACGCTGCGGGCACGTAGAGAAGCGGGGAGATCTTCGAATTGCACCTCTCGCACCGTCACCGCCCGACCGATCCACTCAATCCTCTCCTCCAGATCATTGACCACCAGGGACTCCAACTCCCCCACCGCAGCGGAGACATCGCCGCGCGCCAATAGCAGATCGAGCATCCCTCCCAGGCGACGGGCGCTCCGCCAGCTGGCATTTTCGTCGTGGCCCGGAGGCAGCAGGTCGATACTGCGATGCAATTCTTCGACGACTGCGACGCGTTCCGCCGGGGTGGGTGCGACGGGAGAGGGAGGCGGATTCAGGATCGATTCCAGGAAGAATGCAGCGTCTTCGATCATGAAGAGCTTCTCCTCCTGATTGCCGGCCACATACCAGCCGGGAGGACGTGCCTCGGACACGACCTCGAGGGCTTCCAACTCGGCGGCCAATTGCTCCGCCCCTTCGACATCCGGAGCCAGCACCGTCGCCGAATAGTCGGTGACGATGTCTTCTTCCTGGAGTTCGCGCAGGGTCAGCATCGATTCGGATTCGGGATCCCGCATCGAAAGCGTGCTGAAGTCGAAGCTGGCTTGGGTCGAAATTGCGATGGCCGCAAGGCCGATCAGGCCTGCGGCCACGACGATCCCGGTCGCGCGCCTTTCGATCTGGGAGTAGAGACCGGCGAAAACCGGAACTCCCTCGACCTGCTGCCCGCTGGGGGGTCGCATGGTGGCGAGGATTGCGGGGAAGAGCGTAAAACTCGCGATCAGCGAGAGAAACATGCCCCCTCCCGCGATGATTCCCAATGCGGCCAGCCCCGGATAGGGGGTGGGCACGAAGGCGAGAAATCCGATGGCAGAGGTCAGGGCGCATAGGGAGACCGAGGGCCCCGTCGCTTCGGCGGCCGCCACCAGGGCCGGGCGCACATCCAGGCCGCGTCGAGTCTCCTCCTCGTAACGCAATCCGATGTGAATCGCGAAATCGACTCCGATCCCGATCATGAGTACGGCAAAGGCGGCCGAGATGATGTTGAACTCGCCGACCGAGGCCATCGCCCAGGCGGTCGTCCAGAGGATGCTGGTGATGAGGGTAAAGAGAGTGGCGACGATGATCCTGAGAGACCGAACACCGAAGCCCAGGATGACGACCAGCAGGGAAAGCGAAAGCCCACCGGCCAGGCTGAGACCACTCTGCAGCGATTCGAGTTCATCATTGGCCAGGGGCACCATGCCCGTAAGACGCACCTTCACGCCGTTTTCCGGGCTCAGACCGAGGGAGGAGGCCATGGCCCGGATCTCATCGATGAGTCGCCGGGTGGAGATATCCTCGCTGAAATCCTTATGGCCCTGGATGATGATGATTCGGTAGACCTGGCCTTCCTGTGGCAGAAATTCATCCGCCCAGCTGATCTTCTGCGGCCTGCCATCCAATAGGGATTGGATGACGTCGGAGACTCGATCCGTCATCGCCGAAAAACCGGAGGGAAGCTCCTCCCCCTCCTCCAGCAACTCTTCGAGGGAAAGCTGGAGTTGATCGAAGAGGCCCCGCAGGCTCGGATCTTCCGCCAGGGCCGCGAGTGCGGGCTGTGCCTCCGCCAGGCGATCGATCACCTCTTCGAGATCCTCTTCATCCATGTAGAGAAGGGCGTGATCCTCGAAGAAGGGGGTCGCTGAAGGCGAATAGAGGCTGTGGATGAGATCGGGTCTCTTCGCCAGCGCCTGCGTCAACCGATCCGCAGCGTCATCCGCAATATCGAGAGACTCCGATGTCAGAACGATTACTGTCGTTTCATCGAATTGGGGAAAGACGTCGATGAAATGGGAGTATTCCCGGCGAAAAGGCTCATCCTGGCTGATCAGGGCGGAGTCGTCGGAGTTCATCCTCAGATTCTGGCCGCTGTAGACGACCGAGAGAATCGTGAGCAGCAGCGTCAGCAGGATCGTGGTCCACGGTCGACCGCTCACCCCGGATACAAGTGCGGAAAGCGCGCGCAGATAGGGGCTCAACCCGCTCCTCCCCGTCTTTCCCCCGACTTCCACATCTTCCTGAACGTTTTCCTGAGCAAGGATCGATTTTACCGAGTTCCAGTAGCGGTCGAATCCTAGCCCGAATCGAATGGGAAGCCTCCCGGGACGAAGACGAGGCCGGGGATGGCCTTTACCGGGGCGCTGGAGAAGCCGCGGCGAGCGATGGCGAATCGAAGCTTCGGAACTACCCTGCCCCATGGCTCCCTCGGAACTGCCCGAACGCCCCGAGCCTCGGGAAGTCCGTGCCCGGACCAGCCTCCGCTACTACAGAATTCCCCCGGCTGAAATCTGGCCTAAGAGCAGGAAGAATCCCATCCAATGTCCAAGCCGATCCTCCTCTCGAGCTTTCTCCTCGCCTCATTCCTCCTGATCGTCTATCCGGTAGTGGAATTCCTCGTGCCGGGCTGGATCGAGGGGCAGCTGAATACCGTCGAACCCCATCGCAGTTGGACGATTTCCGAATCCGCCAGGGCGCTTCACCACTCGATTCCCGTGGCCGATCTTCATGCCGACCCCCTGCTCTGGAAACGGGACTGGCTGGAACGCAGCGAACGCGGACATAGCGACCTTCCCCGGCATCGCGAAGGCGGGGTTGCGCTGCAGGTCCTGACGGCGGTAACCAAGAGCCCCTCGGGCCAGAATTACGAGCGCAATCGCGCCGACAGCGACATCCTCAGATTCCTCACCCTGGCACAACTCTGGCCCCCGCGAACCTGGTCCAGTCCATTCGAAAGAGCCCTCTACCAGGGGGAGCGCTTGCGGGATTGGGATATCCGATCGGGGGACGAATTCGAGATCATTCGGAATCGAGGCGAGTTGCGAGAACTCCTGGAGCGCCGCTCCAGGGGATCGAGTTCGGTCGCTGGAATTTTCGGGATCGAGGGAGCCCATGCCCTGGACGGTGCACTCGCCAACCTCGATCGCCTGGAGGCCCTCGGCCTGCGAATCGTCGGCCTGACGCATTTCTTTGACAACCGCCTCGGCGGATCCCTGCACGGCATGAGCCAGGAGGGACTGACCGAATTCGGACGGACGGTGGTTCTCGAAGCAAATCGCAGGGGCATGATCATCGACGTGGCCCATGCTTCCCCCCGCATGGTGGAGGACGTCCTGGAACTGATCGAGCGGCCCGTCATACTCTCCCATGGAGGCTTCAAGGGCGCCTGCGATTCAGCCAGGAATCTCGACGATGAGCTGATGAAGAAACTGGCGGAGCATGGGGCGCTGATGGGGGTCGGCTTCTGGGACGGTGCCGTCTGCGATTACAGTCCGCAAGGCGTGGTGGCCGCCATCCGCTACGGAATCGACCTGATGGGCATCGACCATGTGGCCCTTGGATCGGATTATGACGGCGCTACGCGCGTGCTCTTCGACAGCAGTGAACTGGCCGTGCTGACCCAGACGATGCTCGATCAGGGCTTCAGCGAAACCGAGATCCGCAAGGTAATGGGAGAGAACGCCATAGAATTCTTCCTGGCGAATCTTCCCTGATTCGATTGCCCGAAACGATTTCCAGGCGATATTTCCCGACGCCTCAGGGCTTCAGCGGGCCCGCATCCTCGGCAATTTCGATCTCGATCTCGTGGCCTTCCCGGCTGGCGGCTCGGCCGATCTCCAGTCGATAGCGACCCGCATCCAGGTACCAGCCCGATTGCGTGCGATGCTCATGGCCCTGGCCGGCGGGAACGACGGCGGTCACCCCTCCCCTTTCGCGCAGGGCCCCATAGCCCGCATCCGCCGGATCCCAATACGCGAAGGATCGATTGTCGAGTCGCAGGATCACGGTGGCCGACTCCCCGGCATCGAGCCAGACCTTCTCGAAGGCCCGCAACTCGCGATGGGGTCGAAAAAGACGGGGGGAATCGGGCAGCACATAGCATTGAATGACCTCGGCCCCCCTTCGCGTGCCCACATTCTTCACGTCGACCTCGATCTCGATGAGCTCGCCTTCCGCGAAGTGTCGTGAGGATGGACGGGGCTCCGCGACCTCGAAAGACGTATAGGAGAGTCCGAATCCGAAGGGAAAACGTACGGGCAGCTTGCGGCTCTCATACCAGCGATAGCCGACCAGCAGGCCCTCTCCATAACGAAGCTCGGAATTCTCACCGGGGAAATTCCCGTAGGAGGGGTTGTGCTCAAGGCGGAGGGGGAAGGTCGTCGGCAGTCGACCCGCCGGTTCCGCATCCCCGAGCAGAACATCCGCCAGGGCCCCGGCCATCTCCTGACCGCCGAACCAGATCTGCAATAGGGCGGGCGCCTCGTCGGCCCAATCCATGGTGACCGGCGAACCGCTGTTGACGCAGACCACCGTGCGCGGATTGGCCGCGCAAATCCGTCGAATCAGTTCGTCCTGTTCCCCCGGCAGATCCATACTCTCACGGTCCTGACCTTCGGATTCCCAATCCGCGTTATTGCCCACCACCAGAACAACCGCATCCGCCCCCTCGGCGGCCGCCACTGCGGCTCCCAGCAGATCCCCGTCCAGGGGCGGACGCAGGCCGATTCTCACCCCCTGCAGAAGCAGGGCACCCTCGGCCGAATACTCGATCTCGAATTGCACCTCTTCAAAGGCGACGAGTTCGACCTCCGCCTCCATCTCGGCACTGGCAAATGAGAAGAAGGCGTCTCCGGGCGGGGGTGGATTTTCGAAACCATCGAGGATGACCTGGCCATTCAACCTGAGGCGGGCTTTTCCCGCCTGAATCAATGTGAAGGCATACCGTCCCGTCTCGCTGGGGATGAAACGGGCACGGGCGCGGAGCGAGAAATTGCCCGCTTCGAGCCCCTCCCCGGGAGCCCCGAAATAGAGCAGTTGCGAATCACTCGCTCGCCGGGTCTCGATCGGCTCTCCGCTTCCGTCGAGGTTGGCGAAATAATCCACGGAAAGACCGGGCCGCCCCTGGGAATCCAGCAGGGATGTGCCCAGGATCGGAGGCGTCGTCTTCTCGGTCCAGCAGCCGCGCTCGTGGCTGATCTCGACCCGGCTCCCGAATTTCTCGCGCAGGGCCTCAAGAGGGGTTCTCTGATAATGGGGTCGCAGGGCCGCCGAACCTCCCCCCATGATCTGTGCGCGATCGGCATTGGGTCCGATCACCGCCAGTTTCCCTATCGATTCCGGGGCCAAGGGAAGCAGACCGGAATTCTTGAGCAATACCATGGAATCGATCGCCGCCTCCCGTGCCAGCGCACGATGCTCGGGACGATCGATGCTCCGCTCTTCTCCATCGTCCGGCTGATCGAGGGCGCCCATGCGATTCCAGACGCCCAGCATACGACGCACCTGCGCGTCGAGGAGATCCTCTTCGACTTCGCCCGCCGAGACCGCCTGGGCGAGGGCGGGACCGTAGAAGCGCCCCGGGCCGGGCATCTGGAGATCGAGACCCGCCTCGGAAGAGATCCGGGTCGAACCCGCGGAAAACCAGTCCGTCACGATAAAGCCCTCGAAGCCCCATTCGTCGCGTAGGATGCGTTTCAGGAGTTCCGGATGCTCCGAGCAATAGGTGCCATTGAGCCGGTTGTAGGAGGTCATGATTCCGAGACCACCGCCCTCCTTGACGATCAATTCGAAGGGCAGGAGGTAGAGTTCTCGCAGCGCTCGCTCATCGACGACCGAGTCGATGGTGTTGCGTTCGAATTCCGCGTCGTTGGCCACGAAATGCTTCGCCGTGGTGGCGACGCCCTGGGATTGGACGCCGCGTACGAATGCGGCCCCGATCCGCCCACTCAACAGAGGATCCTCGGAATAGCATTCGAAATTCCGGCCACCGATGGGGGAGCGATGAAGATTCACCGTGGGAGCCAGGAGAATTCTCGCCGATTTCGTGCGCGCCTCCTCGCCCAGCATGGCGCCCACGCGCTCGATCAACTGCGGATTCCAGCTGGCCCCGAGGGCGGAGCCGCAGGGAATGCAGACGGCGGTCGCCTCACCGAGTCCCAATAGGGCCGAGCCCCTTGCGCCATTGGGCCCGTCGGTCATGCGAATCGCCGGAACCCCCAGCCGCTCGATCGCCGGCGTATTCCACATATCGGCCCCCGCCGTCAACAGGGCCTTTTCGTCCAGCGTCAATTCCTCGAGGATCTTCTCGATATCCATCTCTCACCTCTCCACATGATCCGCTCGAACTCCTATCCTGGCCCGAGTTCGACTCCGGGGGGCATTATACCCCGCCCGCTATTCGGCTGTTATGCTGACGATCATCAATCTGCCGCCCAAGGAGTTCCGATGGCTTCCGAAAATCTGGAAAAGGTGAGAAATGCCCAGGCCTGGATCGAATTCTGTGACCTGCTCAAGAAAGCCGGAGACGTCATCCTGCGCGAAGATCTCGAGACCTCGGACTTCGACCGGGGGGAGGGACTGCGCTACCTCGGAAGACTCCTCCGTGCCGGACTCTTCTCCTTCTCGGAGAATCCGGGGCCCGGGCATCCCGTCTTTCGCGCCATGCCCGAAATGGTCAAGATGGGTCTCGACAACCCCGACAACTACTACGTCAGTGCTTCGATCGACCCGCGCCAGGACTACCGGATTCGGGGCAAGCGCGGCACGATCCACTACCTGAGTTTCGCGGCCCAGAATCAGAACTTCGCAGCCCGGGAGAAGATTTCGGGAGGGGCCGGCCATCTCAACGATTCTGAACTCGAACTTCAGGCCGACGGCCAATTTGAAATCGTTGCCAGCCAGAAGGAACAACCCGGAAATTGGTTGCGCACCACGGATCAGACGCGACAGATCCTGATTCGACAGACCTTCCTGAATCGCGATATCGAGCGGCCCGTGGAAGTCGAGATCGAATGTCTGCAGACCAGCGGCCCTCCCCCACCCCTGGATCCCGAGCGGGTAGCCGGACAACTCATGGGGGCAGCGATGTACGCGATTGGCTGTGCCCAATGGTTTGCCGACTGGGTGATGGAATTCCTGGAAAAGGCCCCCATCAATGACTTTCACCTGCCGGATCAGGAGAAGCATCGGGTGATGGGCGGGGATCCGAATGTTCGTATGTGGCTGGGAATGTGGAAGCTCGCCCCCGACGAAGCCCTCGTGATCGAAGCGATGCCACCCAAATGCGATTATTGGAACTTTCAATTGGCGAATATCTGGGCTGAATCCCTGGATCAACTCAACCATCGCGTTCACGTCAATAGCGGCGGCGCGCGCTATCGCGATGACGGCTCCTTCCGAATCGTCGTCGCCCACGAGGATCCCCAGGTGGAGAATTGGATCGAGACGGCCGGACACGACCATGGGGTGATGGCCCTGCGCTGGGTGCGCACCGACGGACATCCGAAGCCGTCGATCCGACTCGTGAAGCTCACAGAGGTCAGGACGGGTCTGGCCGGATGAGCCGGCGATCCCGCGATGGAGGGCTCCGGGGGGAGAATCCGATCCGCGGTCAAGCGGAGAGCAGGGCGGCCCCGACCCATCCACATGACAGAGGGATGAATGGCTGAACGAGAAGAAAGAGGCCTCTTTCGAACGCGCAGGGCAATCATCGGCCTGACGGGATTCCTGCTATTTCTCGCTCTCGCCTTCTTCTTTCGATCCGATCCCATCATGATGATTTCCGGCAAGGGACTCTCCGGAGAGGAATTTCCCTATCCCGCTGGCTGGGATTTCACGGATCACCAGAATACGGTCTCCGTGGAGACCCGTATCGACGACCCCCACTCGGTGACAACCCTGGCTTTTGTCCACGCGGGACAATTGCATATTCCCGCCCAGAGCGGATCGAGCAAACGCTGGACACAGAATGTTCTCGACGATCCTCGCATTCGCATCAAGGCGGATGGGAAGATCTTCCGGGGCCGGGCCGAAAGAGTTCTGCCCCTGGATATTCTCGACTACCGGGAATCCCTGGCGCGGAAATATCCCAAGATGGGGGCGAGACCCCCGGAAGAACTGCCACCGGATATCTGGCTCTTCCGCATCCTGCCCCCGCGAGGCTAGAGCCCCCCGGGCGGCAAATTGGAACAAACCCGGTAGAGTTGAGGATCTCTACGCCCCCGGCCGGAATCCCCCCTCGCCGGACCTCTCGCGATGGGAATTCCGGCTCCAGGAGGAATTCCGATGAGCGCAGCAGATTTCGATCCGGTCGCCCTCTATCGAGACTGGTCGAAGACTTCGGGAAGGCTCCACGAAGAGGCCCGCGGCTTTCTTCCCGGTGGCGATACCCGGGCCAGTGCGCACTTCGCCCCCTACCCGCTGGCGATCGAATTCGCCGAGGGCTGCCGGATGTGGGATGTGGATGGCCACGAGTTGATCGACTTCATGAACAACTTCACTTCTCTCATCCACGGACACGGCCAGCCGGATGTGGTTGCGGCCGTCCAGCATCAGATCGCCCGGGGCAGCGCCTACGCGGCGCCGATTCAGAGCCAGATCGATCTGGCGGAACTTCTATGTTCCCGGATCCCCTCCCTGGAATTGATGCGCTTCTGCAGTTCAGGCAGTGAGGCCACGCTGATGGCATTGCGCTGTGCCCGGGCGGTCACAGGGCGTCAGCGGATCATGAAGATGGAAGGGGGCTACCACGGCAGTTACGAGGCCGCGGAGGTCAGCCTTTTGCCCCTACCCGGACGCTGCGGAGAAGAAACCGCACCGATTTCATTGCCGATCGATGACAGCATCCCCGAAAGCACGCTCCACGACGTCATCGCCTGCCCCTTCAACGAACCCGATCTGGCCGCCTCGCTGATCAAAGAGCACGCCCCGGAACTGGCCGCCGTGATCGTGGAACCCATTCTCGGTTCCATGGGCATGATCCCGGCCCGGCGCGACTTCCTGAAAAGCCTGCGCGAGGCCACGGAACGCACCGGCGTGATCCTGATCTTCGACGAAGTCATCTCCCTGCGGCTGGGGGATGGGGGAGCGCAGTCCACTCACGACATCGTGCCGGATCTCACGGCGCTGGGGAAGATCATTGGCGGAGGGCTGCCCATCGGTGCAATCGGCGGCCGTCGGGACCTGATGGCTCGTTTCGACCCGGAGTCGCCACGACCGATCTTTCACGCCAGCACTTTCAGTGGAAATCCCATCAGCATGGCCGCGGGACTGGCCTCCATGAAGGCACTTGATTCCCGGACGCGAACTCGACTTGATGAACTCGGGGAAGCCCTGCGAAGACGCTTCAACCGGACCTTCCAGGAGATGGGCATCCGGGGCCAGGCCCTGGGAGAGGGTTCGCTCACGAATCTCCATCTCACGAGTGAGCGGATCGAGAATGCCCGCCAATCCGTGGCGGCGATGCTCGCGGCCGGCCCGCTAGCCAATGCGCTGCATCTCGGAATGCTGCGCCATGGGATCACCTCGGCCAGTCGGCTGATGTACTGCACTTCATCCGCCATGGGGGAACGTGAAATCGAACTGGCAAGCGAGGCGCTTGCGGCCACGCTGGGGGAATTGAAGCCATGGATTGAGAAGACCCGACCCGCCCTCCTGGCCTGAACTCCCCTCGGACCTCGCATTGAAGACGATTCGGGGAAGGGAATGAAGAGGAAGTCATGAGCTACCTCATCGATCCGCGGAAGGATTGGGCGTAGGCCGAAGAATGCCTGCTGGCCGAAGAGGATCCCCGAAGGCGCCGGAACATCGAAACACTGATCACCCATGGCAAGTCCGAGGCCACAGCGGATTTCGATGCCCTGATGGCCACCGTTTCGCCCCGGGCGCGCTATCACAGCCACGTGGCTGAAGGCGAGTCGCTGAGTCGGGCACAGAGCCCGCAGGGAATGCCCGCCATCGCGGCCTTCTACAGGAAACTCGTCGAAACCGGCTGTTATCTCCTCGAACACGACGTCGAGCGGATGGCCATCGGCCAGGATGTACTGACCACCGAGGGGGAATTGAGCAAGGCCTACCCGGCGCAGATACTCGGAGCGATGGGAATCGCGGTCCCGAGCCCCGATGGCCTCTACCTCTATCGTCAGCGCCTGCTCATCGTCTGGGGATTCGACGAGCAGGGACTCGTCCTCGGCGAGAATCGCTATGGCGGAGGCGGGCCCGGTTTCGAGGCCATCGGAGAACGCCCCATTCGACCCGAAGAAATCTATCGGATGGCCTAGCTCCGGGCTGAACGCCGCGTTCGAATCGCCGCCCGGCTCATCGGGCGGAATCCGGCCTCCCGATCCCCGAGTCCCTCGACCATCCTTTCAACCTTTCTTTTTTCTTTGGGGGGGGGCGGTGTCGGCTCCCGGGCAAAATGAGTTCGCCGTTCTCAGCCGCGCCTGTATTTACCCACCTCGTGGTTGACGATCTCCGCATCACTTTCCCTCTGCAGCCCGTGGCGTTCCACATATTCTCCGGGCTCCCTCAAATAATCCACCGCCTCATCCCGCAAGGAAATCGACCAGCGGCAATGGGGCTCGTCGGGGCTGCTTCGGGGGGGCAATTCCAGCGGATCGATGCGAATTCTGGGATTCCAGCGCGCCGCACCGTGTCGAAATCCGAAGAGCTCCAGGTGGCGGCAGATCTTCTGGCAGGCGTATTCCAGCGCCTCGGGACCCTGCTCTTCTCCGCCCTCGGGCACGGAACATCGGGGGGTATGCATCTCCCAGCTATGCTCGCCCTTCTCTTCGAAAACCAGATGCATTCTCGTCGCCATTGCGGGCAGGCACTGCCATACCTTCATGGGCGCAATTTCATCATCCTGATCGGAAAAACCCATCAAGCGTGGGATGATTTCATTTTCATGATCCCCGGCGCCATCCTCACCGAACCAGACCTCGTGATGAATCTCGTCCGCGACTTCGGCACCGAAGCGTCTGGCCACGCCCTCGTACCATTTCCGATTCACCATGCCGTAGATCGAAGCGCCGATTTCGACAAGCTTCATCAGCCCTTCTTTCGAAAAGTCATCCAGTCGAAGGTCGGGTTTGAAGGGGCCACTATAATCGTCCATGCCATTGGCCTCGTCTTTCTCATCCATATCCATTCCTCTTCATGGGGGAACTGAGGGCAGCGGATCCCCGGCTTCAGAACCTGGCTATCACCTCGTCTCCAAAACGACGAATTCCCTCGCATTTCTTCTCGCAGGATTGCTGGCGATCCCCGTGAAAGAGCCAGGGCACGCTAATCAACTCCGTCACGCCGCGATCGGCCATTTCGCGATAGCCTTCCAATGTCAGCACATCGCGCAAGGCGGCGCAGATGCCGAAGGCCTCGCCCGCCCTCTCCGAATCCTCTCTCAAGTTCCTGAGCTTGGCCATGATGACATCGAGTTCGGCCCGGGTCTGTACCTCCGAGGCCCAGCCATCGCAGAGCCTGGCCGCTCGGCGCAAGGCGGGAGCCGAGATCCCCCCGCCGTAGACTCGAATCGGGGAGTCGGGGCAGGGACTCATCTGCACCGGGGGGAAATCGTAGAACTCTCCCTGGTATTCGACCATTCCTCCCGCCAGGAGTGTGCGGATGACTTCGACGCATTCGTCGAGCCTGCGGCCTCGCTGCTCGAAGGGTATTCCGAGCAGATCGAATTCCTCTCGCATCCAGCCCGCGCCCACGCCCAGGGTCAGGCGATTCTGCGACATCACCGCCGCCGTCGAGATGCTCTTGGCGGCCAGCACAGGATGGCGCAGGGTCAGGTTGTAGACGCTCGAAATGAAACGAAGCTTGCGGGTCACGGCCGCCATGGCGCCCACCGCGATCAATGGATCGGGCCAGGGCGTGTCGGCATCCCAACGAGGCCGACCGCTCTCGGTATAGGGATAGGGGGTCTCGAGTCGGCCGGGGTAGACGATATGATCCGAAACCACGATTCCGCCGAAGCCCGAGGCTTCGGCCGCCTGGGCGATGCGACAGAGTTGGTCGGGATCGACGTATGCAACGGCGATATAGAATTCCAAATCAATCCACTTTCTTTTCCGGTCGACCCCCAATGGCCCGCGGCCCCGCGAAGCATCGTCACTTTCCAGGCATCAGGGCGGGGGAGTGAATTCTCCAGCGGCCGAAGTGGGCGTCAGGGCCGGAACGGCCCGGGGAGACAAACGAGACGAAGCGACGAACCAGGAGAAGAGGTCTCGAATGGTTTCCGCGGGGTCCCGCCACTCGACTCCCAATTCCGCGATCCTCGGAGAATCCACCATCCTCACGAAACGCGTCGCGATTTCGACACCCTCTCCCGTCATGGGCATCTTCCGACCCGTCCACTTTCCCACGAAATCCATGCTCCGTGCCGCCAATCGCAGCAGCCAGCCCGGCGCCCGAATACGGGAGATACTCGCTCCCGTCGCATTTTCGATCAGGGCCGTGAACTCATCCCAATCGAAGAAATGCCCCGCCGCGACCAGCCGACCCTCCACCTTCTCCTCGACCATACGCGTCATCAACTCGGCCAGATCGCGGACATCCAGCAATTGATTTCCCCCTTCGCTCGCCAGGGTTCCGTAGAGAAAGGAGCGATAGGCCTTGACGGATTCACTGAATCCCGGATCGTCCGGCCCCACGACACCGGGCGGATAGACAATGGCCACCGGGGCTCCCCGGGCCTGTCTTTCCCGCACCCAGGCATCACATTCCGCTTTCGAGCGGCCATAGTGGGTGCGGCTTCTCACCAGCGGGGAATCGTCGCTCGGCGGCCGATGGGGATCGAAGATCGCGGTGACGCTGGAAAGAAAGATGGCGTGCATCCCCCGCTCCAGGGCCTGGCCGATCACCGTCTCGGTACCCCGCAGGTTGGCGCTGAAATCCGTGGCGCCCGTGGTGACGGAAACCTCCGCGGCGGCATGGATCACGGAATCGCAGCCCTCGAGTGCCGAAGCCACTGCGATGGCATCCGTCATATCGCCCTCGATGAGGGTATCGCTCGCCATGCCGAGGGGGCCCAGGATACGCTCGCCCTTCGTCCGACTTCGAATAAGGGCGCGAACCTCATGACCCTGGACGAGCAGACGCCGGGCCGCGTGATAGCCGATAAAGCCCGTCGCACCCGTGATCAGGACCCGCATCCTTCTTTCCTTCCATGATTCTGCGAATCGGGATCTTCCCCGCTTCGACCCTAGCCGCCCCGGAAGAATATCCGATCCATGCAGGAGTTCTTGCCCTCAGTCGCACGGCATGCGGCGGCTTTCGAATTCAAAAGTCGCCCCGCCGCTGAGCCGGGCCAGGCGGAGTTCCTCGGGATCTTCTCGCGGTCGGGCCGCCGGATCGATGACTACGTCCCAGGCGAATCTCGCCGCTCCGGCATCCGCGACCGGATGACAGGCCGCCCGTGGATTGACGGCCCCGGCGATCGCATCGAGGGCCGGATGGGGGCTCGACTCCAGGGCCGAAAACCAGGAATGGGCATCCTCCTCTTCCAGAGCCGGGCAGTCGTATAACGAAAGGCGGGCGCTATAGGGCCCGATGACTTCGACGCAAAAATCCAGATAGGCCCGCGGGCGGAATGCGGGATGAAGCTGGAAGATCTTTGCGATGGCCTGGATATCCCGATCCGCAATTTCGAGGAGTGAAAGCAGGCGTCCAGCGGTCAGCGCCGCAATACCCGTCCACTGGGAAGCGCCGAGTCGACCCGCGGTCGCCTCGTCGGCCTGCTGGGACACGGCGAGCATGAATGCCCTCGCCAGCAGATGGCTCTGGAGGGCGAACTCCTCATTCACGGCCACCAGCGCACGATGGGATAGATCCTCGAGCTGAAATTCGGGCGCGAAGGCTCCGGAATAATCCCGCCAGCCACCCGCCTCGGCCCGCTCGCTCGCATCCTCTTCCGCCGCGAGAATGTCGACGGGAAGATTTGCAAGCTTCGAACGCGCCACGATTTCGAGATTGGGATGTACCTTGCCGGGGCCTTCTTCGGAATCGATGAAGACCGACCAGCGGCAATGGGGAATCCGATCCCTCTCTTCGCGGGGAGGTCGGTGAATCGCGCGCATCTTCATGCACGGATGGGCGGCGGCGGCGGTCGCATCGAAGGTCGGATCTTCGATGTCGTGGCACATCCGCTTCACCCGATCCTCTCCGAAGGGCTCCACGTCGAGAAGCGCACCGCAATGAGGCAACCAGAACTCGCCCGAGTCAGCTGCATCCAGGCGAAATTGAAAATCCATGAACTGATGGGGAGCGCCGATATCGAATTGAAGATTCTTGAAGACCGTCGCCACATCCCGTCCCTCGAATCCGAGCATTCGCTGCATCCGCTTCGAATAGATCGGGCTCGCGGCCATCCACTCATCGATCGAAACTCCCACATAGGCCTCTCCACCCAAGTGCCTGGCCACCAGGGGCAGGCCCACGCGATCCTGCAGATGCCCGTTCAACAGGTATTCCCGACCCAGGCGCGCGAGCAGTTGCCGGGAAAATCCGGATAGATCGAGCCCGGCTTCGAAGGCTGAGGAGTAGTCGTCCCGCAACCTCATACCCGCCTCCGCCGAGGGGATCGTCCCGCTGCTCCGGCATGAGAGGAGCCCCCGGGGCCGCTCTGAAGACCCATCAACCCTCCGGATCGATGAGGGTGGAGTACCAGTCGAATTCTGCCGTCCGCGTCCATCCGGGCATCTTGCTGCCCAATTGGATGCGTTCCTGCATCCGCTCGCTGAGATCGCCATTCTCCATCATGCTTCCGAATAGCATGCCGGCATTGACGTGATCGAAGAAGTCTCGCTGCCAGCTCCACTTGAAATCCCCCGCATAACGAAACCACGACCCCCCCGTTCCGCGAATTTCGTAGGGCTTGCCCGTGGGATCCTCAACGGGAGCAACCTGGCGCCAGATCCCGATGAATTCCCCCTTCTGATCGTCGATCAGGCGGCGAACATAGGGATAGGTCCAATATTCGAGTCCGGCCATTTCCGTTCCGAAGACCCAATCGTGAATCTGCTGTCGGCCCCGGGCCACGAATTCCCATTTGGCGCCGTTATTCCAGCTATAGATTGCATCCTCGCTATAGAAATTCGACATCTTCGACCAGTCACCGGTCGCACCGGCTTCGTCGTTGGCATCCACCCAGCGGGTCACCATCTCTTCCAATTCCCTACGAGCATACTCGGTCATTCCTTCACACTCCTCCACTGCAACTTCATTCCATCCCGGATTGCCCATCCAATCCGAGACGGCTCGAATAGCCAGTTTCCCATCAGCGAACTCTACACGATCGCGAAGCCACGAGCGCTCGCAGCCGTCCCCCTTGAAGCTCAAACAGGCAAGGCGGAAGAGCCCCGCACGTCACCGAATGAACTCGCTCGATGCCAGCCGACTCGATCTCATGATCGGGAAAACGACGCCATCACTCTTCGAGCAGAACCCTGGCCCCGAATTTGGCGAGTTCCGCTCCCACGCAGAAGTGCAGACCACGACCAAAGCTGAAATTCTGACGGACTCGCGAATCGGGCGCATCGGGGCCCGGGTGGAATTATCGTAGCGGAGGGTTTCTTCGACCCAGTCGGGGATGCGTCGGAGATCCTCCCGGAGCCATGCGTGCCGGTCGGAATGCTGCCAGAGCCAGTAGAACGCATTCCCCAACAGTTCGGTGGTCCTCCCATTCCCGCCGTGATCATCAGATTGCGGAATGCAAGCAGCCCCCGGCTTGGAAAGTACGTCGCGATCGCCCTCGAATTTCGGGAAATCGGAGAGAAGATCGTCAGTGGGTTCATCCCGGAGCCTTTCGAGATGCCGCGTGAAGTACTCCCGGATGTTCACGAATGCATCTCGGCCGATGGATCGATCGATACACCGTGGGAATTCGAAGAGATGTGGGCATTTTTGAGGGCGGCCAGCATATCGGCATGACGCGAAAGCGTCCAGAAACCCCGCTCCTCGTCGCGATTGATCGGCGTCTCTCCTCGTGATCGGCGATCGCGGAGGGGGTCGGGATCCTCGTGGAAGTCGTGAGCGCAGGCTGAGAAGACCAGCATCGAAGCCACAACCCACCTTCCCCTTCACCTGCAACGCGAATATGATAGCTTGGCCGGAAGCTCATCAGAGCCGGGAGAGGGAATCAAGGAACGAAGAAGGGGGCTCCAAAGAGGAGTCGAATCCATTCCCGGCCACGGACTCCGGAGAAGGAGACGCAATGTCGATACGAGTCGGTTTTATCGGTCTCGGTAATCAGGGCAGACCCATCGCGATGCATCTGGCCGCTTCCGGATTGCAGACCACTATTCATGACATCTCGGAGGAGGCGACCCGGGACGTCGTCGCGGCGGGGGCCCGGGCCGCAGTGACAGCCCGGGAGGTGGGCGAGAATGCGGATCTGGTCGGCATCTGCGTACCCGAAGACGAGCATATAAGGCAGGTCGCGCTGGGCGAGGATGGCCTCATCTCGGGCATGAAGGCGGGGGGCGTAATCCTGATTCACAGCACGATCCTGCCTGAAACCGCCATCGAAATCGCGGCTGCCGGAGCCGACCGCCTTGTCTCGGTCCTGGATGCCTGCGTCACGGGAGGTGCCGCCCGGGCCGAGAAGAAAGAACTCACCTATCTGGTCGGCGGCGAAGAGGAAGTCATCGAAAAGGCCGGGCCCTATTTCGAAGCCACGACCAATATCCCGATCGTGGCCGCAGGTGAACTCGGAAATGGCGCCAAGCTGAAGCTCTGCATCAATCTCATCACCTATATCCAATGGGCCGCCGCCTACGAATCGATGACCCTCGCCCGGGCCATCGGGCTGCCCCAGGAAGTATTGGAGAGTGCCGGCCAATCCAACGGCCAGATCACCGACCTGATGCTGGCCTATATGGCGGGACATAAGGTCCCGAAAGAGGTGAGCGCAAGCGAGGGCTTTCAATCCCTGATGCGCAACCATATGCAGATCGCTGAGAAGGACCTGGCCTGGGCACTTCAGCTCGGCCGCAAATCCGGTATCGCATTGCCGGTCGGCTCCCTGGTTTCGCAGTCGATGGCACGGCTATATAACGTCGATGACGAGGGACGCCGATAGATACCATCACCGCCCCGGCCTCTCCCGAAGCCACCCGTCAAATGCGGGCTCAATCCCCGAGTCGCGAAGCGGGGCCGGGGTGATACCAGATGGGAGAACTCCAGGCCCGCTCCTGGATGATCGGGGAATAGAAGCCCTCCTCTTCTTCTGCCAGACAACAACGGGGATAGGCGTCTCCGAAGGCGCCTCGATCCCGGGCCGCTTCGTTGGCCACCCCTGCCGATTCCTCGCAATGATCGTCAACGGGGTTTACGCCGGCGGCCAGACATTGGAGATCGATGATATCGCTGCGGGTCATCAGGCAGAGGGGGCGAAAAAGCCCAGAGAGAGATCATCTCCCGTACATATATTCATCTCTCCCAGGAATTCTGGCATGGTCGGTGATGGTCGTAAAATCAAGCCGTCTTTCCAGCCTGGCTTCTACATTCTGCTCCCCATCCGCATCGGGAAGAACGATGCTCTCACCCTTGGCATAGCGATAGGCATCCCAGGGGTCGTTGCGCTGACTCGAAATATACGAATCGAAGAAATATCGGCTGTGGACATGGAGATCCGCGAAGAAGGGTCGCCTCTCGGCATCGTGGTCCGCACAGGGCTCACGTGCCTCGGTACGGGTGAAAGCTTCGGCTATCCCTCCCCAGAATCCGAATAGGAAGATGCAGGCGAAGCCCAGGGAAGAGATCCGACGCCGAGAACCCGCGCGAATCCCCTGCTCGATTCTCATTCTCAATCCCCATTCTGCATCCGACTCGTTTCGCCGACACCTTTCGGAAACCCGGACTCACCATCATTCCATGGGGGGCTGCCAGTACGCATAAGGTTTTCGCGGCGTTCCTACTCGAAGAAGGTCAGTGGAAGAATGAACTCGAGCCTCCGGACGCCCGGGAACCGGGGATGGAGGATCGACGCAGGCATCAGCTTGCTTCAGTCACGATGAGGTGTCTTCGAACCCCATGCCTCGGATTCCCGCACCGCGGAGGCAAAAATTCCCTTGGCCATCAGGGAGGCCTCCTGCCTACGACGCAGGCTGTAGATCTCGGCGCGGGCCACGTGGGCGGCCCGATCCTCGGGCAATGCCTGCACGGCCAATTCGATCAGATGACAGGCCAGGCGCCATTGCTGCAACTCGGCCAGTTCCCGGGCGCGATTTACCAGCGCTCCAACTCCCCCCACCAACGCGCAGAGTTCGCGGGCCAGCTCGGATTCCGGGGCTGGCTTGAGGCGGGCGGGGTTGCCGTCATACCACCCCCCGTATAAACGCCAGATATTTCGCACCACGAATTCGGGCTCGTCGTAGAGGGGGCGCAAATACGGACGCTCCAGGATGGCGGGCGCGATCTTCACCGCCTGAAGCACCCGATCCAGGCTCTCCCCCGCATTCATCGCTTCGAGGGTCTGGGCCACGATATCCTCCAGGGTATCCGCGACTTCGCCCAGGACCCGCGCGATCCGATCCACACCCTCGATCGGGAGTCCATGGGCGGGCACGAAGAGTTCCGCCCCCCGGGCAGACATTTCCCTCAAGGCCTGGGCCCACTCCACGGGATAGCGTTGAACCTTCTGTGGATTTCCCGCATTCGGAAAATTCCAGATGAAGAAATCACCGGCGCAGATCGTGCGTTGGGCCGGCAACCAGGCCCAGAGGTGATCGTCCGTTTCCCCTCGAGCGTGATTGAGTTCGATCTCGAGTCCTCCGACCTGGACATGCAACTGGTCTTCGAAGCTGAGATCGGGGGAGGGCGTGTCGGGGGGAACGAAATCGCTGCCCTCGCCCAGGCGCACATTGGCCATCGCACCCTTGAGACCGCCGAATTGGCGGGCATTGATGGCCAGGTTATAACCACTGGTCGCGCGATAGCGCTCGAGGCGGCGCTTCACATTCTCATGTCCCAGCACCCGGGGCTTCGCATGCCCCTCCCGCTCGGCCTCGGCGACGAAGGCGCCCGCTCCGCCTACATGGTCGAGATGCCCGTGGGTATAGACGAGGCTGTGGAAGGGAGCTGAAGACCAGCCCCGGATGGCCCGCAGCACGGCGGCTGCGGTGCCGCGCAGGCTCGTATCGAAGGCCACGAGACCCTCTTCGGTCCGAAACGTGATGACGTGGGAAAAGGATTCGACGATTGCCAGATCCTCGCGCAATTCGCTGAGTTCCTGGCTGATCCGGTTGACGGGTTGGTCGGCAACCCCCTGATCGAGAATACGGCTGGACAGGGTGAGCAGGTCTTCCATCGCGACTTCCCTTCTCCGAGTCGAGTCTTCTTCTTGGCTCTTCTTTCTTTCCGCTCTTCTTTCTTTTTCGCCCTTCTCTCTTTTCCGCTCTTGTCCGCTCCTACGCGACCCCCGGCCCCTACGCGATCCCTGGCCCCGTTCATTCCCGGTCGGTCGGCTTTCGTCGCATGCGCCTCGACGGGGCCCATATGCCGCGGGCGAAGGAACCCGCCCACACAGAGCCATACGCTGCAGCCATTTGATCGTCTCTGGAATATAACGGAGGAAGGGGAGAACTGACGACGAAGACCCTTCAGCCCGAGGGTTTTTCGATCAGCAGCGTCGGAACGCCCAGGGAGTTTTCGGCCAGGCTGAAAACCCGGGTTCCCGGCTTGTGCCCATCCCGCACGGCACTCACCTCGAGACCCGCCTCGAGCAGACGATCCCGCGCCCGATCCGCATTGGGCACCTCGTAGGCGATGCCCCAAAATAGATCCGAATCCGGCTTCGTGGGGCCGAGATCCGCCCCCTCTCGAAGAGAGGCACTGATTTCAAGCGTGGTCCCGCCGAGCCTGAAGAAGAGTAGACGCAGGCCCCTCTTCTCGAAGCTGCGGTCGAGGGCCAGACGAATGCCGAGTTGCTCCCCGTAGAAGGAGATCGCCTGTTCGGGATCCCGCGTCATGATCACCGCATGATCCACTCGACTCACCACCGCTTCCTCGTCGCCGATTGGCAACGAGGGTGGGAAGAGTTCTTCATCCGAGAGCGATTCGATCGCATAGAGACCGACATCCCGGGTCTCCGAGCGGGATAGCCAGGCCCGACGAAATTTTCGAAATGCGCCCGAGGGGTCATCCCTTTCCAATCCGTTCTCGGGATCTCCCGGGGAGAGCCCACGCTCGCGCATCGATGCGACCGCCACATGGATATCGTCGGTTCCCAGGCCCAATGCGTAGGGGCCCGATCCATGCCGGGCGAGATGGGCGCGAAGTTCATCGCCGAGAACGCCCTCCCCTTCCGGGGTCAACAACTCGATCGAGGTATTGGAGAGGCGAAAGATCAGGTTGCGCATTCCGATGCCCGGATGCCTCCCCTCCCAGGACGGGCTGCGGCCGAGCAGCGTGATGCAATGGCGCCGGGCCGAATCCAGATCGCCTGTGAGGATCTGGAGGTTGTCGATATGCGTGAGCATGGAAGATCTCCCGAAAAGGACGCCTCAACCGCCCGTGGTTTCCTTGAGCGCCGAAAAACCAGCCCGGTAGATGCCCTCGATCAGTTCCCCGGCCGCTTCCACGGTCATACCTCCCGGGCCGAATTCGGATTCCCAATCCACTCGACACTCCGAATCCGAGGTGGGCACCACCGTCATCGAGGCCAGATAATCCTCGAGGGGAATGACCTTCTCGCCCGTAAAGCTATAGCTGAAGGAACGCCCGGACTCGTCGTAGGCTTCGAGCTTCTCCTGCAATTCCACACCGCCGGGGATGCGGATGGTGCGAATCGCCCCGATCCCCTCGCCCTCGACGCTGACCGCTTCGATGCCATTGCGATTCCACCTGCGGATGCCCCCGAAATCGCGCAGGAGGTCCCAGACGGTATCTGCGGAAACTCCAAGGGTTTCGCTCAACTTCACTCGCATTTCGATATTTCCTCCTCGTTTTCTAAACTCCGGGCAGGGATCGCCTCTCGGCAGTCTACATCAGCAAGGGCTATGATTCTGGCCCGTCTTCTTCTCTATGTATGCGAAACCAGGTCCAGGTGAACCGGCATGACGGCATCCGACTCCCCCCTTTATTTCGACCCTTACGACTACGAGATCGATGCAAAACCGTATCCGATCTGGAAACGCCTGCGCGACGAAGCCCCCGTCTACCGCAACGAGAAATACGATTTCTACGCACTTTCGCGCTTCGACGACGTTCTTTCGGCATCCATGGACAGCGAGCGTTTCAGTTCCGCCCATGGAACCGTGCTCGAATTCATGACGGAAGAGCCCAATGAGTCGCCGATGATGATCTGGAATGATCCACCGGCCCATACGCGTCTGAGGAAGCTGGTCAGTCATGCATTTTCGCCGCGGCAAGTCGGATTCCTGGAAGAGAGAGTGCGCGATCTCTGCGGGCAATACCTCGACCCACTGAGGGAAGAAGAATCCTTCGATTACGTAAGGGAATTCGCCGCAAAACTCCCCGTGATGGTCATCAGCTCACTGCTCGGCATTCCGAAAGAAGATCACGATCAACTCCGGGAATGGACGGATGCCCTGCTGCATCGGGAAGAGGGAAGGCCCCTGGGAAGCCGTCGTCAGAAGGAGATCTCGGAAGAACTCTCCGCCTATCTCGCCCGCTACGTGGCCGAAAAACGCAAGCGGCCCCAGGACGATATGATCAGCGCCCTGATCGCAGCGGAAATCGAAACGCCGGACGGAAAGAAGCAGCGGTTGGACGATCAGGCCCTACTGGCCTTCATCGGCCTGCTATCGGCGGCGGGAAATGAAACCGTCGCACGCTTTCTCGGCTGGGCGGCCACTTCACTCTGCATTTTCCCCGATCAGCGAAGAAAGCTGGTGGAGGATCCCGGACGGATTCCCAACGCCGTCGAGGAATTGTTGCGCTTCGAGGCTCCCTCTCCCGTTCAGGCCCGACAGCTGACGTGCGATATGGAGATGCATGGTCAGACATTGCCCCGAAACTCGCGGATCCTATTGCTGACGGGCTCAGCCGGAAGAGACGAAAGGGAATTCCCGGATCCGGACCGCCTCGATGTAGATCGGCAAATCGACCGACATGTCTCATTGGGTTTTGGTGTGCATTTCTGCCTGGGCGCTTCCCTGGCCCGGTTGGAAACCCGCGTGGCCCTGGAGGAGACACTGAGCCGCTTTCCCGAGTGGGAAGTGGACTGGCCAAATACCGAGATGATCCATACCAGCACGGTACGAGGATACGCACGGGTGCCGATTCGGGTCTGAGGGCTGGACGACCTCGATCGGGTCGGGAAATGGCGGCCGCGGAAGGGCGATCGCAGTAAGGGCGGGAAGCCCGCGACGAAAATTCCGGGCCCGGGGGAAGGGTCAGGCGTCTCCCGGCCGGGCCGAAATCTTCAGGATCTCCGGCTTCTGCAGGCGGAAGAGATGGATCAGCCGCTCCTGGATGCCGTATTTCTTCCTCGAAGCGATGTCGACCTTTTCCATGATGATCTCCCCGGGAATTTCCTCGGTGCGGGCTTCGTAAGCTCGGCCCTCGACGTGCAGGATCAGGTTGGGATCCCTGCGCAGATTCTCCAGCCAGCGGGAGTTATTCGTGCGCAGATAGGCATCCCCTCCGAGCAGGACGAACCAGACCTTGGTACGCCTTTCACTCCCGTCCTCATCCCGGGTCGACAATTCGATGACGTTGACATCCGCGACGCTATTCCAATCCGGAAAATCGGCCTGGGCCAGCCCCGGCAGCAGCAGGCAGAAGATCAGGCTCGAAAAAAATCGAATTGCGTTCATACTCTACTTCCTCCTATTGCCCGCCTTTACTCAGAATATCTTCGGGGGCCAACCCACGCGCAGATTCTTGCGAGTTATGGACCTGCCGCTGCGATTCTCTTCACGTCTCTGCTCTCCAGCCCACTCTACTCTCCACGCCCTCCGCGCTCTCCACGCCATTGAGGGGGTCTCTTCTCCAGCCAGGCCGCGACCGCTTCACGATAGTCGGGCTGCTGCATCATCTTTTCGATCAGGCGATTCGCATCATCCACGGAGGCGGCCACGTCGCGATGCTGATCGGTGTAGATCTGTCGCTTGCTCATCGCCAGGGATTCGGGCGAAACCGAATCTGCCAGCCTGCGGGCGTATTCGAGGGTGCGAGGCAATAACTCCTCGGCGGCAAAGAGCCCGTTGAGGAGCCCCATCTCCAAGGCCTCCTCACTCATGAACACACGACTCGACAGCAGGAGATCGTTGGCGTGGGTGAGTCCGATGAGTCGAGGCAATAGCCAGGAGAGACCGTATTCGGCCGGCAGGTTCAGCTTCCCATGAGCGGTCGTCAACTTGATTCCCGGAGCCGCGAAGCGAAGGTCCGCATAGCAGGCAATCACCAGGCCGACCCCCGCGGCGGGGCCATTCACGGCTGCGATGATCGGCTTCCTCAACCCGAATTGGAAGGCGAAATCGGCATCGAATTCCCCCCGAATCCCGTAGCCGGGTTTCGCGAGATCCGCGGGCGTACCCGCATCGTATTCGCCCCGCTCTACATGGCTTTCGAGGGCGGCCGTATCCGCGCCTGCGCAAAAACCGCGCCCCGCACCCGTCACCACGACGACCCGGACATCCGAATCGTCCTCGGCCCGGCCAAGCAGATGCCGATACTCGCTATGCATACGCCCCGTCCAGGAGTTCAGCCTTTCCGGGCGCTGCAGGGTCAGCGTCGCGACGCGATCCTCGACCTCGAAACGCGTGACCTTCAGATCCACTCCAATCCTCCGGGCCCGGGAAGGCGGAAACTCCATTCTCCCGGGTGAAGAACGGTAGCGCGGGGAAGGTCCCGTGCATCGCTTATACGCGCGGTGGAGACTTTGGATCGGGATTACTTCACGGCGAGGGCGCGCCGGATCGAACATCCGGGGGAGATAAGGGCTAGACTGCCGCCCGGAATTCGAGACTCCCCTGGCAGGGGATCGGGGAGGCTTCTCTGGGTATCGATCAGACAATCGATCAGGCATTTCGTCCGATTTCCCGGATGGTCTCCGAAGTCGTCTTCTACACGATCCCGATCGGGGGTATTGACCTCCCGATCATCGTGCTCTGGCTGGTAGCGGGCGGCGCCTTCTTCACCTTTTATCTGCGCCTGATCAACCTGCGTGGATTCGTCCACGCATTGCGAATCGTGGCGGGAAAAGAGGATCGGGAGGGCGAAGTCGGTGAGGTCTCGCACTTCCAGGCGCTGACTACGGCGGTATCCGGGACCGTTGGCGTCGGCAATATCGCGCACGTCGCGGTCGCGGTTTCGGTCGGCGGTGCCGGAGCGGCCTTCTGGATGGTCGTGGCGGGTTTTCTCGGCATGGCTTCGAAATTTGCGGAGTGCACCCTCGGCGTCAAATACCGCAATGAGAATCCCGATGGCTCCGTTTCAGGCGGCCCCATGTTCTATCTCGACAAGGGATTTGCGGAAAGGGGCTGGCCCCGCACGGGCCGCGCGCTGGCGATCTACTACGCGGTCTGCGTGGTCTTTGGCAGTATCGGCGTCGCGGCGATGTTCCAATCCAACCAGGCCTATCAGCAGTTCATTGCCGCGACCGGCGGCGACGAGAGCTTCGCCGTGGGCTGGGGCTGGCTCTTTGGGCTGGTGCTCGCACTGCTGGTGGGAGTGGTCATCGTCGGCGGCATTCGCTCGATCGCACGGGTCACGGAGAAACTCGTGCCCTTCATGGCACTGCTCTATGTCTCAACCGGCATCTTCGTCATTCTCGCCAATGCGGATCGCATCCCCGCCGGCCTGATCGCGATTGTTCAGGGCGCCTTTGCGCCCGAGGGAATCAAGGGCGGCGTATTGGGCGTCCTGATACTCGGTTTTCGGCGCGCCGCTTTTTCCAACGAGGCCGGAATCGGATCCTCTTCGATCGCCCACGCTGCCGTCCGCACCGAAGAGCCCATCACCCAGGGCTTCGTGGCCATGCTCGAACCCTTCATCGATACCATCATTGTCTGCTCGATCACGGCTCTCGTCATCGTCACCGCCTTCGATCCCGCCTCCCTGGCGACGGGCCAGATCAGCGGAGTCGAATTGACGTCGGCCGCCTTCGCCCAGGTCGTCTCCTGGTTTCCACCCGTACTTTCGATCGTGGTCCTGCTCTTCGCCTATTCGACCCTGATTTCCTGGTCGTATTATGGCCTGGAGGGCTGCATCTACCTCTTCGGTCCCGGGCGATCCACCCGCTTCACCTTCAACGGCTTCTACTGCCTCTTTACCATCGTGGGATGCACTACGAGCCTGGCTGCCATCCTCGATTTTTCGGATGCGATGGTCTTCGCCATGGCCTTCGCGAACCTGATCGGACTCTTCGTTTTTGCTCCGAGCCTGCGCGCTGAACTCGATCGCTATTGGGAGGGCGTTCGAGAAAGAAAAGCCGCCAGCCGGAACTGAACTCCCCGCATTCGAAGCCTCAGCCGCGAATCCGCGCGCCGCGGGGGTCGTGGCTCGGGTGGCGTGGGGCCCGCGGCAGGCCAGCTATTGCCGCAGGGGAAGCGATCGCACTCCGGCAGCAGGATATGCCGCCGTCCGAGTTTCGTCGGCGGGTCAGCGACACTCACGCCCGCGACCTCGTCGCCGCTGCTGGCGACCCGGGCTCTGTCGCGAAACTCATCCTCAGGGCAGAGCGCCTGCACGGGTTTCACTGGCCAGAATGCGTCTGCCCGGAGCCGCATCGGAAACGATCTCGCCATCCCGAACCACCCATTCACCCGCGACCATCACGTATTCGATGCCCGTGGAGGGCTGATAGGGATCCGCGAAGGTTGCATGATCCTGGATGCTCTCCAAGTCGAAGAGAACGAGATCCGCGTCGGCGCCGACCTGGATTCGCCCCTTATATTGAAAGGCGGGGGCCCACGCTTCGAGGACCCTGGCGGGGAGCAGCGTCATCTTCGCAATGGCATCCGCGAGCGAGAGACTCTTTTCCTCACGCACGTAGCGACTCAGGATGCGCGAAAAGGTGCCGATGCCCCACGGCGGTACCTTCACCTGGAGAGAGAGCACGGGGAGCCCATCGCTAGCCACGATCACGTCGGGGGCCAGGCTGGCAACCCGGGTCCAGGCCTCGCGATTGTAGTGGTGAATCACAGCACCACCGGGGTACTCCTCGCGATAGCGATTCCACGTGGCTTCATCGAAACGCTCACCGGTCTCCGCCCATTCGACATCCGAATACGTGATATCGAAAATCGTCTGCCAATCTCGGCTGAAGACGGCCGCGCTGATGCTCGTGGATCCGGCATTGTAGGGAAAGGATTCCGTACTGATTCGCACTCCCTCGGCTCGGGCGTTGCGAATACGCGCCAGGAAGTCATCGATGGCGCGCATCGCGTTGGCCTGGACGTGGCAGATGTGGACGGGAGCACCCGTCTCCCGGGCCAATTCGATCACCTCGATCAGCCCCGCCGGATCCCCCGCAACGCCTCGACGTACGTGCACGAAGATCGGGGCATTTCTTTCGGCAGCAACTTCGAAGACAGTTCGCAATTCGGCCCCGCTCACGGCCTCGCTCATGTAGTCGAGAAGGAGTCCAATACCGAGCCCACCCTCGTCGAGTCCCCGATTCAGACCCGTGCGCAGCAGCGACAACTGCTCCGCACTCAGCGACTCCGTAAAGGCGGGACCGTCGAGACCCGCTGCGGCACCCTCCCTCAATACGGCGGCGTAGAGATCATCGATCCCCGAGGCCGCATCCTCCCCTTCCAGGATCTGGCCACGCAACCAGGCGTGGCCGGTCGAGGCGCCGAAATGGATCGGGGAATGGGAGGCAAAATCGAGGGGGGGATGAATCCCCAATTCGGTCACGGGGTACGTGCCCGATTCGAGTTCCAGGGCGGTGGTCACGCCGTCCAGCACCTGCATGCGCTGGCCCAGGGGGGTCTGCGCGTGGCTATGCAGATCGATGAAGCCCGCGGCCAGGATCAACCCCGGGGCATCGAGCACCTGCCTGCCCGCCAGGGATTCGGCCGAAATTGCCACGATGCGGCCGCCCTCGATCGCAACATCTCGCACGGCGTCCAGGCCGCTCTCCGGATCAATGACGCGGGCGCCTCGAATCACGAGATCCGGCGCAGGCGGGCCCGGCAGCGGGGCCGCGCAGGCCACCAGGGCCGATAGCAACAACCCGCCAGTACGCGGCCGGTTCCACAACCATCTGCACAACCCATGATTCGACGCCCATCTCAACGCGCTTCCCATGGCTCGGCTCCCGTATTTCAGCGACGCTCGGAAAATTCGACGTGCGGCCCACGATCTTAGCTTACCCTCGGGGATCACGAGAAAGCCGAGATCAGACCTAGACGGCTCTCACGAGGACTGCTAGGTTTGGTAAGACCACTTTGGTAGTACCAAAAATGAATCACCTTGGCATCCCCATCGATCGGCCCCCATGAGTCAGAACTCCCTCAGTGAAAGCATCTCGGCCAGGATTCGCGACGAAATCCTCCGCGGCCGCTACCGGGCCGGGGATCGCCTGCCCTCGGAACGCGAGTTGGCCCTGCGCTTCAACGTCCACCGCGGCGCCGTCCGCGAGGCCCTGAAGAAAATCGAACAATTGGGGCTGGCGGAAATTCGCCCCGGAGGCACCCGGGTAAATCCCATCGAAGAGGCCAGCCTGGACGTCATCCAGCATCTGATCGCCCTCTCCGACCCCCCCGATCCCGAAATCGGGGATCTCGTGCTGGAGGTCTTCAGCAGCCTCTTCGCCTTCTCCGCGCGACTGAGTACCGAGCGCGCCGACGCCTCGGAGCAGGAGAAGATCAGGGAGGTCCTGGCAAAACTCCAGAAGCCGGATCTGAGCTTCGAAAGGGAATTCGAATTGGTCCGTGAATTGAGTGCGGCTTTCGTGGGCTCGAGTCGGAATATGGTTCTTTCGCTGATCCAGCGCGCCGTCATGAACACCCGCTTCCTGGAGAATCTGCATGAGGAAAGATTTTTTCCCCTGCCCTCGGGTGAGGAAAGGGCGGAACTCATCGCGGATCTGCTGGCGGCACTCGAAACACAGGACGGACGCACGGCCTCCGAGGCCATCTATTCCATGGCCAATACGATTCGAAAACGAGCCGAATCGGCGCGAAGATCCGAGACCGAGGCGTTCGAAGAACGAAGTGGTGAGGGCGGGCTATGAGTTTCAGGAAATGCATCAGCCCCCTCGCCGTTCTCCTGATCGCAGGCCTCGGAGCCTACCTGCTCATCGCGACGGCTCCCGCGGTGGAAGTGGTCATACCGGACGAGATCCTGCCTGCGGTTCGGGTCGCCGAGCCCGAGGTCCGGGACATCCGCCTCTGGGTGCACAGCCAGGGCACCGTAATGCCCCGCACGGAGAGCGCTCTGGTACCCGAGGTCTCGGGCCCCATCACCTGGGTCTCACCCTCCCTCGTCTCCGGGGGCTTCTTCAGTCGAGACGAATTGCTGCTGCGGATCGATTCCCGGGATTACGAAGCGCACGTCGCCAAGGCCCGGGCGGAAGTCGCCCGGGGTGAGAGCGAGCGGGAATACGCGAAAAGTGAATTGGAGCGCCAGGAGGGTCTCGCGCGCTCCAACGCCACGAGCCCTTCCCGGCTGAGCGCCGCCCGGCGTGCGGCCCACGTCGCGGAAGCGGCCCTCGATGCGGCCCAGGTGACCCTCGAGGAAGCGCTGCGGAATGTCGAACGCTGCGAACTGCGAGCCCCCTACGAGGGTCGGGTTCGCGAAGAGCGGATCGACGTCGGGCAATTCGTCGCCAGGGGGCAATCCGTCGCCACCCTCTACGCAACGGATTTCGTCGAAATCCGGCTCCCCATCGCGGATCGCCAACTCGCCTTCCTCGACCTGCCGGATCTGAGAAATGGCGGGAAGGACGCCGAGGGCCCCGAAGTCGTCCTGAGGGCCCATTTCGGCGGGCGCGAACACCAGTGGATGGGTCGTATCGTGCGAACTGAAGGCGAGATCGATTCGCGCAGCCGCATGCTGCACGTCGTGGCCCGGGTCGAAGATCCCTACGGGCGCACAGCCGCGGCGGAATCGACCCCCCCGGACAAAATCGAGAAGCGTCCGCCGCTGGCCGTTGGACTCTTCGTCAAGGCCAGGATCGCGGGTCTGGTAGCGCGGGAAAGCGTCGGGATTCCCCGCGCCGCCATGCGCGACGACAATCGCATCCTGGTGGTGGACGACGAGAACCGACTTCGCTTTCGCGAGGTCGAGGTACTCCGCATCGAGCGGGATCAGGTCCTGATTCGCAGCCAATTCGGCCCGGGCGAACGCATCTGTGTCTCCCCTCTACAGGTTGCCGTCGAAGGCATGCGCATCGAACCCGTCGCCGCGAATCCGGAGCCCCCTTCATGAGCCGGATCATCGCGTGGTTCGTCAAGAATCCCGTGGCCGCCAACCTCCTGATGCTGGTTCTCGTCATGGGAGGGTTGCTGGCGCTTCCGACCATCCGACAGGAGGAATTCCCCAGCGTCGATATCGACCTCATCCGGGTGAGCATCGAATATCCGGGAGCGACTCCGGAGGAGACCGAGAAGTCCATCTGCATCCGAGTCGAAGAGCAAGTCGAAGGAATCGTGGATGTCCAACAGATCTCTGCGATGGCTGTCGAGGGCGCCTGCGTGGTCAGCCTGGAGTTGCTGGTAAACTCGGATATCGATGCCGCCCTGACCGAGGTTCGAAATCGAGTCGATTCGATCGATACTTTTCCCGAGGACGCCGAAGAACCCGTCATCTCCAAGGTATTGATGAATCAACCCGTGCTCCAGATCGCCATCTCGGGGGATACGGATGAGTTGAGCCTCAAAACCCTGGGCCAGCGCGCGCGCGACGAAATCGCCCTGCTGCCGGGAATTTCCCAGGTCAGCCTCGAATATACCCGGCCCTTCGAAATCTCCGTGGAGGTCCCGGAATCCGCATTGCGCCGCCATGGCCTCACCCTGGATGCCATCGCCGAGGCGATCCGCGGCTCTTCCCTCGACCTTCCCGGTGGCTCCGTAAAGACGCCCGATGGGGAAATCCTCTTTCGCTCGGTGGGACAGGCTTATCGCGGCCAGGAATTCTCCGATATCGTCGTCATCACCCACCCCGACGGCACCAGCGTCACCCTGGGCGAGATCGCCTCCATCGTCGATGGCTTCGAGGATGGCGACCTCGCCGCAACCTTCAACGGCAAAAGGACGGTTCTGCTTCAGGTCGAGCGAGTCGGAGACGAGGATACCCTCGATATCGCGGCGGCAATCCGGCCCTGGCTCGAGGACTTCAGGCTGCACCTGCCCGACGGCATCGAAGCCCAGGTCACCAATGACCAATCCGTGGATCTCGTCGTCCGCCTGGAATCCCTGCTCGTCAACGCGCGCAGCGGGCTCCTCCTGGTCGCCGGCCTGCTGGCGCTCTTCCTGCGTTTTCGCCTGGCGATGTGGGTGACCGCAGGCGTACCCATCTCTTTTCTCGGAGCACTGATGCTCTTCCCGGCCTGGGATATCTCCATCAGCACGCTCGCCGTGATGGCTTTCATCCTGGTCCTCGGCATCCTGGTCGATGATGCCATCGTGATCGGCGAAAGCGTGCATCGTCGGGAACTCACTGGAGAGGATCAGAAATCCGCCGCTGTCGCCGGAACCCTGGATGTCTATATCCCCGTGACTTTCGGAGTCATGACCTCGATCGCGGCCTTTCTGCCCCTCGTCGCCCTGCCCGGTCATATGGGGAGTTTTTTTGGCGTGATCGGGACCACCGCGATCATCTGCCTCGTTTTTTCGCTGATCGAATCCCAGCTCATCCTGCCCGCCCATCTCGCCCATCGCCGCACCACTTCCAGGAAGAGCAAGCCGAATCCACTGGCAGCGCGCTGGGGAGCGACTCAGCAGATGTTCTCTTCGGGACTCGACCATCTCGGACGAGTCCTCTACGGGGGGGCTCTGCGAAGCGTCATCGAATGGCGTTATACCACCGTGGCCGTTGCATTCGGGATCCTGGTCGTAACCGCAGCTCTCTTTTCCAGTGGCCGAATGCGCTATCAATTCTTCCCCGCGGTCGAAGGAGATATCGTCTACGCATCCCTCACGATGGCCCAGGGCGTAGCCGCCGAGACCACCCGGAATGCCATCACCCAGATCGAAGCCGCCGCCAGGAAGCTGGATGTCGAACTCACCGAGGCCTCCGGAAATGAGCCGATCATCAAGAACATCGTCTCCTCCCTGGGCAAACAACTCGGTCGGGGTGGCCCCCCCGATCTCTCGGTTCAGGTGGGCGGATCTCATCTCGCCGAAATTTCTCTCGAGTTGACTCCCGCCATGTCGCGAGAGATCAATGCGACGGGGGTCGCAAATCGCTGGCGCGAACTGGTGGGGCCGATCCCCGAGTCCGTGGAACTCTCCTTCATCGCCGACGCTTTCTCCGCGGGCGAAGCGATCGAGATCCGACTCCGCGGGCCCGAGGGGGAATCCCTCGTCCAGGCCGCTGCGGCGGTACGCGCTCAGCTGGCCACTTATGGCGGAGTGAGTGATATCACCGACTCCTTTCGCGCCGGCAAACAGGAAGTCACCCTCAGTTTGCGCCCCGAGGCCAGACCCCTCGGACTCGATCAACGCGATCTGGCGAGACAGGTCCGACAGGCCTTCTATGGCGAGGAGGCGCAACGAATGCAACGCGGTCGCGATGACGTGCGCGTGATGGTTCGCTACCCCGAATCGGAAAGACGCTCGTTGGGAGCCCTGGAGGAGATGCGAATCCGCACCCGGGAGGGCGTCGAGGTTCCCTTCGCGGCCGTTGCTCAGGCCAGCCTCGGCAGGGGCTTCGCAAGCATCCGCCGCGCGGATCGCCAGCGCGTCGTCAACATCACCGCGGCCGTTGATCGCAAGATCTCAACCCCCGAACAGATCCTGACGGGAGTCTCCAGGGACCTGCCCCGGATTCTTCGCGCCTTCCCCGGTATAGAATTCTCTTTGGAGGGGGAACAGCGCGAGATGAACAAGACGAGCCGAGGATTGGTACAGGGCTTCGGACTGGCGCTCCTCCTGATCTATGCGCTTCTCGCGATTCCCCTCAAATCCTATTCGCAGCCCCTGATCATCATGAGTGTGATTCCCTTTGGCGCCGTGGGGGCTATCCTCGGTCACCTGATCATGGGTTGGGATCTGGTCTTCTTCTCGATTCTCGGCATCGTGGCCCTTTCGGGTGTCGTCATCAACGCCTCATTGGTTCTGGTCCACTATGTGAACAGCCGGCGGGAGGAGGGAGCCGACATTCTCGATGCGGTGATCGAGGCGGGCATCGTACGCTTCAGACCCATCCTCCTCACTTCGCTCACGACCTTTCTCGGCCTGGTTCCGTTGATGTTCGAGCCATCCATTGCGGCCCGACCCCTGGTTCCGATGGTGATCGCCCTCGGATATGGGGTCCTTTTCGCTTCGACGGTCACCCTCCTGATGGTGCCCTGCGCGTACCTGATTCTCGACGATCTGGGCCGTCTCATCGCGCATCGGCGAGAGGCCACGACCGCGGCGCCGAACCCGGGTGGATCGCTGAACTCCGCACGCTGATCCCCGATCGCCCGACCGAATCGAATCCCGAAGTGCAGTGGCCCCAGATTTCCCGCTTGATCCCGCCGGGGATTCGGGATTTTTTCTATTTTTCTACAACCAGTAGAAAAATAGAGCAGAAGTCGAATTCTATAAACAATCTAGAAGTCGTGACATCCTGCCACAGAAGGGGACAATACCTTACCGACTCGTTATTCAAGTCACGATTTTCTTAATTAGTACGGGAAGTAATGGCATTCCCTGGCGCGATGCCGATCGCCTGCCAGGCCGGGCCAACAGCCTAATTCCTATGGAATTCCGCCGTGATGAGTTTTGCCTGCGACCGCTTTGCAAAAGGTCTGCAGGCGGACGGAACTCGAAAAGTGATTGCTTTTCGCCTCCCTACAGCGATAGCATCATCAATCGGGAGGGGTACCGTGACCGCGGAGTTCTTGCGCCCTTCGTTTGGACTCGTGGACGGGCTGGTGGAGTAATCGATTTGGAATCTGGATACTCGGGTGAGCGCTGGACTCGCTGGAAATCAGTGAGACAATCTGTCCTTGTCGGAATGGCACTCGGGGCCCTTTTCCCCAGCGGATTTGCCACGGCCGCTGCATTTACCCTGCTGGACCCAATTCTCATTACCGGGGGTGAAACCGGGAACGTGAATGGCGTGCTGGGTGTAATTTCTCCCGCTGGTGTGCCTTCCTCTCTCGGTGATCCGATCGGGCTCTCCGGCGGCGATATCTCCTTCGTGACCAATG
>CAYTAT010000023.1:0-81322 GCA_964435795.1 uncultured Spirochaetaceae bacterium
CATTGGTCACGAAGGAGATATCGCCGCCGGAGAGCCCGATCGGATCACCGAGAGAAGAGGGCACACCAGCGGGAGAAATCACACCCAGCACGCCATTCACGTTCCCGGTTTCACCCCCGGTAATGAGAATCGGATCCAGCAGGGTGAATGCCGCGGCCCGGCCCTGGGCTGCGGGCAGAAGGCTAGCGAGAATCAACAGAGTCAAAAAAACCCGGAAATCCAAAAACTTGCGAAACCCGACCCCGCGATGCGACGCGAACGCCCCCGCCCGTACAGAGTCAATATGTCTCGACTTCACGATCTCAACCACAGTGCATCCCCGTCCCAATCCAACCCAGATCTTAGACGAGGCAGTTTGGATCAAAAGTCTCTGCCAAGTCAAAATAAATTAAAATACTAATATAAAACAAGGGACTAGAGTGCTCCGATGCACCAGCTCAGCCGATACCTGTCGAAGCCGAGCCCCCTCGGGGCTAGCGATGCGAAATGACTTCTTTTCTAGGCTGGGAACTCCGGTGGGGAGACCGAAGAGCGGCGAGAAGTCGGCGGGCGAAGGCGGCGTGCCATTGACACCCGGGCGGGGGGCAGAGCCTCCTCGCCGCCCGAAGAGGGTGCTCCCTGATCTATTCCGGGGGGTGTGCGAGCGGCGCCCATTTCCCAGCGGGTTTCCCGCCGCCGGGGAGATCGGCGAGGCCCAATCAAGGGAACTCTCCCCTCGCCCGAGCGGGGTGGCGGGTGATCGGTATTCTCCCCGCCATGATCGCCCTCTCGAACCTCGGAAAACACTTTGGAGACCAGACTCTTTTCGAAGCGGTCTCCATTCAATTCAATCCCGGTGAACGCTACGGGATCGTCGGTGCCAATGGCTGCGGGAAATCGACCCTGATCCGAATCCTCAGCCAGCAGGACAGCCCGAGCGAGGGCGAAATCTCGATGCCCAAGCGGATCAAGCTCGGTGTATTGAAGCAGGATCATTTTCAATACGAGGAAGCACGGATTCTCGACGTGGTGATGATGGGCCATGGGGTGCTCTGGGATGCGATGACGGAGAAGGAAGCGATCCTGGCTCGGGCTGAAGAGAACTTCGATGCCGACCGCTACTCGGAGTTGGAGGACGTCATCCTCCAGAACGACGGTTATACCCTGGAGGCCCGGGCGGGGGAGATCCTCGAGGGACTTGGAATCGCCTCCCAGCGCCACGATCAGCCCCTGGCCACACTTTCGGGCGGATTCAAATTGCGGGTGCTGCTCGCCCAGGTTCTCGCTTCGGAACCCGATATTCTACTCCTCGATGAGCCCACGAATCATCTGGATATCCTCTCCATCCGCTGGTTGGAACAATTCCTCGAACAATTCCAGGGAGCGGCCCTGATCGTCTCACACGATCATCGTTTTCTGGACAACGTCGCCACCTGCATCGTGGACATCGACTATTCCACCGCGAAATCCTATCCGGGCAATTACCAGGATTTCATTCGGGCCAAGAGTGAAGAACGCAACCGGAGAGAGAAGGAGATCGACAAGCGAGAGGCTCAAATCGCCGAGCATAAAGCCTTCGTGGAAAGATTTCGCGCCAAGGCCACCAAGGCTCGCCAGGCCCAGAGCAAGCTGAAGGCGATTGATCGAATCGAAATCGAATCCCTGCCCCAGAGCTCACGCCGCTACCCCCGTTTCAACTTCAAACAGCGGCGTCCCAGCGGGCGACTCGTTCTCGAACTCGAAGGGATCAACAAGAGCTACGACCGCGAAAAGGTGTTGGAGGATGTCTCCCTCAACCTGATGCGCGGGGAACGGGTCGCGATCATAGGACCCAACGGAATCGGGAAGTCGACTCTTCTCAAGGTCATCATGGAGGAAACGGCTCAGGACTCGGGCAGCGTCGAATGGGGATATGAGACCCATCCGGGCTATCTGGCCCAGGATCAGAAGGCCCAGGTCGGGACACATGGACAAAGCGCGGAGGCCTGGCTGTCGACTTTCTGCCCCTCCGAGGGCATCGGCTTTGTCAAAAACCAGCTGGCCTCGGTTCTCTTTTCGGGAGATGAATCCAAAAAGAAGTTGGAGGCCCTCTCCGGCGGAGAAGCGGCCCGGCTGATTCTTGCCCGGCACGTGATCGAGAAACCCAATATTCTCGTTCTGGACGAACCTACGAATCATCTCGATCTCGAGTCAATCGAAGCCCTGGTAAAGGCGCTTAAAACCTATGATGGAACCCTGCTCTTCGTCTCCCACGATCGCTATTTCGTCAGCGAACTGGCGACGCGCATTATCGAGATCCGCGCAGAAGGCATCAACGACTTTCCGGGCACCTACGAGGAATACCTCGAAAGAAGTGGAGACGACCATCTCGATGTTCGTGCCGCGCTACGAGATGCCCGGGCTCGGAAGAAGAAAGAAAAGAGGGACTCGAACGCGCGCAAGAAATCGCGATCCCTTCCTTCCCCGGCGAACCAACGCAGAAAATTCGAGGGACGCCTCGCGGAGGTGACCGAAGAAATCTCGACCACGGAATCCCGCCTGGAAGAACTCAACGTCCAGGTCTGCACCCCGGATTACTTCAAGATCACGCCACCTGAAGAACAAGCTGCCCTCGAGGCAGAACGACGAGTGCTGAGCGAGAACCTGAGCCGCCTGATGCTCGAATGGGAAACGATCGAGGCCGAGATCAGTACTCTCCCCGAGGAATGAGCGACTTGGGGCGGCAGATCGAAGGGCAGAAGAAGATCGGGATCTCCGACCCGAAGCAGCGTGGGATCCGGTCGACCGTCACGCATGGACTGCAGTCCATGCGGCCGGTCGACCGGATCCCTTTTGCTCCTCGCAGCATTCTGATCAGTGAACGGCCGAAACATGCACCGACGAGGCCACAGTCAGTTTCAGGCAGCCCGTAGCGAGCAGATCCTGAAGGTCCGTCGCGCGTCGGTCCAGATCGGCGAATTTGCGTGAAATCCCTCCAATGGGGCTCGGGTCGGGAATGGGCGAAGCACCGGTTCCCGTCAGGAAGCGCGAAAGTTCGACGGGAAGTCCGGGTGGGGTATCCGGATGAACGTGGTAGAAGGGCGGATCCGCGGCTGGATCGATCGTATCGCCGCCATGACAACCCGAACAGGTATTGACTGAAAAATTGAAGCGAATGTCGTCATTCGTACAGCCCCCGGCCGGAAAACCGGCGATACCCGGCGCCCAGAAATGCGAGTCGGGAAAGAAGTCAGCCCGACCGGCCATGAAGGGGAAACCCGCCCAGGTATTCGGAACCACATGAGCTTCATCACAGATATCCGAAAGATTCGAGTTGATGAAATTCGTGAGGATGGGCTGGAAGGCCGGATCGACGGTGAAATCTCTATCCGGCGTCTGCTTTGTCGTTTCCATTCGCAATACGTTCTGCCCAGGTCCCGTTCCAAAGGGAATGGGCTGCAGGGTGAACTCTCTCATCTCCCACGGAAATCCCATCACAACCTCGCTCGTTCGAAGCTGTCCGATCGAACTGCCATTCGGCTCCAGGGGCGCCGCACCCGCAGTGGTCACGGGATCCGTAATCGACTGGAGATGAGCGAGGTAGCCCGGCATGGCCGGAAATGGCGGAAAGAGCTGATCGAGATCTTCCCAATCCTGGGCATAGGAGAGAACATCACCACAGCTATTCGCGTGGACCGTATACTCGAAAATGGCCGTCATCCTGTCCGGACTACAACTCGTCATATCGAGCAGGCCGAATACGAATCGCAATTCTCCCGCCGTCGAGGTACTTGAGCCGTATCCCACTGCATCGCGAAGATCGACTCGGTTCACAATGGCCAGAAGCCTGAAGGGCGCCTGGTCCATATCGAGGGTTCCAGCCGATGTTTTGGGCCAGGGATTCACGATATTGCTGATCAGACCGCCCTCGCGATGGGGAACGACATCGTTGTTCACGATCCAGTCTCCACTGACGCTCCCACCGTGGAGTGCATCGAAATTCTGGCCCCATCCCGCCAGCCAATTCCTGACAAATTGGTCCAGGGATAGACCCGTTGCCGACGTATTCGCCATCTCCGACATCAGGGTCTTGAACGTCCAGGGGCCATTGGGATTGCCCATGAGCCCATCTCCATCCGTATCGCAGGGATCGAAGGTCCGGGAGGGATCCGCGACGACACTCAGGTCTCGAATCATCAATGCGCGTTCGGCATCGATCGTGACCGGAAGGGGGATCGGGGGAACCAGCTTGATCCATTTACTGGTCGGTGAAATCGCTGCGGGCATCACACTGCCGAAGCTCGTCGCGCTACTGTCAGCGACCTGCCGTCCATCGAATTTCAGGGCCAGTTCTTCCGCGCCTGAGGATGAGGCGGCTAGAACATCGAAGGTTCTTCGAAGCGCGTACTCTTCGTAGTCGAAATCCACCCGCGCCGTGAAGAGACCATCTCCCGCAAGCTCGTCGTCGAGGAGACCATCGTCAGCGAGAATAAAAACGGTCTGTTCATCCACTCGATAGGGAATCTTCTTCGGCGCATCGAAGCCCTGCCTGAATCTCACACGCAAGATTGCATTCTGGCGCAGTGCCTCCGTGTCCAGAACCTCGAGATCGGCGGTTTCTACCGGCGGTGGATTGACGACGAAGTCTTCTGAAAATACGACGTCGGGCGGAAGTTCCTCCAGGGAGAATTCGACTGAAGATGCGCGCAATACACCATCCGGAATCCGCACCGCCGAAACCACGATCTGGTTTCCGGATGCGAGGACGCTTGCCGGGGGCAGACTGGCAATATGGCGTTTGGATCCCTTGCTCAGACTGAGGGGGGAACCGTTGAGAAGAACCTCGAGTGTATCGAGGTCATAGCTCGATGCGTCAGCCTCGACTTCCACCTGGAAGGAGGCCGCGTCGCGAATGACCTGGCCATTTCCTGGACTCAGGACGATAGGGGTAGTGGGAATTTCGAAACAAGCAAAACCGAAGAATAATGAACTCGCCAGGACGAGTTGCCAAAAGGGGGATCGTGACTTCAACTGGAATCTCCTTGACTTTTCCCTGAGAGTGTCCGGCGAAACGATGCATGGGCCCCACCAGATGGCCCTGGGATGGGCTCAAGCGGCAGATAGAGCATTCTTGGGAATACGCGCCCCGCATCATCGGCCGGAGGGAAAATTCGACTGATCTCGTGATATTGACTGCAGGCCACTCTGGCCCACAGGGATGCAGTCGGGGTATCGAGGCCTAGCGGATCAGAATTCGGACAAAAAAGTGAAGAAATCCATGGCTGGCGGAGAGCGGGACCGGGTGGGGATGCCGAACCCCTACCCCTTGCCCGAGGGGCTCTTCCCCTGACTTCCCCGGAAGAGTGGGATTCCTGCAGCGGAATTGCCTAGCCGCAGAGGGGGGCATCGCAGGCCAATGAGGAGATCCCCCTCGAGGTGCTCTTCTCTAATCGAAGAGTCTCTTTCCGCTCGCGAAGAGCAGAAAGAAGATCAGACCGAAGATCGTCACACCGGCGGAGACCTGGAAGACCAGGGCCCAGGAACCCGTGGCCTGAAGGATCATCCCACTCAGGTAGACGCCGATGATCCCGGGAATCGTGCCAGCGGTATTCGTGATCCCCATCAGGGTCCCGGCGTGCCGGGGTGCGATGTCCATATGGTTGACCGAAAAGCCACCGGTCACAAATGCGCCCAGGGATGTTCCGATCACCATGATCGTGATCGCCATCCACACCGAGTCGACCTCGCCGACCACCATCAGGGAGCCCGCGATGCCCCCGAATCCGATCGTCTGCATCAACTTTCGAACACGGCCCACATCCATGCCGCGCGCGATCAGTCGATCTGCGAGGTTGCCCGCGAAATTCAGGAAGATGAAGGAGGCCAGATGGGGGATCATCGTCACCCAGCCCACGGCCGAGAAGTCGACCCCCAGGCCTTCGTTCACGAAGGCCGGAAGCCATGAAAGCAGAACGTAAAGTGACCAGTTGTTGCAAAAATGCGCCACGATGATCGCCCATACCGGTGCGTGTCTGAGAAATTCCCACCAGCGCAGGGAGTCGACCGATTGGGCGCCCGCACGATCCGCCTGGATCGATTGCAATTCCTCTTGACTGATCAAAGGATCCATCTCGGGACTGGCCGTGACCTGGCGATGCCAGGCCAGATACCAGAACGCTCCGAGGGCACCGAAAAGATAGAAGACCCACTCCCAGCCCAGTCGATCTGCAATGATCGGCGTCACCACCAGGCCGATGACGGTACCGAGGGGAACTCCACTATTCGTGAAGGCGACCGCCCGGGCCCGTTCTCCCGCTGGAATCCAGCGGCCGTAGAGTGAGTAAAAGGCCGGAAAAGTCACCGCTTCTCCCATGCCCATTCCGATACGCACGAGGAGTAGGATTCCCAGGCCGATAAAAGCCGCCGGTGGGGTGAGAATCGTAAAAAGTGACCAGAGCAGAACGCCCGCACCCAAAACGATCTTGCCCCCGAATCGATCCGCCAGCCTGCCGCCGACAATCTGCAGCAGCAGATAGCCCATGAAGAAGGAGGAAAGTACGATGCCCCGGGTCTGGAGATCCCATCCCAATTCCTCGGCCATCGGAATGATGGCCACCGAGATATTCACCCGATCGATATAACAGATGGCCACGGCCAGGAATGACAGCCCCACCACCGTATAGCGCCGCTGCCAATCCGATGGGAAAATAGTTGAACCCTCCTGGCCCCTGATCTGGAAAATGAGGTGGGCGCCTCCATCCTAGTGAAGTCTCGCGACCATCTCCGGGGAAATTCAGCTGAGAGGAGGCGATGGAAGAGGATTGGAGAGGCCCCGAGCCAAATGCCGGGTTATCCTTCCATTTGGGATCCATGGCAAATATTTGGCTGGGAATTTCAACCGGGGTGAACTCCTTCGGGATCGGATTATGCTGGACCTAGATATGCGGGGACGCACGATGATGCTGACCGGCTTCACCTCGGGAGTCGGTCGCGCCGCCGCCCTTTCCCTGGCCGAAATGGGCGCAGACCTCTACCTCCTCTGCCGAAACGCCGAGAAGGGCAAGCAGATCCTGGAAGCAATTCGCAGCCGCTTTCCGGATGCCCAACTCGGGATGGGTGTAGGCGATCTCGGAAATCTGACGGACGTCCGACGGATGGCCCGGGAATTTCTCGATTTGAACGGAAAGCTCGACGTGCTCTTCAATAATGCGGGAGTCGTGAATCAGAGACGAGCACTCAGCGCCGACGGCTTCGAAGAAACCTTCGCGATCAATCACCTGGCTCATTTTCTCCTGACCCGACTGCTCCTCGACAGACTGCGGGCCAGTGAATCGCCCCGGGTCATCTCAACGGCTTCCGGTGCACATAAATTCGGTGGCCCGATCGATTTCGACGACCTCCAGGCCGAAAGAGATTATCGCGTCTTCGGCGTATACGGCCGCTCCAAACTCGCCAACATTCTCTTTACCCGCGAGTTGGCACGGCGAGAAGGTGGGGGGGGGCTTCGCGCTCATGCTTTTCATCCTGGATTCGTCGCGAGCGATTTCAGCAAGAATAATGGAAAGCTGGCCCGAATCCTGATGACCTTGGGAGCCCCCCTGGCTCGAACTCCCGCCAAGGGGGCCGAAACCGGCGTCTACCTCTGTGCGACGGGTGGCGAGGACGCGGCCAACGGAGGGTATTTTTACGATATGCAACCCATCTCTCCAGCCACTCATCTGATTCGACCGGGGGATGCCGAACGACTATGGGAGAGAAGCGTCGATCTCACGCGTTCATAGCGAAAGGACGAGGTGAAATCGATTGGCGCGATTCCCGGAAATATCGTGATCGGGGCAGGAGAAGCGAGCAATGAGCGAAACGCAGATCAAAGGAATTTCGTCGACCCGATTCGCACTCATCAACGCCGGCCTGTCGGGAATCGCGATCGGTTTTCTCGCCTGGCTGATCTACTTCCATGAGGGGGGAGCGCAGGGAAGGGATTCGATCCTGCCGGGCCTGAATGCCCTCCTCAACCTGATCAGCGTTTCCCTGCTGCTGGCCGGCCTTCACTCCATTCGCAGGGGGAGGAAGAGGCTCCATAGGCGACTCATGGTGGGGGCCCTGCTTTCCTCGGCGCTATTTCTGATGAGCTACGTCTACTATCACTACAGCCACGGGGATACCTATTTTATGGGCCAGGGCGCGATCCGGCCCCTCTATTTCACAATTCTCATCAGCCACGTATTCCTCTCGATCATAATGCTTCCGATGATCTTGACCTCGGTCTACCTGGCGCTCAGTGAGCGTTTCGAATTCCATAAGAGGTTGTCGCGCTTTACCTGGGGCGTATGGATGTACGTCTCCATCACGGGCGCAGTCGTCTATCTGATGCTCCACGTCATCGAATGGGCCTGATGGAGGCATTCTGAAGCAGCCAGCGATCGATATCGCTGAGGCGGAATCAATGCTCGGGATCAGCTATCGCCAGCGTCAACCCATATGGGCCTGGCCACCGTCCACCGCGATACTCTGTCCATTGACATAGCGACATTCTTCGGAACAGAGGGTTGCCACGAAACGACCGATATCCTCCTCGCATTCCCCGACCCTTTTCATCGGGATGCTCGCAATAAAAGCCGCCGATTCTTCGGGATTGTTTTCGATCCACCATTCGAGTCCAGGAGATTTTGCGTGGGGGAGAATCACATTCGTTCGAATTCCATCGACCGCCCATTCACAGGCGGCCCCCATGGTCAGGGCTCGGATCGCTTCCTTCACGGCCGCGTAGGCGCTATAGCCCGTCGCATCCCAACGCTTCGCGGCGGTGCTGGCCAGATTCACGATGCATCCTCCCCCCTTGAGGTAGGGGTAACAGAGCTTCATCAGGCGCATCGTCGCCAGGGGTCCGGAACGCCAACCCGCTTCGAAATCCTCGTCGCTCACGGCATGCAGGGTTCCGAGGGGGACTTCCTGGGCATTGTTCACCAGAATATCGATCGTGCCCAATCGATCCACCGTGGATTCGACCATCTTCTCAAGGGAATCGACGTCCTTCACATCGCATTGCAATGCCAGCGCCTCGCCACCCCGCTCCAGGATCATCTCACGGGTCTTTTCGCATTTCTCAAGGGTTCGACCCGCCACCACCAGGCGGGCCCCCCGCTCCGCCAGGGCCAGCGCAATGCCCTGGCCAACGCCCTGCCCCGCCCCCGTGACCAGGGCCACCTTTCCCGTCAGCATCGGAAACTCCATTCCTTCCGTATCGGATGAAAGCGGGCCGGGGCGCAGGGAATCCACAGGCTGTGCATCATGCCTCTCCCCGCTCCGATTGGCTCCGCAGATATTTCTTCAGCAGATCATCGTGACGGCTGGTATCGCTGGCTCGCCCCCGGCGCCGATAGGGGGGCCACTTCGGGGGACCCACCCCCATCGGCTGATCGCCCATTACCGTCACCCGCTGAATCACTCTTTCTCCCTCGAAATCGTTCACGACGAAATGCTGGGTGAAACGATTATCCCAGAGGGCCACCGTGCCCTCGCTCCAGCCATAGCGAAGGCAGAAGCGCGGGCTGGCGATCCACCCCCTCAGATAGTCGAGAAGCAGCCGGCTCTCCTCGGAACTCATTTCGACGATCCTGCGCGTAAAATGTTCGTTCACGAAGAGCGATTTTCGCCCCGTCTCGGGATCCATCCGAACCACGGGATGGACGTACATCGCCTCGGGTCGGCGATGGGGTTCGGCATTATGGAGGGCGGTGAGCCCCTGGCAGAGATCTCGCATCGGGGGCGAGAGTTCTTCGAAGGCCAGCTGCAGATTCGACCAGAGGGTATCCCCCCCGACTTCCGGACACTTCATCATCTGGAATATCGAAAAAAGAGCCGGTTCGGGCAGAAAGCTCAGATCGCTATGCCACTCATCGGCGATCCCTCCCTGGCTCGCCGCCAATTCAAAGATTCGAGTCTCCTCCAGGCTGGGATTCTCGAGGTGGGGATGCGCTTCCGACCGGCCAAAATGCTCCCCCAGCGAGAGCTGCTGCTCGTTGCTGAGAGCCTGATCGGGAAAGAAGAGAATCAGATGCTCTGCCAGCAGCTTCTTGACTTCCCGGCTGGAGGATTCATCCAATTCCGCCAGATTCACCCCGGAAACCTCCGCCCCCAGAGCTCCCGAGAGGCGTCTGACCTCGAATGAGTCGATCATGCTTCACCTCATCCGATCGTTTCTCGTCCGGCGCAAAATCGGGGGCTCTGCAGATCTCCGAAGAGCGGTGGGCGGGAAGCGAGCCGGCATGACTCATGATCGAAGCCGCAAAACCGTCGGGAATTCGAGGATCCGAGCCCGGCATAGAGACACATATCCATCTCAGCGGCCTTCAAAAACGGGTTCACGTTTTTCCACGAAAGCCTTCACGGCTGCCCGATGATCCTCTGTGAAGGAAGTATGGACATGGTGGGTGGCTTCGACATCCATGCATTCACCCATTTCGCCGGCCGTGGCACGCCGAATATTTTCCTTCATATATCGGTAGGCCACCGTCGGCCCCGAGGCGATCTGGCGCGCGATCTCCATGGTTTCTGCTTCGAGCTCATCCGGGGCCACGACGCGGTTCACCAGCCCCAATTCCTCCGCACGCCTGGCGGAGATCTTCTCCGAGAGATAATAGAGTTCTCGCGTGCGGGAGGGGCCCACCAGCTGCGTCATGAAAAAGGTCCCACCCCAATCTCCGCTGAAACCGATCCTCGCGAAGGCCGTGGTCAGGATGGCATTCTCGGAGGCAATGCGAAGATCGCAGGCCAGGGCCAATCCCAATCCGGCTCCTGCGGCCGCACCCGGCAGCATTCCGATGACTGGCTTCGGCATCTCGTAGATGCGTCCGGAGGTTCCGCGCTGGGCCAGCCGTTGGCGATGGATCGCTTCGTCCAGGGTCGGCTTCGGGCCATCGCCCGGGGCCGCCATGCCCTTGACATCGCCGCCCGCGCAAAAGGCCCCTCCTGTTCCCGTCAGAATCACGCAGCGCACATCATTGGCCGTCTCGACTTCGATCAACGCCTTTTCCATTCCCGCGAGCATCGGCCCGGAAAAAGCGTTTCGACGCTTGGGGCGATTCATTGTCAGAATGGCAACGCCCCCCTCCACCCGCGCCAGAAAGTCGTCGGTGCCCGTATCGATTTCACGCTTTCCGCTCATGATTTGCCTTTCCCTCGAAGTCTTCCGCAAAAATTGGTTCATGTTCCTATTAAGGAATACCGAAAGCAGCAGTGGAGCGCCCAGAAATCCAGAGAGGCCCGAATCGGCCATGACCCGGCCCCATGAAACTCGCCAACCCGGGAAGCCAGCATGGATGGAAGCGCATCGAGACTCCCGAATGCCCCCGATCTCCGAGGGGTGGCATTGACCGGGGAATGACGCATTCTTCGAATTCTTCGTTCTCCCTCCCGCAGGAGGATCCGAGGATGGAACTGCTCAAGGAGTGATGGATGGAAGCACAAACGTCCCTCGATATCCCCCTGCTCCGTGAAAGTCTGGGCGAAGTCATTCGGGGCAAATCGGAGGCCGTCGACCTGCTGCTGATGGGCATTCTCGGAGGCGGCCATGTGCTTCTCGAAGACGTGCCGGGAGTCGGGAAAACGACCCTGGGAAAAGCCCTGGCCCGCTGCTTCGGTGCGGACTTCTCGCGCGTTCAGTTCACTCCCGATCTGCTGCCCGCAGACGTGATCGGCTCCCAGGTCCTCGACCCGACAACGGGTGAGTTCAGTTTTCATCGGGGTCCGATTTTTTCCCACGTACTGCTCGCTGATGAAATCAACCGTGCCTCACCCCGCACCCAATCGGCTCTCCTGGAGGCGATGAACGAATACCAGGTGACGGTCGATGGAATCACGCATCCACTCCCCGACCCCTTCTGCGTCATCGCCACCCAGAATCCATTCGGCTTTCAGGGCACCTACCCTCTGCCCGAATCCCAACTCGACCGCTTCACACTCTCTTTCGGCCTGGGGCCCCCTGAGAAGGAGGTGGAACTCGAGATCCTCTACGCCCACCAGCATGGAGAACCCCTCACCAGGCTCACGCCGACGGCAACCGTCAAGGATTGGATCCGGGCTCGCGATCAGGTGCGAGATGTGCGCGTCGAGAGGGACGTGGCCACCTGGCTGCTTCATGTAGTCGATGCAACCCGGCGGAATCCCGAAATCGAACTCGGTATCAGTACCCGCGGTGCCCTGGCATGGTTCCGAAGCGGCCAGGCGCGTGCCTTCCTGGAGGGGAGAAGCTACGTGAGCCCCGACGACCTTCAGCGGATCGCGGAGCCAGTGCTCGCACATCGACTCGGACTGGCCGCAGAATCCCGCTATGGAGGAAAATCGGCCGCCTCGCTGCTCGCGGAGTTGCTCGAGGAGGTGCCGCTTCCGATTTGAATTTTGCTCGCCTCAACCACATCCTGATCCCCGGCACGAAAGAGGGGCGCGACCACTTTCGTGAGTCCCTACCCTCCCGCATCTGTCTCCAGCCCCTGGCGAGTCTCTACTTCTCCCTGACCGATACCGGGCGCGGACTTCTGCTCCTGACGGCGATTGCAATGCTGCTGGGCCTCGACGTGATTCGTGGCGAAAACTACATCCTCTGGGCATTCACCTTCTCCCTGCTCCTCGGATCCCTGCTCTTCCGCTTCCTCCTGAAACTCGCCGACACCCGCATCGAAGTCGGCGGGCCGCGACGCGTAGTCGTCGGTGCCGATGCGCAATTCCAGGTGACGATCTTCAACGAAGGAGACCGGATTCTGCATAGTCTCCAGATTCTGCGGCCCTTTCTTCCCTGGGACGGGCATTGGATTTCGGGGGATGGATCCATGGCGGAGTTGCAACCGGGCGAGCGCCGTACCCTGGAGATTCGTGGCCGCTTCATCGAACGGGGCTACCACCATATCGATTCATTTTCAGTTGCAGGCCTGATGCCCCTGGGTCTGGCACGAGGGCCCGCGATCGCAAGCTCGGGAACGCGATTCATCGTGGTCCCCAGGATCGCCAGAGTTGCCGAAATCCTTCTGACCCAGAGCGCACGTCATCAGGTGGGCGGTGTGGCCTTGGCTTCCCGCACCGGCGAGTCGATGGAGTTGGCCGGCCTGCGAGACTACGAGTCGGGGGATCGAATCCGGGATCTGCACGCACGGAGTTGGGCCAGGATTGGTGAACCCCAGGTTCGCGTATACCAGCAGGAATATTTCTTGCGGGTGGGGGTGGTTCTCGATACCGACGCCGAGTACGCCGATGAGACCCTCCTGGAAAGCCTCGTCTCCCTGGCCGCCGGGGCCCTATTGCACCTGATTCGCAGCGAATCCCTCGTCGATCTCTTCCTGCCCGACGATGGAGAACATCCCCTGGCGATCAATCGTGGGCTCGGAAGTTTCGATCGGGCACTCGACGGGCTGGCCGAAGTGAAGCTCGCAGCCCCCTTCAAAGGTGGAACCCCATCCCGGGCATTGCATCCCGACTTCAGTTCCCTCTCGGCCCTCTTATTCATCACCCCGGCATGGGATGAAACTCGCAACCAATGGATGGAAAGGATCCGCAGTAACGGGGTCAACTGCCGCGCGATCGTGGTCTCAGACACGCCTCCCCCCACCAGCCCGGGCGCGGCCAGAATACGGCATCTCGAACCCGAACACGTCGAGGCCGCCTGTCTGGGGCAGACGGGCCTGGTGCTATGAACTTCCCCCAGAAATCGGCGCGTGCCCTCCCCATCATCCTGGCCGCAGGCGCCCTGGACGCCGCCGGAGGCGGCAACGGAGTGGCCATCCTGCTGGCCCTGCCCGCCGTCATCGCGTGGGTACTGGGGCCCCGTATCCGCCCACTTTCCCTTCCCGCACAGGTGCTCTGGCTGGTGCTTTGCGGCCTCGTTGGAGTCTTTCTCGCCGCCCTCATCGAGGTGCCCGAAGAACTCGAGAACGTCCTCCTCAGACCGGTTTTCGCTCGCCTGGGTTATGGAGCCCTGTTGCTGGCCTCCCTGAGGCTCAACCTCCGCGACCCGCAGTGGGGAGATGCGGGAACGCTGGGGGCCGGGATCGTCGTTCTCCTGGCGGCCGGATCGGTGAAATCCGATGGAAGTCTGCCCCTGACCCTGGTGGCCTTCGCCGTATTGGGATTCGCTGCGCTGCGAGTCGAGGCGCTTGAGAAGAAAGAACGAGGCTCGCTCGCGAGCCTCGGGATTCGCCATGGCCTGGCGGGAATGGGAGTGATCGTGACCACGGTCTGCCTCTCCCTGGTGCTCGCAACGACCTTGCCCCGACTCTATACGGCGGCCTACTTCTGGGCGCTGAGTCAAATCGGGCATCGGGGCCAGACCGGCTTCCACGACGGTCCCATCCAATTGGGAACACTCGAGGGCCTGCTCGAATCCTGGCGGGTGGTCATGCGGGTGACGGGACATCCAGGGGATCAACTGCGGGGAAACGTTTATACCCATTACGCCAGCGGCAGTTGGAGGACGACCCCGGATCCCCGGGAAGAGACAATGAAGACTCGGGAGCCCGAAGCCCCGAGCTACGAATCCGCGATTTCGGATATACGCTTCGCCGGCGGACAAAGCGATCGCTTCTTTCTGCCCGCGGGCTCGGGACGCTTCTACCTCCAACCGAATTCAGTCCTCGTCGATCGCATGGGCGTCGTGCGTACGGACGGCGAGGAGATGGCCGAGCGAATGGTCATTCTTCCGGATAGCAGGCGGATCTTCCCCATCGCCCCCCCCGACTCCGACGATCTCCAACTGCCCGGAGACATCCGCGAAGTCCTGGTGGAGATCTCCCAAAATTGGACAGTCGAGGGATTCAGTCCCTCGGATCAACTGGCCGCGATTCAGAACCGATTGGAGAGCGAATTCGTCTACTCCCTGGATTTTTCCCGCACGGGGAGCCCGGCGAAGAGCACTTCTTCGACGGATCCGATGCTGGATTTTCTTCTCCGCGACCGCCGGGGCCATTGCGAATATTTCGCCTCCGCGATGACTCTCATGGCCCGGGCATCCGGCTTTCCGGCCCGCCTCGTCACCGGCTATCGGATTGCGGAATACAATTCCCTGGGCGACTACTACATCGTCCGCGAACGCCACGCCCATGCCTGGAGTGAAATCTTCCTGCCGGAACGCGGATGGGTCACCTTCGACCCCAGCCCGCTGGTCGGAACGGCGCTGGCCGAGGATGAAATCACGCCCACCTGGCGAGCCCTGATGGATTACGCGAGCGTCCTCTGGCAGCGCAGGGGACTCGAATTCCTGCTCGTACTCCTGGTCCTCGGACTCTCCGCCGCCCAGATCTGGCGGCTGGCAACACGAAAGAGCCCAAAGGGAGGAGGTGCGGAGGATGCTTTCCCGGATCCTCCCATCTGGATCGACGCGCTCCTACGCCGCCTGGCCGAAGGCGGAACGCCTCGTCGCCCCAACGAATCTCTCGAATCCCTCGCGCGCCGAAATGCCGTGGCGCCGAGAACCGAAGCCTCTCCTCAGCCCCCCAATAGGGAGGGGGCTCGGCTGCTCTTCTGCTACGCCGCCCTCCGCTACGGAAGAGAGGGTAGATCCGAAAACCTCCGACGCGAAGTAGAGGATTGGCTGGAAGGCGTTCGGCCTCCGGCACGCTGAGCGCCTCGGGAACCCTCCGAAGCGCGCTGAATGCGACGAAACATCAAAGGCTTGGATCAGAAATTGAATGTCCACTCAAATTTGATCAGGGGCTCTGTCCGCCCCCTCCTGAGACCATCGCTGGTATCGAGGTTCTGATTCAGGACGACGAAGAATTCCCTTCCGTCTTCGATGATCCAATGCAGGCGGCTGTTGATCCCGACGTCGTGCGAAAGATTGTCCCATTGCACGATCGTGATCCAGGCCAGGTTCGGGGTGAATTGGACATTCGCCTGGGACTTCAGGAGGTGGGTCTTGAAGTCACCCTGGGGCAGGCTGATATCCGCGAGTTCGTATTCGAGTTCGAAGAGCCAGTGCTGGGAAGGCCGCCAGGCAATGGTCGGCAGGACGTTGGTTCGCCGCCCCCCATAGAACCCCCCCGCAGTGATCTGCAGCGATGCCCGAAGCGGGCGATTCCGACTCGTCTCTACCCGAATAAATCCCCGATCCGCATGATATTTCCCGATCGGAATCGTAATGCCCTTCTTCTCATGGATCGTGAAAGGGGCAAAGAGGCGCTGGTATTCGTGCCGATAGGCCATGGAAATATTGTCGGCGACTTCGGAGGTCAATCGTGCAGGGGCGAGATTGAATTGAGCCGACTCCACCTCATTCGAAAGATTCGTAACCACGTAGCCGCGCGTTATCGAATCGACCGTGCGTAGAAACCCCCTGCGGCGAATCCTATTGCGATAGGAGTATGTGTATTTTCGAATTCCCTGCCGGCTCACGAAACCGACCGCGGGATTGTAATTTTCCTGGATCTCCCTGGCGGAAATCTTCCAATTGGTTCGATCATTCGGATATTCGAGAATCCCTCCGAAACTCGCCTCCCCGCCTCCGACGCCCTCGCTGAAACTATTCGTGAACCAGAGATTTCCGAGCAGACTCTGGCCTCCATTGAAATCGCTATTGGTATAATTGAAGTCCAGTCCCACGGCCCCATTGTTGGCGCCGCCGTCGGGATTTCCAGCGGTGAAGATGCCGCCAATCGACGATTCTTCGAGCACGTTGATCGCGACGCGACCCACGGCGACATTCTGCTTCCCGATATCGTCATGCTCCTGAAGCACGGTGTCGAAGAAACCGAATTTGACGGGGCCGAGCCTTCCCGTCAGCTTCACACCCGCCAGGATATCGACGACCTCCCCATCGGGCGTCAAGCCAATCCGCCGGGAATCGAAGGGCCGACCATTCTGGCTCGACCGCATTCCCCCGTAATCCGCAAAATTGAAGATCAGCGCATCCTGCAGGAAGAACTCCCTCTTCTCGGGGAAGAAGAGTGGGAAACGCGTCAGGTTTACCTTCCGATCATCTACTTCCGTCTCTCCGAACCCCGTATTGGCGGTGACGGCAGCGGTAACCGATGGGTGAAAGCTGTAGAAGGCATCCAGACTCGGGCTGAAGTCCGCCTGATGCTCAGTCTGCAACGGATCATCGAAACGGCTCATGGTGACGGCGGGTGTAATCTTGACCCCCAGCCCCTGCTGGATTCCGGACATTCCCACCAGGCTACCCGCCACACCGAAATCACTGACGAAACGCTGGGGCTGGGTATCGCTCCAGCGGTCCTGCTCATCGTTGCGCCGGATGCCGCGCCCGAAATTGAATCCCCAGACGTCGGAATTTGGATCGAAGCTGATCGAGTGAAAGGGGATCGCGATTTCAACCGTCCAGCCCTTGGAATCGATCGTCGTTTCCGCGAACCAGAGGGTTGTCCAATCGCCGTTGAAGCTATCTCCCTCTACCAGGACGTCATGCCGAGCCCCCCTCGGGTTGACTTCAAATGCGTACCCATTGCGGTGATCGTTGAACGTATCCAAACCGATGACGACCCGATCATCCCAGAAGAGGAAGTCGTCCCGCAACATCATATTGGCGACAATTTCCGACGGATCCGTATCGTGACAGCGAATCCCGATGAAGAGGGTTTTGCCATCGGTGAGTATATAAAGGTCGGTCTTTTGCGAGGGCTCTGCGCCGGGAACAGGGGTAACCTGAAGAAGTTGATCGATCAGGCCGGCCTCTTCCCACACCGCCTCATCGAGGCGTCCATCGATCGTCGGAGTCGCCTCGGCCCACCCGATGGTCACGCTCGGCGGATCAGCCTCCGCAAGAGCGGGAAGCCCTAGCGAAGTGCCGAAAGAAAACGCCAAGACGAAATACTTGAGTGATTGGAAGCAGGGCCTCATCCTGGCTCGCACTCTCGCATCCTGAGATCTCTCCAAACCACTCATTGAAGAATCGACCGAAACGAAAACCCCCGCTCTGCAATCGTGGTCGCTCTCGCGGGTTCGCCTGTCTGCATCCGTCATCGGCTGTGCGATTGAGCGCGCAAATCGAGCCCCAACCGACAGCCGAGATATAGCTAAGTTGAACCCGATGTGGCCTCAAAATGCGGCTTTCCCCACATTTTCGAGTGAATCCCGCAGAGGGGTGGGGGCAAGCGCCATGCCGCGAATCAGCATCCGGCCCGCCCCCAGGTCTCATCTCAGTTCATGAGCCCCCACAGCTCTCAATTCGACACGACCCGTTTTGCTGATCACTTCGAGAGTTGGAGGCCCACTTCCAACCTCGAGACGTCCCTGCCCGTCGAGCCATTCGACCCGAGTTCCGCTGCGCTCTCCCAATTTCTGAATAATTTCGCCCCCGGTCGTCGCTCGAATCGGCAATTCCGGCACATCCAGGAAATCGATTCGGATGCTACCCCCTCGACTCTCGAATCGCGCCGGATGTTCCGGGGCAGGATGTCTCAATGCTGTGCGAATTTCGCCGTCCACGGTGCGTGCCGACACCGATCGAGCCGAAGTAATCCGCAGGTTGCCGGAACCCGTTTCGGCCACGAGATCACGATCTACCCCCTTGACTTCTATCAGACCGTGTCGGGTCTCGATCTCCAAGGAGCGGCCGGCGGGAATGAGCAGAGATATATCGATCCGACCCGCGAGGCGGCCGTTCTTCTTGCCGGCCACAGCACTGGGGTAGTGGGTCGTGATCGAGAGCCCTCCGGGCATTTCCGAAGCTTCTACTTCAGCATCATTCTGGTCGGCTTCGAAACGCTGAGTCACCACGACCAGCAGCAATTTATCGTCCCCGCTGCTGCGTGCTCGAACGTCTCCCATGTAGTTGCTGACCCTGAGAAGGGAATCCGCCGGGAGTTCGAACTCACGGCGCGACGTGTCGAGCCAGACATCGTTATCGGCCCGCGGAGCCGAAGCCACCGGAGCCGGCTCCCCCCAAGCGCCCCCGGCCGATAGCGAGGCCAGTAGACAAAGCGCAATCGCAGAGCCAACCGCCGTGCCCAGAGTTCTACTCAAGAGCCCCCATCCCCCCGCAGTGAAACTCCAAGCATACGGCTCTTCGGAGCCAGACTCGAATTCGCGCGACCCGAATCGGCCTCCCTGAACGACCTCTGGCCCGAATTATCTTCCCCCCTCGGGGGGAGGGGAGGAGGCCGAGAGGGGGAGGCCTCTATTCTGAAGCACAGTCATTGCGAAAAAGACGGGAATTTGCGGGGCAAGGCACTTTTCTGCTTCGAATTTGCATCGATTTTGCGTAGGGTAAATCTGTCACGTAGCTCGATTTGGAACCACTCTAGAATGCACTCTAAATTACGCTCTTGGACGCTGGCTGCTTCGAAAGTCGCTGCTCCGAGGGGGCCCGCCCGGTCGGGTTGGGCGACGGGCATATTCAGAAACGAGAATCCTCGGTTGGCAGATCTGTAATCCAAGAATTCCCCTCGAGTGGCCGTAGTAACATACGGACCTTCAGAGGGGACTCCTCCCGTGGGTGGGTGGGATCGATCTGCTCGGACCTGGGCCAAGAATCCGGCAGCGGGAGAATCGGCGGTCATGAAATCGAGTACGAAGATATCCGAATTGCGGGGGATGCGAACCTTTGTGCGGGGGATCCAGCGGATCCTATTCGCCGGATCTTTGCTGGGAGGATTTCTCGCATTTCCCGCGGCGATCACCTGGGCACCGGGAATTGCACTCGCAGTAGTAGAAGAGACGATTGCCCCCGCGGAAATCAATCGGAAGGCCACGACCATGCCCGAGGTCACGCCGGTATTCCTCTCCGTCGACCTCCGGGATCTCGAGCCCGCCACCACTTGGAAGCCGGGCGATTCCATCAGGCTGATCCCACGCCGCTTCCACCTGACCGAAAAGTTGATCGACACGCAACTGCGAGCCGCTCCCCTCGAAGACGCAACGGATTCACTTCTGGGGCAGCAGACCGTCGCATTGCTGACGCGGGCCTTTTCTGCCCCGTCGCTCAATTTCGGAGGTGCCGCTTTTACCGGAGTTTCCCCCCCGGATACGGTGGGGGATATTGGGGTTTCCTATTACATCCAATCCATCAACGCCGGCGGAGGATCGATTTTCACCGTTTACGATAAATCCGATGGCTCCATCGCAGTGGGCCCCCTTACGATGGAGAGTCTCGGGGTGGGAGCGCCGGGAATCAGCAACTGTTCGTCAGGAGCGGGAGACCCCATCGTTCTCTATGACGAATTGGCGGGACGCTGGCTGCTCTCGGAATTCTCCGATCTGGGCAATAAACTCTGCGTCTATATCAGCGCCACCGGCGATCCAATTGCGGGAGGCTGGCACGCCTATGAATTTTCGGCGCCGCAATTTCCCGACTACCCGAAATATGCGGTCTGGTCGGACGGCTATTATGTCGGCACCAATGAAGGAGCGGGCCCCGGGGTCTACGTTATGGATCGGACTTCGATGCTGACCGGATCCGCGGCCACCATGCAACGCTTCACAGTGTCGGGTCTGGGAGGCTTCGGCTTTCAGATGATCAACCCGGCCGACATCGACGGCTCGACTGCACCCCCGGGCGGCAGCCCCGCCCTCTTCCTACGCCATCGGGATGATGAATCCCATAACCCGGGTTCGAGTGATCCCAGCAAGGACTTCCTCGAAATCTTCGAATTTCACGTCGATTTCGCGAATTCTGCCAACTCGACCGTCACCGGCCCGATCTCGATCGACATCACTGACTTCGACTCCAATCTATGCGGACTCAGCTCCTTCTCGTGCATCGACCAACCGGGCGGCGGGATCGGGCTCGACCCCCTGCGCGAGGTGGTCATGTGGCGACCTCAATACCGCAACAAGGGCAGCTATGAGGTCTTGATCGGAAGTCATGTCACGGACGTCGACGGCACCGATCACGCCGGAATTCGCTGGTGGGAGCTCCGGAAGTCAACCGGGGGAAGTTGGTCTCTCTTCCAGGAGGGCACCTTCGCACCAGACGCCCACAGCCGCTGGATGTCGAGCATCGCATCGGATGAGAGCGGCAATATTGCCGTGGGTTATAGCGCGGGCAGTTCGACACTTTCGGCTGGGATTCGTTACACGGGGCGCCTTCAAACCGATGCTCCGGGAACGATGACCACCGGGGAGACGACCCTGATCGCCGGGCTGGGCACCCACTCCAATGAACGCTGGGGGGACTACAGTTCCATGAACGTGGACCCCGTGGATGGCTGCACCTTCTGGTACACCCATGAGTATCCGCTGGCCAGCGGACGCTGGGATACCCAGATCGGAAGCTTCAAATTCGACTCCTGCGGAACCCCGGGTGTCGCCCTGGCCGCGACGAATCTAAGCCAGAGCCTTTGCATCCCGAATTCCCTCGACCCCATTGAGGTAACCGTGACCAGCATCGGCGGATTTACCGGCAGCACGACGCTCAGCCTCCCCAACCTGCCAGCCGGCTTCACCGGATCCTTCTCTCCGAATCCCGTGACGCCGACCGGGCAGAGTACGTTATCCCTTTCCGCAGACGCCTCGGCGGGATTCGGAAACCGCCAGATCGAGATTCTCGCCAGCACCAGTGGAGCGGCCAGCCAGAGTCTCTCCACCGATACCGAGATCTACCATAGGCTTCCGCTATTCAACTCCCTCGCCAACCCTGCGGATGGCGTCACCGAAACGGATCTCATCCTGGCATTCAAGTGGAATCCGGCCTCGTACTTCGAGACCTACGTATTGGAAATCGACGACGATCCGCTCTTTGGAAGTATCGATGTCAGCGCTACCGGAACGCAGGCCGGTCACGTTCTGACCAATCCCCTGCTGCCCCTGACGACCTATTCGTGGCGAGTGCGTGCAATCAACCCCTGCGGCGAGACGCTGGTGGGGCCCCGCCAGTTTACGACGGGTGAGGCCCTGAGTCTCTGCAGTGCACCGGCCGGATCGATTCCCGATGGCTTGCCCAGTTCCCCCCTGCTGGATTCCATCGTGGTCACGGGCGCGGGTACCGTCGCGGGAACCGAAGTAAGTGTCGATATCACCCATACGTGGGTGGGCGACCTCTCGGTATCCCTGACCCATCAGGATACGGGCACTTCGGCTCTGCTAATCGACCGACCCGGCTCGACCGGGGGCGGATTCGGCTGTGATGAAAACGATATCAGCGTGATCCTGGCGGATTCGGCCACCACGGCCGTCGAAGATCAATGCGACCCCCTCCCCCCGGCGATTTCCGGAACCCAGAGCCCGAACAATCCCCTTTCCGCCTTTGACGGCGAGAACATCGCCGGCACATGGACCCTCTCCGTGGCCGACAATGCGGGGACGGATGTCGGCACCCTGAACTCCTGGTGCCTGAACCCGACCGGGGTGCCCGAACCGGGTGGCATGTGGTTGCTCACCAGTGGCATTCTCTTCATGTGCGGAGAAAGAACCCTACGCAGGCAGCGAGAACGGAAGCGACGAATCGACCGCTAGCACGGCCCGGTATCGGCGAGGGAAGCCGGAAGAATATCCGACTCCGGAAACGATCTTCGAACTTTCCAGACGCTCGGAACGAGGCGATTGCAGCACGACTCCCAATCGGAACGGGAATCGGACTCCGCCTCGCTTCTTCGGCGCACAGACCGCCTTCTTCCCCTGGGCGGCATGACGGGGCCAGTTGCAGATGAGAATCGCCCCCCTGCTGGTGCATTGGCTGGCACTCGGCCTGACCCTGCTCGCAGAACCGGCCGCAGCCGAGAAGCCCTCTCCTTCTTCCCCACCCTCCCCTCCCCCCCTGAAAGGGGAAGCCATCGGGGGCGAGGATCGGAGCGAAACCGAAATTCTTCGGATCACATCTTCCCGGCGTGCTGTCACGAAGATCATGGGGGCCTCTTCTCCCATCACCCTCGACCGGAGAGAATTCGAGAACTCGATTCCCGAGGTGCTGACCGACGCCCTCGGAGAAATCCCTTCCGTTCACGTTCAGACGACGACGACGGGCCAGGGGTCGCCCTTCATTCGCGGCCTGACGGGATCCGGGATCCTCAATCTCGTTGATGGGATGCGACTCAACAATGCCCTCTATCGATCGGCACCGACCCCCTATCTTGCCCTGGTCGATCCCGCCCTGGTGGACCGCATCGAGGTCATCCGTGGCCCCGCTTCCGTACGGCATGGAAGTGATGCCATGGGTGGAGTCGTACGCGTTCTTACGCGAAAACCCCGCTTCGAAAGCGAGAACTGGAATCATCGCGCCGCATTGAGTGGCTTCTTCAACTCGGCCGATTTGGGGAGGGGAATCCGGGCCGAGATTGAGAGCGGGAAGACGGAATTCGGAATCCGGGCCGGCTTTTCAGCACTCGAAACGGATGATCGAAGAGCCGGAGGAGATGTCGGCTACCAGGTGCCCACTTCTTTTCGGGCTTTCTCTTCGGATTTCGCCCTTCTCTGGGAGCCCGATAAAAACCAGCGGATCGAATTGGATCTGCAATTCAACCGCCAGCCCGAGTCCCCCCGTTACGACGAAATGGTGGTGGGATATGGCCAGACACTCCCCTCATCCTCCGAATTCTACTATCAGCCCCTCGAGCGCCTTTTCGCCCACCTGCAATATGAAATCCAGGATCCCGTCACCGACTGGGACGACCTTCGCCTTGACGTCAGCTTCCAGAGGATTCGAGATGGTCGGAGAACGCGGGATTACCAGGTACCAACGCGAGTCCGGGAAAGGAATCAGAGCCAACTGATCGGATTTTCAGCAATGGCCCAGCGCCAGATCTTCGAGATGATCGACCTCAGCCTTGGAGCCGATGCCTATCTGGACCGGGTATCGAGCAGCCGCTGGGAGATCGATATCCATAGCGGCAACCGGCAGCAGGTCAAAGCCCGATTCCCCGACGGCTCGGAAATGAATTCCTATGGCGGTCACGCCGACCTGGCCGTATCCCTCTTCCCATGGCTCAGTCTCGATACGGGCATCCGCTACAGCTTCTTCGAAACGTGCATCGCGGCCACCTCGACCACGGCGACAGAACGCATCGAGACCGGCGACCTCACCGGCGCCCTGGGTCTGACTATGGAATTGGGGCCCGACCTGAGTCTGCTACTGCACTTTCGCCGCGGATTCCGCGCACCCAATATCTTCGACCTCGGGACGTTGGGCCCCCGGCCCGGGAATCGCTTCAACCTGCCGGCATCCGATGTGGATCCCGAGATCATCTACACCACGGATCTTGCAATCCACTACGCGGGCGAAAAATGGGAAGTGGAACTCACGGGGTTTTATTCCCGCTACGAAGACAAGATTGAATCCGTTCTGACGGGTGCGGTGACGGCGGACAACCGCGACATCATCCAGAGCGCCAACGCCAAGGAAGTCCAGCTTGCGGGAGTCGAGGGTTTTGGGAGCTTTCGCCTGCGAGACGAACTCTCGCTTCTCTACTCACTCTTCTGGGTCTGGGGGGAACAGTCGCTTCCCGCTGGAGGGTTTGAAGCAGCGGATCGAATCCCGCCATTCCAGGGCCGAATCGGATTCTCCTGGCAGCCCCGGAAGAATCTGGTTCTCGAACCCTATCTTCGTTTTGCCGCTTCCCAACGGCGTTTGAGTGCCCGGGATATACGCGATCCGCGAATCGATCCGAGGGGAACGGATGGCTGGGCGACCCTGAATATCCGCGGCTATTGGCGCTGGAATGATCGCGTCACGCTATCCGCGGAACTCTTCAATATGACGGATGCCAACTACCGCGAGCATGGATCTGGAATCCAGGCCGAGGGCGCGGGAATCGGTTTTTCCATGCGCGTCGAGTATTGAGCGAGACAGCCGATGGCCCGGGTCTCTCGCATGAAGGACCGGACCAGCGCATCTCCGACGCCATCCCTTCGAGACGAAGAGGCGCTCAGGTATCGACGCGAATCGCAATCATCTTGATGGGTGATGCGGGACGATCCTGGGCACCCGTCTCGCATTCCCCGATGGCTTTGACGACATCCATGCCGTCGATCACCTTCCCGAAAACCGGATGCTTGGAGGGACCCGGGGAAAACCAGTCCAGATGGGCGTTATGCGCGGTATTGATGAAGAATTGACAACCGCCACTATTCGGACGCCCGGTATTCGCCATCGAAAGAGTTCCGGGCTCGTTGGAGAACTTTCCCTGCTCGGGAAACTCGTCCTCGATCGTCCCATGCGGGCTCTCACCCGTCCCGGCCCGAGGACTCTCCGAATCTCGGCTATGGGGGCAGCCGAATTGGATCATGAACTGGTCGATGACCCGATGAAAATGCAGGCCGTCGTAGAATTCCGATTCGGCGAGACGAACGAAATTGCCCGCCGTGATGGGCATGGTATCCAGAAAAAGCTCTACCGTGATCTTGCCGAGGGACGTCTCAAGAACTGCTGCCGGGTTTGCCATGCCAGATAGGTAACAGGTTTTCGGCCCCAGAACACCCTCCCCAGCTAAAGACTCCCTGCAGGCTTCCCCGCCCAGGAAGAGCCGAGCTTCCGGAAATCTTGCCCGGGACGACCCTGGAGGCATGACCCGGTGGGAATTGGGGCGGGGAGGAGATATCCGCCTCGGAAACCCTTGCGCCGGAGAACTTCCCTCCCCATCATGAGGAAAGAGGAAGCGGCAGCATCGTCCCGCCACGAAGACGCCCCAGCAGGTCTCCCTTCGATCTCCGATTCCCGAAAGGGTCTGAATTGGCCAACCAGAAAACTCCGACGAAGCTCTTCGCTGCGGGTGAACCGATCATCAAAGAAGGTGATGAGGCCCAGGCGGCCTTCGTGATCGAGCACGGCAGGGTCGAAATCTGGTCCCAGCGGGACGGGAAACCGGTCGTTCTTGCAACCCTGGGCCCGGGGGAACTCTTCGGTGAAATGGCGATCATCAGCTCGGCTCCGCGAAGCGCCAATGCGACCGCCACCGAGGATACTCTGCTCTGGGTAATCACCCGGGAGCAGGTCAGCACCCGACTCGAATCCTCGGATCTGGTCGTTCGCCTGCTATTCAACGTCGTCCTCAGGACCTTACGCAATGAGATGCGGCTCTTTCGAGACAAGAATGGCGATGAGGATGAAGGCATCCGGGATGAAGTGATCCTGGGAGACTTCCTGACGGATGACCGCGACGCGGTGGAGAAGATCAAATTCGAGTCTTCCCTGCGCAGGGCGGTCAAGGAAAATGGGCTCGACCTCTGCTTCCAACCCATCGTCTCCCTGGAGGACTCTCGACTTCGGGGCTTCGAAGCACTCGTCCGCTGGAATGACGAGATCTACGGAACCGTATCTCCCGAGGACTTCGTCACCCTGGCCGAGGAAACGACGCTGATCGAACCCATCGGGCGTTGGATGATCGAGCAGGCCTGCGAACACCTGGTCCGATTCCAGCGCGAGGGTGGTGAAGAGAAGATCTTCATGAATATCAACGCATCCGGAAAGCAACTTGCGGTCAGGGATTTCCCGGACATGCTCATCGGCATCGTCAACGCTCACAATCTCTCGCCTGAATTCGTGAAGGTCGAGATCACGGAGAGTATCGTTGTCGACAATGAATCCGCGATGGAACAGATCAACGCCTGCCGGGATCACGGTTTTCCCGTGGTGATGGATGATTTCGGAACGGGGTTTTCGAGCCTCAGCTATCTCATCACTCTGCCCATCTCGACACTGAAGATCGACAAGAGTTTCGTCCAACTCATGGCCACCAACGAACGAGCCCGGGCCATCGTCGAGGCCGTCGTGGGTTTATCCCGCAAGATCGGGATCCAGGTGGTTTCCGAGGGCATCGAAACTCGGGAGGAAATGGAAATTCTCCGGGATCTCAAATGCGATTTCGGCCAGGGCTACCTCTTCTCCCGACCCGTACCCGCCGAGATCGCCATGGAAATGGTTCGCCGACAGAGCTGCGACATCTGAGGCCGAAGATCATTTTTATCGATGATTCCACTCCTCGGAGTTCCCGGAGGATGAGGGGATCTCGGGCAGGAGCCGGACCTTTTCGATCTGCTCGAATGTCCGATTGGCCCAACGGCCGAAAATTTCGGGCAGGGCCGTCGGCCTGAATGTCCCATCCCCCGAATAGAATCCTTGAAAGTCGCCAAGGGCCCGATCGTCTCTGATCTGAATCAGCAGCTTTCCCGTCCTCGCATCGCTGACATCGAGTACCAGGGACATCCGGTCCAGCTGATTGAAAAAACTGCTCGCTTGAACTCGCTGACTCTCCTCAGCGGGTGAGATCTCTCCGAAATCTACGATGCGACCGCTGATCCGAAGCACATCAGAATTCGTCGAGTCCAGCAAGTCGAATCGCCCTTCTGCAGTCAGGGTCTGCACGAATGCTTCCCGATAATATTTCTCAATCAGCTGAGCCTCCCCATCGCTCAGGCCATGATCCGATTCCATCCACTGGAATGTCGGAACTGCCAGCTTCGACCTCTTCTCGCGAGCGATCGAGATGGGGTCGATCTCTACTGCGCCATATCGCCGGAAATCTCCACTGGAAGAAATATAGAGGCGTGAGAAACCATCCCACTGCGGTCGATGCGATTCATCTCTGACGATGGGCTTGCTCTGGGGGACGTCCTGCGTGGAATCCGGTGGGGGCGATTCACAGCCATAGACCCAGAAGAATGCCAAGAATGAGAAGACGAGCATCCTATGCGGAGATGAATTCATGGCTGAATCTCATGACCCCAATCCGTATTCGCTCGCGAAAGACGAAGTCTATCCCCTGAACCCTGGGAGTCAAAGACCCAGAATCGGCCGCTCCGGATTTTCGGCCGGGAAGAAGGAGAAAAATCGAAATCCTTTCGGTCGCCGAGGCGCCGAATTCATGGCGGATGTAGAGTCAGGAGATGGCCGAAAGCAGCGCATTGAAGCGAAGCCTGGGGCCCTTCACTCTCTGGGGACTCGGGGTCGGATATGTGATCAGCGGGGAATACTTCGGTTGGAATCTCGGACTCCCGATCGGAGGCAGCCATGGGATGCTGGCCGCAACCCTCATGGTCACTGTCATGTACGTGAGTTTCATCCTCAGCTATACCGAACTGGCCTGTGCGATTCCCCGGGCCGGGGGGGCCTTCGTCTACTGTGCCCGGGCCTTCGGCCCCCTGGGAGGCTGCCTGGGAGGGCTCGTCCAGATCATCGAATTCGTTTTCGCCCCACCCGCCATCGCCATGGCGATCGCCGCCTATATCGGTCAACGCCTGGAAGACGTTCCTGTCGAGGGAATTGCCATCGCGGCCTATCTGATCTTCACGGCCCTGAATGCCTGGGGGGTGCGGCAGGCGGCGCTCTTCGAATTGGTGATCACGGTGCTCGCCGTTGGCGAACTGCTCCTTTTTTGCGGCCTGACCCTGCCGGCATTCAGTTGGCAGAACTTCAACCTGGATCCGCTCCCCAATGGCTACGCGGGAATCTTCGCCTGCCTGCCCTTTGCCATCTGGTTCTACCTGGCGATCGAGGGCGTCGCGAATGCCGCAGAAGAAGCGCGCGACCCCCAGAAGAATATCGCCCGGGGCTTCGGAAGCTCGATGCTCACATTGGTCGTGCTGGCCTTGGCGGTATTCTTCAGCGCCGTCGGTGTCGCGGGCTGGGAGCAGATCGTCTATCCCCACGCCGCTGCCGAGGCCAGCGATGCACCTCTGCCCCTGGCTCTGGCCCTGGTCGTCGGAAGCGATTCCGCCTGGTATGGCATGCTGCTGGGAGTCGGGCTGCTCGGCCTGATCGCATCCTTTCATGGCATCATTCTCGCCGCCGCCCGAGCCACTTTCGAATTTGGCCGCTCGGGCTTCGCGCCCGCGATCCTGGCGAAAATACACCCCGGGACGGGAACGCCTCGCGTGGCCCTGGCCGTCAACCTGCTGGCGGGCGTGGTCGCGATTCTCTCGGGGCGTACCGCGGAAATCATCACGCTGGCCTGCTTCGGCGCCGTCTGCCTCTACATCCTCTCCATGGCCGCCCTGATCCGGTTGCGAAAACTCGAAGGCGACCTGCCCAGACCTTTCCGCGCCATCCTATACCCCTACCTCGCGCTTCTCGCCCTCTTCCTGGCCGGGGTCTGCCTGGTTTCGCTCATCTACTACAACCCCGGCATTGCGATCCTCTTCGGGGCGCTGCTCGCCGTGGGCATGAGCTATTTCGCCCTGCGCGGTCGTCCCGGGGTGGATGCCGCTTGAAAGCAGCGGGGCGGCATATCGTCAAAAGCGGGCGCAGAAGCCTTGCGAATATCGTCGGTGTCGGAAATCGCGCCGACTCGAGAAGGCTTTCCCCGATTTCGGCCATCGCGGCGTCGGCCGATGCCCGAAGCCGCGATCCCTTCATTCCGGCGAAGAAATCGGGGGATCCCCCTGCTTTTCCTGGATGCCGGCGGCCTCGAAACATCCCTTCCAACCGGCCAGCTCGAAACGCTCACGGCTGCAGGGAACGGCCCTGGGAATATAGTCTCGCCGGGCGGGGGATACGATTCCACCATTGAGCGCAAAGGCGATGCGCCGAGCGAATTCGTTCTCCCGGTAGACCATCCTATAGGTCAACTGGCCGTCGAGGTAGGGGCCCCAGTCGATCCAGGTCGCGGCCTGCTGCTCGAGATTGGCCGGACGACTTTCTGCATCTGAGACCACCAGGGTATAAAAACCCTCTTCATCCTCCGCCAGGGCCTGATCGAGCATGCATTGCCGAGCACTTCCGGACCAGATGTTGTAGGTGCATAGAGTAAAGAGTCGAATATCCTGGTCGGGTGTGCTGACGGACTCTCCAGCCCGGGTATCGGCCGTCTTCAACTTCCTGGCCCTGACGACCAGCAGGTCGCCGTGGCGTCTACTGAAGAAAGTTGCCAGGTATTGGACATCGGCATTCGCAAGCGTATCCGATGGGCTTTCGAAATTGGACGACGTACTCCAGGCCGCGGGATTGACGGCCCTATGATCGGCTATGGGGAGTACGGGGAATAGAATGTCCGTCTTCGGATGTTCTTCTCCTTCATCGAAGGGCTCGCATTCCTCGTAATGCTCGACGATGCTTCCATCGGCCGCGTAGATCGTCATCGCGGGCAGGGGGACGCCGCCCGAATTCGGTCCATCCCCGATATCCGAGGCATAGAGTCGCAACATATTCCAGACCCAACGGGTCGGCTTGATTCCATTCTTACGCGCCCCCACATAGCTCGTATTCGGAGCCGGATCTTGTGGGGGCTGATCGAAAACGAGCCAGGCCGTGAAATAGTTGGGGCCGGCGTCTTCGGCCCGCTGAAGAAAGGGGTTGAGGCTGCCCGGATCGGGACGCAGATCCCGATCTCTCAAGGTCTTCAGGTTGTTGAGATCTTCATCATTGGGGTGAAAGGCGAAGTATCGAGCCCGGGGATATTGCCCGTGGAATCGAACCCTCCCCCCCGCTTCGACGCCAAACATACCCCTGGGCGCCGAATTCCCCTTGGAGACCCAGAAGCGCTGGGCGAAATAATTTCCACCGGAGGTATCTGGAAGATTCGGGAAGTGATTGAAGGTGAGGGGATTGCCGACACTCGGCCAGGCAGGGCAGCGGCCCGCCCTGGAAGCGGATGTTCCCACATGATACCGCCCGTCTCCGAGTCGGAGTCCACAATTCTCCGCGATGAAATCGGCGATCCGACCCTCGACGCCCGCCAACTCGGGATCCCGCAGGATCGCGAAGGTCTCGAGCATCGGCCGTTGGCCCCGAACTGCATTCGCCCAGGCTCCAAAGGTATCCCGCAGGATGATCAAATCCGGCGCAAGGCTCTCGGGAGCTGCATTCAGGAGTTCCTGAATGACGCGAACGTGGCCTTCCAATTCGGGCAGACCTCGGGTATCCACCTCACCGCGATTGATTTCCGCCAGCGTGCGACAGAAGGCCGAATCTTCCGACGCATGAATCGGCGCGGAGAAGAGCAGCAGGGTGAAGAGGAAGGCTCCCCCGACGGATCCAGCCAGCATCGATACCCCTCTCAATTTCCCGCTCCCTTCACAGAGATTCGTTTCGAGACGGAGGCTCCGTCGGGAATCATCCAGCGCGCCTACATCATCGGGAGGCTCGCCAGATCGAAGGGAAGTTCGGCGCGGCCGATTCGCTGGGCCCGATCCGTCAGCGTCGCTTCGGTCTCCTTATGGCCGTACATGATCACGAATTGCCGACCACGAATACCCTCCAGGGCGTGAAGAGCCAGCTCATCCAGATCCTGGAAGTGCAGCTCCATCCCCGCCGCCTTTGCGGCCTGTTTGAAATCCTCGATCTTCGGAGCCGGCGCAGCGGCCGTCTCACGCGCCAATTCCGTGGGCCGATTGCGATCCGTGGTCCAGATGCCCGTCTCGAGCAGGCCGCCCGAGGGATAGAAGATCGAAGCCCCGAGATTCGTCTTTTCCATTTCGAGTTGCGCTGCGAGGCATTCCGTCAGGCAGGAAACAGCGGCCTTGCTCGAAGCATAAACGGATTGGTAGGGAAGCGGCGAGATGCCTCCGTCTCCCGACGAAGTATTGATCACCCAGCCCTCTTCTCCACCCGCAATCATCCGGGGGACGAAAGCCTGGACTCCGTGTATCACTCCCATTACGTTGACGCCATGCACCCAGAGCCAATCATTGACCGTGGTCTCCCAGACATTCGCGGAGGGAGCGGCCACACCCGCGTTGTTGAAGAGGAGATGGCAGGCGCCGTATTCCTCGAAGACATGATCGGCCAATGCATGCACCGAGTCCTGATCCGAGACATCGGTCACCACCCCGCTCACCTCGAAACCCGCAGAATTGAATTCCGCGACCGTTTCATCGAGCACAGACTTTTCGACATCCGCCACGATCACTCGGGCACCTTCTGCACCCAAAGCCCTGACCAATGCCTTGCCGATGCCCCCGGCCCCGCCCGTTACGACCGCCACCTTGCCCGCAAATTCCTTCATTGCCCTCTTCCCTCCGCCAATTGATTCAGATTGCTCGTCCATCCGTCGCAGCTGCGTGCTACGACGACCGCCCACTCTTATCAGCCCTGCTGTTGAAAGTGGTGCGGAAGAAACCGACACCAGTACCGGAGTGTATCCAAGGCCCCCGGATCGACAATCCGGCGGGGCCGGCCTCCCCAATCAATGCTACAAAGACCTTTCAGACGAATTCCCTGCTCGCATGCGGAATTCCTGACCCGCCGTCCAGAGATCGGGCCCAATGCTGAAAAACCTCCTTTCGAGCAGCAGAATCGCAGGACTTGAGCTTCGCAACCGCATCGTGGTCGCACCGATGGGGGTCGAGATCGCTGAAGCGGACGGCAAAGTGCGCGAGCCCGTGATCGCCTACTACGAGGAGAGAGCCCGGGGTGGAGCGGGGTTGATCATCACCGAGAATACCTGCGCGATGTATCCCCGAGGAGCCAATTCCGCCCACGAGCTAGGGGTTTCGAACGATGAATTCCTTCCGGGATTGCGAGCCCTGACGGAGCGCGTCCATCGGCATGGCGCCAGGATCGCGATCCAACTGGCCCATCACGGCAAGGTGGCGAGGCTGGACACCCAGGAGGCTCGCCCGCTCCTGATGCCCTCGAAGCCCCGTCGGCAGATGAGACCAACCGGCCCCATCGATCTGAGCGGTGAAGAGATGATGGCGATGGCGAAGGCGGCGGGCGGGGGCAAGCCGATCGTAGAGGAAGCGAGCCGCGAGGACTTGCGGGAACTCGTCTGCGGATTCGCGGACGCTGCCGAGCGAGCGCAACGCGCCTCTTTCGATGGCGTAGAAATCCATGCGGCCCACGGCTATATCTTCTCCGAATTTCTTTCGCCGGCCTGGAATTTCCGAGAGGATGAATACGGGGGCCCCCTCGAAAATCGGGCGCGTCTCCTGCTGGAAACCCTGGCGGCCTGCAAGGAAGCCACGGGAGGGGAATTTCCCGTATGGTGCCGGATCGATGCAATGGAATTCGGTGAAGGTGATGGCATCCAGCTGAACGATGCCCAGAAGACGGCCCGACTCGCCGAAGCGGCCGGGGCCGACGCCATCCACGTAAGCGCGTATGCGAACCCCTTCGGGGCCGGCTTCACCGAGGCGCCGATCGTTCATCGCGAGGGGGGCTTCGTGGAGATGACGGCCACCATCCGCGAGTCGGTATCGGTACCCGTGATCGCCGTGGGAAGAATCTCACCCGGACTCGGCGATGAATTGATTCGCGCCGGGAAGGCCGATCTGATCGCCATGGGACGACAGATGCTGGCCGATCCCGCGACGGCGGGAAAACTGGCCGCCGATGAAGAGGAGAGCATTCGCCCCTGCGTCTATTGCTACACCTGCGTCGCCCAGGCCTTCTTCGATCGCTCCGTCCGCTGTGCGGTCAATCCCGTGACGGCCTTCGAAGCCGAATTCGCCGCCCGGCTACGCGAGAAAGCCCCCAACCAGATGCAGGTCCTGATTGCCGGGGGGGGACCGGCGGGACTCGAGGCCGCAAGAGTGGCCGCGGAACGCGGACATCGGGTGACCCTCTTCGAGAAGGAGGCCAGACTGGGGGGAACCCTCCGCTTTGCCGCCCTCGTCTACGAGCCCAATGAGCGCCTGCTGAATTGGCTGGAAACCAGGGTCAAGGCGCTCGGCGTCGAGATCAGGCTGAACGAGGAACTCAGCGTATCCGAGGCGCAGCATAGGGGAGCCGACACCGTCCTCGTCGCTCCGGGGGCCCGGCGCCGACAAGTCGCGATTCCCGGAGCGGAGTTGCCCCACGTCCTCGACGGAGATTCCCTGCGAGCCCTGATGACGGGGGGGGACCTGCCGCAGGGGCCGCGACTGAAATTCGGCCAACGATGGATCCTGGCGGCCGGGCGACTTCTCGGCCTGATGGGAAATACCGGGCGACTTCGCAGCCTTTCGCACTATTTCATGCCGATCGGACGCAACGTGGTCATCGTGGGGGGGGGCCTGGTGGGTATCGAACTCGCGGAGTTCCTGGTCGATCGCGGGCGGAAGGTCAGTGTCCTCGAAGAAGGGGAGATTTTCGCAAAGGAAATGGCTCATCCCCGGCGCTGGCGGGCACTCCATGACGTCCGCTCCGCGGGAGTGGATCTGACCCCCTCGGCCCGGGTGGAGCGCATCACGAAGAGCGCGGTGGAATACAGCCTGGGGACGTCGGAGGGCGGTCGCGAGAACCTGCGCATCCCGGCTCAGAGCGTCATCATCACCCTGGGATTGGAGAGCAACCCGGATCTCGCTGCTGGGCTCGAGGCCGCTGGCCTGAATACGATCGAGATCGGAGACTGCACGGGGGTTGGCTATCTCGAGGGCGCGATCCGCGAGGGTTTTCACGCGGCCCTGGCCCTGGAAGAGGCCGAGGCGAAGGATTGATCGGGAAAAAATAGAAAAGGGGCGAGGATTCGACCATGAATGAAAAAAAGAACGGGGGGCCGCTGACACGAGAGGGCATGGGCATCCAGGCGGGAATGCCCCTGGAACTTGCCGGGGAAGGAATCGACGACATCCGTCGCGGCGTTCAGATGCTTCTCAATATCGAAGCCATCCGAAACGTGAAACACGCCTACTTCCGCTGCCTCGACACGGCCAATTGGGAAGAAATGAGCGAACTCTTCCACGAGGATGTCAAGGTTCATTTTGTCGGCGGGAACTACGAATGGAAGATCGAGGGAAAGGAGGATTACCTGCAGGCCATCCAATCCTCCTTCACGCGAGAATCCGTCGGACATCATAATGGCCACCACCCGGAGATCCAGATCCTCGCAGACGACGAGGCCACAGGAGTCTGGTATCTGGCCGATAATATGTGGGTCCTGAATCACAACTTCTTTACGACGGGAACCGCGATCTATTGGGATCGCTACCTGAAGGTCGACGGCCGTTGGAAGATCCGTGAAACGCGCTACGAGCGTATCTACGAAATCAGTCATCCTCTCGAGAAGCGCCCTCCCCTCTCCTCTCATTACCTCGGCACATACGGGACGGAGATCGACTCCGGCTCCGGATAGAACCCAAGACGGCAGCGAGTGATTCCAATATGAACTCCGACTCCGATTCCCACGAAACGACGGGCCCCGGCACATCTCGGGCATTCGAATCGGCCCCACTCGGCCCCCTCACCCTACGCAATCGATTCATCAAGGCCGCGACCTTCGAGGGGTTGGCCATGGAGAATCTCGTCAATGACGAATTGATCCAATTCCACCGCCGGATCGCCGAAGGGGGCATCGGCATGACGACCCTCGCCTATTGCGCGGTCGCCGAGGGCGGCCAGGGGGCGCCCAGGGAGATCGTCCTGAATGAGCGAGCCATGCCCGGCCTGAGCCGCTTCAGCGAGGCGATCCACGCGGAGGGCGCTGCTGCTTCCATCCAACTCGGCCATGCCGGACCGGTGGGAGCCGGAGCCGGGCAGAAGGGACTTTCACCCTCGCGAGTCTTCTCCCCCCAGGCGCTGCGCTTTACCCGAGCCGCCGACGAAGTGGATCTCGGGCGCGTCATCGAGGACTTTGCCCGGGCGGGTCGGATGGCGGTGGATACGGGATTCGATGCCGTGGAGCTGCATTTCGGACACGGCTATCTGCCGAGTTCATTCCTCAGCCCCCGCCTGAATCGCCGCCACGATCGCTGGGGGGGGAGCCTCGAGGGCCGAGCCCGCCTGATGCGGGAAATCGCCACGGCGGTTCGCAAAGCGGTGGACGATCGGGTCGCCGTGATCGCAAAATTCAATATGGCGGATGGCGTCGCCGGCGGACTATGGCTGGACGAAAGCATCGAGGTAGCGCGATGGCTCGAGGCCGACGGCGCCCTGGATGCCCTCGAACTCACGGGCGGCAGCTCCTTCCAGAATCCCATGTACCTCTTCCGGGGCGAAGCTCCGATTCATGAAATGGCGAACGCTTTTCCCCAACCCCTTCGCCTCGGCTTCAAGCTGGGGGCATCGCGCTTCCTACGCGAATATCCCTTCGAGGAGGGCTATTTCCTCCCCTACGCGCGTCAATTCCGCGCCGCCCTCGACATGAACCTGATCCTTCTCGGGGGGATCGGCCGACTCGAATTGGCCGAAAAAGCGATCGCGGAAGGCTTCGACTTCGTGGCGTTGGGCCGTTCCCTGCTGCGAGAACCCGAGTTGCTTCGTAGCTGGCAGAAGGGCGAAAGGGCCGAAGCCCTCTGCGTCTACTGCAATAAGTGCATGCCCACCATCTACGAGGGCGGGACCCATTGCGTGCTCGCCCCCCAGGCGCTTCGCTGAAAGATCGGCTGCGAGACAGGACGTGGATGTGAACATCGAATTCCCCGGATCCACGGCTGGAGCTGGGGGCTTGCCCATCTCGTCATTCTGGAGGAACTTCGCGCTTCCGATGACCGGCCGACCCACCCGCTGCGGGATGACCGCACGACTGATCACAGCAGCCCTTTTCCTGGCCGCTGCCCTCGGCTGTGGAGAGAGCGAAAACAGGCGGCAGCCTCAACTCGTACTGCTCTACGCCACCTGCTCCCTGAACCTGGAGAGCCTGTCCCCCTACGGAAGAGTCGGCGGCGAGCGCGCACCCACGCAGACCCCTAATTTCGAACGCTTTGCCAAGCGATCCGCCCTGCTCCAAAGGCATCAGACGGAGTCGGGACAATCCGGAACCAGCTTCGCATCGATCTTCACAGGCCATCAGGCTCCCTTTCACCAGATCTATTCACATCCCCAGAGGATCTCTCCCAAGCTGAAGGCCGTTGCAAGTCGATTCGGAGAGGCGGGCTATTCGACGCATAGCTGGCTCGAGCACCTGATGGCCGGCGCGCCGCTTGGCTACGCGGAGGGGGTGCCCCCGCAGAATAGACGACCAACGAAGCTTTCCGCCGAGGACCCCGACTTCCTTGCCCTGCTGGACCGATTGGCGGAAGACCCGAGCGAGCGGGCTTTCGTCATGACCAACTTCACGGTCACCCACGGTCCCTATCGGGGCAGGGAGTTGGCGAGTTATTGCGCCCGACACCCCGATGTCTGCGAAATCATTGAGCGGGAAGATGCCGCTGCGCTACGACGGCTCTATGCCCTGAACCATATCGATCTCGCCTGGAACTACGAGGCGACGGTGGAGAAGCTCGGCATCTCCGAAGACGAGCAGGAGCGACTGGATCGGATCGTATCGATCCTCTACGCGGCCGATGTGGAACATCTCGACCGAATATTCGGCGAGGTCGTCGCGGCCATCGATGAAAGGGGGCTGGCCGACAGGACGGTGATGGTATTCACATCCGATCACGGAGAGGTCGGCATTCGGAAGAATCTCCCCTTCCGCTGGACCCACGGCATGCAGCTTGCGCCCGACGTACTGAATGTGCCGGCGATGGTCTTCGCCCCGGGCCAGGGGATCGCACCGCTTTCCTATCAGAGCGTTTCGCGATCCATCGACATCCTTCCCACGCTGCTTTCCCTTTCCGGCATCCCGAGTTTCGATCTGCCGGGAGTCGATCTCGCTGCGGCCCTGCGCGGGGAAGCGAGCGCTCCATCACTGACGGCCTTCAGCCATACCGCCCTGCTGCCGGCAGTTTTCTACCAGGAGATCGAGAAATATCCGCCCCTGCTGGCGATGTACCCCGAATGGACGCCCGAGTACATGCGAGTGGGCTTGCGGAGGGAAGATGACTTTTTCCAACTCATCCCGGGCGGGGATGGCGGAGATCTCGAGCCAGCACTCTACGACGTCGAAACGGATAAGGGGAAGGAGAGAGATCTCTTCGATCCGCAAAACCCCCTCCACCAGGATGCGATCCGAGACCTGCATCTCTACCGCCAGAAGCTCATCGATGCCTACAAACCACTCGGCGGAAAACTCGGATTGCCGAGGAGAGAGCAGGAGAGCCGACTCCGCGCCCTGGGTTATATCGAGTAAGTGCAAGCGACTTGAGCCGAGCCTCGCGGCTAAGGGGATTCGAACTTTTCGAGCCCACGCAGGATGATTTCGGTCAGATCGTCGGCCGTCTCTTTTGGCGAACGGTCGCTCGAAACGGCGACGTCGACTCGCGCGAATTCCCGCCCGAGACCGCCGAGCACGTGAGCGACGGCCGCGGTATCGACCCGGCAAATCTGCCCCTCGACGAGGGCGCGGTCGAGAAAACTCCGCACCACCGCGATCAGGTACTTCTCATGGGCCTTCACGAGCTTCCCGGCCCCGGGGACAGCCACGAAATTGCTCGTGAGGGCGCCCGTCGCGGAGTGAACGGCTTCATTGGCAGCCCCCAGGTAGGCGCGCAGGGCCTCCAGGGGAGGAAGGTCCGGATCGAGGGATTCGATCGCCGATCGGCCGATCCGATGCAGACGTCGATCGGCCACGGTCAGCACCAATTCGTCCTTGCTGGGGGATATCCCGTAGAGGGTACGCAGGGAGCAATTCAAGCGGGCCGCGAGTTGAGCCATCGTGACATCCGCCAATCCCTCCTCGACCACGAGTTCCTCGAGCTGATCGAGAATCTGGCGCTGGCGCACCGTCAGCCGCATCTCGGTCTTGAGGGGGAGGAGGAGTTTCGGCGCTCGCACAGCGGCGATTCGAACCTTCCCCGGCCCGCTCCCGAGTTCTCCGGCTGAAGTCAAGGCAAGAGGGCCTCGGGGATTTCCACCACCCGGGCGCGTAGCCACTCGCCGAGACTCTTCGCCTGGCCATCCTGGCGCGTCGATGCAGCGACTCCCTCCTCGAGCAGGCCGTGGATCACGAAATTCATCGAACGCAGGGCGGGTAGCAGATGCTGGTCCACGGGCAGGGGAGCCGTTTCCGGCAGCAGTTCCTGCAACCGCTCAACGCTCAGGAATTCCTCGAGCCAGGCCCAGGCTTCGTCGCTACGCGCAAAAATGCCGAGATTCGCGTTGCCTCCCTTATCCCCGGCCCGAGTCCCGAAGACCGTCCCCAACGGAACACGCCGGGTCGGACCCGTCGGGGGATTGACATCGGGCCCGGGAGCCGGAGCCACGCTGACTTCGGCCGGGGGAATGACCGAGGAGACGCGACGTTTCTCTCCCCCCAGCACGACCACCTCCTGGCTCACATGCTCGGAGGGAATGCAGGCCGGCTGATAGACGCCAAAGGGTCGCCCCGCTGCGGGGCCGCCGCCCACGCCGAAAAATCCCGGTATCGTGGCCAGCGCCAATTCCGTCATCGCATTCGCGAAGGCGCGACCGGTCTTCTTCTCGTCGGGATCCTTGACCGTGATTCTCAGCAGGGCCACCGCCTCTTCATTGCTTTCCGGATCGGGCTTGTCGCTGCGTACCAGACGCGTATCGACATGAGCATAATCCTCGGGTGAATAGGGGCAGGACTGCCAGAATGCATCCTCGATGAGCTTCGCCTTCGCCTCGATGTCGAGACCCGTGAGACAAGCCGTCATGCTGTTGCGGAACCCTCCGGACCGGTTGATGCAGACCTTGAGGGTCGGCGGGGGCGGCTCGCCCTGAATGCCATACATGCAAACGCGATCCTTCCCCAACTCTTCGAGCTGGATGGTGTCGAAGCGCGTGGTCACATCGGGTCCAAAATATTCGGGACCACCGATCTCGTAGAGGAGCTGCGAAGTAATGGTTCCGATCGAGACCTCGCCCCCGGTGCCATCGTGCTTGCCGATCGTGGAGGAGCCATCCTCCGCAATATCCGCCCAGGGAAAGCCCGTATGGGTCAGCCCGGAAACTTCGGTGAAGAATGAATAGTTTCCTCCCGTCGCCTGGGTTCCACATTCGATCACATGCCCCGCCGCCACGGCGCCCGCCAGTTCGTCCCAATCCGTCCGCGACCAGCCGTGGTGCCAGGCGGCGGGCCCGCATACGATGGCGGCGTCGGTCGTGCGGCCCGTGATCACGATATCCGCACCCTGGTTGAGGGCATCGACGATGCCCCAGCAGCCAAAATAGGCATTCGCGGTCAGGAAGGAGGCATCCTTGATGGGCTCCCCCGTCTCGAAGTGTCGCAGTTGATCCGCCGCGATCAACTCTTCCATGCGCGGCATCAGATCGTCGCCCCAGACGTATGCGACCTTCGGATGCAGACCCAGCTTGTCTGCGATTTCTGCCACGGCATCCGCACAGCCATTGGGATCCAATCCCCCGGCATTGCTGACGACCTTGATGCCGCGATCGAGGCAGGTCCCCATCACCTGCTCCATCTGCATGACAAAAGTCCGCGCATAGCCGCCTCCGGGCCGCTTGGCCCGGGTGCGGGCGAGAATCAGCATCGTGAGTTCGGCCAGCCAATCCCCCGTCAGAAAATCGATCTCTCCACCTTCGACCATCTCCCGGGCCGCCGACATACGATCTCCAAAAAAACCCGAGCAATTCGCGATTCGTACGGGATCAGCCATCGACTCTCTCCTCAATTCTTCCAACCCGTTTCAAGAAATACCTTCTCATTCCGGAAATCTCGAAGTGGCCCCGGAGATCCCGCTATTCGCCTTCCGCCAGGGGCTCCACGACGAGCAGAACGGCTCCGCTCTCGATCTGCTCCCCCAACTCCACCCGCACTTCCTTGACGACGCCATCCTCGGTGGCGCTCATCGGATGCTCCATCTTCATCGCCTCCAGAAGCACCAGGGTCTCTCCGGCCTTTACGTGATCTCCAACCTTGACACGAAGATCGATCACCTTTCCGGGCATTCGGGCCACGAAACCGCCGCTCTTATCATCACTGCCGGGCAGCTTGAAGCGAGGCTGGACGGAAAACTCCAGGTCGCCCCCGGGCCCCAGAACGACGATTCGATCCCCCGAACGACTGACCCGCGCCTGGAAGCGTCGATTCCCGATCTCGACGTCGATGCCCTCTTCATTCCAATCGTGGATCCGGGCCCGCTGGCCATCCGAGAACTGCACGCCGCCATCCCGTCGCATGTGATAGCGAACGGTGATGCTCTCCTCTGCCCGAAGCAGGACGACCTCCTGGTCGGGCATACGAGCATTGCGCCAACCCGACGGCACGTCGGCCAAGACAGCTGCATTCGCCCGATTCATGCCCTGGATCCAGAGCACAGCCGTCCGGGCAATCCGAATGAGTTCCTCCTGCGAGGGCTCGAGGGAGCGCGCCGGCCCGACCCTCTCGATGAAATCCGTCGTGGTATCGCCGGCCAGGTATTCCGGACTGCGCAAAACAGCCGCCAGGAAATCGCGATTGGTCGTAACCCCACCGATATGCAGCCCTTCGAGGGCCAGGGCCAGGCGGCCCGCGGCGTCGCTTCGCGTCGGACCATAAGCGATCACCTTCGCCAGCATGGGATCGAAGTCGGTGCCGATCACCGATCCCCGCCCGACACCGGAATCCCAGCGCACGACTGGCGAAGGCGCCGGCTCGAAGGCGAAAAGCATACCCGTGGCGGGCAGGAAGTCGTTGCCGGGATCCTCGGCATAGAGGCGCGCCTCGATGGCTGAACCCTCAAAGCGAATATCCCCCTGGCCGTAGCCAAGGGGTTCCCCCGCCGCGATGCGCAATTGCTCGCGAACGAGATCGATTCCCGTCACCGCCTCGGTAACGGGATGTTCCACCTGAAGGCGCGTGTTGACTTCGAGGAAGAAGAACTCCCCCGTATCATCATCGAGAAGGAATTCCACCGTCCCCGCCGACTCATAGTTCAGGGCGCGGGCAAGGCTCAGTGCCGCATCCCCCATACTGCTGCGAAGGGCGGCATCCACCCGGGGCGAAGGGGATTCTTCGAGGATTTTCTGGTGGCGCCTCTGGATCGAGCACTCGCGTTCGCCGAGGTGAATGACCTCGCCCTTGCCATCCCCCAGAATCTGGATCTCGATATGACGGGCGCGCGCCACGTAGCGTTCGAGGAAGACGCGGTCGTCCCCGAAACCGCTCGCCGCCTCGCGCTGGGCTGCCGCCACGGCCTCCTCGAGATCAGCGGCCGCTCGGACAATCCGCATTCCCTTGCCACCGCCGCCCGCCGCCGCTTTCACGAGCAGGGGAAAGCCGACTGCGGCCGCATCCGTCGGATCGTTGCTTCCGGGCAGCGTGGGCACCCCGGCTTTCCCCGCCAGGGCCTTGGCGGCCAATTTATCCCCCATCTCCTCGATGGCTTCGGGGGAGGGGCCCACCCAGGCAATGCCCGCTTCACTCACATCCCGGGCGAAAGCGGCATTTTCCGAGAGGAAGCCATAGCCGGGATGAATGGCCCCGGCTCCCGTCTCACGGGCGGCCTCGAGGATGGCTTTGCCATCCAGATAGGATCCCGCCAGGCGACAGGCTTCGTCGGCATCCTGCACGAAGGGTGCATCGGCGTCCGCATCCACGTAGACCGCCACCGTGCGAATGCCCATCTCCCGGGCGCTGCGAATCACGCGCCGTGCGATTTCACCCCGATTGGCAATGAGAAGAGTAGAGAAACTCACAGTCTGAATACCCCGTATCCATCGGCCCCCTCGATGGGCCGGTTGCGCACCACCGACAGGCTGATCCCGAGTACCGTTCGCGTATCCCGCGGATCGATGATCCCGTCGTCACTGATCGCACCCGTCGCTTCGAGGGCAATCGATCCCGCTTCCTGCTTGGCCTCGACGGCGGCGACCAGCTTCGCATCCATCTCCTCGTCGAAGGCTTCTCCCTTGCGCGCGGCCTGGCCGCGGCGCACGATCGACATCACGCCCGCGATCTGCTTGCCCCCCATGACGGCGATCTTGGCACTCGGCCAGATATAGGTGAAACGGTTGTTGTAGGCGCGCCCCGACATCGCGTAGGTCCCGGCACCATAGGAATTGCCCAGGATGACGGTCAGATGAGGGACCGTCGAATTCGTCACCGCATTGATCATCTGCGAACCCTTCTTGATGATCCCGGCGTGCTCGAAATCCTTCCCCACCACAAAGCCCGTGAGATTCTGCAGGAAGACGAGGGGCACATCGATCTGATTGCAGAGCTGAACGAAATGAGCCGCCTTCTCGGCCGATTCGGGATTGAGAACGCCATTATTGCCGACGATCCCGACCGAATAGCCCTTGATCGCGGCCCAGCCGCAGACCAGGGTCGTGCCGTAGCGCGGCTTGAACTCCTCGAAACGGGAACCATCCACCACCCGGCCGATCACGTCGCGTACATCCACGGGCCGGCGAAGATCCGGGCTCATCAATCCCAGCAACTCCTCGGGATCGAGAACGGGCTCATCGACCTTCGGACTCGCCGCGGGACCGGCCTTTTTCCAGTTGAGATGCGAGATCACCTCGCGGCAGAGGCGGCAGGCATCCCGCTCGTCTTCGGCGAAATATTCACCCAATCCGGAAATTTCAGCATGCATCTTGGCGCCGCCCAGGGTCTCGTCGTCGGATTCTTCACCCGTCGCCATCTTGACGAGAGGAGGACCCGCGAGAAAGATCTTGGACTGCTCCTTGATGACGACGTTGTAGTCCGACATGCCGGGCTGGTAGGCCCCGCCGGCCGTCGATGAGCCGAAGACGACGCAGATAGTGGGAATCCTGAGCTTCGAGAGTTCGATCATCTCGTAGAAGAAACGACCGCTTTCCGCGAAGTGGAGAGTTTTCGCCGGTCTCCGTTTCTTCTTGCCCTTATCGTCGCCATCGCCCTCCATCCGCAGGTCGGCGCCCGCGGACTCGACGAAACTTACATAGGGGATGCCATTATCCCGCGCGATCTCCAGGGCTCGCATCCACTTCTTGCCCACATAGGGAGTCAGGGCTCCGCCGAGCACCGTCGGATCGTTGGCGAATATCACGCATTCGACGCCGGCGATGATCCCGATTCCCAACACGGCGCCGCCGCCGATCACGAAATCCGAGTTGTAGCCGGCCAGGGAACTGATCTCGAGAAAGGGACTGTCGGGATCGAGGGCCAGGGCGATCCGTTCGCGCACGGGCAATTTTCCACGCTTGGCGAGGCGCTCGTGATGCGCCGGCCCCCCCCCCGCTTCGGCCTCATCGAGCAGGCCGTCGATCTCTTCGAGTTTCTCGAGCATGGCCTTGCGATTCTCTTCGTATTCCGGAGTGCGCGCATTCAGATTCGAGGAGAGGGGAGACGCAAGTTCAGAGGGTCGCATGACGTTTCTGCCTTCCATGAGGGATGGAATCATTCGCGAGGGTCGCGTTGCAGACGGATAACCCGTATGGTAACAATTTGCAAACGATATTACCATCCAAGGGGTCCTCAATGAGCCAGGCAAAGGCGGATACGAACCCCGCAAAAACTCCCGAAGCCGATGAACTGCGACTGGAACGACAGCCGAACGGTGTCGTCACCCTCACCCTGAACCGACCCCATGTGAAGAACGCCATTTCCGGATCGATGTGGGAACCCCTGCGCGCAATCTTCCAGCAGGTGCGCGAAACGGATGCCGATCGCGCCCTGGTCATCACCGGCGCTGGAGGCGCCTTCTGTGCGGGTGCCGATTTGAGCGAGAATATGGTGGATGCCGCGCATCCCCTGAATGCCATGCACGCGGTGAACGCGGCGGCCCTCGCCCTGCACTCGATGCCCAAGCCAACTCTTGCCAAGGTGGGGGGAGATGCCGTGGGCGCCGGCATGAACCTGGCCCTCGGCTGCGATCTCGTCGTCGCCGGGGAGAGCGCCCGCTTTTCCGAAATCTTCGTTCGCCGGGGCCTATCCCTCGATTTTGGTGGCAGCTGGCTATTGCCGCGCCTCGTTGGCATCCACAAGGCGAAGGAATTGGCCCTGCTGGGAGATATCCTCTCGGCCCGGCAGGCCGAAGAACTCGGGATCGTCAATCGTGTCGTACCCGATGATGAGTTGGATGACTTCGCGGATGACTGGGCGACTCGCCTGGCGGCGGGCCCGCCCCTGGCGCTGCAGATGAGCAAGAGACTGCTGGCCAATGCCCTCTCCATGAGTCTCTCCGAGGCCCTCGATTCCGAGGCCTGGGCTCAGTCCGTCAACTTCACGAGCCAGGATACGAGAGAGGGCGTCGTCGCCTTCATGGAGAAGCGGCCTCCCCGCTTCCGTGGGCGCTAATCCGAATCGGAGTCGAGATGGAAAAAGTAAGGGTTACGACAGAAAGAGCCGTGATGACCGCGACCCTGGTGGACGTGGAAAATCGCAACGCCCTGGGCTCGGGTGTAATCCAGGGTCTTCTCGATGCCATCACGGCGGTCAATTCCGATCCCTCGTTGCGAGCGCTGGTGGTTACGAACGAGGGAACGACCTTCTGCGCCGGGGCCAACCTGAAGGAGCAATCCGGCGCCGTCAAGGCGAGCGCGGGCCCCCGGGTCGGTTTCGACGACCTGCTACTCGCCATTCAGTCCTCCCCCACCCCGATCGTCGGCCGCATCGCGGGGCACGTAGTCGGTGGAGGCAATGGGCTGGCCTCGGCCCTTGATATTTCGATTGCCGCCGAGGATGTGAAATTCGGCTTCACCGAGGTCCGGCTCGGAGTCATTCCCGCGATCATCTCCGTGGTCTGCCTGCCGAAGATGCGCGCGGGCGAGGCCATGGAGGCATTTCTCCGGGGCAACCGTTTTCCCGCCAGCCGCGCCGCGGAATTGGGCCTGATCAATCGCGCCGTCCCGGCGGGCGAATTGGATGCCGCGGTGGAGGAGGTGCTCGCGGACCTGCGCAAGGGGGGGCCGAATGCCCTGGGCCTCGCCAAACGCCTGGTCTATGAGGTACCCGCGATGGAGCAGAAGGAAGCCTTCCAATGGACTACGCGCCTTTCGGCCGAACTCTTCAAGGGAGAAGAGGCCGCCGAGGGCATGGCTGCCTTTCTCAAGCGACGAAAGGCCTCCTGGGCCGAAGATGGGGATAGTTGATCCCCGGCCCGAAGGCGTGACCTCAACATCAGAATCCAGCCAGAGATCGAAACTCAACTCGGAGCGGTCTTCGCGAGTATGCGCGGGGCCGCTCTCCAGCAATCGACGGGGAGAAATGGGCGGATGAGATCCAAACTCGCAGAGGAAATGGGACTCGAATTTCCGATTTTTGCATTTACCCACTGCCGAGATGTTGCCGCGGCGGTCTCGAAGGCCGGGGGCCTCGGAGTTCTGGGCGTGGCGGGGCATTCACTCGAGAATCTGAAGATGGAACTCGAGTGGATCGAGAATGAAGTCGATGGCAAACCCTTCGGCGTCGACCTGCTCCTGCCCACGAAATTCGTCGGCAGCGACCGTGGGGGATTCGATAGTTCCCAATTGGATGAGCGGATTCCCGACGAGCATCGCGAATTTCTCAACGATCTCCTGGAGCAGCATGAAGTTCCTCCCCTGCCCGCGGATACCAGATTGCCGGCTGAGTTTTCCGTCGGCTATGAGAAGCAACGCGATGTGATCGAACTCGTCTTCAACCATAAGATCAGCCTGATCGCGAGCGCCCTGGGGCCGCCACCGAGTTGGATGATCGAAATGGGGGCGGAAAAGGGAGTCAAGGTCGCCGCCCTCGCGGGCACGGTGGAACACGCTCGACGTCATGTCGAAGCTGGCGTCGACATCGTGATCGCCCAGGGCTACGAGGCCGGCGGCCATACCGGGCAGATCTCGACCATGGTCCTGGTGCCCGAGGTGGTCGACGCGGTGGATCCGATTCCCGTGCTTGCCGCCGGTGGAATCGGCAACGGCCGCCAGTTGACCGCCTCTCTCGCATTGGGGGCCCAGGGAGTCTGGGCGGGTTCGATCTGGCTCACCACCGAAGAAGCTGAAACCCATCCGGTCGTCAAAGAGAAATTCCTCGAGGCCACGTCGAGCGATACCGTGCGCAGTCGCTCGCTCACAGGCAAGCCCGCCCGGCAATTGCGCAGCGCCTGGACGGATGCCTGGGAGGATTCCTCGAATCCGGACCCCCTTCCGATGCCCCTACAGCCTCGGCTCGTCCGCGAGGCCCGGTTGCGAATCTCGCACTCCTCCCATAAGTCGCCCGGCGCAAAGGCCCTCGACAACTATTTCGTGGGACAGATCGTGGGATCGATGAACCATGTGAAATCCGTGCGAGCGGTCGTCGAAGAATTGGTGACCGAATATGCGGACACCATGGCCCGGCTGGATGATCTCGCCGAAGGCTGAAGGAAGCCCGGAGAAATCTTCATGGCAACAAAGCTGGACTGGTACGGCTGCGCGACCTTCCGCCTGCGAACTGCAGGACTGGAAATCTTCCTCGACGCCTATATCGACCGGGCATCCAACGCCGTGGGCAGCGGACTTCGAGCGGAAGAAATCGAGAGCTGCGATTGGATCGTGGTCGGCCACTCCCACTTCGACCACCTCTACGGTGCCGAGCGGATTGCCGCCAATACCGGTGCCAGGATCATCGCCAGCTACGAATCGATTCGCGTGATGGAGCAGGCCGGCGTTCCCCTGGAACAGATGATCTGCGTGGCCGGGGGGGAGACCATCGATCTGGGCAAGGGAGTCCGCGTCTCGGTCTACCCCAGCCAGCACTCATGCGTCTGGAGTCACGGGCAGATGGATAGCGCTGAGACCGTCTGCATTGGCGATCTCGGTCTCAGCTGGCAGGAACAGCGGGCCCGCTTCGAGGAATTGGTAAAGTACCTGAGCACCTCGATTCCCCCCGCCTCGATCGAACATCTGCTGGGCGCGCAGCAGGGAGATCGAGGCGACGGCGGCAGCCTGATCTTCGTCTTCGACACGCCCGAGGGCCGGATCCTCTACCAGGATACCTCGGGCCATTGGACGGGAATTCTCAATGGCCTGCGCCCCGATGTGGCCATCCTGGCCGCCGCCGGGCGGGGGAATATCGACGGGGAGCCGATCCAGGGTTCCCTGGCCCAATTCGTCGGACGCCAGGCCGATCTCCTGCGCCCCCGTCGGCTCGTGCTCTGCCATCACGACAACTGGCTGCCGGGCTTTTCGGTCGAAACCGATCTTGCTCCGATCCGGACGGAACTCTCCCGGAGCGCTCCCCAGACCGAGTTGCTCGAACTCGGATATCTGGACGCCACCGAAATTCTTCCCCTGCCCTGAGGTCCCCCCATGCGAGTTGAAACCGGCATTCCCCTCCACAATTGGCGCAAAGTCTCCGAGCGCGCACGCCAGGCGGAAGAACTGGGCTTCGACGGTCTCCTCTCTGCCGAAGTTGCCCACGATCCCTTCATGCCCCTCGGATTTGCGGCCCTCGCCACCGAGCGCATTCGCCTGGCCACGGCAATCGCTCTCGCTTTTCCCCGCAGCCCGATGGTGGTCGCCAATACGGCCTGGGATCTACAGGAGCAATCCGGTGGGCGCTTCGTGCTCGGTCTCGGCGCCCAGGTCAAGGGACATAACGAACGTCGCTTCAGCATGCCCTGGACGGCGCCCGTGCCCCGGATGCGCGAATACATCGAATCCCTGCGGGCGATCTGGAAGGCCTGGGAAAGGGGTGGCGAATTGAACTACGAGGGCAAGCATTATCGCTTCACCCTCATGACCCCAGAATTTTCCCCCAGGCCCACGGGGCTGCGCCCGGTCCCGATCACGATCGCGGCCGTCGGCCCGGCGATGATCCGACTCGCCGGGAGGGTCTGCGACGGCGTGCGACTCCACGGCTTTGCGACCCGGAAGTACCTGGAAGAGGTCGCACTCCCGAAGCTCGACGAGGGATTGGCTCAGTCGGGACGCAAGCGCTCTGAATTCGAGATCTGGGGCGGAGGTTTCATCGCCACGGGAATTGATGATGAAGAGGTGGCCCGGCAATTGGAAGCCGTGCGCTACCGGATCGCCTTCTACGGCTCCACCCGCAGCTATCATGGAGTCTTCGAAGTTCACGACTGGCAGGACCTCGGCTTGAAGCTCCACGCGATGTCCAAGCAGGGTCGCTGGAAGGAAATGGCCGCGGAGGTCCCCGACGAGGTGGTCCATACCTTCGCGGCAGTGGCGAGGCACGATCAATTGCGCGGGGCCATCGAAGAACGCTTCGGAGGTCTGGTCGATTCCATCACGCTAGAGTTCGGCGCCTCGAGCAATCTCTCGGAAAATCGGGATCTGATCCTGGACATCCAGCAGATCGAAAGCGAATTCCAGGACTTCTCGACAAGAAGCTAGGCCCGCATCGGAGAACGGAATCGATCGGCAAAGAATGGACTCAAGAGAAAAAATATGACGGATGACATCTTCTCAACCCCCGAACACGAGATCTTTCGTTCCACTGTCCGCAAATTCGTAGACGAAGAATTGCGGCCCCGCGCCCGGGAATTCGACAAGATCGGCCGCATCGACAAATCCCTTTATAACAAGATGGGGGATCTGGGCATGTTGGGGCTGCGTTATGACCCCCGATGGGGGGGCTCCGGTCTCGATTGGTCCTACTCGGCGGTGATGTACGAGGAAATCGGCCGTTCCGACAATGCGGGTATCACCATGGGGATCAGCGTCCATACCGATATGGCGACCCCCTCCCTGCATCAATTCGGAAGCGATGAACTCCGCCAACAATACCTGGTGCCCGCCATTTCGGGAGAAGTGGTCAGCGCGGTTGCCGTGACCGAACCCGATGCGGGCTCCGATGTCGCGGGGATCAAGACCCGGGCCGTCCGAGACGGCGAGGATTGGGTGATCAACGGATCGAAGACCTATATCACGAACGCGGCCACGGCCGATTGGCTCTGTCTGCTGGCCGTTACCGATCCCGACGCGGGTTATGGGGGCTTCTCCCAGATCATCGTGCCGACGGATAGCCCCGGATTCCGATACGAACTTCTGGAGAAGATCGGGAACTGGGGTTCGGATACGGGGCAACTATTCTTTGATGACGTGCGGGTTCCCGTGGCGAATACAATCGGAGACATCGGACGTGGATTCCAGCAGCAGATGATGCAATTCCAGGATGAGCGTCTGGTGGCCTGCGTATCCAGCGTGGCGGGAGCGTTGGACGTCTGGGAATCGACGAGGAAATGGGCCGAAGAGAGAATTCTCTTCGGGAAGAGCCTGGCCAAGATGCAGAATACGCAATTCAAATTCGTCGAGATGCTCACGGAAATCACTGCAGCCCGAGAACTCACGCGCGCCTGTGTCCGAAAGATGGTGGCCGGGGAAGATGCCACCGAGTTGATCACCATGGGCAAGCTCTTCTGTGCCCGCGTGGGAAGACATGTTTCCGATGAATGCCTCCAGTTGAGCGGTGGCTACGGCTATATGAAGGAGAGCCCCGCCGGCCGATCCTTCGTCGATTCGCGCCTGATCAGCATCGGGGGGGGCTCCGACGAAACGATGATGCATTATCTCGCCAAACAGCTGGGTTTCTAGGAGCACCGAGAATCCCTTCGGCTCCCCGGATATTCTCGAAGTCCGAAATCCAGATCCGTCGAAGAAAATTCTTTGCACAAAAAAGAACCCCAGAGGAGGATTGGAAATTGCTTCAGGAAAGCCAGGATCTGATCGCCGAGGCCGAGGAGCTTCACGCTTTTCTCAAAACTCTCGATGAAGAGGATTGGGAGCGACCGACCGGCTTCATGCAGTGGACCCCCTGGGATGTCGTGGCCCACCTGCATTATTTTGATCGAGTCTCGCTCGTCTCTCTCGAAGGGGAGGAGGCCTTCGCCGCGAAACGCGATGCCCTGATCCAATCCGTCGTAAAGGGCATGACCAGTTCCCAGGTCGGACGACGGGAATTCGAGGGCTGGTCGCCGAGCGAACTCCTCGAGCGCTGGCTCTCGACCTGCCGGGATATGGCCGCCCAATTGGGAGAATCCGATCCCAAGCGCCGCCTGCCCTGGTTCGGCCCCGATATGGGAGTTCGGATGTTCACGACGGCCCGCTATATGGAAACCTGGGCTCACGCGCAGGAGGTCTACGATCTGCTCGGAGTCAAGCGCGTATACAATGATCGAATCAAGAATGTGGCCGCCATCGGTGTCCGCACCTTCGGCTGGACCTTCGTCAATCGAAAGCTGGATATTCCGGGCCCGCCTCCCTACGTACGCCTGATTGCACCCTCCGGAGACATCTGGGAGTGGAACGATCCGAGTGATGAGGAGTATGTGCGCGGCGACGCGATCGACTTCTGCCACGTCGTAACCCAGGGGCGCAACGTGGCGGATACACCTCTCGAGGTAGGGGGGGAGATTGCAAATAGCTGGATGCGCATCGCTCAATGCTTTGCCGGGGGCCCCGTGGATCCCCCCAAGCCCGGAGAACGCGAGGGCGCCTAGCAGCCGGATTCCGAAAAAAGCAGAGAAGGGAAGACGAATGGATCTCGAATATGGCCAACGCTACGAGGATTTCCGACTCGAAGTGCGGGCATTTTTGGAAGCCCATAAGCCCAAGGAACGGCCCGACGAAGCGAGGGGCCGAAAACGCAAACTCCTCGTCGACTGGCTCAGCATCCAGACCGAACACGGTTATTGGGCGCGTACGATTCCGCAGGAATACGGCGGTTTCGGCGCCGAGCCCGACCTGCTCGAAACGGTCATCATGGATGAGGAATTCAATCGAGCCGGAACGGTGAGGGGAATGCCCGCCCAGGGACCCTCGATGCTCGTGCCGACCCTGCTCGAGCACGGCAGCGAGGAGCAGAAGCGTCGCTGGATCGGCCCCACCATGCGCGGGGAAATTCTCTGGTGTCAGGGCTATTCCGAGCCCGGCTCGGGCAGTGATCTGGCGAGCCTCCAGACCTCGGCCGTGGAAGACGGGCAGGACTTCGTCATCAATGGCCAGAAGATCTGGACCAGCGGCGCCGACAAATCCGAGATGATCTTCATCCTCGTTCGCACGGAAGCCGATGCGCCCAAGCATTCGGGGATCAGCTACATCCTGATGCCGATGGACTCAGCGGGGATCGAAATCCAGCCCCTGAGGACGATGTCGGGGGATCTCGGCGAGAATTCCTTCAATCAGGTCTTCTTCCGCGACGTGCGCGTGCCCCAGACCAATATTGTCGGCAAGCGCGGCGAGGGCTGGAGAATCGCCAATACGACGCTCAAGCACGAACGCAATAGCCTGAACGCCAATAGCGAAGGCACGCTGATGAAGCTGATGCGGTTGATGCGTCGAGAGACGGCCAACGGTATCTCCGCGATGGAAAATCCGGTCTATCGCGATCGCCTGATGAAATTGCAGGCCCGCTCCTTCTCGATGAAGCATCACGGCATGCGAATGCTCACCTGCAGCCTGAGGGGGGAGAGTCCCGGCGTCGCCGGACTGATCACGAAACTCCAGAATTGCCAGCTGAATTACGATATCTCGGCCCTCGCAATCGACATCATGGGAGAGCTCGGAGTTCTCTACGAGCATACGAAATACGAAAGGGATGGCGGCTATTGGCAATCCCATTCGATTCTCTCCCTGGGCCTGATCATCGGAGGTGGAACGGCACAGATCCAGAAGAATATCATCTCCGAACGCGGGCTCGGAATGCCCCGGGAACCGAAGGCCGTCAAGGCCTGAACCCCGCCGGGCCCGGGCATGCCCTCGGCACTCCGCCGAACGAATCAGAATCAAGAGAAGTGGAATCAGGAAAAGGCGAGGAAGAGAATGGATTTTGGACTCTCGGAAGATCAACTTCTACTCGAGGAAACAGTGCGTGCCTTCCTCGCGGATCAGGTACCCATCACCCGAATTCGGGAGCTCCGAGCCGAGGATTGCCCCAACGATCCAGGCATCTGGAAGGCGCTCGCTGAATTGGGAATGACGGGCGTACTGATCCCCGAGGCCCAGGGGGGCAGCGAGCTCGCCCTGCTCGACGCGGCAATCGTCGCCCAGGCCCTTGGCCACGCGGTCACACCAAGCGCTTTCATCGGATCGGCGATCATGGTCCCAATTGCATTGCGGGACCTCGAGCATCCGGCGATCGATGGCTGGCTGGCTGGGATCGCAACCGGCGATACGAGCTTTGGCGTAGCGGCGACGGAGAGCTTCTCGATACGGGAGGGGGCCGGCATTCGGCTGGAGGCAGGAAAACTGGCGGGGAAGGCGATGCTGGCCTCGGATGCCTGCGAGGCCGATCTGCTGCTGCTGACCCTCGGCGATCACGGATTGGCCGTGGTGCGAGGCGATGTCGCGGGACTGACGAAAACACGACTTCGAACCACCGATGCCACCCGCTGCACTTCGGAGCTGCTGCTCGAAGGAGTTCAGCCAGAAGCCATCTTCGAGGAGGCGGGCGAAGCAATCGCTTCGATGCTCGATGCTGGCCGAATCGCCTTGGCGGCAGATACGCTCGGTGCCTGCGAATCCATGATCGAACAGGCGGTCGCCTACGCGAAGGAGCGGAAGCAATTCGATCGCGTCATCAGCTCCTTCCAGGCGGTCAAACATATGTGCGCGGAGATGATCGCCGAACTCGAGCCGACCCGATCCCTGATCTGGTATGCGGCCCATGCCTTTGACGCTCTCCCCGATGAAGCCCCGCTGATGGCCTGTCACGCCCTGGCTCATATTTCAGAGGTCGGACATCGGATCGCCGCCATCGCCACCCAGGTGCATGGCGGGATCGGCTGGACGGATGATCAGAATCTCCACTTCTGGTACAAGCGAATTGGAGTCGCTCGACATCTCTTCGGAGGCCCCGAATTGCTTCGAAGCCGGGCGGCCGATCTTCAGGGCCTCGCCGAGGCCTCCTGAGAACGTCTGCTACAAGGGAAGTCGGATCCGCGGATCCCGGAATCGACGCGGCATCTTCCCGTCGAACCCTGAATGGGGAGACGGATTCCTCTACACTGGCGATGGTTTTTTCGGCAGCGAGACCTCGGATGAAGACTGATATCGGCCTCGGGGAAAAACTCCGCTATATCGCAGAGAATCTCGAATGGCGTCTGCTTCGGGCCGCGAGCGGTCGCTGCCCGATCTGTGGCCCCTCTATCTTCCTGCGCTTTCAGAACGATCCCCTGGGTGTGCGCTGCATTCGTTGTGGCGCCGCCCCCTTCGGCTTGAGCATCGTTCACGCAATCCGCAAATACGTGCCCGATCTGGCCCTCGCCCACGCTTACGAAGCCTCGTCCCGGGGGCCCCTTTTCCAATTCCTGAAATCCCGCGCACATGAATTTTCCTATTCGGAATTCATCGATGATATTCCCAGTGGTGAGAATCATGAAGGAATTCCATGTCAGGACCTTCAGGCTCTCAGTTATCCCGACGAATCCTTCGATCTATGCACCAGCACCGAAGTCCTCGAGCACGTCGCCGATGATCACCGTGCATTCTCGGAACTCCATAGGGTTCTGATACCGGGGGGATTCCTGATCTTCAGTGTTCCCCTCTTCGATTCTGACGTCACCCTCGAAAGGGCCGAATGCGACCCCGGAAACGCTGGAGAAGTGCGTTTTCTGGAGGCTCCGCAGTATCACGATGATCGCATCCGGGGCAAGGCCAGCGCCCTCGTCTATCGCGACTACGGCCGAGACATTCTGGATCGCATCGAGGAAGCGGGATTTCGGGCGGCCATCTTCTCAGAATGGCAACCCCCCGGTGATCTCAGCCGCGCAGCAAAGGCAATTGTCGCGCAAAAAACCTGCAACTGATTTTCCCATTATCAGCCTCCTCGCCAGTTACCAAATTGACACGCCTAAAACTCCGTCGGCGTTTCTGATTTGAGACTTTCGCTCCGATAGTCATGATAAGATAAACAGTCCATGCCTCTCCCCGCTGAAGAAATCATTCAGACGCGATCCGGGGAGAATGGGAACCATGCGGAAGCTCGAACGCGAATCTAAAGCCGGTTGGAAGATATCGATGGATGAAATGGGCTGGCTTCGAAAGCGGTGGGGGGAGGCTTCAATCCGAATAGGGAAGCTGCTTCCGGCCGTATCGAGATCTTCGGGAAGAAAGATCCATGCTCGGCTGCCACTGCTTCTGCTGGCCTCCAGCCTGCTTCTAGGCGAAGCCATGGCGGATTCAGGCAGGGAACGCTTTCTCTCCGAGCCCTCCCAGGAGCAGGCCGAGGAAATCGTAAGAAGACATATGCGGGAACGGCACCGCGAGTTGGGGCTCGAACTCAGAGATCTGGAGCGAGCCGAATACCGTCGTTTCAGGACCCGCCGCAATAATACGAGCCACTTCAACCTGCGCCAGAATGTCCGAGGAATCGAAGTGGTCGGAGGCGACATGGGGCTGTCGGTGGATCGCAAGGGTCGCATCTTCGGTCGCTGGAGCGACTTCGTAAAGGATGCGGAGCTCGAGATCAACGCTCGTCGCCCCGATCTGAAGGCCTCGGAGGCACTCGCCCTTGCCGCTGAATTCCTGGGCCTGCCGACACCCGAGGGCAACGATAGATTGCAACGCAAGCCTGGAATCAGGCGCGAGACCCTATTTCGGGGCGGCACGATTTCCCGGGATGAGATCCCGGCAAAGCTCGTCTACAGCAAGACGCCAGGGGGATTGCGCCTGGCCTGGGATCTGGTCCTGCGCACCCCCGATGGATTGCATTGGTGGAATATCCAGATCGATGCCGTCTCGGGAGATGAATTGGATCGGGCGGATTGGATCTCGCGAGAGGGCTATCAGGTTTACGGCCCCGCTCCCATCCTGACCCCCAGCGATGGTGTGCGTGTCATCACCCTGCCCCCCTCCCTGGTCGGAGGTGTCATCCCCTCGCCCTTTGGCTGGCATGATGAGGATGGGATCGAAGGAGCGGAATTTACGGATACCCGGGGCAATAACGTGCGTGCCCAGGAAGACGTCGACGGTAACGATACGGGAGGCCTTCGACCGGACGGCGGACCGGGATTGGATTTTGATTTTCCCATCGACCTGAGCCAGCATCCCTCGACTTATCGCGAGGCCTCGATCTCCAACCTCTTCTACTGGAATAACATCGCCCACGATCTCTTCTACCGTTATGGATTCGATGAGGCCAGCGGAAATTTCCAGAAGAATAACTACGGGCGTGGAGGGATCGAGAACGACGCAGTCCTGGCCGATGCCCAGGATGGGGCCGGCATGAATAATGCTCAATTCGGCGCACCACCGGATGGCTCCCGCGGGCGCATGGAGATGTTCATCTTCTCGCCCGCGACCCGATTTGAAATCCTCAGCCCCGCCTCGATTGCGGACGTCTACCCGGGAGCAGCAGCCCTCTTCGGTCCGAGCGTCTCGACCAGTGGACTGACGGGAGATGTCGCCATCGCTCTCGACCCGGCCGATTTGGCGGGACCGAGCACTTTCGACGGCTGTTCAGCCCTGACCAACCCCTCCGAAATCGTCGGAAAGATCGCCCTGATCGATCGCGGGATCTGCAATTTTGCCGTCAAGGTTCGCGAGGCCCAGGATGCCGGCGCAATTGCCGCCCTCATAGTCAACCATCTCGGAGACGGAATTCTCCAAATGGCCGGAACCGATCCTTTGATTACGATTCCATCCTTCCTGGTGGGATTGAGTACGGGCACGGCAATCCGTAACGCAGTGGATCCGGTCAGCGTGAACATGACCCTATTGCCCATGCGAGACGGATCCCTGGATGCCGGCATCATCCTGCATGAATACGGCCATGGGGTGACGACCCGGCTGACGGGCGGAGCTCTCAACTCCAACTGCCTCACCGCGGCCCAGAGCGCCGGAATGGGTGAGGGCTGGAGCGACTTCTTCAGCCTCTTCTTCGGGACGAAGGATACGCATGACGGAACAGAACCCCGGGGTCTGGGAACCTATGTACTCGCCGATTCGACCGGGGGAGGCGGAATCCGAACTCAGCCCTATAGCACGGATATGAGCATCAACACCCTGAGCTTTTCCGACATCGCCACTCAATCCGTCCCCCATGGCGTCGGCGAGGTCTGGGCGGCGGCCCTCTGGGAGGTCTTCTGGGAACTGGTGAACGCGCATGGCTTCGATGCGGATCTCTACGACGGCACGGGGGGCAACAACCTGGCTCTTCAACTGGTCATCGATGCGCTCAAAATCCAGCCTTGCGAACCCTCATTCCTCGAGGCCAGGGATGCGATCCTGCTGGCGGACCTGAATGAGACGGGGGGAATGAATCGCTGTCAGATCTGGCGGGCTTTCGCGAAGCGCGGCATCGGCGACGCTTCGAGCGACGAGGACGATTCAGATCTCCTGACCACGGTCGAAGATTTCACGCTTCCGGCCGACTGCGCGACATTCTGCGGGGACGGCTTCATCTCCCCGGGCGAGGAATGCGACGATACGAACCTGATCGCTCTCGACGGCTGCTCCGAACTCTGCCTCGCCGAAGCATCCTACCTCTTCAACGGGATCGCCGAGGGGGGAAGCGTCCAAACCGTCATCAACGGTGTGACCCTCTCCGTGACGACATCGGCCGGGGAGACCGCTTCCCAGGTGGCCGAAAAAGTCGCCGCGGCGGTCATGGCGGATGTCAGCCTGGCGGGGCTCGGCATTTCCGCCAGCGCAAATGGGGCTCAATTCATCACCTCGGGAATAATCGACTCCATCACGATCGACGATCCCGGCCTGGCGGCGCCCGAACTTCCCCTCTCCCGGGACTTGGGGCTCCTGCTCGCAGGTCTTCTCGTGATGACCGGTGCAAGCGCCCTCAAGTGGGGCTCTCGACGCCCGTCGGCCCTCCCCTGATCCCCAGCCCGAGGCAGGAGGAGAAGTCCCGATTCGATGACCCCCTTCCATTCATCCCTCCAGCCACACCCGCAATCGCCCCCCTCGCCCAGCCGGCACGACGTCATCCGATAGCCGTGTATAGTCGGTGGAATTCATGAACAATCTCATCCGCTATTCGAGACTTTTCAGCTCCCTCTATTTCCTCTGCTGCTCCATGGTCCCCGCCCTGGCCGCCGAAGCTCCACCCTCCCTGCCGGGCGCCGAAGCCTTCCCCCCGGCCCTCCGACAAGAACTGGCCGCGGCCTTGCTCGAGCGCGGAGAGGACTACGTCCCGCGCACGCGACACCGAGAAGCGGATGGCTCGCCGAAATTCTCCAATCGACTGCTTCTGGAAGCGAGCCCCTACCTCCAACAACACGCCCACAATCCCGTCAACTGGTATCCCTGGGGCGATGAGGCCTTTGAAGTCGCTCAGAAGAAGAATCGGCCGATCCTGATCAGCATCGGATACTCGACCTGCCACTGGTGTCACGTCATGGAGGACGAATCCTTCGACGACCCCGAGGTGGCCCGCATCCTGAATCAACATTTTGTGGCCATCAAGGTGGATCGCGAAGCCCGACCGGATATCGACGCCATCTATATGAGTGCGATTCACGCCATGGGGAAAAGCGGGGGCTGGCCGCTGAATGTCTGGGTGACTCCCGAGCGGATTCCCTTCTACGGCGGCACCTATTTCCCTCCGAAGGATCAGCGCGGAAGGACCGGATTCCCCCAACTTCTGCAGGCCATCCACGAGCAATACAGCAAGGATCCGGAGCGTCTGAAAACGCACGGTCAACGAATCGTCTCCGAGATCACCCGCCAGCTTTCGGGCAACGAAGAGGGGATGAGTTCCGCCCTGGAAATTTCACTTCTGGAGAAGGCTTTCGAAATCTACGATCAGGTCGCGGATAACGAGTGGGGAGGGATCGACCAACGCATCAAATTCCCCTCGAGCCTGCCCACCTCCCTGCTGCTCCATTGGTATACACGGACGGAGAATGCCCGGGCGCTGACGATCGTGACCAAATCCCTCGAGGCCATGGCGGACGGCGGCATGCACGACCAATTGGGTGGGGGCTTCCACCGCTACTCGACGGATCCACGCTGGCTGATTCCCCATTTCGAGAAGATGCTCTACGACCAGGCGCTTCTCTCCCGTTCCTATACCGAAGCCTGGCAACAGACTCATGAGCCCCGTTTTGCCACGATCAGCCGCAATATTCTCGACTACGTGCTACGCGAACTCACGGCGCCCGGTGGAGGTTTCTATTCGGCCAGTGATGCGGATAGTCCCGATCCCCGAGGTGAAATGGAAGAAGGTCTCTTCTTTACCTGGACCCCTGCGGAAATCGATACTGTCGTGGGGCCGAGTCGGGGAAGAATGCTTCGCGAGTGGTATGGCGTCAGTGAAAGCGGCGATCTCGACGGCCGCAGCGTATTGCGGACCTGGCAGGATATCTCCGCCCTTGCCAGCCGTCTTGAAATCTCGCAAGCCGAACTCCAAGAAAATATTGAAAAGGGAAGAGTTCAGCTTCTCGAGAATCGAGATGGGAGAATACCCCCCCTACGAGACGATAAGATCATCGCCGGCTGGAATGGCCTCATGATCTCCGCCTTCGCTCGCGCGGGCTTCGCTCTCGACGAGGAACGATTTCTTGCCGCGGCGCGTCGGGCCGCGAGTTTCATACTGGATCGGATGCGCGAAAACGGCCGACTGAAGCGCATCTTTCTCGATGGCCGAGCCGCGGGACCCGCCTTTCTCTCGGACTACGCGTTTCTGATCGCGGGACTGCTCGACCTCTACGAAGCGGCGCCGGATCCCCGCTGGCTCGAGGAGGCCCTCGCCCTTCAGACGGTATTGGATCGCGACTTCGCGGATCCCCTGGGCGGCTATTTCCGAACGGCCAACGATCATCCGGTGCTCCTGATTCGCGAAAAGCCCGTCAGGGATGGTGCCCTGCCCTCCGGAAATTCCGTGGCCTGCCTGAATCTTCTGCGCCTGGCCGCCCTGACGGGCAGGGAAGCATTGGCGGAGAGCGCGCTGGCCTACCTCTCCTCCCAGGTGGAATCGCTGCGCGAGAGTCCAACCAATGCGGCAGAACTTCTGCTGGCCGCGGACTTTGCGCTGGATACCCCCAAGGAGATTCTGATCATCAAAGCGGCGGGGGAACAAGAATCGGAATTGGTAGACGTACTGCGCCGAACCCATGTCCCCAATCGCATCGTCTCCATCGTCAGTGATGGCAGCCAACGAAAAACGCATTCGAAGCTGATCCCGCTGCTGCGCTACAAGGTGGCTCGGAACGGGAAGACGACGGCCTACGTCTGCGAAAGCCAGGTCTGCAGTCTGCCCACGGACGATCCCGAGATCTTCTCCGGGCAACTTCGCGCCCGCACCACACAGCTTGCACCCCGCGAGCAAAGGGCGGCACCGGCCGCAAAAGACGAAGTCTCCAGCCCCGAATAGCTCGATTCCTCGCGTGCAAATATGGAAGGGGCGCATGAGCCCCGGGCAATGGGCTTCCCTTCCTGCGAGCGAGGATCGATTCGAATCACAACGGCCGCCTTATGCCTCGACCTGCTAGAGTCGCCGCCCGTGCCCCTGGAAGCTTCCGACATGATCCTGATCTTTCTCATCACGACGCTCGCAGCGACGCTGCAAGCCGCCATCGGTTTTGGTATGGCCTTGATCGCGGCGCCGCTGCTGCTCGTCCTCTACCCTCCCCTGATCCCGGGGCCCCTGATGGGGGCCGGACTGCTTCTCACCGGGCTGGTTGCCTATGAGGAGCGCTCCGAAATCGATTTTTCCGGCGTGAAGTATGCCGTGATCGGGCGCTTACTCGGAACGGCGCTGGCGGCCCTCTTCCTGACCCTGGCCTCGACCCGTGTCTTCAACCTCTCCTTCGGAGGGCTCGTATTCCTGGGGGTGATGCTGAGTTGGGCGGGTTTTCATATCAGCCCCAGACCCCTTTCGGCCTCTCTTGCCGGCTTTCTCTCGGGACTGATGGGTACGATCTCTTCCATCGGTGGACCGCCGATGGCGCTCCTCTACCAGCATTCCGGCATGCATACCCTGCGAGCCACGCTGGCGGCCTATTTCGTATTGGGCACCTCGATTTCCCTGCTGGCCCTTGGCGCCATCGGATATTATGGACCAGAGGAAGTGCGGCTGACGCTGCTGTTGACCCCGGCGATGTTGGCCGGCTTCCTTCTCGCAAAACTCCTCGAGGGCCGGATTTCCGATGGCGCCATCCGCCCCCTGATCCTCTCGCTTTCCCTGCTGGCAGGCGCATTCGTCATCTGGCAGACGCTGGTCGGATTCAGCTAGGATCGGGCGGTAACTCCCCGCCCCGCCGGGATCTGATCGCCTATAGGAGGAATCATGGATCTGGTCACCCTTATGATCTTGTTGGCGCTGATTGAGTATATGGTCATTGGAATGCTCGTGGGCCAGGCTCGGGGAAAGTATGAGGTGGAGGCTCCCGGAACGACGGGTCATCCCGTTTTCGAAAGAATGTTTCGGGTGCATCAGAATACCCTGGAGCAGCTGATCCTCTTCGTGCCGGGCATCGTCATTTTCAGCCACTACTGGGATCCGAATGTCGCGGCGCTCGTCGGTCTCATCTTCGTCATCGGACGCATCGTCTACTATCGGGGCTACGTCCAGGATGCCAAGAAGAGAACAGCCGGATTCGCGATCGGCTTTCTAGCCCAGGCCACACTCCTGCTTGGATCTCTTTTGGGGGCGATCCTCGAACTCATCGCCTGAAGATCTCCCGGGCCCTATCAGGGCCGGGAGCAGGCATCGCGACTCGGGGTACCTGCTGCGAATCCCATGGAGGGAGCCGCTGCCGGGAAGATTCAGAAGTACCGCGAGCGGCTTCGTCCCTACCCTTCGCAGATCAGTCCCGCGTTCTCATCTCGAGGCGTCGAATCCTCTCCTCGAGGGGCGGATGCGAAGCAAATAGCTGCATCAGGGTCCCACCGGATCCGGAAATCCCAAAAGCCGTCATCTCTCGAGGAAGTGGTTCCGCTCGATCCGAAAGAGCGGCCAGGCGGCGCAGGGCGTTGACCATTCCCGGGCGTCCCGCGAGATGAGCCCCACCGGCGTCCGCACGAAATTCCCGCCGGCGCGAAAACCACATGACGACGATGCTCGCCAGCACACCCAATACGATCTGGGAGAAGATCGTGGCGATGAAATAGCCCATGCCGCGACCATTCTCGCTGCGAAAGACGGCGCGATCGATGAACTCGCCGATGATCCGAGAGAAGAAGAGAACGAAGGTATTGAGGACACCCTGAATCAGGGTCAGGGTTACCATGTCGCCATTTGCGACATGGCTGATTTCATGACCGATCACGGCGGAAATTTCCGAACGATCCATATTTCGCAGCAATCCGACACTCACGGCCACCAGGGCGGCGTCCCGACGCGCGCCCGTCGCGAAGGCATTCGGAGAATCCGAGGGGAAGACCGCGACCTGGGGCATACCGATCCCCGCCGCCTTGGCGTGCTGGCGAACCGTCTCGACCAGCCACTCCTCGACCTCATTGCCCGGGCTCTCGATCACCTGGGCCCCGGTCGAGCGCAGGGCCATCCACTTGGAAATGGCAAGAGAGATGAAACTCCCGCCCATGCCGAAGACGGCTGCGAAAACGAGCAGGGATAGGCGCTCGAATTCGATGCCCTGAGCCTCCAGATAACCCTGGAGGAGCGAGGTCACGATGCCCAGAAGAATGAGAATCGCCAGATTGGTCGCAACGAAGAGAATGACGCGCTTCACGGCAGCTCCTATATCCCGATTGAAAGATCTACTTTTCCAGCAAGCGACCCGATTCTAGCATTCGAAGGTATCGCTCGGCTCGCAAAGCCGTGGGCCATGGGGTGGGGATTCTTCTCCGGCGGGTCGGCGGCCCCTGCGAAGGGGAAACGGCTCCCGACATCGGGTGGCCACGCCCCCGACTGAGTTCGGCCTTCGACCGCTATGCTGCCGGGGCGGGCCGATGGGAAGACCCGGAAGGGGGTGCAATGGCAGCAGGGGCAAGCGGATCCCCGCCGAGGGGGCGGGGGCATTGGGAGTTGGGGCTCCTGCTGCTCGCGATGCTGGCGACCGCCGTATGGGTCCATCGGATCGAGTGGGTTCCGCCCGAGGTGCACCGAACCCTGGTCCAATCCGATACCTATCGCTATTTCCATCCCGCCGCCGACTTCATCCACGACGAGGTCAATGCGGGCCGGCTTCCCCTCTGGAATCCCTACCAGTTCGTCGGACAGCCCTTCCTGGCGCTGCCGGTCTCAGGGGCCCTTTACCCCATCAACCTGCTCGTCATGGGACTCTTCGAAGCCGAGACGGCCCTCGGCGTACACGCCGTATTGCACTTCTTTCTCGCCGCCCTCTTCACGTCGCTCCTGGCGGCCAGGCTCGGACTGGGCATGCCCGGCCGAATGGTGGCGGCTCTGGCCTATATGCTCTCGGGCCCGATGGTGCTCGGACTCTACGTTCCCGTCCATTTCTCGACCCAGGCCTGGCTCCCCGCCATCCTATGGGCGTTGCACGGTCTGCTTTGCGAAGTCCGATTGAAATGGGCCCTGGCCCTGGCTTTCTTCGCAAGCCTGACCTTCTACGGCGGGTATCCTCAGCTCTTCCTCTACATCGCACAATTCAGCCTGATCTTCACCCTGGTCTTCTTCCTTCTTCTCACCCCTCGGCGGGCTCGCGCACGCCTTCTCGGCCTGCTTCTCTTCTCCGGAATCATCGCCCTCGGCTGGATGATGCCCCTGCTCCTTCCGCAACTGGAATTCACCCAGGAGGCCTCGCGCAGTCTCGATGGACTGACACTCCAACAGGCCGCGAGGCCAGCCATCCCTCCGGGCACCCTATTCGATGGAATCTCCCGGGGCCCGATGGATGCGGCGAGGGGCGATCCGGCCGGTCCCGTACTGGGGAGAGTCGCGCTTCCGATCCTATTTCTGCCCCTCGCCCTCTGCGGCCTGCTCGTGCGCCGAACGCGCGCTTATTGGCTCTTCTTCATGCTCCTGGCCGTGGGCCTGGGCCTTCTGATGCTCGGCCCCCGCACTCCCGTCTTCACGGCCTACTACGCACTGCCCCTGACCGCACTCTTCAGGGGGCCCATCCGGCTGGCTTTTCTCTACACCTTCTGTGGAGCCCTCCTGATGGGCATCGGGGTCGAGGGAATCATGGGCTACCTGCGCGATAAACGGGGCTCCGCTGGATGGATAGCGGCGCTGGGTATCTTCTTCGTGCTCCTGATTGCAGGGGACTCCTACCTTCGTACCCGCCTGATCTCGGCCCATCCGGCCAGTTCCGGAAATACCCGGGGCGCACCCGCTGAACTGATCGAATTCCTTCATGCTCGGCCGGGCCGGGAACGCGTCTATTTCGAGACCCGCCACCTCTATTCCCCCGACTTTCTCTTGAAGGCCGGCACGATGAATCAATTCTTCGTGGCTGGAGACTACGAACCCAGCCTTTCCCGCGCCTACCTCGACTATTTCGAGTATTCGGGAAGCGAGCCCTGGCATGGCAATTCCACCATTCTCGCGAGGGGACGGCCCCATGCGGCCTATATCGACCCCCAACTCCTGGATCTGATGAGCGTCCGCTTCTACGCGGCCCTCGAACCGGGACGCGTCGATCGGCTTCCCGAATTGAGGCAGATGTTCGGCGCACCTCTCGCACGCCTGGGACCGATCAAGATCTACGAGCGCAAGGCCGCCCTGCCACGAGCCTATACGGTCGGTCGAATCCAGATCGCCGGGGATCAGGAAGCCGCAATCGAGGCACTGCGACGCCCGGGCTTCGCCCCGCGGCGAAGCGCCGTGGTATCGACGGGGATCGGGACACTCCCCCCATCGCTGCTGGAGAACTCGGCCGAGGCCCAGCCCTCGCGCCAGGCAGAAAAGTTCCGGGAAAGTCGGATCGTGGAGTTCTCTCCCCAGGAATTGGTCCTCGAAGCCTCTTGTCGCACGCCTTGCCTTTCGGTCCTGACGGATCTCGACTATCCGGGCTGGCGGGCTGAAGTCGACGGTCGGCCCGCCCCCATCGTACGCGTCAACGGAATGTTTCGCGGAGTCGCACTGCCCCCCGGTGAACACCAGATCCACTACCGCTTTGCACCCAGCAGTTTTCTCCTGGGGCTCTGGCTGGCCCTGGGCGCAAGCGCCCTCGCCGCCCTATCTCTATTCGTCAACCGCCCCCGACCCTTCAGCTGATCGTTCGCTCTCCGCGCATCCGGCAATGCAGACCAGGGAGAGTCCGACGGGCAGGTCGAAGCGGCGAAGAAACCAGGCCTCCAGATCGTAGATCCGGCCCAGCAAGGCGTTCAGCCAGACCGGCAGGCCCCAGAAATCCGTCTCGGGTGCGAAGCGGCCGAGACCCAGTCGATAGGAGAGAAGGCGCCAGATAGCCGCCAGGGGGAAGAGCAGGGTATTCGTATAGGTGCATCGTTCGCAGACGAGGCCGGCCGCCGCGAGGACGGCTTCGAGCTGACGAGCCGAGTACCTCCGCCGATGCTCGAAGGTCTCATCGTGCTGACTCCAGAGGAATTGGAAAGCCGGCACGGCGATCACGATGCGGCCACCCGGGGCCGTGAGAGCCGACGCCTCGCGCAGGAAAGCAACATCGTCCTCGAGATGTTCGATCACATCGAGTAGGAGAATCGTATCGAAGCTGCCCTCCGAAAAAGGAAGATTGTTCAAATCGCTTCGAACCAGCTTTTCGAAGCCACGCCTCCGGCAGATCCTCAGGGCCAGCTGCGAACGATCCGTCCCCACGCAGGGCCGGCGCGACATCCAATCGCGCAGGATGCCTCCCGTCCCGCAGCCGAGATCGAGCAATGGGCCCAGGCCCGGATCCCGCGCCAACAGGGCTTTCAGGATCTTTCGCTTGCCCACGAACCACCAATGGTTCTCTTCGATCCGGTCGAGGAGTTCAAACTCGCGATCGTTCATCGAGCCCCCTCGGAGCCTTCGCCGGACGCTTCGGCACTGAGCAAGAGGAAGGGCAGCAGGGGATTGAGGAGGCCCGCGGCCTCGATTCCCGATTCGATACGGCTCGCCACCGGGTAACGATTGATCACCTGGGGCGGAAAGAATCCGAAGCGTTGCGTCGGTCGCAGGAGCATCCCCGCCGAATCAAAAGCGCGCTCCACTCCCCGGTAGCTCATGCTGAACATTCCCTTCTCCTCGGCCCAGGTCATATCCGCGCAAAAGGCCACCTGGGCGGCGAAGAGAAGGTTGCGGCGATTCGGTTCGATGAAGGCCATGCACCCGCCGGGTTTCAGATGGCGGGCGAGCCGAGCGATGGCGGCGGCGTAGTCCGGAAGATGATGGAGAATGAAGAAGCCCACGATAAAATCGAAGGGGGCTTCCCTCAGAGTCGAATCCAGCCCTTGGAGGTCGGCGCAAACGGGCCTGCAGCGCTCGGCGGGCACACCCCGGGCATCGCGAGCCAGCACCAGGCGTGCGAGGGCCGCCTCTGAAAGATCCAGCGCCACCACAGATTCACAATGCCCGAGCAACTCGAAGGTAAAGCGACCGAAACCGGCTCCGACTTCCAGAATCCGGGCCCGGGGAGTGGCATCGATTTCCCTCATCAATCTCGAGACGAGCCTTGCCGAATAGACGTCGGCGGCCCGGGGCTGAAGGTGGGCGTGGGGACGCGATTCATAGAATTCACGCTGGAGGTCGACGGGATCCCTTCCCATCAGGAATGCTGCCGGGCCTCGCCCCGCGAGGGGGTCGACCAGAGTTCCGCATAGTCGTCGAGGACCTTCTGCGAGCGATAGCGGCCCAGAAGCGAATACCAGCGAATACGCAGTAGACCGAGAAAGGCCATCGCACCATCGCTCAACATGCTCACCTTGGTCCCCGGCTGATCCTCCCAATAAACCGGAACCTCGCTGAGGCTCCGATCCTGCCTCCGGGCCAGGAAGAGGATCTCGGCGTCGAAACTCCAATCATGAACGCGCGAAAGACCGAATAGATTCTTTCCCACCTCGGCATCGAATACCTTGAATCCACAAGTCACATCGGAGACATCGACCAGCAGATGTCGAACCAGGAAGGTGAAGACCCTCCCCATCCATTCCCTGATTTTCGGCTGATGGACGGCGATCACGGCCTGGGCGCTCTTACGGGTTCCAATGACCATATCGAAGCCCGACTCCAACTTTTCGATCAGGCGTTCAGCCTCCCGAATGGGTGTCGAAAGATCCGAATCGGTAAAGAGGATTCGTTTGCCGCGGGCCGCATCAAAGCCCACCTTCAGCGCGTAGCCCTTGCCCCGATTCTTCGCATATCCCACGCAGCGAATGGGCGTCATCAGATGGGTCGCGGCTTCTCGCGCTGCGGAAACGGTGTCATCACCGCTCCCATCATCGACGATCAGAATCTCGCTCGAATAGGGGCTGGCGGCAAGATAGCTATCCATTTCGCGCAGAGAATCGGGAATTCGAAGTGCCTCATTATAGGCTGGCACCACGATCGTCAGCTGGGGACATTCTTCAGCCATGAAAATTGACGCGCTCCACCCACCACCCGCTTCCCTCTTTCCCCGACGACCCCGCTCGCATCACTTTTCGGCACCTCGGCAATTCATTCTTTCCCCCACCAATCGAAACCCCCGGAACAGGCTGAATCATGCTCCCGCTATCTTAGTGCAGGTTGCCCACTGACCCTAGATCTTCGAGCACTTCATGCTTCGCCTTGAACGCCTTCCCGGGGTCGGCCTTTCAAGTTTCCTCTTCGCCGCTTCGGCATCCGAAACGACATTCCGGGGCCCTCATGGTAGAGTCGTTGATGTGTCAACCCCTGAGCAGACCGAAATTGTCTCCGGAAGATCAAGCGCATGGATAGCCGCCGTGGCGACCCTCGTATTGGGCGCTATCGGGCTGGAAAGATTGCTTGAGGACGCCTCGTTCTGGGTGGATGAAGCCATCGTCGCGGAGAGTCTGCGCGACCTGCCCCTGCGCGAACTCTTTGGGCCTTTGGGCGCGGGGGGCAATAGCTTCCCTCGCTTCTACATGCTCTTCATATACGGCCTGAAGACCCTCTTCGGCTATCAGACCCTCGTCCTGCGAACGATTCCCTTCCTCTTCTTCCTGGCGGCTACCTACTTCTGGCTCAGGCTTCTCTTTTCTCGCCTGCAAGCATTCCCCCTGCTGATCGGCCTGGCCTTCTTGCTGAACCTGATGCCGACATCCTGGTTCGCCTACTCGAGCATGCTGAAGCAATACAGCTTCGATGTATTCTTGAGCGTCCTGATCTTCACGTTGCCGGACCGAATCTACGCTCGCTGCATGCGCGAGGAAGGAAACTTCTGGCTCCGTATCGCACTCACCCTGCCCTGCGCCCTTTCCTATACCTATGCCCTCGTATTCTGGAGCCGGCTGGGCGGCTGGTATATCGGTGAATTGGGGCGGCAGCGCTACCGACTCTCGCGCTCCGGTAGCTTGGGCATCCTGCTGCTCTCCTTCTTCTTTTCCGTCGTACTTTGGTTCACGGATCTCCGATTCATGGGAGATTCGGTATTCGGCTGGTGGGCTGGATGCACCCTGGGGCACAATTGGAATGCGACCGGCACACTTCTGGGGAAATTTGCGCTGGGATGGTACTCGGGCCTCCAGGAATTCCCGATCGAGGGCGGGCTCCCCAAATGGCTTCTGGGAAGTTTCAAGATCGTCTTCCTGATCGGCCTTTTCCAGGTCGTGAAAAGCATCTTCAATCGCCCACTGCGCAGAATGCCCGCGAATTGGGGCAGTCGCTCCCTGGGCGCATTCTGCCTCATCGGCGCCCTGCTCTTCGCCTCTCTGCTCATCGACTATCCGATCTGCTCGGGTCGACTCACGCTCTTCGTATTGTTGCCGCTTCAGATTCTTCTTTTCGAGGGCTTTGTCGCAATTCACTTTTGGCTGGGGGAATATCGACACCTGAAGCTGCCTTCCTTGGCGCTGGGACTGGCCTGGCTGCTGATGGTGGCTCCATTCGCAACAGGCGATGCCCTCCGTTTCGTAGGCAGCCATGCTCCCGATGATATTCGCCCGCTGCTCGCAAGGATTGATTCCGATAACAAGCTTTCGATTCACGTGATGCCCTGCATGTGGCAGTCAGTTCGTGCGCTCCCCGGGGACCTTTCTGAATTCGAAGTCGTCTATATGTCCCCGGGTTATTCCATACCCTGGGGGCAGGAGGTCCTGGTGCTGGAAAAGAATCCCAATCCGAGCCTCCCCTATTGTTTCGAGGCGAGCGAGTCCCTGAAGGAATCCTCGAATTCCTGGCAGGAGTTGCATGGGGAATCCGATCCCGTTCGCCTCTATCGGGCCGGGTTTCCACCGGCTGCAAAATGAAGCACGATGAGCAGATTGAAATGTCGATCCTCCGCTGCCCCCGAGTTCATCATCCCATTGGCTGCGCTCCATCTTGGCCAGAGAAAATCGCCTTCCCTCAGAAGGCGCGATAGGATCAGATTCTCTTTCTGACCCCGGGCGGGGTTCGATTCGCGAAGCGAAACGCGCCGGTGCAGAAAAGCGGAAGCCGGCCACCGGAAGGAATATGGACGCCACGGAGAATCGTCCTAAGCGACAGCGAGCCTGGGGAATGCTCGTCTTCATCGCCAGTCTCCTGTTTTCCACCCTGGGGTTGACCTGGGGAATCTTCGCCCTGGCGAGCCAACTCCCCCCGGAACCCTGGAAAACCCCGATCGGAGTCATGGCCCGAATTCTGCCCAGCCTCCAGGCCCTCCAGGGGACAGAGGGTCGGAAAGATACGAAGAGAATCGCGATGCTCGGAGACTCCACCGTCGACTACTACCCGAGAGGCGAAAAGATCCCCGACCGTCTGCAGCAGGCTCTGGAACGCTCCGCACCAGCGGGTCCTTCAATCAAGGTGACAAATCTTGCCTTTCTGGCCCTGGGACCCACCGCCTACTACTTCCTCGCCGATCGAATCGTCGCCAGTCGACCCGACCTGATCGTCTGGGAGGTCAGCCTGACCCACGCCTCCGAGCGCTGGCGCCGATCCCTTCCTCGACCGGAACTCGCAGGCTGGATGGCCCCTGACAGAATTCCGAAGACCCTCACGATGCCCATCGAGGACATCGGCCTGACCGCCGATGCCCTCCTCCTCTACGAATGGATCGTGCGGAGCGGACGATGGGAGCAGTGGCAAGCTTTGCTGATAAACCTCTCGCGCGTTGGCAGGGTCCGTGGACTTTTCGAGGAGTGGCTTTCTGCCTATACGGAGAGGCGGCCCGAAAAAAGATTTGCCGTCGTGGCGGCGCTCAACTATGTGCAGAACCTGCGGGAAATCGGAAATCCCGATCGCCACAACCGCAGGGGAGAAATCGAGCACTTCGGAAGCGTGCTCGGCGGGATTGAGGCAACCCATCCGACACTGCGCTTCATTGCGGAGACGGTGCGCTTTTTTTCGGACGCGGGCATCCCCGTCCTCGTATACCTGAACCCGGTCAATATCGAGCACCTCGAAAAACTCGGGGTCATCGAAAATGAGACCTTCCAACTCTCCCTTGACGCCTATCGAAATGCGGCCGTGGACAATGGCGCCTTCTTCGTTGACTTTCATGCGTTATTTCCGGACCACTATTTCGATGACCTGGCGGGGCACTTTCGTCACGATCAGGAAGTCGAAGCCCAGACGGAGTTGGCCCAATCCCTGGCGAAGTTCATTTCGAAGAGACATCTATTGGATGACGCGCCGCTCGGCCGGGGCAGAAGAGACTAGTGCTCTTCAATAGCCCACAATTCGCACTCTTCCTGCTCCTCATCCTCAGCCTCTACAAACTGATTCCGCCTCGGTTTCGGAATTCCCTGCTCCTGATTGCCAGCCTGGTCTTCTACACGCTATGGCTTCCCGCCTACCTGCTGCTCCTGATCGCCGATATCGGCTTCAACTATATGCTGCTGCGAAGGATGGTCGAGAGCCGGAGACCTCGGCTCTACCTGATCACATCGATTGCCTTCACCCTCGGGTTGTTGGGAACATTCAAATACGCCGCCATGGCCTTCACGACCGCCCTGCCCCTGCTCGAGGGCCTCGCGGATACGCCGATCGCCATCCCCGACTTCTTTCTCCCGCTGGGGATTTCCTTCTACAGCTTCCAGATCCTCGCATTCAGCATCGATACCTATCGCGGCCAGAACGCCAGGCTCCCCGGCTTCGCGGATTATGCCCTTTTCATCTCCTTCTTCCCGCAGTTGATCGCGGGTCCGATCCTGCGCGGGGCGCAGTTGCTGCCCCAACTCGCAAGAGGCGGGCAGATGACCTCGGAACGAACTCGGCGCGGCTTCTGGCTGCTGGGGATCGGCCTGGCGAAGAAGGTCATCCTGGCCGACTACCTGCTCTCGGGCTTCGTGGACCTCGTCTTCGACTCGAGCGGAGTGGAATCGCCGGCATTCTATTGGGTGGCGCTCTATAGCTTCGCCTTCCAGATCTACTACGACTTCTCCGGCTATACCGATATGGCGAGGGGTATCGCACTCCTGCTGGGATTCGAACTGCCCCTGAACTTCATGGAGCCCTATCTTTCGCGAAACCCATCGGAGTTCTGGCGTCGCTGGCATATCACGCTCTCCAGATGGCTCGCCGACTATCTCTATATTCCGCTGGGCGGCAATCGCGGGGGGGCGAACCGAACGCTGCTGAACCTGATGCTCACGATGCTGCTCGGTGGATTATGGCATGGAGCCAGCTGGAATTTCGTGATCTGGGGCTTCCTCCATGGGCTGATCCTGATCGTCTATCGCAGCCTGGGAAGGCGGCGGGGCGACTCGGATAGCCCCTTGCAGCTTCGAGATATCCCGCGTGTCCTCTTCTTCTTTCACCTCGTCTGCCTGGCCTGGATCTTCTTCCGGGCGGCGGATTTCGCTGCCGCATTGGATTTCACCGCACACCTCTTCATTGGAAGCAATTCATTCGGCCTTCCCCTGATCCAGATGGGCATCGTCGCCCTCTGCGTTCTCCTGCATCTGGCCGAAAGGTCGCTGAGAATCCGCCTGCCAGAGATCCGCAGCAGCCTGGCGGAAAAATCCTGGGGAGGAGTCTTCGAGGGCAGCGTTCTCGGTGCACTCCTGGCCCTCTCGATCGCGGTTTCTGGAGTCGGCGGCGACTTCATTTATTTTCAATTCTGAAGCGGATTCCCGGCTTCGCCCAGCCGCTCCCGGATTCGAGTCGCTCCTGCCGGGGAAGAGAATCAGCCCCGTCCGGAACCTCTAGGATCAGCGGATATCGACTCCGCTTCACGCTCCGATGCATCCCTTCAGCAAAATATACGATTGCCGGGAGCGGAGCGTCTTTTCGTTCTGCGAAAGATCACGATCGTCAGCAACGCGCTGGCGCCGAGCCACGACGAGGAAGGCTCGGGTACCGCCAGATAGGTTTCGAGCCAATCCTGCATCCTCGCGTCGAGAGCGGTCGTCACATCGGGGTTTTCGACCGCCAGATCGAATTCCTCGAAGGGATCGTCATCGATCCGATAGAGCTCTCGCTCATCCCGATCGAGATAGGCCAGATAATGCCAGTCCCGTGTCCGCACGAAAGCCGCCCGCTCCTCTTTGAGCAAGCCGCCGAGACCACTTCCCTCGACAAATTCGGATTCTCGGGTTCGCTGAGCGTCCATCACCCCGATGATTTCATCCCTTGCGACGGGTTGGCTCGGATCTTCAATACGATCCCGAAGGCTGAATCCGCGATGATCGGCGGCCACGGAAGAACCCGCATAATCGAGGATCGTCGCATGGACATCTTCGAAGGAAATCAGGTCATCCAAGACCCTTCCCTCAGCGACACGACCCGGCCAGTTGAATATGATGGGGGTTCGGAAGCCCAACTCGTAGATCGACATCTTGCCCCGCGAACCTCCGATCACCGACCCCATCCAATGATCGATATAGGGCTCCTGCTCCCAGCCATTATCCGAGAGATAGATGATCAGCGTATCCTGCAGCATTTCCCGCTGCGAGAAGCCCGTGAGGATCTCCCCAATCAGGGCATCGAGCCTGCTGATGTTGGCGTAATAGAGAATCGCATTGGCCACCAATCCCTGGCCTTCATAAGGCGCCCGGAATTCCGTCGGTGCATCGAATGGAACATGGGGGAGCATCGGGGCCAGCCAGAGGAAAAGGGGTTGCTCACTCGCGCTATCCACGAAATTCCAGAGGGGGTCGATGGGCTCGGGGCGACCGAAGGAATTCCCATCGTTGCCAAGAGTCGCCCCCGGCGAAAAGGTTTCAGCCGTACCCGCATCGAAACCCGCATCCGCGAAGCTTCCCTCCCAATGCTTTCCAGCCTGGAAACTCCTATAGCCGACTTCCGCGAGACGCCGAGGCAGCGTGTCGGGAAAATAGGCCACCTCCAGGCGGGGCCGAATAATGCTTCCTATTTCTTCCTCGATCTGCTCTTTTCTCTGGATCCACTGATGGGGGTGCAAGCCCGTGAGCAGCGTCTGCAATGCCGGTCGGCAGACACTTGCGGTCGAATAGCCGTGGCTGAAAACAGTTCCTCCCTCGGCCAGAAGATCGAGTTCGGGAGTCTGCACGATTGGATCCCCCATGAATCCCGAATCCGGCCAACCATGGTCGTCCCCGATGATGAAGAGAATGTGGGGGGGGGACTCGGAGTTCTGGGAAGATGCGCTCGGCGGCATGGAGATCATGATCCCGAGAAGGCAGAGCGAAAGCGGGAAAATGCTGGAAATTCCGCGAATCGGACTTCCCCGGAAGATCGTTCTCAAGCGATTCACCCGCGATTCAATCTCCGGCTCTGCCACCGGAGCTGCGGACGAATTCGTCGCAAGGGGAAATGCGGGCCTTCGCGGGGCGCTGAATCTGCGCCGATGACCTTCTCATCCCGTGGACAGAGCCCATGGATAGCATTCTGATGGGTCAAAGCGGCAGAGTCAAGCTTGCCATGGGGCAATCGGGCAGTTTGATCGTGGCTTTCGAGCCCTCATCCTCTCTCCCGGGAAACGAGTCTGCCAGAACTCTGCCCGGAGGCCATGAAAGGGCGGCATGGCCGACCGCATTTCGAAATCTCTGGATTTCCCGAACCTAAAAGGAGTGGCGGCGATTCTAGGCCGCGGAGCCGTCTCTGTCTCCGGGCCCCGCCGCGCCTCCACTCCATTGATCCGGGGTCAGCGTAGTCATCGACAGGGCGTGGATCGCGCCCTCCATCTGCTCGGCAAGAATCCGGTAGACCAGGCGCTGGGCCTGTACCCGACTCAAGCCGATGAAATGCGATGAAACGATGGTGGCCCGGAAGTGCCCGCCGCCGGCACGAGCACCCTCATGACCCGCGTGGAGATGGCTCTCATCGACGACCTCGACGTATGAGGCCTCGAGGCCGCGAACGAGTTCTTCCTCGATTTCCCGTCGCCTGTCCATCTCCCCCGCTCCCCGCACTCCAGCCTGCCACTCGGCCGGAATCGGTCTTCAATCCTTCGGCAGTCCGAGGATTCGTTCCGCGATGATATTCTTCTGGATATTCGGCGTCCCGCCACCGATCACAACCTCGGGCCAGCCGAGGGCAAATGTCGCCCAGCGACCCCCTTCGGGCGCCTCTTCACTGCCCGCCATCAGCGTGGAGGCGCTGCCAATGATTTCCATCGCCAACTCACCCATCTCCACTTCGAGTGCAGCGCGATGCAATTTATTGATCGAGGTCTCGCTGCCCAGCGGTTCGCCACGCAACTGCCGGGTGAGAAAACGCTGCCCATTCAATCGCATGGATTCGATGCGAATCTCGGCTCGCTGAAGTCTGCGGCGAATCGAGGGGATCTCGAGGGCCGGGCGACCCGCTCGATAAATGCCTCGGGCCAATTCCATCAACTCCTCCATCTTGCGCCGCAGACCGTAGACCTCGGCAATGCTGGAGCGCTCGTTGGCCAGGGCTGAGACCGTGACCTGCCAGCCCTGCCCTTCCTCGCCCAGCCGATTTTCCACCGGCACCCGAACATCGGTAAAGAAGACCTCGGCGAAGACCTCTCCGCCCCCCATATTCCGAATCGGTCGCACCTCGATGCCTTCGCTATCCATCGGAACGAGCAGGCAGGTGATCCCGTCATGCTTGGCCTCCACCTGCGTATCCGTCCGTACGAGCAGGATGATCATCTTCGACCACATCGCGATCGACGTCCAGATCTTCTGTCCGTTGACCACATACTCGTCACCGTCCCGTACACATTTGCACTTCAACGAAGCCAGATCGCTGCCGGAGTCGGGTTCGGAATATCCCGTACACCATTGATAGCTGCCATCGAGGATGTCGGGGATATACTTTCGCTTCTGCTCTTCGCTGCCGTATTGGATGATGGATGGCCCCACCCATGCCAGGCCCATGAAGCAGGTTCCGAGAGCCGGCGCCCGGCGCCGAGCCATCTCCTCCTTGAGGATGACCTGTTCCATCACGGAGCCCCCTCCACCTCCCACTTCTTTCGGCCAGGAGAATCCGATCCAGCGCTTCTCGCGCACTTTCCGATTCCAATTCACCAGGTATTGCATGGAGTCGCGCTCGTCTTCGGGGGGAAGATTCTCGTCGAGAAAGGCACGAACCTCGTCGCGAAAGGCCTCTTCTTCTTCACTGAGCTGAAAATCCATCAGAGACCTCCGAGTTCTGCGATGCGGTCATAGTGATAGTCGGCGTCACCGTACATGGGGCGCATCCACTTCGCACGCTTCAGAAAAAGTTGAATATCGTATTCCCAGGTATAACCGACGCCGCCATGAAGTTGAACACCGTTGATACCCGCCATCGGAAAGCTCTCGCTCGCGTAGGCCTTGGCCCGGGAGACCGCCAGGGCCGCGTCACCCTCACCCTCGTCGAGTGCCCAGAAAGCGTAGTAGATCAGGGATTTATAGGATTCGATATCGACGTACATCTCCGCCAGAGGATGCTTGACACCCTGGTAGCGACCGATCTTCGATCCGAATTGCTCCCGCTCTTTGGCAAATTCTGTCGTGATCGCGAGCGCCCCTTCGGCCGCACCAACACTCTCGGCCGTCACAAGCGCCGCCCCCAGGTCGATCAGGGATTGCACGTCGCCAAAATTTCCCTCGCCCCCCATGAGCAATGAATCCGCGGAAACCCGCACATCCTCGAATTGAACCCAGCCCAATCGCTTGCTCAGGTCCATCGCGGGCACATCGTCTGCCGTCACCCCCGGCTGCTCCTTTTCGACTACGGCCAGGCCAACCGCGTCGGGTTCCGCACCGGAACGAAAGGCCACGACGAAGAGATCCGCCTTCGCCGCATCGGGGACGAAGAGCTTGCGACCCCTGAGAATAATCTCATCCCCATCGCGTCTGCCCTCGAGTTGCAGGCCCTCGCTCGCGAAATCATCGCTCGCCTCGAGCAGGGCAAAAGTTCCGAGCCGACTGCCGTCGGCCAGATCCGGGAGCCAACGCCGGCGTTGTTCCTCGCTTCCGAACTGTCCCAGAGCCCGGGCCGCAATCAGCGTGGAAATGAGAGGCGAGGGCAGGAGGCTGCGCCCCGTTTCTTCCAGCACGACCAGAAGCGTGACGAGATCCAACCCCGCTCCGCCGTACTCCTCGGAAATCGTCAACCCCACCCAGCCCAACTCGGCGATCCGCCGCCAGAGGGATTCATCGTAACCCGGAGCGCTCTCCGAATGCTCGCGGACATCTTCCAGGCGCGAGTTTTCATCGAGAAATTTTCGCACTTCGGCACGAAGCAATTCCTGTTCTTCGCTAAAACCAAAATTCATGCTCGTTCATCCTATTTCAAATTCGAATATGCAAATGCCATCCGACCTTGAGTTCCCGAAGGAAGAGGGTGGGAAAGGGCAGCGAGGGAAAAGTTTCCTGCAGGCTTCTCCCGAGGAGTTCCATCGCCTCGGACGAACTCGAACGATGTCCGAAACGATATGGCGGAGAGCATAGGGGAGTCTCGCGTCGGGAAAAAGACTGTCTTTGGCACCGCCGCGACAGTCCGGCGGGGTGAGCGATGAAGGTTGGAAAGAGCGAAAGGGCGGGATGCAGAAGGAGAGATGCCGAATCCGTCTCCTTATTCGCCTATGGGATCCAGAGTGCAGAAGACCCGGAAGAGAAAAGAGGGCAGCGGAATGCTCTCCACCACCCTCTTCGGGCCGAAAGCCTCATGAACTCTTCTGACTATGACACTTCGACCGGTATCGTCCGCACCTCCGGCGTTGGCTTTTTCGCCTTGGGGACGCTCAGTACCAGCAATCCATCCTTGTAGCGGGCCTGAACGTTGGCATCATCGACCTCGACGTTGAATCGAATGCGCCGCTCGAACGATGACGTGAGCGCGTCCTTCTCCTCATCCGACATTTCATCCCTCCACGCCGGATCCTTGCGACCGCCTGCGATCGTCAGGACACCTTCCTCCACGACCACCGAAAGATCATCCGAATCGACACCCGGGATCTCGGCCGAAATTGCATAATCCTCTTCGTTTTCCACTGCATGGAAACGCGGCGGAGCATATCGGGAAGTGCCGGGGACACTCACTGGATGAAAAGCAAACCCCTTCTGAAACTCGTTCAGCAGGCGTTCGGCATCCAGAAAAGCCGACGCATTGGAAAGAACGGGGTGACGACGAATCAGTGTTCCGAAAGCCATTTTATTATCCTCCTTTGGATGCCCCTTTTGATATTCACCGCCCTCACGAGGTCAATCCGCGCAAGTCCGATTCTGGGAAAAATCCTGAAATCGGCGGATTCCCCAGCTCTACCCCGGGGTGGCGCTCCTCAGGGGGAGGATCTCACTCAAGGGGCAAGAAGGGCCTCAACCACATCGACCCCCGCATGTCCGGGGCATCTGATGCGGGAAGCATTGCAGATGCCGAGCCTCTCCAGCATCAGGGTCCGCATATACACACTACGGTGATAATTGCCGAGAACTGTTCAGAGGCGAATGACGGCGAGAATTCCCGCGATGCTCAGGAAGCCGGCGATCAGATAGAGCAGTGTCGCCACGGCGCTGTCTCGATCGCCGCCTCGGAAATCGATCGAGAGGGATCGAAGATGATGGGCACCCTTCCAGGCCGGCAGGGCGATCAGCCCGAGCAATACCAGTCGACCGAGAAAATTCGAAGCCAGCGAATGCGCCCTGTCGAAGCTCAGCGCGTCGGCGGAAACGAGACCCATGGGCACTGCCAATCCCACGACCAGAACAAAACCGGTGAGGAGCATCGTGCCCAGGGAGAGACCGGCACCAAAAAGCAGCCAAATGACAGGTTCGAGTTTCAGAAGGAGTTCTTTCATCAGAATATCCATCCGGCCAGAATCAGGGAAAGAAGCAATGTAATCGCGATCCAGGCCCCATAAATGAGACCCTTCACGACCCCGGCTTCGAGCAGTGGGAGCGGGCCGTCCCTCGGCTGGATCTTGGGCATCATCGTTCCGAAGGCCCGCACGCCCACGAAGATCAGGGAGACGAGGGTCAGGGCGTGGAAGATCAGGTAGAGGGGATGCGAGAGACTCGAGAGCGCCAGATTCCATGCCTCGGGTCCACGACCCAATGCCCAGGCGAGGCGCAGCACCAGACTGCTCGCAACCAGGTAGACAAGTCCTGTGGCCCCGAAGAGCAGATAGTTGCGAATTCGCGGGGCGCCCCACCAGGTCGTGGGCATTCGCGGCGGAGCCGTTCGCGTCGGCCCCGGGGCCGAGGGCGTCATCGCATCGGGGTGTGATAAACCAGCCATCTCTAAGCGCCCTCCCTCGGCAGGATCAATCCCCTGGCCCAATCGAGGACCGCCCCCAATTTGGCCTGATTGACCGCGGCGGCGGGATCTACATTCTTCGGGCAGACTTCGCTGCATTCATTGGCGAAAGAGCAGGAAAATACGGTGCCCTCGCCGCGAAAGATGTCGTTGCGTCGCCCGTTGCCCTGATCTCGGGTGTCCAGATTGTATCGATGACCCAGGGCGATCGCGGCGGGGCCGATGAATTCGGGCTCGTTCGCCACCACGGGGCAGGCCGCATAGCAGAGCAGGCAGTTGATGCACATGCTGAATTGCTTGAAGCGGGCGAGTTCGGCCGGGCTCTGGCTGAACGTGCCCTTCTCATTCAATTCTTCCATATCCTCGGCCCGCTCCTTGGCCCGCATGATCCACGGCTTCACCTGCTGGAATTTCTCCATGAAACCGTCGAGTTCAACCACCAGATCCCGAACGATGGGGAAATTGGCGAGGGGCTCGATCTTGATCCCACCTTCGTACTCGGAGAGCGCGGTCTTGCAGGTGAGTTTGGGCTCGCCATTCACCATCATTCCGCAACTTCCGCAGACCGCCATACGGCAGGACCAACGATGCGAGACGCTGGAATCCACCTCGTCCTTGATGTAGTTGATCGCGTCCAGGACCTTCCAATCCGATTGGACGGGAATTTCGTATTCCTGCGTTTTCGGGACTTCGTCCCGGTCGGGATCGAATCGCGTGATCTCCACCCGCATCATCTTCGTCGCATCAGCCATCAATATTTCCGCTCCTGGGGCTCCCAATGCCCCAGCTTGACGTCCTTCCGATCGAGACGGAGACCGTCTTCCGTCCGATAAGCGAGGGTATGATAGAGATAGTTCTGATCGTCCCGCTGTGGGAAATCCCGGCAGGTATGGGCGCCCCGGGACTCCTTGCGATGGAATGCACTTGCCGCAAGGACTTCGGCGATTTCCACCATATTCATCAATTCGAGTCCCGCGACGAGTTCGGTATTGAAGACCTTGCTCGCATCCTCGAGGTTCAGGTCGTTGGAACGCTGACGAATTTCCGATGTCTTGAGCGCCGTCTCCTTCATCGTATCCTGATGTCGGTAGACGCCACAGCCGACTTCCATCGTCTGATTGAGTTCCTTGCGCAGCGTCGAGATCTGCTCCCCTCCCTTTGCGCTGCCACGAAGTTCGGCGATCCGGGCCGCTTCCTCCTCGGCCTGGCTGCGAAGCGCCGCCTCGCTCCCCTCGCCCGTTTCCCGCGCAAAATCCATGGCGCTCATGCCGGCCACGGCGCCGAAGACCAGGCATTCGGTCAGGGAATTCGAGCCCAGGCGATTCGCGCCATTCAGGGAGACACAGGCCGTTTCACCGGCGGCAAAGAGACCCGGCAACCGAGTTGCCGCGTGAATATCCGTATCGACTCCGCCCATCATATAGTGAACGACAGGACGAATCGGGATGTACTCGTGAACGGGATCGACCCCGATATAGGTCTTGGCCAATTCCCGAACGAAGGGGAGTTTGGCGTCGATATGATCCGCCCCGAGATGTTTCAGATCGAGGGCACAATAGGGTCCGTAACGATTCTCGAAGCTGCGCCCCGCTTCGAATTCCTGAATGATGGCCCGGGAGACCATATCCCTCGGCCCGAGTTCGGCCTTATTTCCCACCCCATAATCGTATTCCACCAGGAATCGCTCATCCTGGTTGTTGCGCAGATACCCGCCCTCCCCCCGAGCGGCTTCAGTGATCAGGATGCCGGTGCCCGGCAGGCCCGTGGGATGATATTGGACGAATTCCATATCCTTGAGGGGAACACCCTCGCGGTAGGCGAGAGCCATGCCGTCCCCGGTCTTGATCGTACCGTTCGTCGTAAAGGGAAAGATCTTGCCCGCACCTCCGGTCGCCAGAACTACCGAGCGACCGAGAATGGCATGAAATTCCCCCGTGCGAATCTCCAGCGCAGCCACTCCCTTGCACGCGCCTTCATCGGTCAGAAGTTTCGTCACAAAGTATTCGTCGTAGCGAACCAGATTCTCATAACGCATCGAGTGCTGAAAGAGAGCGTGGAGCATGTGGAAGCCGACCTTGTCGGTGGCGTACCAGGTCCGCTTCGTCGACATTCCGCCGAAGGCCCGGGTGGCCACACTGCCGTCCTCGTTGCGGCTCCAGGGGCACCCCCAATTCTCGAGCAATGCCAATTCCCTGGGCGCCTGCTCGACGAAATACTCGATGACGTCCTGATCCCCCAGGAAGTCGGACCCCTTCACGGTATCGAAGCCGTGGAGTTCGAAATTATCATCGTCGCGAGCCACGGCTGCGGCGCCGCCCTCGGCGGAAACCGTATGGCTGCGCATCGGGTAGACCTTGGAAACAAGGGCAATGGACGCGTCGGGATTCGCGTCGGCGGCGGCAATCGCGGCCCTCAGGCCGGCTCCGCCCCCACCCACGATGACGATGTCATGCCGGGACACTTGAACCACGGGAAACCTCATGGGGTGTAGGGGATAAGAAGAGCGGGAATCCGGCGGCATCGTCCTTCGACGGGCCATCCAAATCCCTGACGCGAACGATAGTTAACGAATCGCCGCGCCAACCGAAAGGCGTTTCCGAGGGGTATTCAATCCGTTCCCACGGGAATCCGGATTCGGTGGCCATCACGAGCCGGCTCTGAGGCGATTGTCCACACTCCCGCGGCCGCGCTCACAATTTGACGACCGGTGAGTCCGGGAAAAGCCGAGAAGCCGGCGCCGGCGGACCCTCCGAGGGGCTCTCCACACGCATTCTTTTGACCAACTATGACCGCTTCTGTCCAATCGAGCGGCCATCCTGAAATCGGTTCGCCCCGGGGCCGTATCGGAGTCGACTGGTCGAACGCTCAATCGGATGCGGCACCGGGCCCAAGGCGAAGCCAGAGCAAGGCGGAAAGAAAGAGGGCACGAGGAAAGCGGGCAAATACGAACGCGGGCAAATAAGAACGCGGGCAAAAAGAAAACGGGAGCGAAGAAGGCGGCAGCAAGGCGGAAAGAAAGCGGGCACGAGCAAGGCGGGAAAATAAGAAGACGGGCAAATGAGTACGCGGGCAAAAAGAAAACGGGCATGAGGAGCAATCGGGAGAGCTGATGGAAATACGAAGCGAGAAGGGAACGGCGATGACGACGACAATGGAATCGGGAGGCCGAGCCCCGGAAAAGGCGCTCGCCTCTACGCGACGAAGCGACGCCTTCGAGGATGGCCTGGTCTGGCTGACCGTCGTGCTAGCGGGATTGATCTCCGCGGCATTCGCCTCACCCTAGATCCCCCCACCCCGCCTCACCCTAGATCCCCCCACCCCGCCTCACCCTAGATCCCACCCGCCTCACCCTAGATCCCACCCGCCTC
>CAYTAT010000024.1:0-78683 GCA_964435795.1 uncultured Spirochaetaceae bacterium
TCCGCGAGTCCGATCGACGAAGAAAAAGGGGATCTCCTTGATGCGGGCGTGCTCTTTGACGAAGCGGTAGTTCATCTCGATCTGAAAAGCATAGCCGTTGGCCCGGATCTTCTCGAAGCCCATTCGGTTCAACAACTCGGCGCGCATGCATCGGAATCCGCCGGTGGTATCGCTGATGGGCAGGCCGCTGATGCGCCTGGCGTAGACATTTCCGAACCAACTGATCAGGATGCGTTCGATGGGCCAGTTGACCACCGTGATTCCGTTCAGGTATCGCGATCCCAGGACCACGTCATGAGATTCGATCTCCCGCAGCATTTCGGGCAATGCGTCGGGCGGATGAGAAAAATCTGCGTCCATCTGGATCACGTAGTCGGCCCCGAGTTCGAGGGCTCGAGCCAATCCCTCCCGATAGGCGGGGCCCAGGCCCTCCTTGGCAGCCCGATGCAGGGCATGGACACGCCCCTCACCCCGGCAGATCTCGTCGGCGATGTCTCCCGTTCCATCCGGGGAGGCGTCGTCCACGACCAGTACCTCGAGGCGATCGTCCTGCTCGAGTACCCTGGGGATCAGCAGGGGCAGGTTTTCCGCTTCGTTGTAGGTGGGGATGACGACGATCGCACGGGTCATCTGGGCTCCTGGCATCACTGGGGGCCGCTCCGGTCCGCCCGCATTCCATAAGGGGCATCGGCCTTCCGAAGCCCGGAATGGAGCGAAAAGAAACTACTGCTCTCGAATCTTTTCGGCCAAAGGGCAGGCTGGCCTGGGCCGAGATCGTGGTGCCTTCCCCTCGTGGAGATAGCAGAGGGCCCTGCCCTCGGATAGGCTCCGTCGGTGCCTCGCATTCCCATACTTCTCGCGCTTCTGGCAGGTCTCATCCTATTTGCTCCGTCTCCGGGCCTGACCCGGGAGCGGAGCAACCAGGCGCGGACGGTCCCGATTCACTACAAGCAGCAGAATCTGGCGGAAATCGTTCGCAATATCGCTCGGGCCACGAATCGACAATTCATCCACAGCAGCGATCTCACGGGTCGGATCACCATCACGGTTCCGGGTCGGGTGAGCGAGGCCGAGGCGCTCGAATTATTGAATGCGGCCCTCTTCCTGAAGGGATTCACCGGTCTTCCCATCGGTGACGGTGCCACCAAGATCGTTCCCATCGCCGAGACTTCGAGCGGATCTCCCCTGGTGGACGAGGATCTCGATGACGATCGCGAGCGCCCGATCACCACCCTGTTGCGCCTCAAGCACGCCAACGCCCAAAGCATCGCGACGAGCCTGGGCCCCCTGCTGCCCCAGAGCGGTTTCGGCATCGCCTACCCGCCCACGAATAGCCTGATCCTGGCCGGTAGCGAGGCGCAGGTCAGTCGGCTGGTCCGGCTCACAAGGCTCATGGATCGCGCGGCCGCCGAGGATGTCGGGGTCTACACGCTTCGCTACCGAGAGGCCTCCACCCTGGCGGAAATGGTCGATACCACCTTCAACCAGCAGAAGCGGAATGCCCAGCGGGTGGAAATCTGGACCGATGAGAGGACGAATCAGCTCATTGCCCTGGCGCGCCCCGAAAGGCTCGAGAAGGTGCGGAACTTCATTCGTGATTTTGATCGGCCTCTCGAGGGCAAGGGATTGATCCGGGTCGTTCCCATCCTCAACCACGATGCGGAGAAGCTGGCGGAAATCCTCGATGGTATGGCGGAGGAACCGAAATCCGTCGCGAATAATTCGCTTCTCCAGGGGCCGAGTTCGTTCGGCCAGGAGCTTTCCGGGCGTTCCTTCTCGATCACCGCAGATCCGGCGACGCGTTCTCTCTTGCTGGTCGCTGACGCCGAGACTCTCGAGGTGCTGATCGCCCTGATCCGCGAACTCGATCGCTTGCCGGCAAGAGTCCAAGTCGACGTGCTGGTTTTCGAGGTGACCCGGCCGAGTTCCTTCGAAGTCGATTTCGACTACTTTCTTCCCCTCGTCGACCCCGAACGCCAGGGGGATCCCCTGGTTTTCATTTCGACGGCGTCGCCTTCGCTAGAGATCTCCCCGGAAGGAGTCCAGATCGATTCGGGGATTCCATCGGGCCCCTCCCAGCAGGGCACGTTCTTCGGTCGCTACGCGCGGGATCCCCTGGTCTTGACCCTGGAGGATGATCAGGGGGAAACGACCTCGTTGACGATTCCCAGGGAGGACGTGGCCTTCGAACTCGGCGAGAGCCGTGGCCGGGCGACGATTCTCATGCGTCCGAGCCTCACGGTCGTGAACGGCGAAGAGAGCGTGGTCTTCGTGGGCAATAATATTCCGGTTCCCGTCGGGAACTCGGCAGCCGCTGGAACGACGGAGGATGCGAACGACAACCGCTCCTTCCCGTCGACTCGCCAGAGGATCGAGCGCCAGGATGTGGGGATCGAGTTGCGAGTCAAGCCCACCACGGGCTCGGGAGGCATGGTGACCCTCGAGTTCGACCTCGATCTTTCGGCCCTGGGCGTTTCGGCTGCCGGCGATGTCGATCGAGTGGGCCCGACCTTCATGAATCGGAGCATCAACTCGAAATTGCGATTATTCGAGAATGAGTACGCGATCATCGGTGCCGGTTCCGAGGTCGGGGAAGACGAGATTCGCAGCGGGATCCCCTTCCTGATGAAGATTCCCTTGCTCGGACAATTCTTCCGCAGCACCTCGAAGAGTTCCGTGACTTCGGATCTGATCGCCGTCGTGAAGGCACGCATTCTGCGCAGTCCGGAAGAGGACGCCGCAGAAGCGATTCGTAGACGAATCGCCCTGGAGAGAGCCGTCGCTCGAACGCCGGATCTGAACGCTCCCGGGGAGAATCCCTTCGCTCTCCTGCTGGAAACTTTTCGCCGCGAAGAAGCGGCCGCCGAGGTTGTGGAGGCATTTCGGGAGGACGGTTTCGAAACCCGGGTGACGAGTTGGCTGGCCTCCGACGGCAAGCTCTGGGACGTCTACCTGACTGGTTTCCCTTCCTTCGAGGAGGCGGCGGGCCTGGCCCGGGGTCTCTCCGAGGCGGGCTGGTCTCCGGAGGTGGAGGTGCTTTCGCCCGAGAACGAATTGGCGGGCGACTGACGGGTCTAGATGCCTTCGTTTACGCCGGGGATGAAGAGGGGTTCGGCGGCATAACGCTCCACATCGGCTTCGAGCTCCGCAACTTCTGGAGGCCCGAGTGTCCGGGAAGCGGCCTCCAGGATCTGGGGCAGCAGGCTGGCGTCGCTCGACGTATTGAGAAAGAGCCCCGGCCGGGTCAGCACGAAGGCGACGGCGCGTCGAATGGCCGCCGGGTCTCGCAGGGGTTCGTACCAGCTGTAGCGGGGCCCGTCCTCTCCCTGCCAGCGTCGGCGGGCGATGGATTTGATGGTCTGGACGGCCGTTCCGCGGCTGCGGCAGAGATTATCGAGGGCCTCGAAATCCCGGGCGTATTCGGCTTGGGAGAGCATCGTATAGTTATAGGGGAGCAGTACTGAATCGAAGGGGAAGCGCTCCAGACTGCGCCGATGCATGGCGGCGACCCTCGTGCCGTGGCCCGTCACGCCGATGAAACGGGTGAGACCCTGCTCCCGGGCCTCGACGAGGGCCTCGAGGGCACCGCCTGGCGCCATGGCGCGTTCCCAATCGCTTTCATCGACCAGATTATGGAGTTGGATCAGGTCGACCTGATCGACCCGCAAGCGCTCCAGCGAGCGGTGGAGGCTCTCGCGGGCTCCGGCCGCGGATCGCCGGCCGGTCTTCGTCGCGAGGAAGAAATGCTTTCGGTGCTCGCGCATCCAGGCCCCGACCCGCAACTCCGAGTCCCCGTAATCGGCGGCGGTATCGATATGGTTGATCCCGTTTTCGAGTAACTGCTCGAGGATCGCGTCCGCTTTTTCCTGGCGCATGGAGCCCAGGGCGGCGGCGCCGAAGAGCAGGCGCGTGCTGAGGTGTCCGGTCGTTCCGAAGGCCAGTTTTTCGATCATGATTTCAAGCCTAGCAGGCAACTATCCTCTGCGATGGGAGTCGCCGTGACGGATCGGATGCGATCGAGAAGACATCTTTCGACTGCGAAAGGACTGCTGCTGCTCGTCGGCCTGGGGGTCGGTCTGCTTGCGGCCGAGGGCATCTCTCGCGTGGCGGGCATCGATCCCGGGATTCATGTGATCTACCGGGAGAATTTCCGGCTGAGCGAGAATCCCCTTCTGAAATACGAACTCCAACCCCTCTCCAGAGATGGCGGGGCCCGGATCAACAGCGTTGGTATGCGCGACGACGAGGTCTCCGTCGCCCGATCCCCGGACGTCTATCGAATCGCGGTCGTGGGCGACTCGATCGCCTACGGGCTCACGGTCTCGCAAAGGCTGGCCTTTCCCCCAGCCATTGGAGCGGATGCTGAACCAGCGTGCGCCATCCGGGCGCCGTTTCGAAGTCCTGAATCTCGGGGTCAGCGGCTACAACATCGATCAGAGCGTCGAAAGACTGCGCGTGCTGGGTCTCCCGTATGCTCCCGATCTCGTCATCTATGCCTACTCGCTCAACGATCCCCAGAGCTTCAGCCTCGAGATGCAGGGCCTCTCGGCCATGCATCGCGCGGCGGAGGAGGAATTGCGCCCGAGTCAGGCCCTGCTGAGGCTGTTGTCGCATTCTCGGGTCTTCCTCCTGCTCTGGCGCTCGTTCCAGGAGCCGTGGACGCGGCCCGTGAGGGCCGCTCGTCAATCGCCCGACTACCTGGCCGTGGTGTCGGGTCGCCACGTCGAGTATTTCGAAGGCCTCCATGCGGGCGAGTCCTGGGGGTGCGTCCAGGGAGGCTTCGCGGCGTTGGCGCAGTTGCGGGGGGAGGCTGAGGAGAGCCCTGCCATCCTATTGGCCGTGCTTCCGATCCACCTCGGGGCGGAGGTTCCCTATCCGCTTTCGCATCTCCACCGGCGAATCCTGGCCGCAGCCCGGGATCACGATCTCAAGATCCTCGACCTGGCCTCCTCCCGGAAGGGAGATCGGGGCCAGACCGCCGGGGCCCTCTTCAACGATCCCTTCCATCCCTCCGCGGAGGGCCATCGCGAGGTCGCCGTGGCCTGCTGCGCTGGTTGGAGGGGGCGGGTGTCGTGACGGCCCCGGCCCTGCCATGCCCCCCCAGCCGTCCGCCGCTATTTCTCGGCTATCCTGGGCCGGGATCGCTCGGCCGATTCGACGGCGGGCAAGATCCATTTCCCCGGCCTCAACGGATTGCGATTCTTCGCTGCATTCTCGGTCGTCATCTACCACGTCGAGGCGCTCAAATCGTTCGCCCAGATGCCCAATTGGATCGGGAGCCCGTTTCTGCGTCTGCTGGGCCCCGATGGGGTTTATTCGCTTCTTTTCTCTCAGTGGCCTCCTGATCACCTATCTCCTGCTCGAAGAAGCCACGAGGACGGGAACGATTCGAATTCGCAAATTCTACCTGCGCCGAATCCTGACGATCTGGCCCCTCTACGATCTCATCGTACTCCTCGGTTTCCTGCTCCTACCCCTGACGACGGATCTCTTCACGCACCCGCAGATTGTCGCATCGGTCGGGGACTCGCTTCCGAAAGTGGTGCTATTCCTGGCCCTCCTGCCGAATCCCGCCTGGGTGATTTTCGGGATCATTCCCCTGATGGGTCCCCTCTGGTCCGTGGGCGTCGAAGAGCAGTTCTATCTTCTCTGGCCCCTGCTGCTGGGGGGACTCCAGAACCGGATCCTGCTCGGCATCGTGGTGGTGATCGTGGTGATGGTGGCTACGCGTTTCGCGTTGCCTCCCTCGCTTTCGAACTCAGTTCCGGCGAGCCGGGGCACTCCGGATCTCTTCGGTCCCGGGGCCTGGCCCTGCCCTGGCCGACGTTCTGATTGCCCGTAATCGGGATGTCGTGGATCTGATCATTCGGGCCGATGCCGCCGCTCGAGTGGGCAAGCAGGACCATGCTTGGGCGAGTCTGAATCGACTGCTTTCGCAAAGCCACCTCTCCAGTGGACCCCGATTTCTCGCTCGCCGCGCCCTGGTAGCCGCGAAGCGCTTGAAGAAGGTCGAGGCTTCCAGGCGGACGGTCGAGGCGCTTCGAAAGATCGCCAACGCTCCGAGCGGACGCGATTGAATCTCTTCAGGGATCGTCGAGCCTATTCCGATTGACCATCACCCCATTCTCCGGGAGGAGAATCTAGGGGGAAGGATCTCGTTGTCTTCGCAAGTCGAGGCTGATGAGGTTGTCCTGCGTCGCTGACTCCAGGTAGAGAGAGCGAGTCTTCATTGCGCGCTGATACGCAGAGTCGGCGGCTTCGAGTTCACTCATCCGCGCCAGGGCAACGCCCAGATTATTCCATCCGTGTCCGAGTTTCGGATCGATGCGAGTTGCGGTCTCAAATAATTCCCTGGCCTGCGCCCAGGGGATCGGCCTTCCCTCTTCGTGGGCCCAATGAATCAGATCGTATCCGCGGTCGTTGTAGAAGTGCGCGACCAGGGTTCGGTCCGAGAGGCTGTGGAAACGGATCGGCCAATGGTCGAGAAAGCCAGTGAAGTCGACGAGTAACATGCCATCGCGACTCGGCAGGAGCACCGCGATATGGCTCGCCCAAATGTCGAGATCCCCCTCGCGGCGTCGTTCCGGTGGATGCTGGACTTCGACATAACGAGCGGCCCCCCCATATTGGCGAGCGGCTCCCACGAGCACACTGGCCAGTGAGACACAATTTCCGCCCCCGTGGGCAAGCGTGGAGTTCGCAGTGAGGGTCAGCCCCCATTCGTATTGGAGATGCAGGTGGTCGGGGTCGAAGAGGAGGTCCAGCAATGCTCGAGCCCCTAGATCCGAGTCGTCGAGGTTGCCGATTTCCGAATGAATGAGCGAGCGGGCCTCGTTCGAGAGTTCGTGGGGGATGATCACTTCATTCCTGGAGAGCGAGGGGACGTCCCTGGCGATCTCGTCTCGCAATTGTCCGGGAGGGGTTGAGTGCAGAGGAAGCGCAGTCGCACAGCCGAGCAGGGTGGCGAGAATCATCCAGCGGCCGATTTTGAATCGCCCGGCCGGGCCCCTTCCCCAATGCGGGCCGGGAATTCGGAGGGTCGCGTCGTCGCGGATGCCTCGAGGGTCCATGGTTCTGGTTAATCGACCCTTGCCGGGCTGAGTCGGATCCAGCCGAAAAGACGTGGTGCAGCGAGACCGATGAAGAGCATCAGGATGATTCCATCCAGGAAGACCCAGATCGACTGGGCCAGACCTTCGCCCTCGGGCCACGCGTATCGAATGGCCTGGACCAGGATGAGGAGCAGGAGCATGCCCACTGCGAGGCGAAGAAATCTGCGCCAAAGAGAATCTCGTCCGTCGGAGAAGGCTTGAGTCGAGGGTGAGGCGAGGCAGAAGATAGTGCCGCTGATCGCACCCGCGATCATGAAGGTGCTCGGGTTGCTCCAAAAATAATTATGGAGTGCGGCCAGAGCGAAGGGCAGAAGGATTCCCGACAGGAAGCGCATTTCCGTCGAAAGCTCGCGAAAGAAGCTGGCGGAAGAGTCTTCCAATGTCAGCCAGGTGTAGAGAAGGGCCGCCCCGATAAGCCAGCCGGCCACGACGTCGTGGGGATAGTGGACACCGAGATAACTGCGCGAAAATCCGATCAGGAAGATGATCACCCCCATCAGGATCGTCACCCAGCGCCGCGCCACAGCGGCGGCGATGAGCCCGTAGTAGACCATCGCCCCCTGGGCGTGCCCGCTCGGAAAACTCAATCCCCACTCGCCATCCGAGACAATTCGATCATCCATCAGGAAAGGTCTCGGTTGCCCAAAATAATCCTTCATCACCATCACGATAAATTGTGCGATCAGCATCGCGAGCGTGGCCCGCAGACCCAGCCGCGGTGCGATACACCAGATGATGAGGGGGATCAGAAGCAGGTAGGCCGTGCCCCCCAGTTGGGTCACGAAGGAGAAGAACCCGTCCAGGAAGGGTCCCTGAAAGGATTGAATGTAGAGAATGAAATTGATTCCCGATTCCCGGAGAGTTCCCATCTGCGCCTCCCATCTGGCGAGGGGTCGTTCTCGAATCCGCGAGAGCCGCCTAGACGACCACTATCGGCCCCTGGGCTTCGCGTATCGCCGATTCCCGGATTCCATCTGATTCACTGCGCGACTGGATCATATAGGCGATCGAGAGGCGAAGTTCGAGGCCGACGGCGGCCGGGGAGAGCTATCGGAATCGATCCTCGATGTTCATGGGGATGCCGGGCCATGGACGGAGACGATGACGTTCTTCGAGGTGTGGGATAAATCTTCTCGTTGCCTGGCAATTCGGGCTAGACTCCGGGTTATTCATGGGAATCATTCGTCGCTATGTCTGAGATCCGCCGGGCCCGATTCGGTATCGGAGAAGTCGTTCGCCATCGGATTCATCCCTTTCGTGGGGTGATCTTCGACATTGATCCCACCTACAGCAATACCGAGGAATGGTGGCTTACCATCCCCGAAGAGATGCGTCCCGCCAAGGATCAGCCCTACTATCACCTGCTGGCAGAGAACGCCCAGACGACCTACGTCGCCTACGTTTCGGAACAGAATCTTCTTCCCGATGAGAGTGGCGACCCCTGTCGCCATCCCCAGATCGATGAGATTTTCGAAGGCCCCTCGGAAGGTCGTTATCGCGTGAAGCGCGGGCCGGGACATTGACGCCTGCCTTTCATCAAGGCCCGCGTCGGTGTGTCGAGGAAATACGGGAATCATCGCCGCCGACTTCCATCAGGAGAAGGGGTGGGCGCGATGGCTGATCGAATCGAGTACGAAGTTCGCGACGGAATCGCCTGGTTGCGGATGGACGATGGCAAGGTCAACGCCATGGATTCCGACTTCTGCGATCGCATGCAGGCCGTCCTCGATGAAGCGACCGGGGATGCGTCCCGAGCGCTCATCATCACGGGCCGTTCCGGCTATTTCTCCGCCGGCTTGAATTTTAAATTGCTCGCGGGATTGGCGGGGGAGGAGGTCCGCCGGATCACGAATCATTTCATGGAGACGATGAAACGCGTCTTTCTCTTCCCGAAGCCGGTGATTGCGGCCGCCAGCGGGCACGCCGTGGCCGGGGGGATGATGCTTTTTCTGGCCGCGGATATCCGATTGGCGATCCGAGAAGGGCAATTCCGCTATGGCCTGAACGAGGCTCTGACGGGGGTTCCCTTTCTGGGGGGCACCCTGGGTATCTGCCATTACGGAATTCCCGCCGCCCACCATACGGAGTTGATCCTGCAGGGCAGGATGCTCGATGCCGAGGGCTGCCTTTTGCGCGGAGTCGCGCATGAACTCGTCACGTCCGAGCGGCTCTTGGATCGCGCGAGGGAACGCGCGAGGGAACTCGATGATCTGGCCCTGGAAGTCTACGGAGTCAATAAATTGCTGTTGCGTCAGGAGACCTACGAGAAGGCCGTAGAGACCGCCCGGGCGTTGGCTTCCCTGGCGCCGCGTCGCAATGTCTTCGACTCGATGTGATGCCCCGTCTTCGGACTCAGGGCAGGGCGCCAAAGCGCGGGATCGGTGCGGGGGCTTCGGCCCTTCTCCCCCGGGATAGCCCCAATCCGCGCAATAGGGCATTGCGGAGATCCCGGGGATCAATGATTTCGTCGAAGGCCATATTGTCCGCGATTCGGTAGGGTCCGCCGAGTTCCGCCGCGTCGAGGGCGGCCTGCTGGCCGGTATCCGCCCCGGCGGCCACCCCTCCCCCTCGTGCGGGCATCGCACCCAGGGTCGCCCCGGGAAAGGCCAGGCAGAGGGCCTGGCCATCGAAGGGGTTCATCCCCATCACGCTGCTCCCGAAACCGAAGGCCTTGCGGAGCGTGACGTGAAATTTCGGGACGCGCAGGCGCCGCTGTGCGGAAAACATGCGAGCGGCCGCGCGCAGTGCGCCCTCGCGTTCGGCGGCCGTACCCGCCATCACCCCCGGATTGTCGGCGAGGAAGATCACGGGAAAGTGGAAACTTCCGACCAGCTCGAGAAAGCGCGCGCCTTTTTCCGCCGCATCCCGATCGAGAGTGCCGGTGCGGCTGCTGGGATCATTGGCCACGAGGGCCACTGCTTCACCGCCGAGTCGGGCCAATGCGGTGACGAGGCCACTGCCAAAATGGGGCTGGATTTCGATCAAACTATCCCGATCCACCAGCAGCGCCAGCAGCTTCCGCATCTTATAGGGTTTGCGATCGTCGGCAGGCACGAGGGCCAGGATGTCATCCAGACGCCTCTCTTCGCAATCACTTCCCATCCGTTGCGGCGGGCGTTGCCAGGAATTGCTGGGGAAATAGCTGAGGTAGAGACGCGCCATGGCGAGGGCATCGGCATCGTTCGGGGCCAGGTTGTGGGCAACGCCGCTCTGGTGGATGTGGACGTCCGGACCACCGAGTGCTTCCTTGCTGACTTTTTCACCGACCGCGGCTTCGACGAGGGGAGGTCCCGCCGAAAATAGCGCCGCTTTTTCGGTCATGATCACGAAGTCCATCAGGGGAGCCGCCAGGGCACTATGGCCCGCCGAGGCACCAGCGACCACACAGACCGTCGGGACGATGCCGGCCAGGTCCACGAGGCCCTGGAGATCGTTCGGCGAGCGCCCGTGGTCTTTGAGGGCGTTGGTGATGCGATGGCCCGCCCCGTGCAGGATGAAGACGAGGGGAATGCGTTCATCCCGGGCGAGTTGGGTGAGGCGGTAGCGTTTATCCGCTGCCCCGAGACCGATCGAACCCCCCTTCGATGTAAAATCCTCCGCCCCCACCAGTACCGGGCGTCCGTCGATCGAGCCGAAACCCGCCGGAAAGGCATCGGCGGCGACCTTTTCCCCGACATCTCCGACGAGGCTACCGAGTTCATGAAAGCTTCCGTCGTCGAGCAGGCCCAGAATTCGTTCCCGGGCGTTGAGCTGCCCCCCGGCTTTCAGTCGGTCGAGTTTCTCCTGACCACCCATGGCCCGGGCCCGCTGCAGGCGCGTGTCGAGATTTTCGAGCATGGGGGCCCAGCCGTGGAGGTCGTCTGCGCCGATTCCCTTGGGTTCATCCTTCATGTCGGGGCTCCTGCTGGTGCTGAGTAGAAGTCTCATATTGCAACATCTCGTGCGGGGCCGCTGCGACCCCGCGACCCCCCGCCCCGCCCGATTCGAGGCGACTGCCGCCGTTCGCCCTTCTCTTCTTCCTGCTTTAACGTAGGGGTTGAAGCGACGGCTAGAGTGGCCGGATCCGCTCCCCAGAATCCCCCAGCGATCCCCGCTGGCGCCGCGCCCCGGGAAGAATCAGGAAGAACGCCCCGATGCAAGCTCCATCAGACCCCATTCGAAGAGGGGATCCCGATGTGACCCGCCAACCCATTCATACCCGGCTGCTGGAACTCGAAGTTCGCAGGGGGAAGATCGGGGAACTCCTGGTCAACGGAACGATCTGCGATTTGAGGAAACAGGGATTCGTACCCACCGGCGGTGATCTCCAGGTCTCTGGATTGATTCACAACATGGGGATCCAGGCGCTCGTCGATCGCGAGAATCGAAAATTATTGTCCATCGAGCCGAGCCAGACCGTCGTCGCCTACGAGGCGTCGGAAGTCACCGATGGCGAAAGCTGTCGCGATATCGGCTGGCGACTCCGAGGCATGAAGGACAAGCACCTGGATGGGAATTTTGTCGGGAAATTGGCTGGAGAATTTGGAGGCAGACTCGGCTGCACCCATCTGCTGAGCCTCACGCAATTGTTGCCTTCCACCCTGGATCGGGCCCTGGCCTGGGAGTCCAGCCTGGTCGCAGGGGACGCGCCTGGCGAGGCTTCGCGAGAGCGGGGCGAGCGAATCTTCAAACGCTCGATCGTTTTCGACGGCTACGAATTTTCCGATCGGGAAGAGATGGAGGTCATCGTTCAACTCAACGATGTCCATACGACTCCCCAGCAAGACGTCACGAATGCCCTGGAGCGATTTGCGCGACAATTCGAGGTGCAACTCTGGGCACGGGTGGGCATGCCGAATCTCCAGCTCACTTCGATCCGGGGCAGGGAGCGGGAGCGGGAGGAGATGCCCCTCGATCGGGGGGGCTGGCGGGATCTTGCCGAGGATCTGAGCGCTCTGCACGGTTGCCGAACCCTCGAGGGACTCGGTCGCGAGGTGATCGGACTCCTGGGCGGGGAGGTCACGGCTCGCCCCCTGCGCGATGCCCTGCTGACGATTGCGCCTGGAATGATCCAATGCATGGCGGTGAAGGTGCGCCATATGATCGAGCGGGGTGATGGGGAAGACTCGGAGCCCAATTCAACCGCCCTGCTCGGTGCTCAGCCCGATAGCTGTTATATCTGGCGGGCGGACGGCCCCGGGCGCCGACGCAGCGAAGCGCGCTGGGCCGCGATCGGAGCAAAGGCGAGAGAGCCAATCGGAGGGGAGGAGAGCGAATGAAATACCAGCAGATTCTCTTTGAAGTGCGCGATCGGGTGGCCCTGATTACGATGAACCGTCCCGAAAAATTGAATGCCTGGACCCCGCGGATGAGCGAGGAAGAAGCGGATGCCCTGGCGCGCGCCAATGCGGACCCCGAAATCGGCGCCATCGTACTGACGGGTGCGGGAAGGGGTTTCTGCGCGGGCGCCGACATGGCGGAGACCTTTCAATCGAGAATCGATGGCGTCGATCCCGGGGCCAATACCGCCGAGGGCTCCGGAGGGCTGCCGGCGGGACTCGATTGGGTGACCCTCGTGCGGGAATCGAAGCCCCTCGTGGCCGCCGTCAACGGAGCCTCGGTGGGGATAGGACTCACCCGCATCCTGCCCTTCGACCTGATCCTGGCCTCGCAGAAGGCTCGCTTCGGGATGCTCTTCATCAAGATGGGATTGGTACCCGAATTGGCGAGTACGCACTTCCTGGTGCAACGCATGGGATTCGGGAAGGCCAGCGAAATGTGCCTTTCCGGACGCCTCTATTCCGCGGCCGAGGCGCAGGCCGCGGGTCTCGTGGATCGGGTTGTGGAGCCCGACGAACTCCTGGACGAGGCCCTCGCCGTGGCGAATGAGATCGCATCGAATCCCTCGCCCCAGTTGCGAATGACCAAGGCATTGCTGACCGCAAATGGGAGCGATACGGATCTGCGCGCGGTACAGAAGCGGGAGAGCGAATTGTTGAGGGAATGCTGGGAGACACCCGAGCATGCCGAAGCCGTGCGGGCTTTTGGCGAGAAGCGTCCGCCGAAATTCCGCTGATCGCAAGATCGCGGGTCGAGTAGGCCGGGCTGTGATCGGGGGAAGGCGGTTCGAGAGGGCGTCAAGAGCGGGCGCGGAAGTCATTCCCGATCAGGTCGGCCCCCAGATCAAGCGACTGGCGGATACCAGGCCCAGGAGGAAGAGGATGCCTCCCATCGAGCGCATCAGCGTGATCCGCATCTGTGGAGAAATCCGCTGGTGGTGTCGTCGCAGCCATGTCAGGGCCAGACTGAACCAGCCGAGAATTCCCGCTGCTACGCCGAGGCCGAAGGGAATGGCGAGGCTTGCGCTGGGATCGAGCAGGCCGATCGAATAGACGGTGGTCACCGCCGCGCCCCAGTTGATGATCAGCGCGGGATTCAGGGCCGTGATGCTGAAACCCAGGATCAGATGCCGTTTCCTGGCGGCGACAGTCTTGGAGGTATCGGCCTTTTCTTCATCGCTTCCCGGAGGTCGAAACATCAAAATGCATCCCACGCCCAGCAGGATCAGGGTGGTGATCCCGCGCGCGGCGGGACCCGCCCAGGAGAATTCTTCCAGCAGCGCGCCAAAGCCCCAGAGAGCGAGCGCCCCATAGAGGGCCTCGGGGAGCGCGGAACCGATCGCGACCAGGTAGGCCTCCCGAATTCGTCCCTGGAGCCCGAATCCGAGGACGATCATGGTGACGGGCCCCGCCAATGGGATCGAACCCGCAAATCCCATGGCGAATCCGAGCAGGACTGCAGTCAGCATTCGTCCCCTGCATTCCTCGCCCGGCCCCCCGCTAGGGGTCGGGGCGGGTCATCGAATCGTGGTCGCGCTCAGGCTTACTCGCTGAACCCTTCAGCAACTTCCCGCTGGAATTTTTCCAGGCTCGAGCGCATTTCCCCGAGATCTCCGGTGCTGGGAGAGATCAGCACTCGATCGACTCCCTGGCGCATGAAGCCTTCGATGACCGCCGCGTCGGGTGCTCCGACCGTGGTGATCTCGATCGTCTCGGGATCCCGACCCGCTTCCCGAGCCGCCTCGTGCATCGTCTTCAAGAGGGCGTCGAGTTCCTCGCCGAAGACGCCGAGGGGAAAGAAACCGTCCCCGAGCCGTCCCGCGCGCCTGGCCGCCGCCTCGCTATGCCCGCCGACCAGGATCGGCACCCCGTCGGCTTGGGCGGGTTTCGGCCTGCTCACGACTCGGCTGAAGTCGACGTGTTGGCCCGCGTAGCTGGAAACGTCTTCGCGCCAGAGGGTCCGCATGGCGTCGATATATTCGTCGCAACGTTGGCCGCGATTCCCGAATTCCGTTCCGACGGCTTCGGCTTCCTCCTTCACCCATCCGACGCCGATGCCCAGCAATAGACGGCCCTGGGAGAGCCGATCGAGGCTGGCCGCTGTCTTGGCCAGGACGACGGGATTGCGCAGGGGCAGGATCAGGATGCCCGTACCGAGCTTGATGCTGCGGGTGTGGGCGCCGACCCAGCCGAGCCAGGCGAGAGGGTCGGGCTGGACGACGTTTTCATCGAATGGTGAACGACCGTTCGCGGCATAGGGGTAGCGGGATTGGTAGTCGGGGCACATGACGACGTGGTCGACCGCCCAGATGGATTCGAAGCCCACTTCCTCGCTGAGTGCCCCGAAAGCAGCCGCGTAGGCTCCATCTTCCAGGGGGCTTTGTGCGTAGGGGGCCATGATGCCGAACTTCATGGGATCTCTTCCTCTCGCTGATTTTGGGGAATCTTTTCAGCGTAGCCCCGATCTTCCGGGCTGCCGAGAAAAACATTTTTTTTGCGGATCGGCCCCCATTTTATCAATCCCCGCCCCGTCCTGGAGCCCGCCGCCTTGCGGGTTCCCGGACGATCCGATTACGTCTCCCCATGGGCGACCGGCCGGGCCGTGACGAAAGGCAGGAGAGCGAGGAGGAGCGGCGGATCGAGGCGAGGGAGCGGACGGAATTGCTTCGGGCCCTGGAGAGTTGGGGAGGGGTCGCGGTTCAGAGCGTGGAACCGCTCCCGGGAGGGCTGATCAACCGAAGTTGGGCCGTGCGGGCACTCGCGGGGGAGTACGTGGCCCAGCGTCTCAACCCGATCTTTTCCGAGGGGGTCAATCGGAATCTCCAACGCGTTTCCGATCATCTCGAGGGGCGCGGTCCCCGAGTGCCCCGCCTGCTGGAAAATGATTCGGGCGGGCTTTTCGTGGACCTGCCCGGGGCCGGGCGTTGGCGGCTGATGGAGAGACTGCCGGGGGTGAGTTTCGAACGCTGTCAGAAGGTCGGCCAGGCGCGCAGTGCAGCCGCCCTGGTCGCGCGTTTCCACAGTGAATTGGGGGATTGGCGGGGCGGGCTCGAAGAGATCGGATTTCCCTACCACGATCTGGGCCTGCACCTGCTGGAACTCCGCCGGACACTCGAGGAGCGTTCCGATCATCGCCTTCACGGCGAAGTTTCCGCCCTCGCCAGCCGCATCTTCGAGGTGGCGGGGGAGTGGCGGGATCTCTCCGCCCTGCCGCGACGCGTCGTACACGGCGATCTCAAATTCTCCAATCTCCTCTTCGAGGGGAGGGAGGGTCCGCCCAGCGAGGTGGCTTCGGCCCTGATCGATCTCGATACCGTTTGCTACCTGCCCCTCTATTACGATCTCGGGGATGCCTGGCGGTCCTGGTGCAATACCGGTGGCGAAGATCTCGCCGATCCGACCCTGGATCTGGAAATCTTCTATGCCTCCGCGGAGGCCTATCTCTCCGGGCTCCGCCTCGAAGTTTCGGCGGCCGAACTCGATTCCCTGGTCGATGCTCTCGAGAGAGTGAGTCTCGAACTCTGCTCCCGTTACGCGAAGGACGCCCTGGAGGAGACCTATTTCGCCTGGGATTCCGAGCATTATGCCTCGGCGGCGGAACATAATTGGCTGCGGGCCCGCGGGCAGTGGCGATTGCACCTCCAGGCCCGGGAGACCCGGGGCGAAAGGGCGCGCTTCCTGCTCTCCTGAGCCGACTTGACTCGCCCGGATTTCTTCCCTGGCCCGTGGCAGACAAAGCCGCGTACTGGGCTCATCCTCGCGCGTGATGGGACGCATGCGACTCGGGCCGATGATCTTCTGCGCCATCCCGCTGCTGCCTTTCTTTTCATTTCTCGCCGGCGCGCAAGACGGTCTCCCCGCGCCGAGCCTCCCCCCCGAGGCCCCCCCGAGACCCTGCGACGCCTGGTGGCGGATCCAGATTTCGATGAATTGTCTCCACCTCCCTGGCCGGCCGGTCTTCGCACGCCTCTGGCCGAAGCCGGCCGCGCCCTGGCGGACTGGCGAATTCAACTGGCCGGGGTGTCGATCGACGGCCCCCGCCTGCTCGAGATCACGGCCGGGAACGAAAATAGAGGAGGCTCTGCTGACCCCATTTCGAGAATCCCTCGGTCGTCCGGTCGTCCGGATGGATCTGATTCATCTTCTCGACGATATCCTGCGGGAGGGTCGCCGCGGTCTGCGCGGCCAGCGGGTTTGGATCACTCCCGGACGCACCCGCAGTCGCGGCATCCTCCTGCATCCCGACGATATTTTCGAGGGGAATCCGTGCCGCTACGGCGAGCGCGGATTCCTGGAAATCGATGAACCCCGAGCCCAGGTCGACCTGCCTCCGGCCCGGGATGGCGATCCACCGGGACCTGCATGGGCGATGTGCAACCGTAATTCCTCGGGCGAGACAGAACTGCTTGGGGTCCTGGGCGAGAAGAGGAGTGGGGACGATCCGGGCCCCCGAATTCGATCCCTGATCGAGTAATTGCGCGAACAGGGGGCCGAGGTGCACCCGGCCTCGACGCTGCGAAGTTCCGAGTGCGGTTACCTGATGTGGGGAGCCTTTCTCTTGAAGCGAGCCCAGAGCGAAAGGGAATTGTATTTACGTCTGCAAAAGCTCGAGACCGCGAGGGCGGAATGGAGTCTCGAGGTGGCGATCGAGTGGCGGCTCCCCGGGGAGTGGCTCGATACGAAGGAGGCCGCCCGCGAGATGGCCGAGACCTTCGGCGTCGTCTATGCGAGCGAGGAAGGTGCTCGTTCCTCGAATCACTACAGCGGCGACGCCGAAGGTCTCGTGGCGGTAGCCCTGCCCCGGCGATTGGAACTCAGGGCTCCCGACGGATTCCCGGGGCCGCTTCGATCTCTCGGTGCCAGAGGCATCTCGCGACTTGAGCCTGACCCCCGAATTGATCGTCTGGGTGGAGGCCCATTTCGGATTCGAAAAATTATGTTCGGACTATCCGCATTGGAATCCGAAGCGGCCATGAGTTCAGCCGGATACGTTTGCCTTCCGCGGATAACTGCCCCAAGCTCTGGCTGCCATGAATCGGGCGCGCTCTCGACCGTGCTCTTCTTCTGAGCGGAAACGATATGAGAACGGAAGCGCAAAATTCGGTTGCGGCCCCGAAGACATCCGATTCGAGGTCTTCCCCATCCCTGGGAACGCTGATCGACTACAGCCTGCCCACGGTGGGAATCGGGTTCATGTTCCTGCTGGTGAATATGTACCTGATGAAGTTTGCGACCGACGTGCTTCTGATCGCCCCGGCCGCGATGGGTTTGATCTTCGGATTTTCCCGGCTCTGGGATGCCGTCACCGACCCCCTGGCGGGTTATTGGAGCGATCGCACGAATACCCGAATGGGACGCCGAAGGCCCTGGATGCTGGCGTCGATTCCGCCCATGGGTCTCGCCTTCTACATGCTTTGGAATCCCCCGCGCGCGCTTTCCGATAACGGACTCATCGCCTGGATGGCCGTTGGCGTCACGCTCTTCTTCACCTCGATGACGATGGTCCTCATCCCCCATCAGGCCCTGGGCGCAGAACTCACGAATGACCACCATCACCGAACCCGGGTATTCGGCTCACGCCATCTGGGTTGGAGCGTCGGGACCTTCCTGGCCCTGGGCGCGATGTCGCTGATGATCGGGGCCGAGGAGGCCCCTCGACAGATGGCGTCGAGGGTTGCCTGGGTGGCGATCTTCACGAGCGCGCTGCTGATCTCGTGGACGGTCTGGAGGCTCCGGGAGCGCCCCGAATATCGCGGCCGGGGAGGGGAGAATCCCTTTCGCGCCTTTGGGGACGTCTTCCGCAACCGTCACGCCCGCCTGCTGCTCGGGGTCTTCCTGGCCGAAAGCTTCGGCTCCGCGACGATCAACGTGCTCACCGCATACGTATCCGATTATATCGTGGGGACTCCCGAGAAGACGCCGCTCTATATCCTTCTCTACGCCATCCCCTCTGCAGTCTCGGTCCCCTTCTGGTTGCGTGTATCCGCACGCGTGGGAAAGAAACGGCTCTGGATTTTCTCGATGGCGGTTACGGCCCTGGGCTTCGGGGCCATGTTCATGGTCGGGCGAGGCGATGTCTGGCTGATCGGATCCCTGGCCGCCGTCCTGGGCCTTGGAGGCGGAGCGGGGGCTGTGGTGGCGCCCTCCATCCAGGCGGATGTGATCGATTTCGATGAGGTCGAAACGGGCGAACGAAAAGAGGGTGCGTATTTTGCAGCCTGGAATTTTATTTTCAAATTGGGTTTCGGCCTGATGCTGATGCTGACGGGACTCGTTCTCGATCTCGCGGGCTTCAAACCCAACCAGGTCCAGACGCCCTCGGCCGAACTCGCCCTCAGAAGCCTCTACGCGCTCTTCCCGATGGTCTGCTATCTGCTGGCGGGTTTCGCATTGCTCCGATTCGATCTCGACGAAGAAGAACATCGCCGCATTCGTCAGATTCTCGATGAGCGCTCGCAGTCGGATCTCCCATCGCATGGAGAAGCCTAGACGTCTTCCCCTCGCGCGCGTGAAGATGCGCCGATCGATCAGGCTCCGGGGGAGGGTTCGGCCGGATCCACGGAGGTGGGGCTATCCGCCTCTTCGGCGGGCTCCGGGGCTTCGCCCAGGAACTCCACGAGCGGAAATACGCGCGGGTCGAGTTCGAGGGCACTTCGAGCCAAGGCTTCCCAGCGGACCTCGAGCCGTACCTTGCCCTCCCGCGAGATGAGGTTGGCCACTCCCCCCGCCTGGGCGAAGCCGCCGGATTCCGAAATCGTCAGGATGCTGGAGCTTCCGAGCGTATCGATGACCTCGTCGTGGAGCAGGGCCAGGGCCTCGGGAATGATGACCACATGGCACCAGAGCGCATCCTCGCTCGTTCCCGGCCCGAGGATCTGAACTTCGCGTCTGCGGATCTTCCGCCCCGAAAGTACGGAGGAGATCGCGCCCGCGTAGATGGGATCCGCCAGGATGCAGATGTCGAGTTCGGATGCCTCGCTCTCGAAGATCCCCTCGGGCCAGGTGACGAAGCGGGCAAAGTTCAGCATGAAGTTGGCCTTGACTTCCAGGTTGGGAAAGGAGGGCTGACCCATGGCGGAACCCGCGATCCAGAGGGTGAGGAGCCCGGCGACCCACGGCCGGCGTAGCCGCGACCCGCTGGCCCGGTCGCCGATCCGCTGGATGCGAGAGTGTCCCCGGCTTTCCTTCATGCTGGGGCTCTCCTTCGCGGGGTCTTTGCATCCCGATGTCCCGGCTGGCTCGCGGGGCCGCTTCCGTTCTTCATTGCGCGATCTTCTCTTTGGCTCCCCGGGGAGTATCGGGGCTATGGGTGCTGGCTCGCGGATCAGACTTCCGCTTCCTCTTCCGTGCCCCGGGGATACGAATCCTGGGAATTCGAAAAGGGCGAGCGTCCGAAGACGATATCCAGGGGGCGCATCGCGAGGGCGACGGAGAAGCCCAGGATCTGCGATGCGAGCCCCACCGGGCTGCAGCGATTCGGGGGCGGGGGCGAGAAATCGCCCAGGGGGCGCTCGAAGGTATGGCGGAAGGGAGTGCGGATACAGCGGTTCACGATCAGCTCGGATTTCCCCATCGGTGCCGCCAGGGGGTAGGCGATCGCCGAGAGTGCGACTCCCAACGCACTCTCCGCCACTCCGAGGGGTCGCTCGATCACGAGATCGGAGAGCATGGCCGCCATGGAGGGGGGACGTTCCCGCGCGCTCCGTGATGTTGTTCCGGGATCCGAAGCGGCGAGGCATGCGGATGCGAGGAAGAAAGCCGCGAGCGTGGCGACAGCCGCCAGGGCGCGCGAGAGCTGGGAGCAAATGCCCCGCCGAGTCGAAGCTGCTTTTCTCATCTTTTTCCCTCGACCCCCTCCGGATGCATGCGGCAACGATAAGCCCGTCCCCAGCATCCCGCACCTCTGCCGCTTTCCCGGCCCGGCGATCCCGGATCCGTCGCGCGACGCCCGGCTTTGTTCTGGTAGACTGCCGCGATGCCGGGGAAGATTCATGCCAAGGTCGAGGACGCCGTCGGGTGGATCATCTTCGACCATCCGGAACGTCGCAATGCCCTCTCGGCCAATATGTGGTTCGAACTCGCCGAGGCGGCGCGAGAATTTTCGCGGGATGACACCGTGAGAGTGGTCGTCATGCGCGGAGCCGGCGAGCAGGCCTTCGTTTCGGGCGCCGACATCTCCCAATTCGATGGGGCGGATGGACTCGCCACATCCGCGGGTCTCGAGAACGGCGGCGGCGACGCATTTCGCGAACTCGAATTCCTGGAAAAGCCGTTGATCGCGGCGATTCACGGCTATTGCATCGGGGGAGGACTCGCCGTCGCCCTGTGTGCGGATATGCGGTACGCGGCCCCGGATGCCAGGTTTGGCATTCCCGCGGCTCGCCTGGGAGTGGGCTACGGAATGGCGGGGATCGAGAAACTCGCCGGCGTCGTCGGTCTTTCCCGCGCCAAGGAGATCCTCTTCACGGCGCAGCATTACTCGGCTCTCGAAGCGCTCGAAATGGGCCTGGTCAACCGCATGATCGAAAAATCGGAGCTCGATTCTGGAGTGGCCGAAGTCGCCGCGCGCATTGCCGCCAACGCACCGTTGAGCGTTCGCAGTGTCAAGGTTCTCGCGCAGCAATTGCAGCGGGAGCCCGGGCAGCGGGATTCGGATCGCGCCGCGGCGCTTGTTCGGGCCTGTTTCGAGAGCGAAGATTTCGGAGAGGGGGTTCGCGCCTTCATGGAAAAGCGTTCGCCGGAATTCAAGGGCCGTTAGCCCCCATGAGTGACGACCTCTACCGCCCCCGGGATGACGAAGCGGGAGCCCTCGCGGGAATCCGAGTCGTGGATCTCACGATTGCGCGCGCCGGCCCGACCTGCGTGCGGCAACTGGCGGATCTGGGGGCGGACGTGATTCGCGTATCGGCGCCGGGTCGGATCGATCTCCCCGGATCCGATGCGCATAATCTGCATCGCAACAAGCGCTCGATTCAATTGGATCTGAAGCGGAGCGAGGGGCTTGCCATCCTCTTGCGAATGGTCGAGAGCGCCGATGTCTTCGTCGAAAACTTTCGGGCCGAAGTCAAGCAACGCCTGGGGATCGACTACGAGACCCTCTCGCGGCTCAATCCGCGTCTCGTCTACGCGAGCCTTTCGGGATTCGGACAGCAGGGGCCGTATCGCTCGCGGCCCGGACTCGACCAGGTGATCCAGGGCATGAGCGGCCTGATGAGCGTGACGGGTCCGGCGGGCTCCGGTCCGTGGCGAACGGGGATCGCGATCTCGGATACTGCGGCCGGCACCTTTCTCGCCCAGGGCGTGATTGCGGCCCTCTATGCCCGGGAGCGAAACGGGCGGGGGCAATGGGTTCATACCTCTCTGCTCGAGGCCCTGGTGAATTTCATGGACTTTCAGGCGGCGCGCTGGCTGGTCGACGGCGAGGTGCCTCGCCAGCAGGGAAACGATCATCCGACCCTCTTTCCGATGGGCGCATTTCGAACCCGGGATGGCGTCATCAACATCGCCGTTCTTTCGAATTGGGATGGTTTTCTCCGGGCCATTGCCGCCCCGGAACTCGCGGAGGATCCCCGCTTCGCGGATCTCGGAGCCCGTCTTCGTCATCGCGAACCCTTGCGAGAAGCGTTGGAAGAAAAACTCGGGGAGCGGACGAGCGCCGAATGGGTCGAGATCCTGCGCGCTGCGGACGTCGTCTGTGGTCCGGTTCTCGCCATGGACGAAGTCTTTTCCGATCCCCAGGTTCAACATCTGCGGATGACCCGCCGCGTGGAGCATGAGGAAGATGGAGCATTGGATCTGCTGCGCCATCCCGTCAGCTTTCTCGAAACCCCAACGGGCATCCGCAGCCCCCCACCCCTGGCCGGAGCCGACGGCCGCGCGATTCTCGCGGAACTCGGCTACAGCGAATCCGAAGTGGAGGAATTCCTGGAACGGGAAGTCGTCTCGCAGCCCGGATCGGAATAGGCTTTCGCCGCATACCGGAATTCGCTCCGAATCTCCGATCATTCGCACCGCCCCCGCTCCGAAGTCGTCGACCCCGGACCTGCGGGCCCCAGATCGGGGCGGATCAGAAGCGGTCCAGATACCAATAGGCCCTGGAGAGTTCGAGCTTCTGTTCATTGCAATCCGTGCCCCGGGGCAACTCGACTTCGGTTCGGGCACTTCCCCCGGCCGGGATGTCGTCGAGTTGAATCGAAAAACTCGCTCCCGAACAATCCAGGGTGGTCACCGCGCTTTCAATCTTCCGCCGCGAGAGGTTGTCCGCATTCAATTCGAGGGAGACGCCGCCATCCCAGGACTCGGTCGCGATCGAACGGATCTTCAGCCATGGGCCGATATCGAGTCGCCGATTGCGATTTCCGCGTCGGCGATGCAACTCGATGCGTTCGCGGTCGTGATCCAGGGAAACGCGGAAGCGCTGGGAGACGTTGAGGCCCAGCAGTCCCCTGGGTTCGCTGGGGGCACAGCGATCGCAGACGGCGACCGTCACCCACTCGACGGGCGCCTCGCCGAGCCAGATGGCATCGACCAGGATCAGGGGGGCGACGATCTCCCCGTTGGCGGTCTGGAGATGGATCCGGGGTGCGTCGGGGGAGACTTCGAGACCGATGGCCTCCACGGTATGCCGGTCCAGGGTCGTCAGGGTGGCGCCCGTGTCGAAGATCATCGCGTACTGATCTCCGAGAACGGGGCCGTCGATGTCCACGAGGATCTGCAGACTGTTCTCATCCCCCTGGTAGGGGATGAAGAGGCTGCCCAGTTCACCGCCGGGGAGATCCGAAACGGCATTGTCCGGGGCCGTGGCTGCTTCGACATCGGCGTCGCTTCGACAGATCTGGAGAGGCTCGGCTTCGCAGAAATTTCCCTCGGCATCCGGGTTGAGGCCGAGGGGATCGGGATCGTCGCCCAGCAGTCCGATCGTCGCTACGCCCCAATTCGCGATCCCTCCGGAGGCATCGGGGCCGAGGGGATGGGCGAGATAGCGGAGCCCCGTGGCGGTACTCGAGTCGCGTTCTCCGGGTAAATAGAGGGGCAGCATCAGCAATAGGAGGGTGCACCAGAGCCAAGCCGCCAGGGGAGAGACGGGGATCCGCCCGGATTCCGGGCCGGCCAGGCGCAGAATGGGGAAGCCTGTCAGGGCCGTTGCAGCCAGCAGGGCGAGGGGTGCCGGGATCCCCTTTTCCATCCCCACACCCGTCACCGTTCCCAGGGCCAACAGCAGTGGAGGAAGTGTGACGGCGAGTCGCAGACATCCTCGCCCGGGCGATGGGCCTCCCCCCCGCACTGAATTTTCGGCTTCCTCGGCCACTGGCATTCTCCCGATTCCGGGGTTGCGAGAAGCCGATCAGAAGGATCGTTCACTCGGTCGACAGCGGGTTCGGAGCCGTCGGCGGATCCCTCGCTCGCGACTTCCGGATCACCGAGCCTCCAATCCTCTCTCTTTCCCGGGCCCCTGGGAGTCTCAGGGTAGGCTCTCATGGTCTCCTTGGCCGCCCCTGAAAGGTCTCTTCTCCGCCCCGATTTGAAGGCGATCCGATCCCACTCGATGGGCGCGCTCACCTCTTTTCCATGAGTGTTCGGGGGGTGGGGACACGCCGATCGCGGGAATTCGAGCGAAGAGGGATGCGGGCCGCCCCCCATTCCATTCTATTTCGATCCCCTCGCCGATCCCCATGCAATCCGTTTCGAGGAGTATGTGTTTCGACGCACATCCCTCACATCAGGCATCGGGCGGAGAAGTGCGGAATTTCCGCCGGGGTCGGCCGGATGGCCGCGATACCTATGTCGCATAGGTGCTAGCATGGATTCGTCATGGTCTTTCGGAACCTCATGCTCTGGTTATTCGTATTTCTGCTCACGGCATCGCCGGGTTGCGTCGCGATCACGAAGACCGCGACGAGCGGACTCGCGGATGACATGGCCTCGGCTCTGCTGGAGCAGACCGACGTATTGTTGGTTCGAGACGGGGCCCCCGCCTACCTGATCGCCTTGGATGGCCTGATCCAGGGCAATCCCAGCAGCGAGGGCCTGCTGCTCTCGGGGGCGCGCCTCTACTCCTCCTATGCCTCGGCCTTCGTGATGGATCCCATCCGGCGCGTGGCCCTCGCCGCGAAGGCGAGGAACTATGGCGAGAGGGCCCTATGTCTGCGGCGGGCAGAACTCTGCCGGACGATCGTGGGGCCCTACGAGGATTTTCTACGAGAACTCGGCGAGACGCATCGCAAGGATCTGCCCGTCCTCTATGGTTTCGGCAGTGCCTGGGCGAGTTGGGTACAGGCCGATCCGGGCGATTGGAACGCCCTGGCGGATCTACCCAAATTGCAGGCGCTGATGGAGCGCGTGATCGAATTGGAAGAGGGTTATGCGGATGGGGCCGCGCATCTCTATCTCGGAGTCCTCTACACCCTTCGGCCGACCCATCTCGGCGGGCGACCCGAGGTGGGTCGCGATCATTTCGAGCGTGCGATCGAGCTATCCGAGGGCCGAAATCTGCTGGCCCTGGTCCTCTTCGCCAGCCAATATGCGCGGCTGACTTTCGACCGACCGCTCCACGATCGCTTGCTCACGGAGGCTCTCGAAGCCAACCCCGTGGCGACCGACTATACACTGAGCAATACCCTCGCCCAGGAGACAGCCCGTGAGTTGTTGGCCGATGCCGATGATTATTTCTGATGGGGTAAGGGAGTGCCGGTCCAGCCGACACCCCGGAGAAATCCGCCGCGAGTCCAGAAGGCTCCCCGGGACGTTCGGATTCCCGGGGAATCCTCGACTGCTTCTCGTCGCCTTCGTCCTGGGTCTCTCCTTCTGTCTCCTGCCCTCGACCTCGCTCCAGGCCCGTACGCTGAAGATCGCGACGATCGTGCCCGACGGAAGCAGTTGGTTGCAGGAGATGCGTCGTGCGGGCAAGGAGATCAAGGAAAGGACCCAGGGCCGCGTCAAGCTGAAATTCTATCCGGGTGGCGTCATGGGTAGCGACAAGACGGTGATGCGAAAGGTGCGCGCCGGACAACTCCAGGGCGGAGCGTTCACGAGTGGAGCCCTGGCCGCGATATATCCGGATATCGAACTCTATAGTCTGCCCCTGCTTTTTCGCGACTATGGAGAAATCGACCACGTGCGCCAGAGCCTGGATGCGAAACTGATCGAGGGTCTGTCGAAGAAGGGCTTCGAAGCCCTCGCGATCACGGACGGGGGCTTTGCCTACGTGCTCTCCGAACGCCCCATCCAGAGGGTCGAAGATCTGAAGGGAAATCGGGTCTGGCTCGTCGAGGACGATAAGATGACGGCCATGGCCCTGGATATTGCGGGAGTCTCTCCCGTGCCTCTGCCCGTCGCCGACGTCTATACCGCCCTGCAGACGGGCCTGGTCGATACCGTCGCCGCCCCCCCGATGGCCGCCATCGCCTTCCAATGGCATACGCGGGTGAAATATCTCACCGAGGTTCCGATCATGTATCTCGCCGGTGTACTCGCCGTGGACAAGCGGGCCTTCGCCAGGATTTCCCCGGCCGATCAGGCGGTGGTGCGAGCTATCGTGACCGGGGCCGGTCGGCGCCTGGACTCCCAGAGTCGCAGCGGTGAGCAGAATGCCCTCGAGGCCTTGAAGAATCAGGGAATTCGCTTCGTCCAGGCATCCTCATCCGCCGAAGTCGACCGCTGGCGTTCCATCAGTGCCGAAGCGGTTACGAGGCTGCGGGCCGCGGATCATTATTCGAAGGAGTTGATGACCGAGATCCAGGCACTTCTCCAAGCCTATCGAAACGGAGCCAGTAGCGGAGAATGATCGACGCGAGGCGCGAAGGTCTGCTGGGCCGGGCCCTGGTCCTTTTCCATGGGGTGGAAGACCTCTTTCTCGTCCTGCTGCTTCTGGCGGTGATCGTTCTTGCGCCGCTCCAGATTTTCCTGCGTAATTTTTTTGATGCGGGAATTTCCTGGGCGGATCCATTGATCCGGGTTCTCGTGCTATGGCTGGGTCTCTTCGGGGCAGTGGCGGCCAGTCGGGGCGATCGCCATATCACGATTGACGTCGCGTCACGCTATTTTTCCGCAGGTCTCGGGGATGCCCTCAGACTGCTGACGAGTCTTTTTACCTCCGCGGTCTCCGCCCTGATCGCCTGGCATTCGGGGCGCTTCGTCATCGATGAAAGGGAATTTGGCAGCACCGCTTTTTCGGGCATTCCGGCCTGGATCCCGGAACTCGCGATTCCCGTGGCCTTCGGGCTGATCGCCATTCGTTATGGCCTGAGGGGCTTCTCGGAGGGATCCCATCTGCTCGCACGGGCGCGGCCCAGGGGCACGACTGCTGATGAGCGCGGCGATGGCGGGGCCAGCGGATGATCGTGGGACTACTTCTCCTCTTGCTGGCCCTGGCGGGGGCCCCGCTATTCGCGGTCATCGCCGCCAGCGCGATGTGGGGCTTTGCGGGCGAGGAGATGGATCTCTCCGTGATGGGGATCGAGATCTATCGGCTGGCGGAGACCCCGGTGCTGCTCGCGATTCCCCTCTTTACCTTCGCGGGCTACCTGCTGGGGGAGAGCGGCGCCCCGGCTCGCCTCGTGCACCTGACCCGGACTCTCCTGGGCTGGCTGAGCGGAGGGCTGGCCATCGTCTCCCTGGTCGCGTGTTCGCTCTTTACCGCCTTTACGGGCGCATCGGGGGTGACGATCGTCGCCCTGGGTGCACTTCTCTATCCCGCGCTGCGAGAGGATGGCTATCCCGAAAATTTCAGCCTGGGCCTGATCACGACCTCTGGCAGCCTGGGTCTGCTCTTCGCCCCGGCCCTGCCGCTGATCCTCTACGGCGTCGTGAGCCAGCAGATGCATCTCGATGAACCGGTGAGAATCGACGATCTCTTCGCAGCCGGGCTGCTGCCCGGCCTGCTGATGGTCGTATTGCTCTCCCTCTACAGCATGTGGAGGGCGCGAGGAAAGGTGGAGAGAGCCGAGGCTTTTTCATGGAGCGAGGCCTGTGGGGCCATTCGGGCTGCGGCCTGGGAGATCCCCCTTCCCATCCTGGTCCTGGGCGGCATCTATGGCGGATTTTTTGCGCTCTCCGAGGCGGCGGCCGTGACCGCCCTCTATGTGCTGATCGTGGTGGTCGGGATCCGGCGCGAGATCAAGCTGAAGCAGCTCGCGCCCATCATCCGCGAGTCGATGGTATTGGTCGGCGCCATTCTCATCATTCTCGGAGTTTCCCTGGCCTCCACCAACTACCTGATCGATACCGAAGTTCCCATGCGGCTCTTCGACGCCATTCGCTCCCAGATCGATAGCAAGCTCACCTTCCTGATCCTCCTCAATCTCTTCCTGCTCGCCCTGGGCATGATGTTGGATATTTTTTCCGCCCTCGTGATCGTCGTCCCCATCATCCTGCCGATCGCGGTCGGCTATGGGATTCATCCCGTTCACCTGGGCATCATCTTCCTGGCGAATATGCAGATCGGGTACATCACGCCTCCCGTGGGCATGAACCTCTTCATCGCCAGCTATCGCTTCGAGCGCCCCGTTCTGGATGTCTACCGCGCGACCATTCCCTTCTTCGCGATTCTTCTCTTGACCGTATTGGTCATCACATATTGGCCCGCGCTCAGCCTCTACCTGATATCCGACTGAGCATCTTCCGGGATATCATGATCAGAGTCCCAGGCGGTCTGCGGGGCATTCAGGAGTCTTTGAATGGGAGCAATTCGAGAGCTGGCGGAACGGGCGTGGTCGGGGGATCTGGGGGAGATGAATGTCCACCCGGAAAAGGTATTCGTGGGCTTCGAGGAGATGCAGCCCGGATTGGGCTTCATGTCCGCCTTTTCCAATGCCCTGATCCTGGCGACTGGCGAAGGACTCGTCTTCATCGATACCAGCAGCCTATTCCATGCCCATCGCCTCTTCGAGGCGGTGCGCGGCTGGTCTCCCGATCGCGTTCATACGGGCATCTATACCCACGGGCACGTCGACCACGTCTTCGGCCTGCGCGATTTCTACGCCGAGGCGGATGAGAAGAACTGGCCGGCGACCCGGGTGATTGCGCATCGGGCCTGTCCCGCCCGCTTCGATCGCTATCGCCTCACCCGGGGCTACAACGGCGTGATCAATGCACGACAATTCGATTTTCCGAAACCCGTCTTCCCCGGGAATTTTCGCTACCCCGACGTGACCGTCTCCCGGGAAGAAAGCCTCGAGGTGGGGGGCATGAGGTTGGAATTGCGCCACGATAAGGGCGAAACGGATGATCATCTCTGGGCCTGGCTGCCCGAGCAGAAGGCGATCTACAGCGGGGATCTGTTCATCTGGGCCTCCCCGAATTGTGGCAACCCCCAGAAGGCCCAGCGTTTTCCCAGGGAATGGGCCGAGGCCCTGCGCAAAATGGAGGCCCTGGGCGCCGAGAGCCTCTTTCCGGGACACGGGCCCCCCATCCTGGGAGCGGGGCGGGTGGGTAAGGCTCTTCGCGACTCCGCGGAATTGCTCGAGAGCCTCACCAGCCAGACCCTGACGCTGATGAATGCCGGGGCGAGTCTGAACGATATTCTGCACTCGGTGGAATTCCCGGAATCCCTGCTCGAGCGCCCCTACCTGCGTCCCATCTACGACGATCCGCGCTTCATCGTCCGGAATATCTGGCGGCTCTACGGCGGCTGGTACGATGGCAATCCCGCCCACCTGCTGCCCTCCCCGGATCGGAAACTGGCACTCGCCCTCGCATCGCTCGCCGGGGGTGCCGAGAGGCTGGCCGGGGAAGCCCTGGAAAAGAGTGCGGCCGGGGAGCATTCCCTGGCCTGTGAGTTGGTCGAATTTGCCTGGAGGGCCGAACCCGAAGCTCCGGCTGTGGCCCAAACGCGGAGCGCGATCTATCGGGCCCGTTCGGAATTCGAGAGCAGCTTGATGTCGAAGGGGGTCTTCGATGCGGCGGCTCGAGATTCGGAAGTCGATCCCGACCGAGCCGCCGGGGGTCGGGGGATGGGAGGTGGCGGATGAGCGAGGGAAGAGCGGGTCCGGGAGATGTCGGACGGGTTGCGGTCGTGGTTGGCGTCGGGGCCCGCCAGGGGCTCGGGGCGGCCCTGGCCCGGCGCTTTGCCGGGGAGGGACTTCATACTTTCGTCGCCGGGCGAACCCGGGAACGGCTGGCCGAAGTGACGGCCGAGATCGAAGCCGCGGGGGGTCGGGCCAGCGCGGTCGTCACCGATACCACCCGGCCCGAGCAGGTCTCATCCCTGCTGGATCGCGCCCTCGAGGAAGGGGGCTCGCTGGATCTGGTGGCCTATAACGCGGGCAACAATCGCTTCAATTCGCTTCTCGACATGACGGATGAATTCTTCGAGGAGGTCTGGCGGCTCTGCTGTTTCGGGGGCTTTCTCGTGGGTCGCGAGGCGGCCCGGCGGATGCTCGAGCGGGGGACGGGCAGCATCCTCTTTACCGGCGCCACGGCGTCGCTCCGGGCCCGCCCGCCCTTTACCGCCTTTGCCTCCGCCAAGGCGGGACTGCGATCCGTCGCCCAGGGGATGGCACGGGAATTCGGGCCCCGGGGAATTCACGTGGCCCATGTGGTCATCGATGGAGTGATCGATGGCGATCAGGTCAATCAGCGCTTCCCCGGCCTCAAGCAAGCGAAGGGTGAAATGGGCATGCTCGATGTGGAAGCCATCGCGTCCGCGTTCTGGCTGCTCCATTGCCAGCATCCATCCGCCTGGACCCAGGAACTCGATCTCCGCCCCTACAAGGAAGACTTCTGATCCCGCATCGAGTCGCAGCGGAGTCCTTGATTCCCCTGCGAGCCCGCCCATCGCCATGGGGGTCAACGAAAAACGGATAGCTTGAAGGTGACGATATTCTCGTCGTATTGGAGTTCCGGAATATTCGATCGCGAAAGAATTCTGAGGAAATCCAGCGAAGCTTCGCAGTGGCGGATCAGGGGCAGTTGCAGGCCGAAAAAAAGGATATGCGAGTGATCGCTTCGCGGCGCATTGAGGAGTGCCAATTCCAGGTCGTATTCGCGGGATTCATACTCGTAGGAAAAGCCCAATTGCGTCCCCTTGCGAATCCGGGGCAACGATAGATCGACCCCCGTTCGAAGGGTCTGGGATGAATACTCGAAGAAGCGGTTCTCGGAGCGCTGCCACTCGGGTTCCCAGCTCAGGCTGAAGAGGAGATGGTCGGAAAAGAAGAGAGTTTCCTGTCCGATCCGGAGCGAATAGCGGCTGGTCTCGAGAGCGATCGGGGGCCGGAAATCCAACTCTTCGATCCTGACTTCGACCTGCAGGAAGACTGAATCCAGCCATTGGAATTCGAGTCCGGTTTCCACCAGATGGGAGGAGAGGTAGCTGCTGCCGTCATAGCTCTCATGTCGGTAGCTGTAGCCGACCATTGGCGACAGGCGTCCCCAACGTCCCCGCAAGCGGAGATAGGGACGGTGGGACTGAAGGTCGAAGGCCGTGAGATCCTGGTAGAGACTCTGGTTGAAGAGGTAGCCCAGCTGGGCCTCCAGGGATTCGCCCCCCCCCAGGCGAATGGCTCCTCCCGCTTCGATCACGGCGGCCACATCGCCGACTCCGGCGGAGAGATCGGTCTCGCTCAGGATCAGGTTGTCATCATGCTCCACGCCGATTCCCGCCTGCAGGGAGATGCGGGATCGGCTCGCATCCCGCTCCACCAGCATCTCCCGCAATTCCCGCGCTTCTCGCGTCCAGGGTCCCTTTTCCGCGTCGGCCAGGGCTCGCTCGAGAAAGGTGATGGCCCGCTCGAATCGCTCCTGTTCGATTTCGATCTCCGCCGCGGCGTAGAAGAGAAATCCCGCCGTCTCGGGGTCGAGGGATAGGCTCTCCTCGAACATTCTTTCGGCGCGCTCTCGCTCGCCGTTTCGCAGGTCGATCAGCCCGAGATAGAGGAGCACCTGGGGGTCGTCGGGTCCCTGGAGCAAGGCTTCGAGCAGGCGCCCCTCGGCGAGGTCGAATTCACCGAGCTGGTAGAGGCTGATGCCGAGATCCGCCTGGACCCATTCGAGTTGGGGGTTCAGGGAGGCCGCTTCCGCAAAGGCCTCGACGGCGGTCGCTTCATCGCCGAGGTTGGATGCCGCCACGCCCCGGTAGTAGAAGAGCAGAGCCTCGTCGGGAAAGGCCTCGCAAAGGCCGGCGAAGAGATCGCCCGCCTGTCGCCACTCTCCGGCGGAGAGGGCGTCGAGACCCCGGTCGAGCTCGGTCATGGCGGGGGGTGCCTGGGCGGCAGCCGGGCCGACGAGGAAGAGTTGAATCGCCAGCCAAAAGGAGCCGAGAAGAATGCCCGGCCCCGCCTGAAATACCCTACGCATGTCCCGTCTCCACCCCGACGCCAGCATGATACCCGGGAAGAGGGGGTTCGGTCCAATGATCGGGCCGGGCCGGCGATTTGGCTGGCTGGCTCGCGTTCCGGATCATCCGGGAGCCCGAATCCAGGCCCCGCCGGATTTCCACGATGGGGCTCCGATATTTTCGATCGCGTTGCTGATGGAATTCCCGCGCGGGGCCGCGAAGGGGCGAGCGCCGGATCGATCCTCGATTCGCGGCAGCCGAGGTTGCCCGCCGAGGCGATGAATCGCGAAAAGTGCGCACTGCGGATCGAAGGGCCATCTGCGAGTTGAACGGGGGTTGTTCGGCGAGTGTGAATCCAGCCATGGAAGTCGGGGCCTCTTGAGACCTGTCTTCGCTGGGATCGCCATGGTCTTCCGGCGCGCGCGCGGCTTCGATCCCCTGGAATCCGGCCGTGGGGGGAATTCATGGGGCTTTTCGGGCGGGGAACTCTCCATGGGGCAAATCGTGTATTCTCGCCCCGGATGTTGCAGACGGTCTTCGGGGGACGCCCGTGAAATTGATGATCCAGATTCCCTGTCTGAACGAGGAGGATACCCTCCCCTCCGCGCTGCGAGATCTCCCCGACCATATCCCGGGCATCGATTGTATCGAGGTCCTGGTCATCGATGATGGCAGTAGCGATCGCACCTGCGAGGTGGCCCGGGAAAACGGTGTGGCCCATCTGATCCGATTCTCCCAGAATCGGGGCCTGGGGCACGCCTTCGCGACCGGGGTCGATTATTGCCTGCGGGCGGGCGCGGACATCATCGTGAATACGGATGGGGATAATCAGTATCGGGGAGCCGATGTCGCGGAACTCGTCCGCCCCCTATTGGAAGGTCGTGCGGAGCTGGTGATCGGAGATCGTAGGCCGGCAGAAGTCGAGGGGTTTTCACGCAGCAAGAAGCTGCTGCAGAAGCTCGGAAGTCGCACGGTGAGTCGCCTCGCCAATATGGAGGTGCCGGACGTGGCGAGCGGTTTCAAGGCGTACTCCCGTGAGGCCGCCTCGATGATCAATATGCACACGGACTTCGATCACACCGTGGATCACGTCATCCAGGCCGGCCGCCGCCGGATCCCCACCGTCAGCGTTCCGATCGGGACGAATGAGAAGCTTCGGGACTCTCGCCTCTTTTCCAATGCGGGCGAGTTCATCGCGCGCTCGATCGGCATCATGCTGCGCGTCTATTCATCCTATGGCGCCATGCGAGTCTTCTCCAGCGCGGGCAGCCTCGTGATGTCCCTGGGAATCCTGCTCGGCCTGCGTTTTCTCTATTACTTCTTCTTTACGGATGACCACGTCCTGCACGTCCAATCCGTGATCCTGGCCGCCATCCTCATCCTGGCGGGTTTCCAGATGATCCTGACGGGCGTGGTGGCCGATCTCATCAACTCGAGCCGCAATATCGTCGAGGATGTCTCCTATCGCTTGAGGCGGATGGAACTCGAGGGGCGCCGAGATCCCCCGGCTTCGCCGACTTCGCCCGGCGCCGCCGAATAGGCGGAAGGTCGCCCCCCGGCGCTATCGAATTCGCTCGTCGGCGCCGGGATCCTTGTCGTCCCGGCGGGATTTCTCGACCGGTTTCGGGTTATTGGTGATTCGATTTTCTCGATTGCCCGAGTCCGGGGGCCAGGGGCCGTCGGGGTTGTCCGCGCTCTCCCGCCAGGTCGAGCAATTGGCGCCAGGGATAGGCCCTTTCCAGGGTCGCGAGGTATTCACGATCCGAGCGCATCCGCAGCCGCCCGGCCAGGCAGCGGCGCTCCTCGAGCAGCGGCCGCGCCTCGCGAAGCCAGCCGTAGGAGCGCGCCTTGGCGCGAAGAAAAGCCGGCCCCCGCAGAAGCGCATAGGTCCAGACCAGCAGTTCGCTGAATCCCAGCCTCAGGGCGAGGCGCCAGGCCGTGCCGGGCTCAAGGTAGGCGAAGAGCATCCCGATGCGGTTGCGCTCGAGGAGATGGAATTTTTCGGCATGCATCGAAAGGAAGTAGTCGTGGCGGACCCTGGCTCGGGGGATGCAGTACAACTCGTATCCCATCAGGCCGACCAGCCATGAAAGATTGACGTCTTCGTGGTAGAGGAAACCGGAGGCGTCCATGCCGCCGATGCGCTGTAGAAGTTCCCGACGCAGGAGGAAGGCCGCTCCCTGGATGCCGGAAATTCGGAAGGGTTCGCTTCCCGCGGTCTCGCAACTCTTGCCCAGGTAGCGATTGAAGCCCAGGCCCGTGATGTGGAGATGCTGGCCGGCCGCGTTGATGGAGCATCCGTCGCCGAGCAGCAGCAGTGGATTGACCGCGCCCGTATCGGGATGATGATCGAGAAAATCGACGAGGGGTTCGAGCCAGCCGGATTCCGCCACGATGTCCATATTGAGCACACCCACGTAGCGCCCCCGGCAATGGGGGAGGGCCAGGTTCACGCCCCCCGCGTAACCGAGATTTTCTTCGCTGCGAATGAGGGTGATCTCATCACCCGCATTTTCGAGTTCATCGAGCAGGCCCGTGCTCTCTTCTTCCGAGGCGTTATCGACGACGAAGATTTCCCTCTTCGTCGAGACATCCGCGAGCAGGGAATCCAGGCATGCGCGCAGGCGGGCTGCTCCGTTGTAGTGGACGATGATCAGGGAGACGTCGGGGCCGCCCGGGCGAGCGGTCGTCAACGCGAATGCTTCCGGATCAGGGCGGCCAGCTGGGTCGAGCGACGATTGATGGAAGCCAGGAGTATGCCCAGGGACATCGAGAGGGCGGCCAGGATGAAGAGGCCGGCTGCGAGTACGGCCCGGGGCAGATGGTGGACGAGTCCGGTGCGAATGTAGTCATCGACCGGCGCCCAGCCGCTGGCGAGGGAGGCCAGGCCGAGCATCGCCGCCAACCAGCCGAAACAGGCGATGGGGCGGTAATCGCGAAAGAGGGTGAGGAGGCCGCGCAGAATCCGGTAGCCGTCGCGCAGGGTATGCAATTTGCTGTTGCTTCCGGCGGGACGCGGCCGGTAGTCGATGGCCCTCTCCTCCACCCGAAAGCCGTTCACCTGGGCCTGCACGGACAACTCGGCCTCGATGTCGAAACCGGTGGAGATCAGTGGAGCCGTTTCCAGGAAGCGTCGACTGAGTACGCGATATCCCGAGAAGAGGTCATGGGTGCGGATGCCGAAGAGCAGTCGGGCGAGCCAGACGAAGAGCCGGTTGCCGAAGCCGTGGCCCGTGGGGAAAGCGTCTCGGGTTTCGGGGTTGAGGCGCGTCCCCACCACCATGTCGGCTCCGTCATCGGCGGCTCGTAGCAATTCTCCGACCTGGGAGGCGGGGTAGGTGTCGTCGCCATCCACCATGACGTAGAAGTCCGCGGGGCGGGCCGCTTCGAATCCGGCAGCCAGGGCGAAACCCTTGCCGACGCGCGACTCGCCGATGACCCGCGCCCCGGCCGCTGCGGCGCAGCGTGCCGTGCCATCCCCGGAGGCATTGTCGACCACCAGGATTTCCGCCTCGGGCAGAGTCTCGAGGAAACGGGAGACCACTCGGCCGATGGTGGATTCTTCGTCGTGGCAGGGAATCACCACACAGATCCGGGAGGTGCCGGGGGTGGGAATCCGAGCCTCGTCTTCACTCATCCGCGGAATGGTACCGCGCCGGGCTGGCGGCGCCCGGTAGCAGTGGCCTCAGGGGTCACGAATCCAGATTTCGTAGTCGGGATCTCGCAGCGCCACCCGCAATCCCGAGCGCCGCAGGGCGCCGCGGAGTTCCGGCCAGGCGAGGGCCGGACCCCCGAGGCAGACCGCCTTCAGGGGGTATTCGGCCACCGCATCGGCGAGGAGATCGCCGCCGTCATCGAGTCGAAGCGCGCCCCCCACCAGGTGTGTGAGGGCCCGCCGCCGCTCGAGTTCGGCCGCGCCGAGGCGATCGAGCAGCAGGTCGAGATGGAGTTCGCGGACCATCAGGGGCGAGGGAGAGTGGGGATTCAGGGGGATCCAGCGCGAGACCTGAAGCGGGGCCAGCACGTTTTCGCCCTCCCGGGCCCAGCCGCTGATCCGCTCTGCGGCCAGCCATTCTCCGCTGGCCATCCTGGGGCCGGGCCGCCCATGGCGCACCCCCTTCTGCGCCGAGAGCGTGTAGGTTCGCGGAAGAACGAGCAGGCTGAGGGCGGCGGCCAGGGCCGCGCCCCCGCGTAGCCAGCGGGGCATCCGGGTCGCTTCCCGGGCGCCGCTTTCAAGCGGCGCGCTGAGAACGGCTGCCACCAGCAGCGGCAGGGGCAGCAGCCAGAAGATCCGAAAGTAGGTATCCGGCCCCGTGATGTTCCCGGCCACCCAGTTGGCCCAGAGGGGATTGAAGAAGAAGCCGAAGAAGGCGAAGCCGGAAAGCGCAGCGTAGCGGCGAAAGAGGGGGTTGCTGGCGGCGAGGGGGGCGGCGATCAGGCTGAAGAGGATCAGCAGCGTGATGGGTTCGCCGCCGGCGACGAATTCGAGGGCGTGCTCCAGGGTTCGCTGTGCCGACCAGTCGAGGCTCTCCGGCGGATGAGCCGATTCCCGGAAGGCGCGCAGGGTGTCGGCCCGGAGCCAGACGGCCGCGGCGAGAGGGTAGAGGGAAGCGGCCAGGGCCGAAGCCGCGTCGCGGATCCGGCGGCCGAGCGGCCGCGAATCGGATAGCGAGAGCGCAGCCCCCCAGGCCAGGGCGGCCGCGGCCGGTGCCAACCACAACGCGCTCGTCGAGAGTCCGACGGCGGCGATCTGGCCGGCGGCCAGTCGCAACCAGGCCGTGGTGGAGGGCGCTCTTGCGAATTCGAAAGCGTATACGGCGACCAGGGGCAGGGCGATGTGGAGTAGCAGGGACTTTCCCTGCTGGAGCCTCAGTAGTGCAAAGTCGCCGTGGGAGGCCTGTCCGTCCCCGAGCAGGAAGAATTGGGCCAGGATCAGGAGCAGCACCCAGAACCAGCGCCGGGGCAGCAGCAGCATTGTCAGGCGTGCCCAGGCCAGGGGAATCAGCAGGGCGCAGAGGGGCGGAAGCAGAACGTGAACCAGGGTGATGGCGTCGAGACCCGTCAGGCGTGCCAGCCCGGCCCGCAGAATTTCCGAGGAGAGCAATTGGAAGACCGGCAGGGCCATCGGGACATTCGCGAACCCGTGCAGGGTATCTCCGGCCAGCAGGGGCGCCGAGGGGTGGTCCACCGCGGCCACCACCAGGTTGAGGTAGAAGGCATCGTCGGCGTCGCCCCGTTGGGTGAAGGCCACGGCGAGGGCGCAGAGCGCGCCAAGGGCCCAGATGCCGGCACGCTCTGCCCCGGAAACTCGAACTTCCCCCGCGAGCCCGGGGACCCCCTGTGGCCCCCGTAGCAAAGAGAGGGCGCTGGCCGCGAGCGCACAGCCCCAATAGCCCATGAGAGAATCGGCCAGCGCGTAGGCGCCGATCGCGCATAGTGAGAGTGCGAGCACGGCCAGGGGAATCCCGAAGCGGCCCGGGCTGGTCGCCGGGGGTTCGGGGTCGGAGCCGGAGAGACCGGGAGGGGTGTTTGCGGCGGATCCTGCTCCCTTCGCGCGTTTCAGCCAGAACCCGATACCGACCAGGGCCGCTGCTGCGCTGGCCAGGAGCAGTGAATCGAGTCCGGCGCCGAGCAGCACCGAGACATGGCTGAGTAGCGTGAAGACCGCGAAGGCCATGACTCCGCGATCCAGCGTCGCGCCGTCGAAACCCGAAGTTCGGGCCTGCCTGGTTGGCTCCATCGAGGTCCTCGTGGCGGCGGGTTGCAGTCTGCGCCGCATGGGATCGCCGAATCAGTAGCGTCACTGGAGCGGATGCGCATCCGCGAGCGGGGATTTGAGATCCCAATGCCCGGTCTCCGCTGGCGGGGTTCAGCGCGGCAATTTTTGTGGCAGGATTTCCCTTCTTCTGCCCTGGCGGCGGAACTTTGGAGGCGGCATGTCGGATTCGGTACTGCTCGAGGAGCGCGACGGTGCGCTCGTGACCCTGACCCTCAACCGCCCGGGGGCGATGAATGCGCTCTCCCTCGAGCTTCGAGAAGCGTTGGCCCAGAGCTTTCGCCGCCTGCAGGAGGATGGAGAGACGCGGGTCGTCATCCTGACCGGTGCGGGGCGGGCTTTTTGTGCCGGTTATGATCTGAAGGAATTGGCGGCGGGTACCAGCGGCGAGACGGCGGATTCGGTGGCCGGCGACATGGCGGATGCGATCGCGGCTTTCGAGGGGCCCATCGTGGCCGCCATCAACGGCCACGCGATCACCGGAGGCTTCGAACTCGCCCTGGCCTGCGATGTATTGATCGCTTCCGAGGCGGCCAAATTCGCCGATACCCACGCCCGGGTGGGAATCCTCCCCGGCTGGGGATTGAGCCAGCGGCTGCCGCGCCTGATCGGGGAGTCCCGTGCCAAGGAGATCTCCCTGACGGGCAATTTCATCCCCGCCGAGCAGGCGCTGGCCTGGGGGCTGGTGAATCACGTCCTGCCCGCCGCGGAGTTGCTACCCCGGGCCCGAGAACTCGCCGCCGATATGGCTTCCTGTCTGCCCGGGGTGTTGCGCGGCTACAAGCGGCTGATCGACGACGGGCTTCGCCTGCCCCTCGCGGCCGCACTCGAGATGGAGAAGCAGCGTGCGATCGCCTCGGCGGCGGCCACCCGGGCCGAAGACGTGGCGTCCAGGCGCTCGGGGGTCCTGGATCGCGGGCGTTCCGAGGGCGGTTGAGGGTCGGCGATTCCCGCCCCATTCCCGCCGCGCTCAGGCCGGGGCGGGCAGGGACATCCAGTCGTTGACGGGCACGTCCTGGGCGGTCGTGATTTGCGTTCCCGACGCCGCGCAGTGATAGACCATCGCGGCCCGGATGGCGTCGCCGACGTTATCGCTCGAGCCGTGAATCAGATGGCTGTGAAAGACGATGAGATCGCCGGGGTCGATCAGCACCGGTATGGATTGCGAAAAATCGTAATCGACGATTTCCGTATAACCGTAGTTCGCATTCGGGCGCCGATCGGGAACGTGTTCGAGCAGCTTCTCCCGATGGGAACCCGGCACGACGTGCAGGCAGCCATTCTCCAACGTGGCTTCGCTGATCGCCAGCCAGAGTCCCACCTGGGGGCTGCGATCGAAGGGGAAGTAGAAGGAATCCTGATGCCAAGGTTGCCCCCAGGCGCCGGGATTCTTGAAGATGAATTGGGAGAGAAAACAGTCGACCCGGGAATCGAGGAGTTCGGAGAGGATGCCCACCACCCGGGAGTCCTCGATGAAGTTCCGAAAGGGGGGGCGTCGGTGCAGGCGAAAGACCTTTGAGGTTCGGGATTCCGCATTCTGGATTTCGCGGCCGGCGAGGTTGTTCTCGGCCATGATGAGGCTGCCCTCGTGAAAGCCCGGGCCCCGGGATTGACGACAGAGGGAGACGACATCGTCGAGCATCTCCCGACACAGTTCCCGTTTCGCGAAACCCTTGCGGATGAAGAATCCGTCGCGCTGAAAGTCGCGTTTTTCGTCGTTGGAGAGCGCTTCCCTAGCAGGTGACATATGGGGGTCTCCCGAGTCCGGTGAAGAAGGTTCCATGTGCGGCGGGGAGTTGTTTCGATAGAGTGGAATCGTCGCCTTCATGCGAACGCGTCGCAGCGTCGTCCACCTTATGCGACCACGGCTCGAATTATACCTCGGGCCGGGCGATCGGCGAGTCGTGGCCGCCGACGCGCGGGCGAACGATTTTTTTTTGCATTCTTCAGGACTCCGCCGTCAACTCCTGCTTGAAGAGTTCCAGGGTGCGGGTCCAGGCGTCCCGGGATGCGAGCGCATCGAAACTCTCCCGCTGATCGCAGTGGAAGCCGTGTTCGGCCTCTTCGTAGCAGACGACTTCATGCCGAATTCCGGCTTCGCCGAGGGCTGCGCGGATGGCGTCGACCTGGTCGGATGCGATGAAGGTATCCCGCCCGCCGAAATAGCAGTGGATTCGGCCGCGGATCCCGGGTGTGCGCGAGAGCGTACTCGGGGCGCCCCCCGGCCCCTCGGGAGCCGCGATGCCACCCCCGTAAAAGGAGGCGGCCGCGCGGATGTCGGTCTCGCAGGCGCAGAGGTAGGTCATATGCCCGCCGATGCAAAATCCCATGGCCCCGATGCCCCCCCGGCTCACGTCATCGCGCGCGCGTAGAAAATCGATGGCCGCCCGGGCATCGCCGATCATCTGGTCGGCTTCGAGTCGAGCCAGATGGGACATGCCTTCGGACATTCCCGCATCGTCGTAGCCGAGTTCCATGCCGGCCCCCGTGCGAAAGAAATAATCCGGTGCCAGGGTCACGTAGCCCTCCGCGGCCAATCGCTCGCTCACATCCCGAATATGCGAATTGATGCCGAAGATCTCCATGAAGACGACGACTCCGGGCAGTCTGTCGCTTCCCTCCGGACGGGCGAGATACCCCCCCATGCTGCCTCCCTGGGCCAGGGGGATTTCGACGTATTCGGTGTGGATGGACATCGCATTCTCCGTCTCTTGGGATTTTTTGTCATTCAGCCCACGACCGATTCGCTGTCCGGCTCGATCGGGGGAAAGTGGATGTATTCGTCGACCAGCAATTCGGCGAGTTCGCGGTTGGAGGGCCGCTCCGTTCTCAGTCGGCCGCGCGCCCGCAGGTCTTCACAGAGGCTTTCGAGTACGCCTTCCAGACTGAGATCTTCCCGATGCTCTCGCCAGCGGAGGCTCGCCGCCTCATCTTCGAAACAATAGGCCTTCCAGGAAATCGAGAAACGCATTTCCTCCCAGAGGTAGCTTCCCACCTCTTCCTCTCCCGCGCGGACGCTCCAGCGCCCGCCGCCTTGGGGATGTAGCCGCATGCCGTCCCGAAATAGGGGCATCGGCCCCTGGAGTTCGTCGACGCGATCGACCCCATGAAAAATGCTGTCCGAATCGATGAGGATCGCCGTATTGAAGTGCACGGGATGGGCTTGCGCTGCAGCATCCGCACCCTCCGGGTAGAAAGCGAAAGCCCCCCCATGGGCATCCTGATACCAGGAGATGGCGGTCGCGATGGGCATCCGCCAGCGGTCGAAGAGTCCGGAATGGTGCATGACCACGAGCAGCCATTCGGGATGGATCTTGCGATTCATTCCCCGGAACTCGGGAACGTCGGTATGAATGGCCAACTCCTGGCCTGGAAGCAGCAGGTTGGCGTAGACGATTGCCGGCTCTACGATCGGAAGATCGAAGATCTTCCCCGCGGCTTCCTTCAGGTTTTCGTTCTGGTAGAGCACTTCGATGCCCGCTGCCGCGATTTCATTTCCGTAGGCGTAGGTTTCGCGGAAATAGTTGGTTCGGGCCGCCAGGGTCTGCAGATCCTCCCGGCTGCGCCCGAAGCGCCCCCCGCTGCGAATGAAATGGAAGGCGGCATCGAAGCGCTGGGGGAGCCCCTCGCCGATGCCGGCATTGAGCCCCTCCGCGGAGTAGAGGCCATAACTTCCGAAGTCTTCGCAGAGTCGGACGAGGTCCTGGGCTCTTTCTTCCGGAAGCAAGGGCTCGAAGGTCTGATAGCGCGAATGAAAATGGGCCTGCATGCGATCTCCGGATTCAGAGGCTCCAGCGGGGAGGCGGGGAGGCAGGTGGCGGGTGCGAGGCCATGGTAGCGGAGGGCCGAAGCGCGTGTTTCCGCGTTCGCCTCGGCGAGCGGGCGGAGAAAATACGTCAAGGGCGAGGTAGCCTATGGCGTGGGATTCATCCCGCTCTTCATCCGGGAGGCATGCGATGCTCGTCAAGGCGGCTCACCATTTTTCCATCGATGTGAAGGACATCGAGGTCTCGAGGGATTTCTACAGCGGCCTGTTGGGGCTGCCCGAAATCGAACGCCCGGATTTCGGCCTGCCCGGGATCTGGTATCAGGCCGGTCCGGTGCAACTCCACCTGATCCAGGTACCCGATGGAGTCGAGGTCGGAACACCGCCCCCCGCTCTTACCCCCCTGGCCGCGCATATCGCCTTCGAGGTCGCGGACTACGACCACGTATGCGAGCGGCTCGAGGAGGCCGGATTGGAGATGTTTGCTCGGGGGGCCGAGGTGGGGCAGATCTTCGTGCGCGATCCCGATGGCAATACGGTCGAATTCATCCAGCCCGGGGGACGGCTGGATATCCGCTAGTTTCTCCCCATGCGGGAGCCGAGTGTTCTCGCCCGCACAGGCGCTATCCTCTTCGCATGCCGATTGGCACGCGCACCCGCCGCGCCGTCTCCCGTCTGGCCTTTCCGATCGTGATGGGAGCGGCCCTCGCCCTGGCCATCCACTTGATGCAAGGGGGCGCGGACCCATTGCTGGCGTTCGTATGCGCTCAGCTTCCCGCCTTCCTGGTCGTGATCGCCCTGGAGAGAGTCTGCCCCCATCACCCGGATTGGAATCGCGACCACGGCGATCTGAGGGTCGATGTCGGGCACATCCTGACGGTGACGAGCGTGAGCACGTTGGCGGAACCGGGATTGCGCGCCCTGGCCCTCGTCCTCGGGGCCTGGCTCCTGGGGGATCACGCTCTTTCCCTATGGCCCCGGGATTCTCCTCTCGCCCTGCAATTGGTGCTGGCCCTGGTGATCGGGGAGTTGGGTCAATATTGGGTGCATCGGTTGCAGCACGAATGGTCACTGCTGTGGCGCTTCCACGCCCTGCACCATAGTGCGCCCCGGCTCTATTGGCTGAATGCGGCGCGTTTCCACCCGGTCGATACGCTCATGAACAACTTCGCCGTCTCGGTTCCCCTGGTCATGCTGGGGGCCGATCCCCGAGTTCTTTCGCTCTGGCTTCTCTTCGCCTCCGTCCACGGAATCTTCCAACACTGCAATCTGCCCGTTCAGTTGGGGCCCCTGAACTGGATCTTCAGCATGGCGGAATTGCATCGCTGGCATCATTCGCGTCGGGTGGTGGAATCCAATCGAAATTACGGTCAGAACCTGATCGTCTGGGATGTCGTTTTCGGTACCCGCTACCTGCCCGCGGATCGGCAACCGCCCCTGGACATCGGCCTCGCCGATCTGCCCCACTACCCGACGACCTGGCTCGCCCAGGAATTGGCTCCATTTCGATGGAAGAGAATTCTGTCGCCCGGAGGTGGCCGCCCGGAGCCCCACAGCGCAGGGACACCCACCAGAGACCATGAAATTGCAGATTAATGTGGCGTTTATACGCAAATGAGACCTCTCGCCTCAAGTTCAGATCGGCTAGCCTCCCACGGGGTATGGAAAATACATTAGAATGTAATCTTGCACCTCCATGTAGGATCGTGATAGAAGTGTCCGCAATGGAAGATCTCACGACTGCCGAGAGTTTGGATCTGGGGCGCCGGGAGCGCCGCAAGCTCGAGATGCGTGCGCGAATTCGAGAGGCCGCCACTTCGCTCTTCGAGCGCAACGGGACCGAAGCCACGACCGTGCAGGAAATCTGTCGGGTCGCGGACGTGGCCCAGAAGACTTTCTTCAATCATTTTCCGAGCAAGCGTCACCTGATGCGCGAGATCGCCCAGGTTTCCCTGGATCAGCTCCTGCTCGAGATCGAGGAGGTCCGAAGGCAGGACGCTTCGACCCGGGAGAAGATCCAGTCGTTCTTTCGGAGAATTGCCGATGATGCGGAGGCTGCGGGTCCTACCCAGCGGGAATTGTTGACCGAAATCGTTCACGTCGCCCACGAGCCCGGGACGGACCGCCGGCAGGCCCGGCAACTTCACGATGCTTTCGGGGCCCTGATCGAGGAGGGCCTGGCGGCGGGGGATCTCAGTCGGCGCTACGACCCGGATACGCTGACCGAAATGCTGATGGGTGGTTTCTACGTGCTGATGTTCAATTGGGCGAATCTCGATGGCTACCCTCTACGTGACCAGGCCGAGGAGACCGCTCTTTTTCTCGCGGACGCGATGCGGAAGCGGGAGGGGGAGGACTGATGGATCGCGACGATGTTCCGGGCATTCCGAATGGTTGGTACGCGGTGGCGTGGTCCTCCGAGATCGGCCCCGGCGAGGTAAGGCGTCTCTATTATTTCGAGGAAGAGTTGGCGCTCTTCCGGACCCGTGGCGGAGAGGTGCGAGTACTGTCGGCCTTCTGTCCCCATCTGGGCGCTCACCTCGCCGAGGGGGGTCGCGTGCTGGGCGATGCGATTCGTTGTCCCTTCCACGCCTGGCAATTCGACGGCGAATCGGGCCAATGCGTCGAAATCCCGTATTGCGAACGTATTCCGCCTCGGGCCCGCGTTCGCGCCTGGGAGGCTTGTGAAAGCAACGGCATGATCTTCGTCTGGCATCACGCCGAAGAGAAGCCTTCGGATTGGGAGGTTCCCGCGGCTCCCCAATTCTCCGACCCCGATTGGTCCGAGATGCGCACCTTCGAGATCGAGGTCCCCATCCATATGCAGGATATGGCGGAGAACAACCTCGATCCCGTGCATTTCCAGATCGTGCACGGCATGCTGGGGGTGCCCGATACGGAGATCGAATTCGCTGAAAACGGTCGTTTCATGCACGCCGTCAGCTTCAGCGAGCAACAGACGCCCCAGGGCAGCTTCGAAACGTCGTTGCTGAGGGATACCTGGTGTCTCGGAATGTCGAGCGTGGAGAGTCGGGGCATTCCCGGAGCGGGCCTCTACATGTTCTCCTCCACTTCCCCGATCGATCGCCACAACACCATTTCGCGCTGGTCCCTGACGGCGACTCGTAACCTGGTGGATACGGTGGGCGAGGAGTGGTTCGCCGGAATTACGAAGGGAGTCGAGGACGATCTGCGCATCTGGAACAACAAGATTCACCGCCAGAATCCCGTTTTCTGCGAGGCCGACAAATTATTGGTCGAGTTCCGGAGCTGGGCCCGCCAGTTCTATTCCCCCGCCGCGTAAGCGAATGGGCGCCTCCCGCAAGCGCCCGGAAAGGCGCCAATGGATCGCTATCTCGTCATCTCTTCGGATTGCCATGCCGGGCTGCCTCCCGAGCAATACCGGGACTACCTCGAGCCGCGCTATCGCGAGGCCTTTGACGCCGCTCTGCCCCTGCAACTCGCGGCGACCCGGGAGGCAGCGGAGAAATTCCTGGTGGCCGATGTCAATCGCGAATGGAGGAGGGGGGTCGAGCCGGAATTGACGGGCGCCTGGGATCATGAAATGCGCAACCGCGTTCTCGATGGGGATGGCATTGCGGGCGAAGTGATCTTTCCCGACGGCATCACGGAGATGAATATGCCGCCCTTCGGCGCGGGGCTCTCGCTCCCCACCGAGGATGTCGTGCCGGAATTGCAGTGGGCGGGCGCCCGGGCGCACAATCGCTGGCTCGCGGAGTTATGCCAGATGTCCCCCGAACGAAGGGCCGGGATCGCCATCGTGCCGATTTTCTGGGATGTCGAGGAGGCGGTGAAGGAAGTTCGCTGGGCGCGTCAGAACGGGCTGAAGGGGGTCATGATTCCGGGGCTCTGGGGCGCCCAGGACGCCTACCACCATCCGAAATACGACGCCTTCTGGGCCGTTTGCGAGGATCTGGAACTGTCGGTGAACTTTCACTCCGGCGCGGCGCCGATGTCGGATTACGGCGCTGGGCAGGGCATGATGGGGACCTACATCAGCGAGGTCGCCTGGTGGGTCGCCCGTCCCCTCACCTTCATGATCTGGGGCGGAGTTTTCGAACGCTTTCCCGGACTTCGGGTGGCCGTCACCGAGGGTACGGCCATCTGGGTGCCCGAATACCTGCATCTGCTCGACTTCCGCTACGAGGACACACCTTATAGTGCCAAGCTGGGCGACTATACGAGCCACCTATCTCGCCGTCCCAGCGAATATTTCGCTCGCAACGTGCTGCTCGGCGCTTCCTGTATGCCGCGCCGGGAAGCCGAGATGCGCCGGGAGATCGGCATCGGCAATATCGCCTGGGGGAGCGACTACCCCCATCCGGAAGGCAGTTGGCCGCGAACCGCCCAAGCCTTGAAAGAGACTTTCAAGGGAATTCCCCCCGAGGAACTGGCACCGATGCTGGGGGAGAACGCCGCCGCGTGGTACGGCTTCGACCCGGAGAAACTCGCCCCCGTGGTGGCGCGGGTGGGCCCGCGGAAAGCGGACTTCGAGTAGGCGGCTCGCTCCCGGGGATGTTTCGGGGTGGGTTATTTTGGACCCGTTCGAGTTTTCGAGGATCCGATCGGACTCGTCTCCGAACCGCCGAGCCGATTTCGATTCTGGCCCGAGCCGGCGGCCCGGCGCCTTTGCGATCTCCGCGATCCCGGGCCTTGCCGTCCCCGGTCGCCCCCAGCAGTTCTCTCCCCGAGTGAGCGGGTGCAGCAATCAGTTGCAGGTTTTCTACAATCCGATTGAGCCCGGGGCCTGTACTCTCTCGGCTCTATCAGACGCGGTTGAAATCTGCATGGGTCATATGACGGGTGCGGATCGGCAACCTTCTGGGAAGTTTCCTGTTCATCTATTGCCCCCCCTTGATGGGGTGGCCAAGCATCGAGAATCGAGGATGGCTTTGATTCGCAAACTCGTCACCGTCGCAGCGGTGTTCATTCTTGCCGGTTTTCAGGGGGCGGGTCTGGCCCTGGCCGATGAGAACTCCCGTGGCCGTGCTCTATTCGATCTCTGTGCCCAATGCCACGGGTCCGCGGGCCAGGGCACGGAGCTCTACCTGGCACCGGCGATCGCCGGCCTGGATTCATGGTACGTCGTGGCTCAACTGAAACTCTTCCAGTCGGGCGCTCGTGGGACCCACTACGAAGATGTCGGGGGAATGCGCATGCACCCCATGTCTCGCTGGGTCAAGGGCGACGCCGATATCGCCGCGGTCTCCGACTATGTGGCAAGCCTCCCCGCCGTGAATCCACCCCCGGTCGTCGCGGGTGGCAAGGCCAGTCGGGGCAAGTCCTTCTATGCGACCTGTGCGGCCTGCCACGGGCAGCGGGGCGAGGGCAACGAGAGCATGAACTCTCCGCCTCTGCGTCATATGAGTGACTGGTATCTCGTCTCGACGCTTGAGAAGTACAAGAGCGGCATTCGCGGTGGGAATCCCGCCAATACGAATGCCGTCCTGATGCGTGGCATGTCGAATGTTCTTCCGAACGATCAGGCGATCAAGGACGTGGTGGCCTACATCAGCACGCTGAATTAGCGGGCACCTGTAGGGGGCGTATTTGAAACGACTCCCTCGCGATATTGGGCATTGGCTCTCGCTCGAGAGATCGAGCGCCGCAGAATAGGGATGGAGCAGATAATGGCAGGAGCGCGTGGTGCATCCGAATTGGCCCGGATGATCTTCTATATGAGTATGGCGGGCGTCGGTACGTTCATCGCCATCGTCTTCCTCTTCATCCTCTAGGCAGAGGCCCCAATCATGATCGAAAGCATTGTACCTGCAGCGTCCTCCTACGCATGGAAGATCGATAGTGTCATCACCCTGATTTTCGTGTTGGTGGGTTTCTGGTTCCTCTTTTCCGAGGGCGTCTTCTTCTGGCTGATCTGGAAATTCCGTGCGAAGGATGGACGCCGGGCCGAGCACCTCACGGGGGAAGAGAAGAGCGTCAAGCGCTGGGTGACGATTCCCCACCTCCTGGTTCTGGTCTGTGACGTATTCATTCTCGGCGGGGCGGTGAAGGTCTGGCATGACATCAAGCAGGATCTCCCGCCAGCGGAGCAGACGGTTCGGATCGTGGGCCAGCAGTGGACCTGGACATTCGAGCATCCCGGAAGCGATGGCAGGCTCGGCACTGCGGATGACATCATCAAGGTCAACGAATTGCATCTGCAAAAGGACGTGCTCTACCACTACAAGCTCGAATCCGTGGATGTCCTGCACGATTTTTCGGTTCCGGTTTTTCGGCTCAAGCAGGACGCCATTCCCGGTCGCGTGATCACGGGCTGGTTCGAACCGATTCTCGAGGGTGAGTTCGACATACAATGCGCTGAAATCTGCGGCATCGGACACGGTCTCATGGGCGCCCAGCTCGTCGTCGAGAATAGTGACCGACATGCGGCCTGGGTGGCAGCCGAGTCACCGCTCGCCCTGGCGGCCCATATCCCGCAGCGGACCATGGGAGAGGAGTAGAAATGGCAGAATCAATTTCCGAGGAAGCCCAGCCCGCCGCCGAAGATCACCACGGCCACGGGGAACAGAGCTTCTGGAGTAAATACGTCTTCTCCACCGATCACAAGATGATCGCCATGCAATATCTCTTCACCGGGATGGCGATGGGATTGATCGGCGCCTTCATGGCCTACGTATTCCGAATGCAATTGGCTTTTCCGGGTGAGGTCGTCCCCGGATTTGGCGTCGTGACTCCGGCCAACTACAACTCCCTGGTCACCAATCACGGCACGATCATGATCTTCTGGGTCGCGATGCCGGTGCTGATCGCCGCCTTCGGGAATTATCTCATCCCACTGATGTGCGGCTGTGACGACATGGTCTTTCCGAAAGTGAACCGACTTTCGTATCAGATCTTCCTGCTGAGCGCGATCGTTCTCATCGCCTCGTTCTTCGTAGAAGGGGGGGGCTTTGGAGGTGCGTGGACCGCCTATCCCCCCTTATCCGCCAAGGCGGAATATAGTTTAACACCCCTCGGATCCATTCTCTGGGTGGTGGCCGTGGCCCTGGAATTTGTGGCCTTTCTGATGGGGGGCATCAACTTCGTAACGACGGCCATGAATGCTCGTGCCCCCGGAATGAAGCTCTACGACATCCCGATGGTGGTCTGGATGATCGTGATTGCGAGCATTCTCTTCATGGTCTCCGTCGGTCCACTGATCGCGGGTGCAATCATGCTGCTCTTCGATCAGACCCTGGGAACGGCTTTTTATGATCCGGCCCGAGGAGGGGATCCGGTTCTCTGGCAGCATCTCTTCTGGTTCTTCGGTCATCCCGAGGTCTATGTGGTGCTTCTGCCGGCGGTGGGAATCACCGCCGAAATCATCACCGTCTTCGCCCGCAAGCAGCTCTTCGGCTATAGGACGGTCCTGCATACGGCAATCGCGACGGGCGTACTCAGCTTCACGGTCTGGGCGCATCACCAGTTCATCTCGGGGATCGATCCCCGTATGGCGAACGTCTTTACCCTGACCACGTTGCTGATTTCGGTCCCGATTGCAGAGATGATGTTCGTCTACATCGCCACCCTATACGGCGGCTCGATTACGCTGACAACTCCGATGCTCTGGGCCCTGGCCTTCATCGCCGAATTCCTGATCGGGGGCGTGACCGGGATCTTCCTGGGAGCGAGCGGGTCGGATATCTACTTCCACGATACCTACTTCGTTCTTGCTCACTTCCATTACACATTCTTCCCGATCGCCATCATTGGGACATTTGCGGGCTTTACGTTCTGGTTCCCCAAGATGTTCGGGCGGATGATGAACGATCGGCTGGGGAAGATTCACTTCTGGGGTACGATCATCCCCTTCAATGTCATCTTCATCCCGCTATTCGTATTGGGAATGGGCGGGCAGCACCGTCGAATCTACGACTACGGGAACTTTCCGGAACTCGCACTGCCCTGGATGCAGGACCTGAGGGTCGTCGCGACCCTGGCCCTACTCGTCATGCTCGGCTTCCAGATCGTCTTCTTCTACAACTTCTTCAAGAGTCTGCGCGACGGTGAGAAGGCGGGGAAGAATCCCTGGAAGTCCAATACCCTGGAGTGGACGACAGAATCCCCTCCCGGCCACGGAAACTGGTCCGAGTTGCCCACGGTCTATCGGGGCCCCTACGAGTACAGCGCGCCCGGACGAGAAGAAGACTATTGGCCCCAGAATCAACCCGGCTGAGTTCTTTCGGCCGAGGGGCCGGGCGAGAGGCAGATCGTTTCAGAGATCGAAGGAACGAAAATCCAGGAATAGAATCACCCTGAATAGGATGGCGAGAAATTCATGAGACCCATTGCAACGACTCGCAGTACATCGGGCATGCCCACGGGACGGTTGGCCGTCTGGTGGGTGGTGGCCTCGGAGATCGTGATCTTCGGCGGCCTGCTGGCCTCTTATATCATGTACCGACTTTCCCATGATGCCTGGTCGGGGCACGCCGCGAATACGAATACCTGGATCGGCGCATTCAATACCCTAGTGCTGCTGAGCTCGAGTCTATCCGCGGTGCTCGCCCATCAGGCGGCCGAAAAGGGCGATGGCAGGAAGGCGGCCCGGCTTCTCTACTATACGATTGCAGGGGCGGCGACGTTCGTCACCGTAAAAGCCTTCGAATGGTCCATGGAGATTTCGCATGGCTTTACGATCACCGCCAATTCCTTCTGGTCTTTTTATTATACGGCTGCGGGAATCCATGCCCTTCATGTGATTGCCGGAGCGGTCATCATGGCGATCATCGCAAGAGATGCGGCGAAGAATCTGGAACTCCAGCGGGTCGAGTTGATCGGCATCTACTGGCATTTCGTCGACATCGTCTGGATCTTCCTTTTTCCGCTCCTCTATATCGCGAAGTAAGGATCGCGAAATAAGGCAGAATAATCATGTCAGAAGAAAGCCATCCGAGTTATATCAAGATCTGGGCCATCCTCGTCGCCTTGCTCGTGGTGAGCGTTCTGGGTCCGATGTTCGAGATTCAGATCGTCACCCTGATCACGGCCTTTGGTATCGCCTGCATCAAGGCGTATATGGTGGCCAAGCATTTCATGCATATCGATCTGACACCGAGATTCGTCCCCTATCTGATCGTCACCTGTGTGGTCTTCATGGTGCTACTCTTCGCGGGTACCGCACCCGATGTCTACAAGGAGGCTGGAGAGAATTGGGCGAAGAATCCGTCGGAATGGCAGTATATGCCCCCCGCTTTCCAGCATTCCGATTCCGGACACCACTAGGATCGTGTCCGCCGCCGTGAGCGTGCAGGACGGAGCCTCTCGCGGAGAGAGCAGGCGCAATTCGCCTCTTCCCCATGGTCTCTTCGGTATGCTGGTCTTCGTTCTCACGGAGATGATGTTCTTCGCGGGCCTGATCAGCGCTTTCGTGGTGGTGAAAGCCGCGGCACCCATCTGGCCTCCTCCCGATCAACCCCGCCTCCCCGTCGAGGCAACGGCCCTCAACACCCTGGCCCTGATCCTGAGCGGGGTCATGATCCTCCTGGCCCATCGGGCCTTTCATAAGGGCGACCGAACCAATACGAGGCGCTTCGTTCTCGGCACATTGCTGTTGGGGACCATTTTCGTGATTTTCCAGGGCCGCGAGTGGGTGGCCCTCCTCAGCGAAGGCTTGACGCTGGTCTCCAGCAGCCTGGGTAGTTTCTTCTACCTGATCGTGGGCATCCATGCGCTTCACGCCGCCGCCGCCCTCTGCCTGTTATTCTTCGCAGCATTTCGTTTGCAGCGCGGCTGGCTGACTCCGGGCCTTTTCGGGGCCGCCGAGATCCTATGGCTTTTCGTGGTCGGAGTCTGGCCCTTCCTCTACTCTGTGGTCTACCTATGACTTCAATTGCGAAGAAGTGGATGCTCGCATCGGCGGTTTTGCTGCTCTTTCTGGTATTTTTGCCCGATTCGGGCCTCGCATGCACCGTTTGCATGGGAGGGCAGGAAGAGTCCAGTCGCAAGGCCTTCATCGGGACGACGGCCTTCCTGACTTTTCTTCCCCTGGCGGTTGTTGGCATCATGGCCTGGTTCTTCTTCCATAAGACTTTCGAAAGAGAGAGGCTGGAAGAGGAGCGCCGGGTTGATGCGTTCAAGGCGGAACTCTCGGGACGCAGCCGGGATCCACGGGAATGCGGGCGGACCGAGGCCTGGGAAGGCCCGAGCGCTATTTCCCGCTGATCAGATGCCCGAAGCTCGGCACGAAAAAGGCAAGGGCTCCGAGGAGTGCCCCGCCCACAGTCCGGCGCAGAAGGCCTAATTCCTCGGGCAGCAGGTATAGGCTCAAGCCGATCCCCGTGATTACGCAGGTCCCCGCCCCGCATAATTCCCCGGGATAGCGACGTACGAAGTCGCGAAAATTCCAACCCTGCCCGCTAGCCTCCAGGTCGTTCTCCACGGAGCGCTCATCTTTGCTCATGGGGGGACTCCAACGGATCGCTGTTGCGAATTCAGTCGGCAGATTCCGATCGGACTCCGATCAGAGAATCCTGTAGAGGTTTCCGAAGTAGGCGGTGAGGAGGCTCGATATCCAGGTGATCGCCACGGTCGCGCTGATGACACCGAGATGCCCCCGTTTCCGGCGCTCCCAGCGCAGGATCTGAACGCTACCGATCAAGAGGAGAACGATCGCCAGAAACCCTGAAGCCCGATGATCGCGAAAGGCAGCCAGCATCGCGAAGGCATTTCCGACGGCGAAGTGTGCGACGACGATCGCCACGATGGGCCGGAGGGAGGAATTCTCGAAATAGTACATGAGGAAGGCTTCGAGCGAGGGGCTCTGATCCGAGCGATCCTCTTCGGAGCTTGCCCCATCTACGGGACGTGGGGGGGGTGGAGTCAATTCGGGGTCTCCGATTCCGAACGGGTATACCAATAGGCCCACAGGATGAAGACCGCCTGGAAGGGCAGCCGAACCCAATTCAGCATACCCGCTCCGCTACCGGGGCCCTCGGGGCCGATATTCTCCATGGCGGCGTGGAGATTGGCGGGGAAGACGGCGACCAGGAGGGCGATGATCCCCCATGCCGCGAGAGTTCGGGTCCGCGCTTCGAGGAGGAAGACGCCGAGAACAATTTCCGCCAGCCCCGAGATTACGTTGAGGAGAGCGGGCTCCGGGAGTCCCGGCGGCATCATGGCCAGGTAGAAATCCGGATTGATGAGATGGTTGAAGCCCGCGAAGGTATAGAAGCCCGCCATCAAGTAGAGCAGAAGTTTCTTCCAGCGGTCCATCGCCCTCTCCCTGGAGCCTCGACGAGTCTTGCCCTGAAGTCGTCGGGGCGGAAATTCATTGATACTGGTCTTTCTCATTTCCACCCGCGCGCTAGCAAGGATAGACTCTTTGGAGCCGAAGGTGGCGTTTCGAGGTGCGGAAAAATGGAGCTCCCGATCGTGGGCGGGAGAGTCTGGAAGCCCTCAATCCCCACGCCGGCCCCGAGGAGGGAATGGGTGAGAGAGATTCGGGAACTCGAAGTGGATATTTCGGACTTGGGATTCGGAGAGATGCTTGCGGTCGAAGGGGCCGGCGAATCGATCCTCATCTGCAACGTCGAGGGGGAATTCTTCGCCCTCCAGAACGAGTGCACGCATGGGGGAGTTCCCTTCGATCCGGCAAAGCTCCGGGGCCACGAACTCGAATGCGAGCGGCACGGCGCCCGCTTCGATATTCGGGATGGGAGGGCCCTGGCCCTGCCTGCAACTACCTGCTTGCGGGGCTTCGAGGTCGAGAGAAGGGGCCGGATGATTCGAATCCGAATCGATCCCGCCTGACTCTCGAAGCCGGGGGAATCGCCTTCCCTCTTTCCGAGTCTTCCGGTTGACTTCCGCCCCGGCCTTCGTCTTACTCTATGCATGAATTTGATCAAACGGGACGTCTCAGCCATCTACCACCGCAGTAAAGAGGTCGACATCTACCCCCTCTATGGAGATCGTTTCCTGATCTCCGCTTCCCTCCGGGACGAGATACACGACGTCCACGCGGAGGTGGAAATCCTGCACCCCTCCCTCGAAATCGTGGCGGCTCGCTCCGAGGTGCGGGGCGGCCCCTTTACCAATATCTGCAACATGACCCATCCGAATATCGAGGAATTGGTGGGGATGCGGGTTCAGAGCGGCTTTACGGGCGAGGCTCGCCAGCGCGTCGGGGGGCGGCGAGGTTGTCATCGAGTCTCGGAACTCGTAGTCGAAATCGCCCAGGCTGCCTACCAACTCCATTTCGTACGCCACTTCTCTTCTCTACCCCAGGAGCAGAGGGAGGCCGAGGACGTCCCCGCGGAGCGTCACGAGATGGTGATGGCCTCGATCCCCGGCATGCGCAATACCTGCTTCTCCTACGACGAAGACCATATTTCTCTGATTGCCGAGAATGCCGAAAAGATCCGCATTCGTCCCCAGGAGATGCCCACTCGCAGGCTCGGGGTGAAGCGGGAGGACGGCGCCCACTGACGCCGCCCCCTGAATGCTGCATCAGTTGACCGCACCTCGTTCCGCTGCCAGTGTGCCGGTTACGCCGCCACTTGCGGCGAGCTGAGTGCGGAGTTGATCGGCGCGATTGCGCCGCCGCTTTCGCAACTCGTCGCTATCACAGAGTGTATCGAGTACTTCCTGGCCCCAACTCAAATGCTGGCTCTTCCTGCGCAGGATGCTGTCGAGAATCTCAAGGGTCGGCGCGTCCGAGATCGGGTCGGTTTCCCGGGCGTGGAGTTCGTAGACTTCCCTCAGATGCGGGATCAGGACATCGAAGATTCCCGTCAGCTTTTCGATCGTCAGGTCCGGGCTTTCGGGCTCGGCCAGGGCGTGGATGAACTCCGAAAAAGCATCATTCGCGGCCTCGCTGGCCTCTGCGGCCCTGCGTCCACAGCGTAGTTCCGGCAATCGTTTTCCGAATGCATCGGCCGCCTGGGCGACCTCCCAGAGGATCTTGCCGAGTCCTGTCTTTACGGGAATCTCCGGAATCGTGGCCACCCAACCCCCGAGGATCATCATCATCCATTCTTCCGCATAGCGGAAATTCCGCACCCGCTTCGCCGTGGCCTCCACGTCGTAACGACCGTGCAATTCCCGCAGATCCGCAGGGATTTCAAAGGCCGAGTAGGGGGCAAAACTCGTTCTCTCTTCGGCCCGCAGGCCGGGATACATGCGCTCACTCATGCCGAGGCCTCCCCGGCAGCAGCGCCCCTATTTGCGAGATAACGCTCCCGCAGGATTTGAGCGGCGGCGAGCAGAGTCTCCTTCGAGGGGCCGATACCCGACAATGACGCGAGTTCCTGCAATTCCTCTTCGGTAAATCCGGCTTCGATGCGATCCTCCCAGGCGATGGGGATGGCCGCGTCTTCGCGGTCGGAGCGGGCGCCACCGAAGCTGAAGCGCTTGTCGACCTCGCGTCGGAATTCCTGGGTGCGCGCCAGATGCTCGGGATCGTCCTTCGTGAATTCCCGAACCCATTCGCTGCCGAAGCGCACGTGGGTGATCTCATCCGCGAGCACGTAGTCGATGGCCTGTTGCATGACCTCGTCCCCGGTCTGCTCCGCGTAACGAATCATATCCCGAAAGACATCGCAGGCGAGCCCCTCGAGTCCGCGGTTGACTCCGGCGACGCGCATCGCGGGATCTTCGCTGCAGGCGGCTTCGAAGAGAAAGGTGCTCTCGGGAAACATGCCCACTTTGCCCCCGAGGTGAACCAGGAGCTTTTCGAAGATCTGGATATGGCGCGCCTCGTCCCAACTCTGACGCGCCATATTCATCTTGAATTCCCACGGCGCGTCGGGGAAATCCCAGAGCGAGCGCGCGGAGCCCTCGAGGGCCTGGAGTTCTCCGACGAAGATGCCGTGCATTCGCAGCAGGAGCCTCGTGGTGGCCGCGGGCGCTTCGGGATCAAGGGGTTCGTTGAGAACGGTCATGAAGAAGCCGGGTCCGTACTCCTCGAAGAGAGGCTGCGCAGAGGTTCCCTGCACGCCCGCCTCGATCATTTCACTGAACTGCTCGAATAAGTTGACGACGGTATCCACATCGTCGGGCAGGCCGGCCAGCAGGGTGGCCTGGGCGTTGTCCTGGCGCACGAAGCGACTATCCCGCGCAAGTTCTTCATGGTCGATGAATTTCTTCACTGATGCTCACTCCTTTTTAGAATGGGATCGCTACTCCCGCCGCGACGATACGCCGAGGTATCTGCAGCAGGCATGGGTCAATTCTTCAGCGATCTCGTGGTCGCTGGTGGGGACGAGCTCGATCTCCCTCACCCCCACGGTGTAGTACTCCGTCAGCAATGCACCCGCCTGGACGATGGCGAAAGAGATGGCCAGGGGGGGATTCGGATGCCGGATCTCCTGAGATCGCGCCGACAGAAGTTCCGCCACACCGCGCATGACGTGGCGGCGCAGTCGGCCCGCGCGCTCTCGCATGGATCCATCCGAGAGTGCGCGTTGAAAGATGGCGCGCTCGAGGGTTTCGTCGCGCTTCAGGATTTCGATCACGAAGGGAAAAACGCTGGAGAGAATTTCCTGGATCCCCGCATTTTGCCAGCGAGCCGGGTGCAGGGCGTCGTCGGCGGTCGCGAAGGATTCCTCGCAATGGCGTTCGTGCAGGGCGTGGAGCAGCCCATCCTTATCCTTGAAGCGCCGATAGAAGCCCGCCACCGAAGAGTGGGCACGCTCGGCGATATCCGCCACGCGCACGTCCTCAAAGGATTTTTCGCGCAGCAGGGCCTCGGCGGCATCGAGCATGCGTTCGAGGCTCTGCTGCGTACGGGCCTGGCGGGGTGGCCGAATCCATTGAAGGGGTTCAGGGGCGGGGGTCATAACCGGAACCGGAATCTGGTTTCGATTATGAGCATGACTGAAATTTCTCGGAAAGCAAGCAAAAAAAGCTGCCGACCCGAGGCTCTTGGCCGGATCAGTCCGCCTGGGCGGGGATGGCTTCGCTGCCGCTATAGGCGGATTCTCCGGGGTGGCATTGGAAGCGGAGGCCGCGGAGGGTGACGTCCCCCAGGCAGATCGCGGCCGAGACGGGATGGAGCGGCTCGAGGCGTTCATCCCCCCCACTCGGTGCGTCGAAACTCGCCGCCACGGATTCGGCGCGTTCACTGCGGCTCAGGCGATGTTCCCAATCGAATTGAAGGAAGCGGTAGCCCTGGGGGGTATGGGCGGGATGCATCGCGGAGTGGAATTGGACGACACCCGCGGGCAGCAGAATGGGTTTGCGCAATTCAAGGCCCAGGATCTCGGAGTCGGCGAGTCGGATCTGCTCCAGGCATTTTCGACCACGATGCGTTCGATCCCCGATGTGAAGGTCCGGGGAACCGAAAGCTCGGATAGGACACCGAATTTCGTTCCGGATCGCTTGCTTTCTTCGGCCGGCGTTGCGTTCGCCATGCCCTATTCCAGCGCGCTTCATGGTAGCATTGGAGGCCGAGTCGGGAGTCGAGCGCCCCCTCGTTTCGAGGGGGAAGGGGAGCGGGGGAACCATCTTGGGACGAATCGGTGGTCTCCTCTCCCGCCCGGGGAGGGGTTGAAATATCATGTCCCGCCTGGCCCGCGGACTTCGTCGCGACGAGGACGAGCGGGTGCGCTGCGCCTGGCCCGGACCCCATGCCGATTACCGGGCCTACCACGATCGGGAGTGGGGGCGACCTCTCTCGGACGATTTTCGACTCTTCGAGAAGATCAGCCTGGAGGGTTTTCAAGCGGGGCTCAGCTGGCTCACCATCCTCCGCAAGCGCGAGGCCTTCCGACGTGCGTTCCGGAATTTTGATTACGAAAAGGTCGCCCGATTCAATCGCCGCAGTGTCGACAGGCTGCTCGGGGATGCGGGGATCGTGCGGCATCGGGGCAAGATCGAGGCCGTGATCGAGAACGCTCGCCGCGCCTGTGAACTGGTGGATGCCGAGGGTTCCCTGGCAGCGTGGCTCTGGCGCTTCGAGCCGGCTGCCAGCGAGCGGCCCCGCAGCCTGCGCTACAACGCCCTCGCTCGGCTGACGGAATGTCGGCAGTCGCGAGAATTGAGCCGAGAACTGCGCGAGCGGGGCTGGCGCTTCGTTGGCCCCACGACCCTCTACGCCTTGATGCAATCCGTGGGCATGGTGAACGATCATCTCGAGGGTTGTGAGTTTCGAATTGCCGTCGAAGCGGAGCGCAGGGTTTTTCGTCGTCCCGAGTCGAGGCCGCGGAAGAGCCACTGATCGCCTTCGTCCGTCGCCGGAGCACTTCTCGGATATCGGCGCCGAGTCCCCGGATCGCCGCCGTTGATCCTACGCCGCGCCCCCCCTGAGGATACGTCCGGGAAGTTTCGCATCGGCGTCGTAGAGGTCTCGGCCCTCTTCGCGCAGCAGGCAGCCGTTGACGATCACGGCCCGGATTCCCTCGGCATCCGCGATCAGGCGATCCGCGCCTGCGGGCAGGTCCCGAACGCGTCGCAGGCTCCCGCAGGCCACCGTCTGGGGGTCGAAGAGGGTGATATCGGCCGCCAGGCCCGGGGCCAGCCGACCGCGGTCGCGGATCCCGAAGATCTCGGCGGAGCGCGAGGTCAGCAACCTCACGGCCCTTTCCAGGGAGGGGGTCGACCTCTCCCGCACCCAATGGCCGAGCAGATGGGTCGCGAATCCCGCATCGCAGAGTTGGGAGGCGTGGGCGCCCGCATCCGAGAGGCCGAGCATGACCGCCGGATGTTCGAGCAATTCGGCGACCGAGCTTTCCGTGCGGTTCATCAGCGCAACGCGAAAACGCGTTTCGAGTTGGGTCTCCAATGCGAGGTCGAGCACGAGATCGACGGGATGCAGGCCGCGTCGCGCCGCCACTTCCGCAACCGTGCATTCCTCCAGGGAAGGATCCGGGTCGTGCTGGGCGATGACCGTGGTCTCCCAGTCGCCGGTCAGAAAGGTCTGCTGGCCGGGGTCGCGCATCTTTTCCCGGAAGGCCGGATCCGCGTAGATCTTCTTCTTGCCCTCGAAATCGGCCTTCAGGATGGGGTGGAAGAGTTCGAGGCTCTCCCAGGGAAAGGGCGCGGAAAACTGGTATTCCATCTGCAGGGCCCGGCAGGAAACCTGGGGCACGAGGTCGACGCCCTCGGCCTGGAGCCGAGTATGCAATTCGAGTACGTCGCGGTGGCCCTCGGGACCGAAGGCATCGGCGAGCAGGGCCGTCCAGCTGACGGGTCTCCCCATGCGTCTCTGGATTTCGGCCAATTCGTCGAAGAGCAGCCCGGGGCCGACGGCGGCCTGGAGCAGACCGCTTCTACTCCTGCCCAGGACGTCGGAGAGCGCCGCCAATTCCTCGAGGGAGGCGAGGCGACTCGGGACGGGACGGCCGTCGAAGCCGACGTGGGGTGGCGCCTTGGAGGTGGCGAGGCCCAGGGCCCCCGCCGCCAGGGCCTCGGCGACCAGGGTCTGCATCTCGGCAATTTCGTCTTCCGTGGCCTCGCGTTCTGTGGAAGCCTCTCCCATCGCGAACATGCGAATCGGAGTATGGCCGACGAGGGCGCCTACGTTGATCGCGGAGCCCCGCTCTTCGAGGGTCGCCAGGTAGTCGGCGAAGCTGACGAAGGGCCAATCCTCACCCGTGCCCGCACGCAGGGCGTCGAGGGACATGCCCTCGACGTTTTCGAGTGTTCGCAACATCAGATCCCGATGTTCGGGTCGTGTCGGTGCGAGACCGAAGCCGCAATTCCCGATCACGACCGAGGTGACCCCATGCCAGGGGGAGATCGAGAGGCCGCGATCCCAGAGGATTTGTGCATCGTAATGCGTGTGGATGTCGATGAAGCCCGGAGCCACGATCTGGCCGTCCGCCTCGAGGATGCGGTCCGCACTTCCCGACACGCGGCCCAGGGCGGCGATGCGCCCGTCCCGAATGCCCAGGTCGCCCCGCTCGCCAGGGGCTCCGCTGCCATCGACCAGGGTCCCGCCTCGAATCAGCAGATCAAAATGCTCGGACACTCTTTTCCTCCTTGAGTTCATTGCCCGGAAATCGCCGAGGCGCCTCGATCACTCCCGGGCCGATACCCTCAAATGGCCTTCACCTCCACCGGAATGCCGTTCAGGATGGCGTTGCCCGATAGCGGATCGAGGGGGCCCCCGTCGCTGAGGCAGTTGCTGTTGACCCCGGGATGTGCGGCGGCGACGGAGAGCCGGGCGCCCGGGCTCCCATGCCCCCAGCCGTGGGGTAGGGAAACGACTCCCGGCATCAGGTCTTCGCTCAATTCCAATGGGGCGTGGACGCTACCCACCGCCGAGCGGATCTCCACGCTCGCGGCCTCTTCGACACCGCGTTGGCGCGCATCGTCGGGATGCATCTGCAAGGTACAACGCTCCCGCCCCGAGACGAGGGAGGGGATATTGTGCAGCCAGGAATTATTCGAGCGCAGATGTCGTCGGCCGATCAGCAGCAATCCCTCGCCCGGTCGTTGGGAGAGTTCTGCGTCGAGGCGGTCGAATTCGCCGAGAATCTCCGGGGCCGCCAATTCGATTTCTGCCGATGGGGTCGAGAGAATCTCCGGGATGCGGCTCTCCAGGGCGCCGAGGTCGACACCGTGGGGATGGTCTTCGAGCATCGAGAGGGAGAGGCCACCCTCCCGCGCGCCGAAGGCATCGCCGCGATGGCCGGTTCGGAGCATGATATCGAGCAGGGCTTCGGGTCCGGATCGGCCTTCGAGTTGGCTGAGAATGTCCTGGATCTCCCGGCCGTGAAGGGGAGAGTACGGATTCGAGATATGTCCCTCGACACTTCCGCGCAGCAGCATTTCGTCCAGGGATGCCGGATCGGCTCCGGCACCCTGACCGCCCAATAGAAGGGCCAGGCGCGCCAGGATGCGGGCTTCCGAGGGGCGATCGGTCTCGAAGGTCGCGGGCGAGTAGCGGGCGTAATTATGAACCGCGAGAGAGGAGAAGCCGATGTCGTAATGGCAGCGCTCGAGGGGAGAGGGGGGTGGCAGGATCACGTCGGCGTGGCGAGTCGTCTCGTTGCAATAGAGATCGACGCTGAGCATGAAGTCGAGGTTTTCGATCGCGGCCTGCAGGCGGGCCGAATTCGGAGTCGAAAGGACGGGATTGCCCGCGATGGTGATGAGGGCGCGTACCTGATCCTGGCCGGGCTTCTCCATTTCGTCGATCATCGTGGCCACGGGAAATTCGCCTCGCACCTCCGGCAGTTCGCGTACGCGGCTTCGCCAGCGTCCGGTCGAAAAGCCCCGGCCCCCTGGCTTCCTCTGTATGCGGGCATGGGCGGGCCGCGGGAACATCGATCCCCCGGGCCGATCGAGATTGCCGGTGAGGATGTTCAGGATATCCGAGGCCCAGGAGATGAAGGTGCCGAAGGCCGTCGTATGCACTCCGATCCGGCCGTAGACGGCACCCGCCCCCGCACGCGAAAGTTCCCGCGCCAGCCGGCGGATCGTTTCGGCTTCCACGCCGCAATGCTGCGCGACCCGCTCGGGAGTGAAGCTTTGACTGACGCTTCGAATGGTCTCCAAACCGTTGACATGCTCCTCGATTCTCCCGAGGTCGACCCTTTCTTCGGCAAAGAGCACCTGGATCATGGCGATGAGAAGGAATGCGTCCCCCCCGGGCCGGATGAAGATATGTTCATCCGCGATCCGGGTCGTTCGCGTGCGGCGGGGATCGATGACGACGACGCGCCCCCCTCTCTTCCCGATGGCCTTGAGGCGCCCGGGAAAGTCCGGTGCCGTGCAGAGACTGCCATTCGACTCCACGGGGTTGGCGCCCAGGATCAGCAGGTAGTCGCAGCGATCCAGATCCGGTACGGGAATCGTGTCCGGTGAGCCGAAGAGCAGGCCCGAGGATACGTGCCTGGGCATCTGGTCGACCGTGCTTGCGGAGAAGAGATTGCGCGTTCCCGCCGCCTTGATGACGGGGCGCAGGTAGAGGGAGCCGGCCAGGTTGTGGACATTCGGATTGCCGAGGTAGATGGCCGCGGCATTGCGGCCGAACTCCTCGAGCAGGGGCAGCAGTCGCCGCTCGATTTCCTCGAAGGCCTCATCCCAAGCCACCTCGACGTGCTCGCCATCGCGTTTTACGAGGGGGGCCCGCAGCCGGTCGGGATCGTCGTGGATTTCCCCGAGCGCGCTTCCCTTGGGGCAGATATAGCCTCGGCTCAGAACGTCCTCGGGATCTCCACGAATGGCGCTCACCCGATCTCCAAGCACCTCGAGTTTCAGACCACATGCCGCCTCACAGAGCGGACAGGTTCGGTAATGCGTTTTCGGACTCTTCATGGCGATCTCCCAAGGGCATTCTAGCTGCATCGCTCTGCGATGCCGAAACGCCATCCGGATCGGATTTCCGAGCCTGGATGACGGGGATTTCCCGCCGGCCGAGGGTCTGCGATGCTTCGGGGTGTTCATCGCGATGGGCATGGGCCGATCGGGGTGGCCCGGATGAAGCGGGCGGGGTGGCCGTCGACCCCGATGGATCGATCGCGGAAGATCGTAGCAGGAGGTGGCAGGTGCAGGAATTCGAGGGTCGGGTCGCAGTCATTACGGGAGCCGCCAGTGGCATCGGACGCGGTCTGGCCCGCCGCTGCGCAGTGGAGAAGATGCGCGTTGTCGTCGCGGATGTCGATGAGAAGGGTCTGGACGAGATCCGGGGAGAACTCGCCGCTGGGGGAAGTGACGTTCTGGCCGTGAAGACCGATGTACGCCAGCCCGAAGCCGTCGATGCCCTGGCGGCCGCCAGCCTCGATGCCTTCGGGGCCGTCCATCTCGTCTTCAACAACGCCGGCGTGATGTTGGGCGGCTATGCGTGGGAGCGCAGTGATGACGACTGGCGCTGGGTGCTCGAGGTGAATCTTCTCGGCACCGTCAATGGCCTGCGTACTTTTGTGCCGATTCTCCTCGAGGCCGGGGAGTCGGCCCACATCGTCAATACCGCTTCAGTGGGGGGCCTGATGGTGGGTCCGATGCTCTCTCCCTATATCGTTTCCAAGCACGCCGTCGTGGCCCTGACCGAATCCGTCTACTTCGAACTCCAGGGATTCGACGCGCCCGTCGGCATCTCGGTCCTCTGCCCGGGGGCCGTCGATACCGGAATTTCGAGATCCGAGCGGATTCGGCCCGCGGATCGCGCGGAGCGGGCCCCCCTGCGAAGCGAGGCAGAGAAGGATTTCGACCAGATGCTGAGTTCCGGCGTGGCCGAGGGGATGCATCCCGACGAGGTGGGTGGGATCGTATTCGAGGCCCTCAGAGCCGGGCAGTTCTGGATCTATACGGAGGATGTCGCGCGTTATCGGCAATCCATCGAGGGTCGTATGCAGAGCATCCTCTCCGTCAGCGATCCCGTCTATGCCCCGGAATTTGCGGAAGATCTGCTGAGCGAATCCTGAGCCGACGAAGGGATCAGATCCGGCGTCCGTCGCTTGGCCAATAGCGATCCCGAAGCAATCGCTTATAGAGTTTTCCCGTGGGATGGCGGGGAAGGGCCTCTTCGAAATCGACCGAACGCGGCACCTTGTAGCCGGCCAGGCGCTCCCGGCAATGCGCCTTCAACTCTTCTTCGAGTTCTTCCGAGGCGGGGCTTCCGGGCAGCAATTCCACCGCGGCCTTGACCTCTTCACCGAATTCCTCGTTGGGAATCCCGAATACCGCCGCATCGGCGACCTTCGCATGTGCGACGAGTACGCCCTCGATTTCAGCGGGATAGATGTTGACGCCCCCCGAGATGATCATGTCGATCTTGCGATCGCTCATATAGAGGTAGCCCTCGGCGTCGAGGTAGCCCACATCTCCCACGCTGAAGACGCCCGGCTCGAGGTGTGCATCCCTCGTCTTTTCCGGATCCTTATGGTATTCGAAATCCGTTCCCATCTGGTTGCGGAAGTAGAGTTGCCCCTCCTCCCCGGCTGCCGCCAGGGAGCCGTCTTCCTTGATGACGCGGACTTCGAGATTCGCCAGGGGTTTGCCGAGGGAACCCGGATGACTGAGCCAATCCGCCGAGGAGATCGTGCTGATGATGGCGCTCTCCGTGGACCCGTAGTATTCGAAGATCCGCTCCCCCCACCAATCGATCATGGCGCGCTTGATCTCGTGGGAGCAGGGGGCGGCGCCATGCCAGACGGCCACCAGGCTGGAAGGGTCGAAGCGCTCCCTCCTTCTTTCGTCGACGCGCAGGAAGCGCACGAATTGGGTGGGGACGAGGTGCACGTTCGTGATGCCGTATTCCTCGATCAGGTCGAGGGTCTCTTCGGCATCGAATCCGTGGCGCATGAAGACGGCATTGCCCGCAAAGAGGGGGAGAAAGGAGAAGGCCCATTGCGCCGAATGATAGAGGGGGCCGACGAGCAATGTACGCCCCGCCTCGGGCATCGAGAGGCTGCCGACGATGGCCTGGGCCACGAAATTCATCATTTCGACTGGACGATCTTCGCCCGAAAAAGCCCCCGAGACGACACCCTTGGGTCGTCCCGTTGTGCCCGAGGTATAGAACATGGGGCCTCCGAGGGCCGAGCCCTCGGGTTCCTGCGCCGAATGGTCGGCCAGCAATCCCTCGTAGGATCGAAAGCCCTTGGGGAGATCTTCGCCGATCGCGATCGCCGACCCGAGTTTGGGGCAATCGGATCGCGCCAGGGTCGCCGCCGCCAACTCGGCGAAGCGGCGGCCGGCGATCAGGGCCTTCGAATCGGAGTTCTCCAGCACGTAGGCGATCTCTTCAGCGGTCCAATGCCAGTTGACGGGCACGTAGCGCACGCCCAAATGGGTTGCGGCCGCCATGCACTCATAATATTCACGGCGATTTTCGGAGAGAATGGAAAGGGTGTCGCCGGGCGCGAGTCCCTCTCCCCGGAGGCCGCTGATCAGGCGATTCACGCGTTCGTTGAACTCGACCCAATTCGTGCTCCCCCTCTCGTCGACGAGGGCGGGAGTCGTTCCGAAGCGTTCCGCCAGGCTCTTGAGAATCTCGGCCATCCTCGATCTCCTTCCGGTTCGTGATCCCCGTAGATAGCGTGTACTCCCCTTCCGGGCATCTCAACGGCCCCAGGGGATTTCGCTACGGGCCAGGCCCTGAAATGCCACCTCGCTCGCTTGCCCGGCGGCCTGCTACATTCGCTGATTGGCCCGAATATCTTCCCGCCATGGGTTGAAGGGCGTCGCTGAAGAGGACGCAGAAGTATGTCGACTGATGAGCAGACCATGGATCTCTTTCAGAGCCCACTCGAGATCTGCTGGCAATTCGATTACGAGGGCGGTGTCGAGAAATTGCGAAGCCTGTATTCGAAGAGCAAGAGGGCGCAATGGGATGCCGAAGATACCCTCGACTGGTCGCATCCCGTCGATCCTTCACGCCCCCTGATCGATGAAAACCGTTTTGGCCTGGAACGCCTGCCCTTCATGCAGCGCCTGTCGAAGAGTGCCCTCGAAAAATTTCGCGTTCATATGACCGCATACCAGCTCTCCCAATTTCTTCACGGCGAGCAGGGGGCAATGATGACGGCTGCGGTCCTCACCCATGCCGTACCCGATTACGACGCAAAACTCTATGCGGCGACCCAGACCATGGATGAGGCCCGTCATGTCGAGGCCTACCAGAAATACCTCGACAAGCTGGGCATGGTCTATCCGATGGGGCATTGGCTGAAGGCGCTGATCGACGAGACCCTGAAGAGCGGCCATTGGGTGAAGGTCGCCATCGGGATGAATATGGTGGTGGAGGGATTGGCATTGGCTTCCTTCCACAATATGCGAAGGGCCACGACCTGCGATCTTCTGCGGGATTTGACGGATAATGTCCTGCGGGATGAGGCACGACACGTCGCCTTTGGCAATGTCTACGTGGGGCAAGCCGTCTCGCAAATGCATTCCGACGATCGCGAGGAGATCGCCCAATTCGCTTTTGATGCGGTGGCCCTGATGGCGGGAAAGAGGCCCGGGCAGGCCGGAGGCGGGGGCCTGATCCAGGGGGATCCGCTCTTCCTCAAGGTGCTCGAGAACGCGGAAATCGATCCGGGAGATTTCTTCAAGAGCCTCCTGGAGGCACGGGCCCAGGGCTTGAAGATCGAGCCACCCGATGATGCCGTGCATGCCTTCAAGGATCTGATGATGCCCGCCCTCTCGCGGGTCGGTGCGGTTACGGAGCGGACTCGTGCCCTCTATGCCGAGGTGAATATCCCGATCTTCGAGGATTGCCGGATACTCGAATCCCTGGAGGATTCCGATTCGGGTAGCGTCGAACTCTGATTCGGTCTCCCGGGAAGTTTCGGCGCCCGCCGCTGCGGAGGCAGCCCGATCTTCGGGCTGCTCTCTCATCCGCTAGGGAAAAGTGCTCGAAAGTGCTGTAGAGTCGCGTTCGCCGGAAACGAAGAAGCCGACGTGCGCCGGACCCCGCCACTCGCGCACGAGGAGGGGAATCGAATTCGATTCCCGCCTGGCACCTGCGCAGACTCTCAGAGTCTCGCGCGCCGGATGCAATTCCTCCCCCCCCTCTCCCCCCCTTCTCCCCCCCTGAGCCGTCAACGGCAAAGAGTCAAAATTGGTTAAAACCCGCGCAGAAGAGAGTCTGGGCGCCAATCCCGGTGATGCCGCCCTGAATCCCGCCGACTCCGTCGCGATGGGCTTGCCCTCCTCGCGTGCACGCACGCGGGTCGGACTCGGCGCGGGGGCATTTCGCGTCCTGGCCCATAGACCCTTTCGACTTCTCTTCACCTCCTTTCTCGTCAACCAGACGGGCTTCTGGATTTCCCATATCTCACTTCAAGGGCTGATGGTCGAGTTGTCGGGGAATGATACCCAGCAGAACGGATTGCTCTTCTTCGTTCTCTTCCTGCCCGCCTTCCTGCTGGCTCCATTGGCGGGGGTGGCGGCGGATCGCTTCGACCGCAAGCGCATCGTCCTGATCTGCTACAGCGCGGTGGCCTGCTGCTGCCTTTTCCTGACGGCGGCGACGGCCAGCGACTGGATGACACCGTCCCGCTTGTTGGGCGTGGCCTTCTCCCTGGGCATCTTCTTCGCCTTCTCCGGGCCGGCCAGCCACGCGATTGCCGCCAACTCGGTTTCCGCAGCCGATCTCCCCGCTGCAGTTTCCCTGCAATCGGCCGCCAATAATCTCACGCGCGTCGTCGGCCCCCTGCTGGCCGCGCCCCTGGTTGCGAGCTCGCGTTTCGAGTTTTCCTTCGCCCTTTATATGCTGGCCGCGATTACGGCCGCCCTGCTGACGACCGCCATGCGGATCGAGCGCTACGTCTCGGAAGCCGAGGAAGGGGGAATCCTGGCCCGGATGGCGAGTGGCCTGAAGCATGCCCGAGAGCGGAATCCGACTCTGCCCGCCCTGATCAGCGTCGCCGTGCTTTCCGCCTTGGGGGCTTCCCATACCGTCCTGATCCCGGCTTTTGCGGCGAATGTACTGGGGGATAAGAAGTATTTTGCGTGGTTGGCTGCCACCACGGGATGTGGCGCCATGGTGGGTGCGCTGCGAGCGGGGCGAGTCGGTCGCGAGCCCTCGATGCGCCGGGTGGGCGTGGGTCTGGCCGCATACGGGGCCTTCCTGGCGGCTTTTGCCGTCAGCGGAAATCCAACGCTTGCCCTTCTCGCGCAATTCTGTGTAGGATATTTCTATTTCCTGGTGATGACGAGCCTGCAGACCCTGATTCAGCAGATCGTGGACGAATCCAAGCGAGGTCGGGTGATGAGTCTCTTCCAGGTCTGCTGGGCGGGGCTGATCCCCTTTGGAAGCCTGGGAATGGGATATATGGCCGGCCACGTCGGAGTGGTGGCCACGATTCTGGCCGGGTCGGGAGTCTGTGTTGCTTATGGGCTCGTGATTACCGCACTCGCCAGGCGCTGGCCGATTCCCTCCCGATCCTCATGATTCCCCTGCAAGGGCGTCGAAGAAGACCTTGAGCATGGCGAAGCCCCCGGCCCCTCCCACCAATCCCACCTGCATCTTATTCGGCGTATAACCGAAGCCGACACCCGCATCGGGATCCGCCATGCCGATCGAGCCGCCGGCCCCCGGATGTCCGAAAGCCCGGGCATTCGGAGAGAGGGGCATGATGAGAGATCGCAACATGAAGCCGAGTCCGAAGCGCATGGGGAGTCCCCCCAGCACGGCATCCGGTCCCTCGCTCTGGGGCAGGATTGCGCGATCGATGCTCTCGCTTTCCAGGATGCGTATGCCGTCGACTTCGCCTCCGCGGGCGACGGCACCGTAGATGCGGGCCAGGGATCGTGCCGTTCCATGGCCGTTGGCGGCGGGAATTTCGGCCCGTCGCCATTCCGCGCTATTCACGGCCTCGGGGGAGATGCGGGGATTGTTGAAGGCCGCCCCCGTCATCGTGGCCGGATCCGTCATATCCCGCATGAAGGCCTTCAGGGGTTCGGGTACCGAATCCGGGAGCTCTCGATCCCCTGACCCCTGCACGAGACTGCCGTGCAGGTCTGAAGTGCGGGCATGCTGGGTGTCGGGCAAGCCGATATGGAAATCCGCATCGAGGGGGGCCGCGATATTTTCGTGGAAGAAGCGGCCCGGGCTCTGGCCCGAAATGCGCCGGATCAACTCGCCGACGAGGTGACCGAAGGTGATCGCATGGTAGCCGTGGCGTGTGCCCGGTTCCCACCAGGGTTCCTGGGCCGCGAGGGCGGAGGTGAAGGCCTCCCAATCGTAGAGTGTTCCCTCTGCGAGGGGTTTGCGCACGGCGGGCAGTCCGGCCTGGTGGCAGAGGAGTTGCCGGACGGGAATCTTCTCCTTGCCGGCCGCCGCGAATTCCGGCCAGTACTCCGCGACCGGGGCGTCGACATCGAGTTGTCCCCGCTCCATCAACTGCTGGGCGCATAGCGCGATCATTCCCTTCGTCGTGGAGTAGAGGTTGACCAGGGTGTCGCTTTCCCACTCATCTCGCCCCTCGAAGTCGAGGTAGCCGCCCCAGAGGTCCACCACGATTTCGCCGTCGAGGCTGAAGGCCACCCCCGCTCCCAGATCCGATCCGCTACTGAGGTTCTCCTGGAAGACCCGCCGAACCTCCTCGAAACGGGGATCACAATATCCGTGGAGGGGAACTTCGCTCGTCATGGGGAATCCTTTCGAATTTTCTGGAGGGGTCATGGTACACCGCTCGGGAGGGTTGGGCGTGGATCGGGGCTGGCTCGTAGCCGATAGCATGGGGCGCCTGGAATCAGGCCGAGCGGTGGCGGGGTTCATCGACCCGCAGCAGGACGAGTGCGATGGCGGCCAGTTGGAAGGCTCCGGCGGTGAGGAAGAGTGCCTCGAGGCCGGAGAAGACCACGATCACTCCGCCGATCAGCGGCCCGATGGCCCCCACGCCCTCCTGGGCGGAGTTCGCCGCTGCGATGCGCAGCGGCAGATCCTCGCGGTTGCCGAATTCCAGCACCATATTTTGTGCCGCCATCAGAAAGCCCCCCATGCCGGCGCCGATGCCGACGAAGGCCAGAAAGAAGCCCGTCAGATCGGTCGATAGCATCAATCCGGCGACGGCCACGAGCCACATCACAAGGGTCCAGACGAAAACACTGCGAAAGCCCATGCGGTCGGCCATCATCCCCCAGCCCAGATTGCTGATCGAGTTCGCGGCTACGAAGGCCGTGCTCAGGATTCCGATATTCGTGCCCGTGAGCCCGATCGTATCCCGCGCATAGAGGATATAGAAGGGTGTCGCCATGCGGCCCATGGTGGCCAGGGCGCGGCAGACGAAGTAGTAGCTGAAGCCCCGATCCGCATGAAAGAGTGCGGGCAATTCTCTCAATCTCTCGATCAGATGTGTCGGCGCGCGCACTTCGGGGGGTTCGGGTTCCCGCACGCGTAGCAGCATCAGAAGCCCCAGGCAGGTGAGCAGGAAGGCGAGCAGGAAGGTCGCCGCATAACCGTCGCCGAGTACATTCTTCTCCACGAGCTGCTCCCCGCCCAGGTAGGCGACGACCGTCGCGGTGATACCCGCCAGGGCATTTCTCAACCCGAGCAGCCGCCCTCGCTTTTCCACGGGGATGACCTTCGAGAGCAGGTAATTGAAAATCACCCCCTGCATTCCCATGAAGAAGCCGAAGAAGAAGAGCAGCAGGCAGATGACCTGAACCGCGCGATCCGGAGCCAGGAAGAGTCCCGCCAGGGCCACGCCGAGCACCTGGAGTCGCATCAGTCCTCCCGTCACGAAACCCAAGGGGAGAACGCGCTTGCGATGTTCGATCAGGCTGGCGGCGATCAGGGGCGAGAGGAACATGCCGAGGTATTGGATCGAGCGCGCCAGGCCGACCACGAATTCCGAGCCCGAGAGCAGCAGCACGTAGGCGGGTAGAAAGGTCGGGGCGTTGACGAGGCGGAAACCCGTCTGCCCCAGAAGACCGTGAAGCACGTGGGCGATATAGTTGCGCGAGAGGTGCCGCTGGATGAAGGCTTGATACTGCCCCTCGGATGGTCCCGCCCCCTCCCCACCTTCCTGGGGGTTCGAATCGGGGCCTGTCGTCACGGATCGCTTCTCCTCGCTCCCCTCTATATTCTCGGTGAGCGCCAGTCCGGCCCGACGGTCGTCGAGCACTCGACACGCCATCGCGCCGATCTACCAGTCTAACCCGCCTGGCTTTTGCTTGTGGCCGGGGGGCGCGGGGAGTACAATGAATGCCCGCGATCTCCCTTTTCGGGGCCCGAGGCCATTTTCGGGGTCAGGCTCGAAGAGACCGGCTCCCCGGGGAATCGCGGACTCGGGAGAGTCTTCCGACCGAAATCGGAAGTCGGGTCGCTCACCCGGGGGTCGAGGTCGGATCGAAGGGTGCATCGAAGACCCGATGCAGAAGCGACTGGCAGAAGGAAGTGGCCATGGCTGAAAATTCGGAGCAGACGAGATCGAATCTGGCCACCATTCCCGTGGAATGGAAGCGGCCGGGGGCCGGGGATTCCGATTCTTCCTCCGCTCCGCCCGTCATCATCCTGACCGAGTCCGCCCAGGCGGAAGTGCGACGCCTGATCGCCGAGGCGGGGGAATCGGGTTTGCGCCTGGGTATCAAGGGGGGAGGCTGCTCGGGTCTCAGCTATCGCCTCGAGTTCACCGGTGAAGAGGAAGGGGATACCGTGATCGAATTTGACGGCTTCAAAGTCTTCCTCGACCGCAAGTCCACCATCTACCTGCGCGACATCACCCTCGATCACCAGGGGGGACTCGATGGGCGCGGTTTCGTCTTCAGCAACCCCCAGGCGAGCAATACCTGCGGCTGTGGGGAGAGTTTTTCCCTCTGAGCCCATGATTCCCGATTCCGAGGTTCTCGAATGGGCCCGGGCCGTTCGCGAGGCCGGTTTCTTCGCCCGGCTTGCGCTGGGCGTGGGCGGCGTGGCGGATGTCGGGGCGATCCGGGTGACGGGTCGCGACGCCCTGGCCTTCCTCCATTCCCAGGTGACGAATGAAGTCGAGGGCCTCGCGCCCGGGGCCGGTAACTACTCTGCGAGAGTCACCGCGCAGGGCCAACTCCTGGAACTCTTCAGCCTGCATCGGCTCAGCGAAGTCGAGGCCGCCGAAGTCTGGCTGATTCTGGAACGGGATCGCATCGCATCCCTGGTGGCGAGTTTCGAGGAAATGGTCTTCTCCGACGACGTCGCTTTCGAGGAGATCAGCGACGCATACCGCTGGTCGATTCTCGAGGGGGCGCGGGCCGGGGAACTTCTCGATCGTTGTCTCCCCCTGGCCGAAGATTCCGGGTCGGCCCTGGAAGCCTTCTCCTCGCGAGCCCTCGGTCGCGCCCCGGCAGCACCGGAAGCACGGGTGATTCGACGATCCTTCACCGGGGATCGGGGTTTTCTATTCGCCCTGCCGATCGGCGATCCCGCATCCGTCGCGCTGGAGGAGCAACTCGCCCGGGAAGCCGCGGCGGCCGGATTCCGGGAACTCCCCGAGTCTCGCCTCGGCGAAATCCTGGAAGTGCTGCGCGTGGAGGCCGGAAGCGTACGTATCGGCCCCGATACCCGGGGTCGAAAAAGGGTCTTGCCCGAGACGGGCCTGGAGCAGTTGGCGGTGAGCTACGGCAAGGGTTGTTATCTCGGCCAGGAGGTGATCGCACGGATTCGCACCTACGGTTCCCTGCCCTTTGGCCTGCGGGGCCTGGTCTTTGCGCCCGCGGCCGACGATGGCCCGGGGCCGCGCAGGATTCTCGAGGAATTGCCCGCCGAGGGAGAGCCCCTGATCGTGAAGGGGGGTGAGAGCATCGGACAGATCGCTTCGCGCACACTCTCCCCCACAATGGAGGCGGCGATCGCCTACGCGTATCTCGACCGAGCCCACCGCACGCCGGGCACTCGGCTCTTGCTGGCCCTGGGTGGCCATTGCGTCGAGGCCGAGGTGCGGCTGCTTCCCTTCTACAGTGCGCCCGAGGTGGGCGAGCGCGTCGCCTGGCTATACGACCAGGGCGTTCGCTCTTTTGCAGAGGGTCGCGAGGAGAGGGCCCTGGGCTTGTTCGAGGAGGCCCTGCGCATCGATCCGGGATTTTCCGATGGCTATGAGGCCGTGGGGGTCGTGCTGGGGCGCAGGGAGCGTTTCCATGAGGCCATCGATGTCTTCAAGCGCCTGGAGGAGATCGCTCCGGACGAACCCATGGTGCATACCAATCTCTCGCTCTATTTCATGAAAGTGGGCGATAAGGAGAATGCCGAGGCCGAGGCCGCTCGAGCCATGCAAAAGGAGATGGCTCGGCAGAGTGGCCGCAGCGTGGATACTGAGGTTCTTGACCGGGTGCTCGTCGAGCAGCAGCGCAGCGAGGCCCTGCGCAAGAAGGAAATGTTCGCCCAGGTGCTTGAAATCGATCCCGAGGACGGGATCGCGCTCTTCGGTCTCGGCAATGCCCTGGCCACGCTCGGGCAGGCCGAAGAGGCGGTTGGAGTCTACGAGCGGGCGAGTCGGGCAGAAGGCGATAATTCGGCGATCCATCTCGCCCACGGCAAGGCTCTCGAAAAGCTCGGACGCGATGCGGAAGCGAGATCCGTCTACGGGGAGGGCATGGAAGTGGCCTCCCGCCGCGGCGACCTCCTGCCCCTGAAGGAGATGGAGCATAGGCTGCTACTCTTGCGTGCCAGCGCTTCCGAGGGTTCGCAAGTCGAGGCGGGTGAGCACCCGCTTGAATGAGGCTGAAGACATGAGGTTGATCGAGCGCGCAAAGGCTGCTGTGAGTGGTATTTCCGGGAATTCGATGAAGTCCGAGGAGGGCGAAGCAATCGGTAGCGAGGTTCGCATCGAGGCCCCGGCGCCGGATGCCGTGACCTGTCGGATTCACTTCGGCCGGGCCGTCTCTCCGGCGGGAACCTCGCTCTTCGAGACCCCCGACGAGGCCGCGGCCTGGCCGGTTGTTCGGGCGTTGCTGGGAATTCCGGGCATGCACTCGGTGATCGGCAAGGGCGACATCCTGGTCGTCGCGCGCCACGCCTCCACGGATTGGGCCGAGATCTTCGGGGTATTGGAATCCCGGTTGCGTGCGGTTCTCGAGAACCTGGCTCCGATCGAGATCCCCGGCCCCCCGGCTTCGGTGACCTCGGCCCCCCTGCGACCTGCGCCATCACCGGATTCGCCCGCAGAGGCCGCATTGAGGCATCGAGTTTCCGTCGTGATCGTCGAGAAGATCAACCCGGCCCTCGATGCCCATGGCGGTTATATCGATCTGATCGATGTCCGGGATACCCAACTCCTGATCCATATGGGCGGCGGCTGCCAGGGTTGTGCGATGTCCGCAGCGACTCTTCGCAACGGTGTGGAGACGATCCTCCGCGCCGAGTTGCCAGAGATCACGGAGATCCTCGATACCACGGATCACCATTCGGGCACGAATCCCTTCTTCCGCGCCTGAGCATTGGATCTGGGCGCGGCGCCCTCGATCAGGGTCCGGGTGCGAGAATCGCCACGACCAGCAGTTTTTCGTCGCCATCATTCCGGATGCCGTGGGGAACACCCTGGGGCGCAATCAAGATCATGCCAGCTTCCATGCTCAGGCGATCGTCTTCGAGCAGGAAGGTCCCCGAGCCCTGGATGACGTGATAGAGCTTGTCCATATCCTCGTGGGCGTGGAGTTTATGCTCCTGTCCGGGCTCGAAGGCATTCAATCCGACCAGCATGCGCTCGGAAGAGAAGAGGGTGCTCTTGCCCATCTTCTCGCTGGAGTAGACCGCATGATCCTCGGGGCGAAGCGTCGTGGGATGATCCATGGCTTGAGGGTACCACGGCAGTGCGGTCGGGTCAGGAATTCACGACTGGCTTTCGGCCAGCCGAAGGGCGGGATTCGAGTGGGGCGGCCAGGCTGCGGATCTGCGCCCAATCGCGCACGCGCTGGAGATTTCTTCTCCCTTCTGTTTCTTCCCCCGCCACGCATCGCCGATTCCAGGGGCGGTCGAAGAGCAGGATCCAGCCCGAGCTGTGGCGGGCGAGTTCCCTGGCCATCTCGTGGGAATCCTCGATGCAGAAATCGTATTCGCGTCGATGGAGATCGAGTCGGGAGGTCGTGGCACACTCGGGGTGGCGGCCGTATTTGTCGACGAATTCCAGGCGCTCGTGGGGGATGGCTCGCTCCTCGAGCCACCTTCGGGTGGTCTCTTCGGTCGCCGGGGGTCGGCCCGTAATCAGATGAATTCGCGCACCCGCCTCGCTCCATTGTGCGAGAGTTTCCCGGGCTCCCATGACCGGCTCGAGTCCCAGCAGGAAATCCGGCGCGTGGGCGGCCGCCATGAAGCGCGGAAATTCCTTCTCGTCGAGGCCCAGGGAGACGGAGAGGTCGAAGACCCGCAGATCCTCGAAGTCCACGTCCTTTCCGAAGTCCTGCCTCGCGAGTTCGGCGAGTGCCCGGGTGGTTTCGGCCAGGACATCATCGATGTCGACGTAGATCTGCGGGATGCGCATCCGGAAAGCATGCCTGAAAGCATCGCGATGGCCAGGGGGGATCATCCCGCCAGCGAGGTCGAGGGCTCCAGCGAGGAATGCCCCCTGCGCTAGCGGTTGCGCAGCATCTTGTAGATGGGCGCAAAGCGCTCGCGGGTATCCTCGGGAAGGGGGGCGGGATTTCCGAGCAGCGAGGAGCCCCATACGATTTGTGCGGTGCGCTCCACCAGTCGCGTCAGCTTCATGGCCTCGGCGATATCTCTTCCCACCGTGAGCAGGCCGTGGTTGGCCATCAGCACCGCGCCGCGATCCGCGACGTGACGCGCGACTTCCGCCCCCAATTCCCCGGAGCCGGTCAACTGGTAGTCCGCCACGGGAATGTCGCCGCCGACGAAGATCTCGACTTCCTCGATCACACAGGGAATGCTCTTCTGGGCCACGGCGAACATGGATGCGTAGATGGCGTGGGAGTGGATGACGGCGCCCAACTCCGGATGGGCGTCCAGGCAGGCGAGGTGAAGATCCTTTTCGGTCGTGGGCGCCCGTCGGCCCTCCAGGACTTCGCCCCGCATATCGACGACGACGAGGTCTTCGACTCCCATTTCCTCGTAGGGATGCGAGGAGGGGGTCATCACCACCGTGCCGTTCGCGAGGCGCGACGAGAGATTGCCCGAGGTTCCCTCCACGAGGCCGTCCCGAAGCAGGTTCCGGGCGCTGGCGATCAACTCTTCCTTGACCCGCCCCGCATCCCGCTTCTCGCTTTCGTCCATTCCCATCTCCATCGCCACGAACTCGCTAGGCCTCGTGGCCGAGTTCTTCCAGCAGGAGTTGCTGGGTTCTCTCGGCGCTGCCGGGGCCGGCGGGAAAGATGCTGGCCGCAAAATCCGTGACGCCGGCGTCGCGGAAGCGGGCGATCGACGCTCTCACGCTGGTCTCGTCTCCGATCAACGCGATGCCCGAGGGTTGCTCCACGCCCTCGCGGTCGAGCATTGCGCGATAGGAGGGCAGGGTGGGATAGATGGCGAAGGCCTTGTCGCAGGCTTCCCGCGTCGCATCCACGTCGTCGGTGACCGATACGGGAATCGCGGCCATCACCCGCGGCCGGGGTCTGCCGGCGGCCTCTGCGGCACGGGTGATCCCGGGCACGATATGGTTGCCGAGGGTGGAGAGTCCCGTCATCCAGGTGGCCGTTCCATTGGCGAGTTCTCCAGCCACTTGCAGCATGCGCGGGCCGAGGGCCGCCACGAGTACGGGCACCGGCGAGCCACCGGGGATCTGCAGCCCGGCATTGACGCGGTAGAGGTCGCCCTGGAAGGTGGCGGGCTTTCCCTCGAGCAGGGGAACCAGCACCTCGAGGTACTCGCGCATCTGCTTGGCGGGCTGGGCGTAGGAGAGGCCGAACATATCTTCGATCACCACCTTATGGGAGAGCCCGATGCCCAGGGTGAAGCGCCCCCCACAGGCGGCCTCGGCGGTCAGGGCCTGTTGGGCGAGGGCTGCGGGATGGCGCGGGGGAGTCGGGACCACCCCCGTGGCCATTTCGAGTTGCCGGGTCTCCCGACCCGAGAGTGCGATCGCCGTGATGGCGTCGATGCCAAAGATATTGGGCAGGGAGACGAAGGCGAATCCCTCTTCGTCCACCGCCTTCATTTCGCTCACAATGTCGTCGACCGTGGCGTTGGGGTTTGCGATGGCAGCACTCACGAGTCCGATTCTCATTGGGGTTCCCTTTCTTCGGGTGACGGGTTCCAAGGGGCGGATCGCGCCCGGCGCGGCTCGGGGCAGTATCCCGGGCTCTCGCTGGAGGGTAGCCGGATTCCGAGTCGATGGGCAGCTGGAGTGGGGTACTCGATCCTTCCGGCTCGGGGGGGAGGGCCCGGCGATGGAGCCACGGGCCGACTTCGGGAAGGACGCGTCGGATGGGCTGAAGGCCGGGATGACTTCCGCTAGCTTGACCCGAGCTTTTCGGGCACCCATGGGGAGAGGGAATGAACTCCGAAGCGCTTCGAGGCGATACCCAGGTTCTGGTCGACACTGCGGTGGCCCTGGTATCGACCTGGGGTCTGCAGGTGATCGGCGCCATCGCGTTGCTGATCGTCGGTCGTTGGCTGGCATCGATGCTTTCCCGCGCCCTGCGCCGATCCCTCGAGAGGGTGGAATTCGATCCCCAACTCGTGCCCTTTTTCTCGAATCTCTCCTACTACCTCGTTCTGGTGCTGGTCGGGGTGGCGGTTCTGCAACTCTTCGGCATCGAGACCACATCCCTGGTGGCGGTAATCGGTGCGGCCGGGCTGACGGTGGGGCTGGCCCTCCAGGGCACGCTTTCGAGCTTCGCGGCGGGCGTGATGCTGCTCGTCTTTCGTCCCTTCCAGATCGGGGATTATGTGGAGGTGGGGGGATCTGCGGGCAGCGTGGTCGAGATCGGACTCTTTACCACGATGCTCAATACCTCCCAGAATCTGCGCGTCATCATTCCCAATTCCGCCGTCTACGGCCGGACGATTACCAACTACAGCAGCAACGCCACGCGTCGTATCGACCTGACGCTGGGTATCGCCTATGGGGACGATATCGCGAGCGCCGTCCGGATCGTCGAGGGCGTATTGGCCCGAGACGAACGCGTATTGACCGAGCCCGCCGCCCAGGTCTTGGTCGGCGAGTTGGCGGATTCAGCGGTGAATCTCGTCATTCGCTCCTGGTGTGCTCGCGGCGATGTGAGTGCCCTGCGCTCCGATCTTCTGCGCGGACTCAAAGAGGCATTGGAGGCCGGGGGTTGTTCGATCCCCTTTCCCCAGCGCGAGTTGCATATTTTTTCCGCGCCGCCCGAGGCTTGATGGATCAGGGCCAGTGCAGGCTCAGCTGAAAACTCAAGCCGTCGTCCTGGACATCCTCGTCGCCCGCGTCCACCACATCATCGAGGCGGTGGCCCCAATAGACCTCCCCGAAGCCCCATTCCCCGAGGACGACCCGAGCCCCCAGCCCGATGCTGGCGAGGGTCTTGGGGCTGCTCTGGTCGATTTCCGGTGCCCGCTTGCTATCCCATGAGCGCCCTATGTCGAAGAAGGGGGCGAGTTCGACGCGCAGCTTGGGGTCGTTGCGCCGATAGACGGGAATCCGCAGCTCGAGGGATCCCGCTAGGCCATTGTCGCGGACCAGGGTATTTTCGCGGTAGCCGCGTACGCTATAGCGTCCGCCGATCGCGAACTGCTCGAGGGGCAGCAGGGGGTTTGGCGTCAGTTGCGTGTCGAAGCGGGTCAGGAGTTGTGCATCGAGGTAGGGCAGCCGGGTCGCCCATTGGACCTGGCCGAGCCAGGCCCAATAGCGTCCATCGGGAATGCCGGGAGTATTCTCGGTGGCACCTAGGATGTCTACACCGATGCTCTGCAGCGATCGGAAGGCGAAACTCTGATTGCGGGTCCGGTAGTTGAAGTCGAAGCCCAGGCGGATCACGCTGAGCTGGGATTTGCCGTCGTCGGAATAGACCGTTGGCAGAGCCTGGGTGCGGTTGAAGAGGAAGCTCTGGGCCTCTCGCCAATCGGCCTGCAGGGAGGCCGTCAGGGATGCCTTCTGCGAGCGATAGAGGGGTTGGCTCAGCTGAAAACCGACGGTCTTGGATTCGCTCTCGATCCCCAGGGCGGAAAATCGCGAATCGATGACATCCCCCTCGCTGTATTGGTAGCGGACGCCGAAAGTCGTATCCCGGGTATTGATGGGAATGCTGAAACGGGCCTCGAATTGTCGGAGTCCCTCACTGGCCGCGACGCGCGTCTGGATGGAATCCCCGGCGCCGGCGAGATTCGTGATGCGGGTTCGGAAACTGCCTCCCAGGGAGCCCACCGAGGGGCTGCGGTAATTGTCGAAGTCGCCCTGAATGGCTGCGGGCGGGGCCTCCCTGACGACCACGCGGAGTCGCGAGAGCCCCCGGGTTGCGGTCGGCTCCAGTTGTGCCTGCACGTTCTCGATGGCGGGGTTGAGTTGGAAGACCTGCAGGCGTTCCTGGAGGCTGGCGACGTTGAGAATTCCGCTTTGGCTGCGGGCCAGGCGTTTGCGAAAATAACTGGGGCGAAAGCGCCCGTCGGTATCGATTTCGATTTTTTCGAGCCTGCCCTCGACGATCCGGATCTCGACCACACCATCGCGAATCGTCTGCTCGGGCAGGGTGGCGCCGGAGGTCGCGTAGCCTCGCTCCACGTAGGCGAGGGTGAGGCGATCGCGCAGGGTCTGCAGATTCGAATAGGAGAGGGTGCGCCCCTCATAGGGGGTGGCGATTTCGGCCAGTATCTGGCTTGGAACCACCGTATTGCCCACGATCCGGATTTCTCGCACGGCGATGCGGATCCCGGCGGCGAGTTCGTCGATGCCCATTTCATCGGGAATCGGGTAGGGGGGCAGGATCGGTGCCGGTGCCGGCTTGACGGGTTGCACTTCCGGCATTTCCTGCATGCGGTCGCCGGGTCGTTCTCCGGGCAGATTCGCGCCGGGGCGGGGGATGGGTTGGGCCATGGCAGGGGCCGGCCCGAGGACGAAAATGCCCACCAGGCTGGCAAGGCCGATCGGAGAGAAGAGGTGGGAGTATCGCCGTTGTGGGGTCGTCGCATTCATGGAGTACTCCCTCCTCGTGTCGTGGCGAGCGGGTCTCGATTTCCGGTTGG
>CAYTAT010000025.1:0-38485 GCA_964435795.1 uncultured Spirochaetaceae bacterium
CCATAAGCAGAATCAATGCCAGACCCATTCCTCGAACCACAAGGGGGGCAGAGCGCGAGGCTTGGACGCGTGATAGCTTTTGCTAAAACGGAGCCTGGGGGTGGCGGCGGTGCGGAAATTTGGCCCACGCGCGTGAGATCATACCCTTCGAACCTGTGATTCTTCTCTCGTGAGCCATGCGAAGACCGATTGCGCGTGGCTCGCGCGCGGGGAGACAATCGGGGAAGGCTTGGAGAAACCGATGCTCCGTTATCCGATCGATGAGGAGCATCAAATATGACGAATTTCGACTTCGTACCTCCCGCCACCGGAAACAATCCCTCCAGTCAGAAACAGGGAACGAACCCGGGCAGCTTTGCGAATGCACCGGATATCGGCGGGCCGCGAGCCTTTTCCTCTCCCGATACTCCGGGCATGCCCGGGGTCTCCGACAAAACAGCCTGGGACTTCATGCCCCCGGACTGGCAATGCGACGAGGGTCGCTGGCGGGCTCCCGTGGGGTTCGTCGCCGTGACCCAACTCGAACACGCCCGCCTCGGAATCACGACCCCGGAAATGCAGAGGGTCGCGGAGCGAGAGCCCCACCTGAGTTCGGATCAGGTACGAGAAGAGATCGCCGCCGGCCGGATGGTGATCCCCGCCAACCGCGCCCACCTCGCGATGGCGCTCGACCCGATGGCCATTGGCAGGGCGAGCCGTACCAAGATCAACGCCAATATGGGAGCTTCACCCATTTCGAGCGGGGGCGATGAGGAACTCAAGAAACTCGAATGGGCGCTGAAATGGGGATCGGATACCGTGATGGATCTATCGACCGGCGGGGATCTCGATGCGACCCGCGAGGCAATCATCAAGCATTCGACGGCCCCCATCGGAACCGTCCCCATCTATTCGATGATCATCGGGCGCCAGATCGAAGATCTGGACCGCGAGACCGTGCTCTCATGCCTGGAGGCCCAGGCCCGCCAGGGGGTCGATTACTTCACGATTCACGCGGGTCTGCGCCGCGAGCACCTCGAGCCGGTGGCGGATCGCCTGATCGGAATCGTGAGCAGGGGCGGATCGCTGCTCGCCAAATGGATGCTCCATCACGGTCGCGAAAACCTGATGGCGGAGATCTGGGACGACATCTGCGAGCTAATGCGGCGCTACGACGTAACTTTCTCGATCGGCGATGGACTGAGACCCGGCGGACTCTCCGATGCCACGGACCGCGCCCAACTCGGAGAACTGGCCGCTCTGGGCGAACTCACCGAGCGCGCCTGGCGCCACGGCGTCCAGGTGATGATCGAGGGACCCGGCCATGTGCCCTTCGACCAGGTGGAATACAACATGAAACTCCAGCGTCGGGTCTGCCACGGGGCCCCCTTCTACGTCCTCGGCCCCCTGGTCACCGATGTCTTCCCCGGTTATGACCACATCACCAGTGCAATCGGAGCCACGGCTGCCGCCTACCACGGAGCCAGCATGCTCTGCTACGTGACCCCGAAAGAGCACCTGGGGCTGCCCAAACGAGATGACGTCAAGCAGGGCTGCGTCGCCTACCGGATCGCCGCCCATGCGGCCGATGTGGCCCTCGGCATTCCGGCCAGCCGGGACTGGGACGACGAACTCACCAAGGCCCGCGCCGCCCTCCACTGGGAAAAACACTTCGAATTGGCCTTCGATAGCGATACGGCCCGGGCCTTTCACGACGAGGATCTGGATGTCGATACGGATTTCTGCGCCATGTGCGGCCATGACTGGTGCGCGGTACGCATCAGCAAGGAGATCAGCTCCTTCGTATCCGGAAAGGACGCTGCCTATGAGTGGAAGAAGCCCCGGATTTCATCGGCTCTGAGCCAGGAACAGAAGGAGATTCTCGCCAAGCGGGGAATTCTGACCCCGTCTGAACTGCAGCGACTCGCTTCGAAGACCCAAACCACCATGGGGGCCGACGAAGGTCAGGCGGCCTGCCATAGCGAGGTCGTCGACGGCGAGGCCAAGGCGCGAGAACTGCAGAAATCTTCGGGGCTCGAAGCCAAAACCGATTCGGAACCGGATCCGGCTCCCCTTCCCTGAGGCGTGCGCTCGAATCGACAGCTGATTCCGCGCCCCGGAGCAACCCCTCGAATCTCGGATGCTCTCTCCGGAACGGGGCGATTCCCTCCCGGGTTCTCAAAAATCCCACCTGTCGGTGTGTAAATAGCTGAATTTGTGGCACTCCACGTAGCCTGGGGGATTTCCAAGATGTATCCTCCGTCCTCGTGTCGAGAAATTAGACGGATCGTCATAAGTCGATCCGAGGGATTTGTATACGGCTCAGACAGGGGGCACGCCCCGTGGGCCGTCAAGGAATCATCACCAGACAGCAGCAGAGCAAACGGAGCGACCTCCAGAACCCTCGGGAACGAGGATCGACGCGGGGCGCGCTAAGCAAAATATTTTAGCCCACGGGTTCTCCGACAGTGAGAATGCTCATCCGGTCCCGGATCGGCGAGTTTGGGAACTCCAGCGCGGCGAAAAGAATCGATGGTGCCAGGAGGCGGGACGAGATGGACGTAAGAATAAAGATGAACCTCGAATTCAATGTCAGCGAGAGCGGACTCGAAGACGCCTTCGAGGAATATGACGAGTTGACCGTTGAAGGTCTGCTGGCCGAAATTCTCGACAAATCCATCGCCTGCGATGACATCGCCGCCAAGGTGACCGAAGGGCCCAACAACCTTGAGGAATACGACGAGCAGCAGAAGACCGCCGTATAGCCCGCTCCGCCGCGCCCCAATCCGCCCCGCACGATAGACGGAATCGCCAACTCGTCCCGGGCATCCGGGCGATCTCGCGAAAAGTGTCCTAACCCAGTCGCATAGCCCCGCCCACCGTGCATCCGGAGCCCGGGATTGCGAATGGAAGCGGATTTTTCCCGCCGCCTCGCGGCCCCGTGGGTCGATGACTGCCAGGCCGTACTTCGAGTGAGCCCTGTGGGCATCTGGCCATTGACGCCCCGCTCCGAAATCTCTCGCAGGCCAGCCATCGCGGGCGTGGAGGCAGCCGCTTAGAAGAGCGTCAATTGCTCGGGACCCGGGGCGGGAGAGATCCTCTTTTCGGGCCTTACGGCGCCCGCCATCCGAGGGCCGGGACGCCCGGAATGTCTGACGGTCGGCACGTAGATGCCCTGATGCCGCGCCCAGCCCAGCAATCGCCGATAGAAATCCTGGAAGGACGGCGAGTGGTCGAAGTGCCGCAGATGGGCGAGCTCGTGGCAGAGGGTATTGACGAGACTCGAATACTTGAGCGGCTCTCCGGTTTGCACATGTCGCAGCCGGATCTTGATCGTGCCGTCCGAATAACAGATCCCGTAGCGGCGCTTGACGTTGGCGCGCTCGGCCTCGAGGGCTTGATACCGCAGACCGAAGCGTTCGCAAATCCGGTCCGCATCCCTCCGTAGTCGCTCCATGAGTTCACGACGTGTGCGGCGATCCATTCCGGTGGAGAGTCTCCCCCCCGGGCTCCCAACCGTCAAGTTCGGCGCGCTATGCTGGCGCCATCCAGAAAAATGGAATGGAATTTTCATGCACGAGCCCGGACTCAGCGAAATTCCCCTCTTCCCGCTCCCGAATGTGGTCCTCTTTCCCGAGGTGAGCGTGCCTCTCTTCATCTTCGAGCCGCGTTACCGCGCGATGGTCCGTGAAAGCCTGGCCGCTGACCGAAAAATCGGCATGGTGGCCGTGCGACCCGAAGCCGGAGACGAGATCGCGGGAAACCCTCCCGTCTTCGAGATCGGATGCGAGGGAACCCTGAGCCATGCCGAAGAAGAACCCGATGGGACTTGGAAGATTCTGCTGACGGCCACACGACGTTTCAGAATCGTCGAGGAAACGCATCGGCCAGAGGAACGACCGTACCGAACCGCCCAGATCGAAGGTCTGCCCGAGGAAGAACCCCCGGAAGCCTCAGACGAGCGAGCGGCCCTGCGCGGCGAGGTACTGCAATCGCTGCGGATGATCGGCAGCCGCACCCTGGCCGGTGAGAGTCGGAAGGAAGTGCAACGAAGAGCGGAAGCCCTGCGTAAACTCGAAGATTTCGACGACGGTCGCTTCGTGAACGTGGTCGCCCAGGCCATCGAGATGGGAGTATTGGAGAAACAGCAACTCCTCGAAGCCGCAGGCTCTGTTCCCCGCTACCGCATCCTGGACTCTCTGCTGCGTTTCCGACTGACGGAACTCGACGCCGGACCGGTCACGGCTTCCGGGATTTTGCACTGAATTTGAACGTGGCTGAATTATTATCAAGAAAAAGCATCATGGAGCATTTTCGAGTAAAACGGAGATTCCAAGGGGTGTGGGTTCCGGGCGCCTACACGTGAATGCAACATCGATTTCACATCATCTCCGTATTGAAACTCCGCTCGCGCAATCAGCAATCAGACTTTGAAACATTGGTTTGCACTAGCGTCAAACCGCATTTGGATCGCGCTCCATCCGTTGAACTCATTGGAGTGAATGCCGGGATCCCCCCTTTGCGAATCTGCTTGCGGCTGTGATTAACTCCGGCCTGCTTGCGGCGGATTCTTCTTCCGCGAATCCGACTCGAACTCGAATCGCGTGAATCGTCGGATAGCAAACCCAACCCCTCAGAATCCCGGTGCTGCGCTCCGGGCAGGCTTGAGCCAAATTGACCTCTTCCCCCCAGGTCTGGGACGGAGCCATCAGCCGTCTTCGAAACGAAATCCCGGCATTCTCCTTCGATGCTTGGCTCGCCCCCCTTGAGGCGCGCGAACACGAGGGCGGGCTGCTGCTGCTCTGCCCGTCCAACTTTCACAGGGAGCGGGTTCGGACACATTATCTGCCATTCATCGACCGATGCGTACAGGAAGTCACGGGGGGAGAAATTCAAATCGAGCTGGGGGTGACGACGCAGCGGGTGCTGACGGAGGTCGACCGCGATGCCGTTCGCAAGCCCGACGGTGCGAGGGCCCCTAACACCCGCTGCGTCGACGAGGTGGAAACTTCTGCCCCAGAAACCAACTCTCGACAGGATTCGGAGCGAACCCGGGGAGCGCAAATTCTCTCGATCCCCCGACGAGCAGCGAGGGCCGGGGACGCCTCGAGAAATCCCCCGCAGAGGACATCCGGGGGCCACGCGACCCCAACGCCCCTCACCTTCGAGAACTTCGTGGTCGGACCCTGCAATGCCCTGGCCCGAGAGGCGGCCTTCGCGATGGCCAGCGATCAGCAGCATACGCTCAGCCAACTCTACCTGTGCGCCGATCCGGGAATGGGAAAAACCCACCTCGCCCGGGCGGTCGCCGCCGAAGCCAACTGCCACGGTGCGTGCGAGGTCAAGTACGTATCCTCGGAGAGCTTCACCAACCAATTTCTCTCCGCGCTTCGGAGCAACCGAACCGCCGAGTTCAAACGCCGCTATCGCGGCCGACAGCAATTCCTCGTCGTCGACGATATTCAGTTCCTCGAGCATAAGTCGGCCACCCAACTCGAATTTTTCCATACCGTGCAACATATTCTCGACGCCGGCGGCAAGGTCATCCTGACCGGAGACCGGATGCCCCAGGAGATGCCGGAATTGGGACCCCGTATTCGGTCCCATCTCGGCAGCGGCTTCGTGGCGGAACTCGAACCGCCGGATCGCAGGGTTCGCCGGGCAATTCTGCGGAAGAAGGCGGCCCATGGGGGGGTACGCCTACCCGAGGATTGCCTCGATGTCCTCGTCGAATCCGTGGTCGGGAGCGTTCGCGACCTCGAAGGAGCGCTGATTCAACTCGTCACCACCGCCTCCCTCCTCAAGTGCCCAATCGACCTCGACCTGACCCAAAGCGCCATCGAGAAGAAGGGGGGGCGACAGCGGCCAAGGCGCCTCCTGATCGGGGACGTGATCGCCGTAGTAGCGGCCTTCTTTCGCTGTGATCCGAGCCGCCTGGCATCCCGATCGCGGAAGCGGGAAGTTCTCCTGCCCCGTCAACTCGCGATGTACCTATGCCGGCGATATACCGAGGCTCCTTTGGCGGAGATCGGAAAAGCCCTGGGACGAGACCACCCCGCCGTTCGCAACGCAATCCAGAAGATCGAGCGAGAGATGCTCGAACGCCCGCCTCTGCGCTACCAGGTGGAGGCCCTCGGCGAACGCCTGGACGAGATTGTCTCGAATCCCGAGAGGAATTGGTCGAGTCAGGGGACAGCCGCCGATGTGCAGAGGAATGCCGACCCCTCCGGGCGGTAATCTCCCTCCATCCCCTCACCGAAGGCGGGGCACTACGCGAAAGAGCCATCTGGGAAAGAGGCCCTGGCCCGCGCACCGATGCCGCAACCCGGGCCCTCGAAGCCCGCGGCGACCCTGAGCCTCGCTGCGCAATTCGTCGGCCGAAATTCGGATGGATGTCATCGGGGAGACCGAACGAGCCGACTCCGGCAAGAGCAATGCGCCGCTCCGCACCCTGGGGGCCGACGCTTTCGAAATCCTCGTGGGCCCGGAGGAGGACTTGATTCCCGGCTTCTATTTCCCGGGCCCGCTCGCGCGACAGCGCAGAACGGAACCCGTCGACCTCCGGCTCTCGCAGGGGCTCTCACCCACAGCCCGGGCGATCATGGGAGCCCCTTGATGCCGGGATGGAAATGGAGTTCGCCTCGAAGAGCCGCTACGAGCCAGGACGGGAATCGACTACAGTGATCGGGTGGAGCAGCTGAATACCCCCGACCCGACGGCCTCCGACGCGCTTCGGCCACAACTTCGCGGGGTTTTTCACCTCTACGCGTTCTTCGTCTCCCTGGGCGCCTGTGGGACCCTGCTGCTCGCCACCTCTTCGGGTACGGAGTTCCTGGCCACACTCATCTACTCCACCGGCCTATGTGGAGTTCTGGGGATCAGCGCCCTCTACCATCGCATCGACTGGGCCCCGGGGAAGGCGATCTGGATGCGCAGACTCGATCACTCGATGATCTTTGTCCTGATCGCCGGCAGCTACACCCCTTTCCCGATGCTGGTTCTCTCTCGGCCGATCGGAGCGACGACCCTGACATGGATCTGGCTGGCCGCACTCGCGGGGCTGGCACTGAAATTGATCTGGATCCAGGCACCGGATTGGCTGGCCGCCGCCATCTACGTCGCCGTGGGCTCTCTAATCGTGCCTTCGCTGCCGCCGCTGCTGGAAATCCTGGGCACACTCCCCGTCGCACTGCTCGGCCTGGGTGGATTGCTCTATATCGTCGGCGCGCTGATCTTTGCATTGCAACGCCCCGATCCTGCACCCGAAGTCTTCGGCTACCACGAGATCTTCCACCTCTGTGTGATCGCCGCCGCCGCACTTCACTTCCTGGTGATCGCATATTGGGTCGTACTCTGAGCCAGGCGCCTCGGAGGGGGGCGAAGTTCGACGGGGCTGGGAGCGCGAAAGCAGTGGCTACCACTCGCCGGCCGGGCGTATGGATCACGGGCGCGATCTCGCTTAAATTTCCAGCATCGTGTCAGACACCCACGACGGCAATCTGATTTTCCGCGCCCTGATCATCCTCTTCTTGATCGCATTTGGCTTCTATCTCGGCAACGAAGTGGGCCTTCTGGGTAGAATTTTCACAGGGGATAGGAGCTACATCTCGTACGTGATCCTTGCCATCTACCTGGGGGCAACCCTCCATTGGCTATGGCTGGCTCAATCCCTCTCGAGAGAACGCCGCTCCATGGCGGCCCTCGAGAGTGAGCTGAACGAGAACGAGTCGGGGGGGCTGCCGGAGAGGGATCGAGTCGGACGTCTTTTCGCGAGCCTGCGGAAGAACGCCGATCACAACCCCGCTGTGCTGCTGGAGACCTTTGGCGACGAGTTGGCCAATCGTCACGCACTCGGGCATTTCCTCAGCGATGTTCTGCTCAAGCTCGGCCTGGTGGGTACGGTGATCGGCTTCATCCTGATGCTGCTGCCCGTCGGCCAGATGGCCAGCTTTGATCCGAAGCTCATGCAGCAATTATTGGCTTCCATGAGCACCGGTATGTCGGTGGCCCTCTACACCACACTCGCGGGGCTCATCACCAGCACCCTCCTCAAGGCCCAATACTACTTGCTCGATGCTTCCCTGGCCGAGTTCATGAATCGCCTGATCGTTCTCGTGGATCTGCATCGGGACTCGGATGCGACATAGAATCTATCGACAGGTCGATTCCCAGGACGCCTTCACGGATGTGCTCTTCAACGTGCTGCTGGGCTTCGCGCTCATGTTCATCGCGACCATCGTATTGATGCAGGATCCCCAGGCGGAGGGGAAGGTGGATGCCAAGGCCGAAATCCTGATCACCGTGCGCTGGCCGGATCGTCATCCGGACGACGTCGATACGATCGTCGAGGGCCCCCACGGCGACCTGCTCTGGTACAACAACCGCGATACCGCCCTCATGCACCTGGATCGAGACGATCGGGGACTCTTTGCGGATCGCATCGTATTGGACGGCGTCACGGTCTCGAACCCCCTCAACCAGGAGACGGTCACGATTCGGGCTCTTCAACCCGGCGAGTACGTCGTCAACCTGCTGCATTATAAATCCAATTACGATCGAGCCCTGCCCGTGGACGTCAAAGTCGAAAAGCTCAACCCCGAAGTATCCCTGGTCTACTACGGCACTCGGAATCTCGTGGGCACGGGAAACGAGCAAACCGCACTTCGTTTCACCATCGGTTCCGATGGCGAAGTGGTGAATACCAACGAGGTGCCGAAGAGATTGGTCACGAGGATCGCGGAGGAAAAATCGTGATCGGGGCGAGCCTGATCCTCACCCTCGCCTACGTGGCGGTCGCCGTTCTGCTGCTGAATCTGAGCCTCGCCACCCGATACGGCGGTCGCATCAAGCTGGCCGCCATCGTGCTGGTTTCCCTGCTCTACTTCGGCACCTGGCACGGCTTTCGCGGCCTGATCGGCTGGCCCAGCCCGGATCCCATGCCCGAGAATTTCCGCGTATTGTGGATCGCCCTCGACAATCCCGACAAGTTGGGGGGAGACACGGCGGGGGGAGGTGCGGGGTCGATCTACTATTGGGTGAGGGAGTTGGACGCCGCCGGCCTGCCCGTGGGAGCGCCTCGAGCCCATGCCCTGCCATGGAATGAGGAAGCCGCAGAGGCCGCCCAGGCGGCTCTCGATCGCATGGATGCGGGCGAGAGACTCAACGGCCGGAGAACGCGAAATTTTCTCGCGCCCTTGGACGATGCTGCGACCCGGGAAGAGGGCGAGCGCGGGGATCGCCTCTCCGCGGGTACGACTGAGCGACCCCCGGCCTTCGAGTTCTTCGCCGTCCGCCCGCCGACCCTACCCTCGAAGGGAAGAGTTCCGAACTCGGATTGAGATCGCGAACTGCCGCCGCACTCAGGGATTCGGGTCGAGGCTATCCATCCACGTCCAGCGAGGTTGTTCCTGATTGCCCAGGGCCACTTCTCGGTCCTGATGGGCACGGGCGCGTATATATTCGTGGATGAACCCGATATCCTCTTCGGCGAGAACGTCGTTGAAGGCCGCCATCCCCTTCTGTGCCAGCACGCCCTCCAGGACGATCTGCCCGAAGATCTGATGGGTTCCCTCGCTCATGCGACGAAGATCGGAAATCGTGCCCCCCGAGCGAACCGCCAGACCGTGGCAGACCGCGCAGTATTCGTGGTAGAGCCCCTCCCCATAGGCGATCTCCTGATCGCTCAGGGGGGCCATGACCTGCACGGGGATCTCGATATCCCGGGCCTTCGGGGGGTCTAGTTTCGCCTTCCCGTCGAGTTTGAAGACCAGCAGGCGACCGAAGTTGCTGTAGTCCAGGGAGGCCGGATTCGGAACCGGAGGCAGAGGCGCCCCCCCGAAGAGATCCCCTCCGCCGGTACCCGTCAGGATCGACACGTATTGCACTCCCTCCACCTGATAGGTGATCGGCGGAGCCAGCATCGACGTATAGGCGTTGAATTCCCAGAGCAGTTCTCCGCTCTTCTTGTCGTAGGCCTTGACCATGCCCAGCGCATCCCCCTGGAAGACCAGCCCCCCGGCAGTTGCGAGCAAGCCGCCATTCCAATAGTGGGGAATCTCGACCTGCCAGGAAATCTCCCCCGTCAGGGGATCGAAGGCCCTCAGATATCCCCTCGGCAGGGGCCAGATCGCCAGGTTGTCGACGAAGTGCTGAACGACTCGCCCCAACTCGACTCCGAGATTCCAACGCCCCGGATTGCGCTTGTAGAGACCCGTCTGCTTGAATTCCTCCGACATGCCGTAGATCAGCGAGTTCTCCTGTACCGGGATGAATACGAGCCCCGCCTCCACGTCCACCGCCATCGCCTGCCAGTTGTGGCCCCCGAGCGGACCGGGCAATACCCACTTTTCCTTCTCGAGATAATCGAGTTCCGGATTCTCGACGGGTCGGCCCGTCTCCATATCCACGTGGGTGGCCCAATTCATGGGCGCGTAGGGATGGGCGCGCAACAATTCTCCATTGCTCCGATCGAGTACGTAGAAGAAGCCGTTCTTCGGGGCCTGGAGGAGAACCTTGCGGAGTCGGCCATCGACTTCCATCTCGGCCAACGCCATATCCTGCACGGCCGTATAGTCCCAATTGTCTCCGGGAGTCGTCTGGTAATACCATTTCATTTCGCCGCTATCGGCATCCACGGCCACGATGGAAGAAAGAAAGAGATTGTCTCCGCCTCCCGGAGAGCGGATGACCCGCGTCCAGGGTGAACCATTGCCCACCCCGAGATAGACCTGATTGAATTCCGGGTCATAGACGATTGAATTCCATACCGTGCCGCCACCGCCGATTTCCCACCAATTGCCCCCCTTCCAGGTCTTCGCGGCCATTTCCAATTCGGGCTGCTCGAAGGGAAGAGAGGGATCGCCCGGCACGGTAAAGAAGCGCCATGCCTCTGCGCCCGTTTCGGCATCGTAGGCGGTCACGTAGCCGCGAACCCCGTATTCCGCTCCGCCGTTGCCGATGAATATCTTCCCACGGGCGGCGCGGGGTGCCCCCGTAATCGTATAGGCACGGTCGCGGTCGATGATCGTATCGACCTCCCAGATCAATTTTCCCGAGGCCGCGTCGAGAGCGATCAGTCGGCCATCAAGACTGCCCAGATAGACGCGGCCCTTGTAGACCGCCACCCCGCGATTGACGACGTCGCAACAGGCCTTGCGCGCATACTCACCCGGCACCTCGGGATCGTAGGACCAGATGGTCCTGCCCGTGACGGCGTCCAGGGCGAAGACCCGACTCCAACTGCTCGTCAGGAACATCATCCCATCGACGACGATCGGCGTGGACTCCTGGGCGCGGTTGGTGCCCATATCCTTGGACCATGCCAGACCCAAGCTCGAAACGTTGTCCCGGTCGATCTGGGTGAGGGGGGAAAACCGTTGTTCGTGGTAGGTGCGGCCATGGGCGAGCCAATTTCCCGGCTCGGACTCGGCGTCGAGAATACGCTGATCGTCGATCAGGCCGATGGCCGAGCGCTGTCCAGCGACCGCAACTTCCCCATCCCCGGACGGGGGCCCGGGAGTCGGCTCGGATTCGGATCCATTCGGAAGGCTTGCGAAATAGACGGCGAGGAGGACAAGGGCGGCCGCCCCCGCCGCGAGAGCTATGCGCATTTTTTCCCCCGGTAGCAATTCTGAAGCCAAGCGAAAATCGGCGGAGAGACTAGCAGGTCGCAAAATGAATCCAGATCTGCGGGAGCTCCGAAATTCCGGGGGAAATCCAATTCTGGCGCTGGAAGACGGCCGGCAAGCCGGCGACTTCCGGGCCATCAAGGGCTCGCAAATCCCCGGATTGAGCCACGTCACATCCCCCGAATGAACGCGAAAAAAAGTCGCCGAATCGATGTGAAATTGCCGCCGCTCCGGGAGCGTGCGGCCTTTCCCGCCTCACGGGGCCAGCCACCCGAGGAATGAGAATTCCCGGAAAACTCGGCCTCTTTCTCCTATCGTTTACGGCGCTTCGAAGCCTTGCCCGGCCGGGGTCGTTCCCGTCCTTCGGACCCTCTTCGGATAGGAGCGGGGATCGCTGGCCTCGCTTCCGGAGCGGGGTCGATTCCAAATAGAGTATTGGAGAAGCTCGCGAGAATGGTGGTTCGCTGAGAGATGCTGGGTCGATATCGATATGCCTATCTGCTCGTCACCCTGGCGCTGCTGATCGTGGGCAGACCCTTTCTCCCCGATCTCGGGCGCGGGCTGCTGCTCACCATGCTCGTCCTCAGCCTGGCGACCGCCGCCCTCGCCAATGCCAGGAATCGCTACCAGGTCTGGTTCGGTATCGGAATGACGGGAATCATCCTGATCGCTTCACTCCTGCCGGACGACAAGGGCGAGGTCAACATGGCAATTCTCTCCCCCGCCATCGGGGTCGTCTACTGGGGATTCACCGGCTACCTGATCGTCAGCCGGATCTTCCACCACACCAGCCGAGTCACAGTCGACACCATCAACGGGGCCATCTGCGTCTATCTCGTTATGGGGATTGCCTGGGCCCAGGCCTACGCTTTGCTGGCGGCCGTTCAGCCGGGATCGTTTTCCTTCAACGGCGAGATACTCGCAACCGGGGCCCTATCCTTCGATCGCTTCATCGGTTTCAGTTTCGTCACCCTCACGACGACCGGCTATGGGAATATCGTCCCCCTCTCCCCGCGAGCCGACGCCCTGGCGATCGCCGAGGCGATCGCCGGACAACTCTACCTGGCGGTACTGCTGGCGCGGCTGGTCGCAATGGAGATCGCTCATCGCCAACAGGATTGACGAAGCGAAGCCAGGCCCGCAAAGATCCCCTTGGGATCCGACCGCCTGCTCTTCAACGCGCCTGCTCTTCAACGAGAGATGATCTATGTTGGCCGCAGTCGCTCCTCGGCACCTTCAGTCCTGACTCCACTTGTCGAAGGAAGAATCATTCGCATGCCTGAACTCAGCCCCGAATTCGTCATGTCCGTCATGGTGGCGTCGTTCCTCGCCATCGTCTTCCTCCAGTCAGGACTCGACAAGGCCACCGATTTTTCGGGCAACGAGGCCTACCTCACGGAGCTCTTCGCCAACTCCCCCCTGCGAAAGCCCGTCGCCCCGCTGCTGATCCTCGTCACGATCATGGAATTGGCGGCCGGTGCGGTCTCGGCCTTGGGAGTCGTCACCCTCGTATTCGTCGGCAATCCCACGCTGGGATATTGGGGAGCGATCCTTTCCGCTCTCTCCCTGCTGATGGTACTCTTCGGCCAGCGCATGGCGAAGGCCTACGCGGACGCAGCCGTGATCGCTCCCTACTTCCTGGTCAGCTGCCTCGGGATCCATCTCCTGGGGGGCGGCTGAAGGATCGGGGCTTCAGGACTCCGGAGTCGGAGCGCATCGGATTCCCGGCCGTTTCGGCTCAGTCGTATTCGAAGACTTCATCCTCGAGATCGATGCCCGGGATGTCTTCCTTCTCTCGCCAATAATCCTGGGTGTGCTGCCACTCCGGCTTGTCGCCCCGTTTCGGCATCAGGTGCATGCTGCGCATCAGATAACCGGGGTTGAAATTTTCCGGATCCATCCAGGACGAGAGGGGCATATCCTGATCCTCGACGCGTAGCCGGGGGGCCACCCTCTTGATTCCATTTTCTTCCATATGGTTCAGCAGCCGACATACGAAGTCTCCCAGCAAATCGACTCGAAGTGTCCAACTGGCTCGGAAATATCCGAAGATCCAGAGCAGGTTGGGAACTCCCGTGAACATCATGCCGCGATAGGTCACCGTATCCGCAAAATCGACGGGCTCCCCGTCGATCGAAAAGTCGATATCGCCGAGCACGCTCAGATTGAATCCCGTGGCAGTCACGACGATATCCGCTTCGAGGACGTCTCCAGACTTCAGGAGAACACCCTCCTCCATGAATTTGTCGATCTCATCCGTAATCATCGAGGCCTTGCCGGCAACGATGCCCTTGAAGATGTCGCCGTCGGGTACGAAGGCGATGCGCTGCTGCCAGGGGCGATATTTCGGCGTGAAGTGCTTTTCCATATCGTAGTCGGATCCCAGGTAGCCGCGAACCGCCTCCAACAATTCGTGCTTCAATGCCTCCGGCTGTTCGAAGGAAAGTCGCACGACAGCCTCCTGGTCGTGGAGAATCTTCCTGCGCGTGATCTCGTGAATCCAGGCTTCGTCGACCTCGAGTTCTCGCAACTGATCGGCGAGTTCATTTTCGTTGCGACCCGGTATGAAATAGGTCGGGGATCGCTGCAATACGGTGACATGGGAACAGTCTGCGGCAATCGCGGGAACCAGGGTCGCCGTAGTGGCCCCCGAGCCGATCACGAGAACATTCTTTCCCTCGTAGTCCAGATCCTCGGGCCAGGTCTGGGGATGAACGATTTCACCCTTGAAGTTCTCCATCCCGTCCCAATCAGGTGTATAACCCTCCGCATGCTTGTAATAGCCCTGGCACATCCATAGGAAGCGGGCGCTGAAGCGAAAGCTCTCGCCATGATCTGTCCGGCTACCCTCGACGGTCCAGAGATTCTCCTCACTCGACCACTTCGCCGTCAGGATCGTATGCCCGTAGCGGATATGCCTGGCGAGATCGTTTTCTTCGATGACCTCACCCATATAGGTGAGGATTTCTTCGGCGGTCGCGACCGGGGGACCCGTCCAGGGTTTGAAGCGATAGCCAAAGGTATAAAGGTCGCTATCGGAGCGAATGCCCGGGAAGCGATGCATCAGCCAGGTTCCCCCGAAGCTCTCCAACGACTCGAGGACGACGTAGTTCAGACCCGGGCATTGCTCGCCGAGGTGATAGGCGGCGCCCACTCCCGAGATCCCCGCTCCGACGATCAATACGTCGACGTGCTCACTCTCCGCCGATACCACTCCAACTTCGCTTTCCACTGTCTGGCCTCCTGCCTCGGTCATGGCTTGGAATTTCCATTCTATGGCCCCGGGGGACCTGTAAATTGAGCGGCTGACGCCGCCGGCCGAAAATTGATCTCTGAAGTCGCACCTTGCTCAAATGATCATTTTGCCGCGCAAATAGAAATTTTCTTTGCGGATGCGATCTGATTGTGATCATGATCGCCGAGAGTATGCTGAATACGGCATGGCCGGGCCGGTGGCGATCCCGAGGCGGCCCCATCTTCGAAAGGATCGGGTTCCCGCGGAATCTACCCGCGCTGAGCCTCTTAGCTCGGAGGCGGCGCATTTCTCCAGGGATCCCGGTAGGGGGCTCGCGGAGGGCGTAGATCCTCGAGTCCGTAGTTCTCGGGATATTGCGTGGTGGTCGCCCATAGATGGTCACCGAAGAGGAAGGGCTCGAAGGCATCCGCTCCGGGGATCGGCAGCGGCGCGATCACGGTCTCGGGGCGTGGTTCGAAGAAGAAGGGGATGGAAAACCTCTCTCCCCCCAAAGACAACACCCGATGCATCGTCGCCCGGACGCAACTCCCCGTCCAGCGCGAGAGAAGTCCGCCAAAATTGACCGCGAAGCCATCCTCGGGAATATCCACGTCGACCCACTCCCCGGAATCGGTTTCGGCCTGGAGTCCCGGTACCCCGCAACCGGCGACGAGGGTCAGCAGGCCGGTGTCGAGGTGGGCGGCGGTGACGACTTCGAAACTCCGATCCCCGATCTGGACCCGGTCCACCGGAGCAATGCGATTGGCATCGGCGGCGGATTCGTGCCCGGGTTCCGAGGCAAGGGCGGGGTAGTGGAGGAGTCGAAGCGTAGAGATCCCGTCGCGGAAAGCCTCTGCGAAAATTTCTTCGTCGATGCCGAGTCCTCGCGATAGGGAAGCCAGGATTCTTTCTCCGATGATCTCGATCGAGGAATAGTAATCGGCGGCATGGGAGTGCCAGTCGGGTAGACGATTCGGGGCGGGAAAGACCGAGGGCTCCCAGAGCAGGTCGTCCGGATCGGCGAACGAAAGGGGTCGAATCACGTCGGGACCGATCTCGAAACCCTCACGGCAGCGAGTCGGCCCCGAATGCAGAGGGAAGAATCCGCGATAGAGATTCGGATTCTCGCTGGCAAAATTCTTCTTCCAGAGCCGACGCCGCTCGGATTCCGACAGATCGAAGATCCGCAGCAGAGATTTTCGGCGTGCCGGGCTCAACTCCTGCTGGAAGGGGGCGCCGCGAACACGGAGGAAACCCACCTCACGGGCCGCATGGTAGATCTCGCGATCGGTCTTCTCGCGTCCGGATTCCCCCGACGAGAAGAGGGGGCCGATGTCAATGCAGGGAATCATGGGGCGAATCCCTTCCGGATCGCAGAGGGCGAAAAGTCCGCTCGCGACCTCGAGGGGGCCGCAATCTCCTCCCCGCCAAGGGCTGGAAGATCGATTCGGGGGAGATTGTAGGAGATCGGGTTCATGACGGCTCTCGGGATCTGTGATCGGAAACGACTTCGCGGCCCGGCCGCTTCGGCTCGTCATCCCGGATCTCGGCCGGGAAGCCCGCGGCTTCGACACGGCAGCCGACGGCCTCCTCGAGGCGTCGGATCACGTTGGGCGACCGCTCCCTGGCTCCGAAGCGCTCCGAGGCGTCGCGAAAGATTTCGATCAGGCGGGGAGAAATCTCGAGGGGAATATGGGCTCTGTCGGCAAGGGCCTGGAAGAGTGAAATATCCTTCAGAACCAGATCCATCGTGAAATTGATGTCGCGGCTCCCATTCAAGATGACCTGGCTCTCGGTTTCATGAACGAATGAATTCCCGGATGAAATCCGAATGGCCTCGTAGGCGGTCTCCAGATTCATGCCCGAGCATTCGGCGGTCACCAGCGCCTCGCAGAGGGAAACCAGGTTGGCGGTGGCCAGGTAGTTGGTGATGACCTTGAGGATCGAGGCCGATCCGAGCTCGCCGGTATGCAGGATCTCATGACCCAACTCGGAGAGAACGGGCATGATGCGTTCGAAGACCGGCCGATCGCAGCCCGCAAGAATCGATATATTGCCGCTGGCCGCACGATGGCAGCCCCCGGAAACCGGGCAGTCCGCCGGCCAGGCGCCCACTTCGCGAACCCTCTCCCCCAGGCGACGAACCTCCCGGGAGTCGGTCGTGCTCATTTCGAGCCAGATCTTCTGCGCGGACAGGCCCGCCAGTATGCCGTCGGAACTCTCCATCACCGATGCGCTCGCCGCCGGGCTCGGGAGACAGGTAATCAGAAGTTCGACCGCTTCCGCCATGCTTCGCGGGCTCTCGCCGGCGCGGGCACCGGCCTCGAGCAGGGGCGTGGCGGCCCCGGGATCCAGATCGAAAACCGTGAGTTCGAATCCCGCTCGCAGAAGACTTCCCGCCAGCTTCGATCCCACGTTGCCGAGGCCGATGAATCCCACCGATCTGATCTCGCTCACGCGCCTCACCTCTCCTGGTCACACTCGCATTCTCCAAGAAGTCTCAGACTACGCGGGAAATGCGCTCTCTGCCGCACAGCATCCACAGGCCAGAGCTGATAAACGCCGTGGCGAGCAGGGCCAACGCCGCCGGGGATAGCGTGGGAATGCTCTGGAGCTTCAACCCCGTCACCTCGATGGCCGTCCCGGTCACGCGATCTGAAATCCAGACACCCCCATCTTCGGGTTCGTTGCCCAGCAAGCCGTCACCATCGCGATTCCCTTCGGCATCGACGAGTCCGGGATAATCACAGGCGTCGTAGAACGCGATGCCATCACCGGGGTCGGCACCGGCGCGAAAGCAGGTATCCGAACCGTTCGGGATGGCAAAGAAGCCCGTCTGGCGGATGCTGCTCACACTGGCTTCCTGGCGAATATGCAATTCGAAGATCCCAGCCCCCGTTCCCGATACCGTGATGCCGGCTTCCTCGTCCTTGAACCAGTGGCCATCCTGGATGCAGTCATCCGCGTCGGAAACACTCAACTCCGTAGCACTCCGAAAGTCCACCACCGCCGTCGCGGCTCCCGTCACCGAAATATCGAGGATCGGGGCGCTCATCACGGAAGTGCAGGCCGGCAGGGTTCCTCCATCGACCACGCCATTGATGTTGCCAAAGCTCTGCACGCCCACGCTGAGTTCCCAGCTCTCGATCGCGGCATCGACCTCGATCACGAGCACCAGGTCTGCCGTGGCGTCGACAAAATGATCGACACCACCACAACCGCCGGCGGCCAGGCAATGATCGGCCTCGATCCCCCATTGCAACCCCACCTCCCCGCTCGCCCGCTCGCCCGGAGCCGAGAATTCCAGCTTCGAGAGAGCCCCCACAAGGCCCGATGCAATGCCGACGCGACCCGATCCGGAATCGAAATTTCCGTTCGAAGCCCCGATTGCGGCACCCTCATTGGAGGCCGTGATCGCACTGCGATTCTCGACGGAGACCTGGATTGCCACCATCGCTCGGGCCGGCAAACTCGCGAGGACCAGCAGAGAAGGGATCAGAAGCAAACCCAGCGGGCAGCTCTTCCTTCGCATTCGTGTCTCCTTCACGGGCCAAGACGGAAGAGTGTAGTCGCAGCGCGATGTCGGCTCAAATTCCGGGAAAGAGCGAAGCGCGGAAGTCCGGGGCGGAATTCCCCGCCGATGCATACACCGAGACCGGATAGATTCCAATGCTCGCCGAGCCGACAGTCCGGATTCCGAATCCTCGCCGAACGACTACGAGACCTCGCGCAGTTCGGCCACGGATACCGGTGGGGATGAGTGCGCGGCGCCATCGCCCACGCCCACAGCACCGCCCACACCCTCGCCCTCGCCCACACCCTCGCCCTCGCCATCGCCCTCGCCCTCGCCCTCGCGCATGACATCGGGGGCCGGATCCTGGGCGGGATCGTCGAAGCGCCTCACCTCTCCGTAGAGGGTATTGCGCTCCACGGGAATGCGACCCACTTCGCGGATCAGGCGACGAAAATCCTCGGGCATCGTATTCTCGCCGAATTTCGAGCCGGATTCGCGGCTGATGGATTCCTCCATCAGCGTGCCACCAAAATCATCGGCACCGGCGCCGAGGGCGAGCTGCCCGAGCTTATGGCCCGCCTTCACCCAGGAGACCTGGATATGGGTGATCCACGGCCGCATGAAGAGACGCGCCACGGCGATCACCCGGATATCCTCATGGGCACTCGCACCGGGCCGAGAACCCAGGACGTGGTAGAGATCGTTGCGCTCGTGGATATAACCCAGCGGCACGAATTCCGTAAAACCCCCGGTCTCGCGCTGGATCTCGCGGATCAGCCCCATATGGGCCGCGACGTGCCGGGGACTCTCGACGTGGCCATACATGATGGTCGAAGTCGTGGGCAGGCCGATCGAATGCGCGGTCTTGATGATCTCCACCCAACGTGCCGTCATCAACTTGCGGGGAGCGAGCAGATTCCGGATTTCATCGTCGAGAATCTCGGCGGCCGTTCCCGGCAGACTCCCGACCCCCGCCTCCACGAGCCAGCCCAGGTAGTCGGCCAACTCCATGCCGCTCTTGCGATGTCCCCAATCGATCTCTTCGGGCGAGTAGGCGTGAAGATGCAACTGCGGGAAGGCGGCCTTGATATTGGCGGCCAGATCGTGATAGTGGGTATGATCCTTCTGGGGGTGAATGCCTCCCTGCATGCAGAGTTCGGTCGCACCCCGATCCACCGCCTGCTGGCATTTCTCGAGCACGGCATCGATGTCGTGCACGTAGGCGTCGGGTTGGTGCTTATGGCGCGAAAAGCCGCAGAAGGAACAACCCACGTAGCAGATATTCGTGAAGTTGAGATTGCGACAAACCACATAGCTGACATCGTCTCCGACATCCTCCCGACGGGCGCGATCAGCGGCCCAGAGCAGGGCGAAGAGGTCCGGACCCTCCGCTCCCAGAAGCCGAGTCGCATCTTCGACACTGATTTCCCGGCCCTCGAGTGCGCTATCCAGGATCGCGGCCACTCGGGGATTCACATCTTCATGCATTTTTTCAAACATCAGGCAGCCGCCTCCTTGGACTGGTGGTGGGGACGCCGCGCATAGCCCTCGTCGGTAGCCAGGCGCAGCAGGGGTTGTCGAATCGTCGGGTCGAAAAATTCGGGGCGCTCGAGAATCCAATCCGGGTAGACGGGTCCGCGATCCCGGAGCTTCTGTCCGCTGGCCTCGGTGAGTGCGCGCAGATCCGCGAGCGCCGGCCAGGGGGCCTCGGGATTGATGAAGTCCAGGGTCACCGGCGATACACCCCCCCAATCATTGAGACCCGAGCGTGCCAGGCGACCCAACATTTCGGGGGCCAGGTTCGGTGGCGCCTGGAGGTTCATCTCGGGCCCCAGGATCAGCCTCGCGAGGGCGACCCATGCCACCACCTCATCGTCGCGAATGGCGGAGATGCCCGCCATGGGGGTATCGGGCTTGGGGTGGAAGGGCTGGACGATGGTTTCCTGAATGTGGCCATGACGCTCCTGGAGATCCCGGATCACGAGCAGCGTATCGAGCCTCTCGACATCGCTCTCCCCGATGCCCAGGAGCAGGCCCGTGGTAAAAGGAATTCGCAACTCGCCCGCTTCCTCGTGCATCTTGATGCGCCGCGCAGGATCCTTATCCGGGGCGTGAAAGTGGACCATCCCCTTGCCCCGCAGGCGATTGCTGGTGGTTTCCAGCATCAGGCCCATCGAGGCATTGAAGGGCCGCAACATTTCCATTTCCTCTCGACTCAGAATTCCCGCATTCGTATGCGGAAGCATGCCGCCCGACAGGGCGATCTCGCAGGCCTCACGCACGAGATCCACCGTGGCCCCGTAGCCGCGTTCCTCGAGCCAGGCTCGATGGCTCCGGTAGGCGATCTCGGGCTTGTCGCCCAGGCACATCAGGGCCTCGGTGCAACCGGTGGCCACGCCACCTCGGATGACTTCCTCGACCTCATCGAGGCTGTAGGTGTGGGCCTCCGGAGAATCGGGCTGCTTCGCAAAGCCGCAATAGGTACAGCGATTGCGGCATAGGTTCGTCAGGGGAAGAAAAACATTTCTCGAGACGGTGATCACGTCACCCCGCGCACGACGCTTGCTCTCGAACGCCCCCTCGGCCAGAACATCGATCACGCCCGGGGCAGAGATCGCGGCGGCGAGCCGCAGGGCGACAGCCCCCTCCATGCATCCGGTGTCGACGGCTTCGGCGACCAGGCGCTCGGCTTCTCGCAGCAGGAGAGGGGATTCGGAATGGGGAGGAGTCACGATTTCTTTTCCGATCTTCGATTGCCCTTGAGGTCACCGGAAGAGGGGAGGGGATGATACCCCCATCACGAGCCGTCGGCTCCGGGCCGGAAATTATTTTCGCCCTGGGGGATCAGGGCTTTTGGTGACGGAAGATGCGCACCCCGGCGCTGTCCAGGACTCCGTCGATGGGCTTCTGTTTGAGAACCGTGACCCTCACCCAATCGATTTCGAAGCCGAGCAGCAGGGCTTCGGCAACTCGCTCCGCCAGCGCCTCCACGAGCCGATGCTCGCGATCACCCGCCACCCGGGCCACGGCGTGATAGAGATCCCCGTAATCAATCGTATCCGCGATGCGGTCGCCATGCCCCGCCACCGCCAGGGAACGACCGACCTCTAGATCGATCCGCACCGGCCGACGCATTCGGCGTTCTGCCGCGGTCACCCCAAGGGAAGCGGGAACCTGCACGTTTTCGAGCAGGATCAGGTCGGAATCGTGATCGTCGGTCTGCATACCGGAGAACCGCCTCTAGTTGACCTCGTACCGCCCAGTCTTGGCGCGTGCCCGCGAAAACCTCACGGGAGGGGAAGAGCCGGGTTGGCGAACGAGGAATTCTCCGCCAACCCTGCGAGAACAGCGAATCTACAGCACTCCGTCGAGTTGGGCTTCCAGCGGGAATCGGGAAGATTCAACCGGGGCCCGGATCGATGGCCCGGCATAAGGATGCGATCAGCCGCTCCCGCAGCCGAGCGGGTTCGATGATCTCGTTCAGGGATCCGACATCGCGTGCGCGCTCGACGCTGTGAATTCGATCGAATTCAGCCGCGACTGCGGCCTGCTTCTCCAGGGTGATCTCTTCGAGCAGGGCCTCGAGTTCTTCGCGATCCCCATTTCCCGATATCCCGCGCAGGGCCCTTTGCTTCTCGATCACTCGGGGATCCGCGACCGCCTGGGCGCGAACTTCCCGTGCAAAAACGACCGAGGCCGCGGGCCCTCCCCCGATCACCGACGCGTAGGAACCCGTCAGGGCGCTGGCTTCCAGGCCGGGATTCAGCGCCCGGCTGAAAACCACGTAGGCCCCGCCGTGATAACGCGAGACCACATTGAAGAGAATCGGCCCCTCGAAATTCACCACCGCCCGCGCGATCTCGGCCCCGTACTCCAGCTGCAATTTGCGCAGGGATTCCGGCGAACCATCGAAACCGGAAAGATTTGCCAGGATCACCACGGGGCGCACCCCGCTGGCCGCATTGATGGCCCGGGCCATCTTCTTCGAAGATTGGGGGAAGAGCGTACCCCCATTCCACACCTCCGGACCGTCGTGGGGGCGATAGCCGTTTCGACTCAGGCTATGGCTTTCAATCCCGATCAATTCGATGGGAATTCCGCCGAGATGCGCATCCCAGACGATCGTCGTCTCCGCGCCCACCATCTCCCGCCAGCGCTCGAGATGCCCCCCATCCCGATCGATCAGGGCGCTCATCACGGTGCGCATCCCGAAGGGGCGCTTGCGACCCGGATTCTTCTCATCGTCGAAGATCTCTCCCACGTTCGCAAAGCCGAACTCATCATTCGGAGTCGCGAAGTCGCAGATCGAACGCTCGGCGGAATCCTCGCTCATGCGACGCCGGGGAGCCGACTCCGTCGGAACCACGTACGAGTAGTCGTAGTGGCTGTAGAGGATCCTGAAAGCATCGTGGAGATTCCTCGCGTGGAATTGAGCTTCACCGTTGGGACCCATGATTCGTTCATAGCCCCCGATGGCGACCTCATCCTCGGCGGAGACGGATCCCGCGGCCTCGAGCGCACGGCGGCCCGTCAAGACCATCGAGGCGTCCTGGGTCATGATCAAGGCGCCCCGGGTGTGCATCAACATCGTCGCCAGGGCGTCGAAATAGGCCTGGGCACCAATATTCACGCCGGCGACGACGATATTGATGGCCCCCCCGGCCTGGGTGAAGGTCACGATTCTTCGAACCACCCGGGCGGTCGAGTCGAGGTTCTCCGTTCCGCTATCCATCGCGATCAATGCACCGCTTGAAATCGATACCCATTCCACGGGCAGACTCATCTTCTCGGCGAGATCGAAGGCGGCCACCAGGCGGTTGCATTCGGGTGCGGCCAGGGCCCCCATACCCTTGCTGGGATCCGAGAGAATCAGCACTCGACTCATCCCCTCCGGCACTTTTTCGGTCGGCGTCTTCACGATGCCAAAGAGCACCCCGGCGATATTTTCCCCATAGGGTCGACCTGAAACCGAGATTGCGACCGCCGAATCCGGATCGAGATCATATTCCTCGAAATGACCCAGGGGCAGGGATTGGGCCGACGTCCCGGGGGCTGCCGCTGGGGCTTTGCGCTCGTCGACGGTCAGCATCTTGATCACTTCGTAGGGGTAGAAGAGGCTGCGACTGCGCGTCGCCACGAGCTTTCGCTCGTACTCACTCGCCGGGACGAGACTTTCACGATGGGGATCCCGGGCGTTGATTTCGATCTGGCCACCGGGATCTACAATCTCGATCTCGCGAATCAGAGGGGGCGCCTCGGGCCGGTCCCGATCCAATAGGTTCAAACGCACGATCACCTTTTCCAGGCCCAGGTGACGCGTGGCGGGAGCCAGTTGTCCCGCGATGCGGCTGATCGCCGTCGGATCGAGATAAATCGGTGGGGATACGAAAATCGCGATGCGGTTCCACTGTAGACGACGCCTGGGATCGCGAACCTGCAGGATGGTACGCAGACTTCGTGCCGCCCTCTGAAAAGTTCTTTCGAATGCGGGCAGGTGAGTGGCGAGTTCATGGCCTGCCTCGGAAGCTCGATCCCGCAGATCCGCCAATACGAAGACCCGTTCGTCCCCGGGCACCTCCCGGGCATGACCGATGAATGCGTAGACACTCTCATCCGCGGATACGCGTTCCAATTCAAAATTCTCGAAGCGAGCGAGATCGATCCGCTCGGCGGTTTCGGGATGCAGATCGTAATCGGGGCGCAGCGCCACCCCATCGGGAGTCGGTTCCCAGGTCTTGAATGTGTGATCGATCCCGCCCTCTTCTCCCAGCAGGCCGAGAGTAAACGAAGAGGGAATCTGATTTTCGCTCAGCAACTTTTCGAGTTGCCCACGAATCCGCGAAAAGTCCGGAGCGCAATGAGGGGGCACGACCACCTCCAGGGCTCGGAGTCCCGGATGACCCTTCGTCCCGGCCAGGAGTCTCGCCCCGCGACAGATCCGTTCGGCCACCCTGAGAACGTTTTCCTCCGTGGCGAGCGCCGCCAATACGACTCCGATCTCCGGGTATTCGATGCTGTGAATCGTGCTCCCTTCCACGGAGAAGGTCTCGTGGGATAGGGAAACTCGGGGCGCGTAACGACGCTGGGTATGGGCGGCCAGGGCGATCTCACGGCGAGGGCCGTCTTCCCCCATGATCCAATGGCCGACCCGATCGAAGACCGCTCGTGGTGCTGCGGCCACTTCCCGCATGACATCGGCCGGAGGAGTCGTCAGTTCCGTTCTCGCGGTTTCGAGCCACGCCTCGACGCGAGCGGAAGTGCGAGCCGCCCGGGCTTCGATACCGGGGCGACGAAAGATCGTATAGCTCGCCTCCAGGGCCGCATCCGCGAGGGCGTCCCCGACCCGGGGACGCATCCCGACGATCTCACTCAGCACCCGGGAAAAATCGAATTCGCGTTCGAGCCCGATTCCCGAGCTCGCGATTGCCGTCACGCGACGAATGACGCTGAGCAGGAGTCGATAGCGAAGGCTCGGATCGAATTGCGCGGAAAGCATGCGGAGAACCGCGCGCTCCAACTCATCCCCCGGCTCCAGGGAGCGAATGCCATATTGCGCCAGGGCTCGCTGCATCAGGTCCAGGAATTCGGGGGCCAGGCCGGCTCCCGCGGCCCGAATCCGCCGCACGTACATCCGAAAACGCGCATCGTTGGAGGGGTTGAGCTCCCCGGATACGGATGCCCGGGGGGCGCGAATGAAGAGGCGTTCGACGTCCGCGAAGGTTTCGATCTCGTGATGGATCTCCGCCAGCTCGCGACGAAAATTCTCGGGCAACTCGGGGTCGATCGGAGCTTCCAGGAAATCGACCAGCCGAGCGGCTCGATTCGGATTGGCGTCGTAGCCGAGCATGACGCGTCGCACCTCTTCGCGAACCCCATTGATCGCGTTGCGGCGGGTGTCGACATCGAGCTGGCTGGCGGACATCAGATCCGCCTCGGCGAGTTCCATATCCTCCCGTGCCCGGAAGAGGACCGCCAGGGGATCGCTCTGGGCCGGGAGTTCGATCGCCGCCGCCGCGGGTCCCGCCTCATCCTCTTCGAGGGAGGCATCGACAACCAGCAGTACATCCCCGGCGGCCACCTGCTGACCGGCCCGGACCCGTATCTCACTCACCACGCCGCTGATCGGGGCCTGGAATCCGATCTCCATCTTCATCGCCTCGAGCAGGCCGAGGGGCTGATTCATGCGAACGCGATCACCGACTTCGACCTGTAGAGCGACGACCATCGCCGGAGAGGCCGAACGCACCTGGCCCGCCGTCTGCAGGGAAAAAGCATAGGGGCGACCATCCAATTCCAGGCGCAGGCCGAGTTCGGAAATATCGTAGACGGTACGCCGAACGCGGTGATCGATGATCAGCCGACCTCGATACGGGCCCTCTTCGCGCATGGTGGCCGCGACGGCCCGGGAAAGGAGATGCACGCGATAGCGCCAGGCTCCGATCGCGTAGACGTGCAGGCGGTAGTTGCGCCCTTCAAAGCCGATGTCGATCTGCTGGCCCTGGTTCGGCGGGATTCGCTCCCGGGAAAGCGCAGCGGTATCGCTGTAGAAGAAGGCCCGGGCCTCTTCTCGAACGTGCTGGTAGGCCACGATGGCGCCGGCCAGAAGGGCATCCTGCGCTTCGCTTTCATCGAATGGCCCGGCCGCGTGGCGCTCTTCATTGCGGCGGTCGAGCCAGCTGGTGTCCACGGGTCCCGCGCGGTAGGCCTCGCTCCCCAGCAATTCGATCAGATAGCCCTTATTGGTCGCCCCGCCCTCGATGACCAATTCGAAATCGCGAAGCGCGCATTCGAGGCGCGCCCGGGCTTCCTCGCGATCACTCCCACTGGCGATCACCTTGGCGATCAACGAATCGAAATCAGGAGAAACCAGGCTCCCCAGGCCGATCCCCGAATCGACCCGGATGCGGGGACCCAGCGCCAGATCAAAACGTGCGATGCGTCCGGGAGAGGGCAGGAAATTCGCGTCGGGATTCTCCGCACACACGCGGGCCTCGATCGCGACACCCCTTTCCTTCACCTCCCAGCCCTCGAGGGATTCACCCCGAGCGATACGAATCTGGATCTCGATCAGATCCAAGCCCGTGATCACTTCCGTGATGCCGTGCTCGACCTGCAGACGGGGGTTGACCTCGAGAAAATAGAATCCCCCCTCGCCCATGAGAAATTCGACTGTACCCACGCCCTGGTACGACACGGCGCGCGCGATCTGCAACGCGGAGCGTTCCAGATCAGCGCGGATTTCGTCGGAAAGCCAGGGCGGGGGAGCCTCCTCGAGAACTTTCTGATGCCGACGCTGGACCGAGCAATCGCGACAACCCAGGGACAACACGTGGCCATGCTGATCGGCGGCGATCTGCACCTCGATATGACGACCTCCCGAGATGAGTTTCTCGCAAAAGAGATCCCCGTTGCCAAAGGCCGCCAGGGCCTCTGCGGACGCCGAGCGAAAAGCATCGTCCACTTCGTCTTCGGAGTGGACGATACGAATTCCGCGACCCCCACCGCCCGCGGTCGCCTTGATGATCACGGGATAACCGATCCGATTCGCCTGGCTCCGCGCGTCGGCTTCCCCTTCCAGGACACCGCCACTCCAGGCCGTCACTGGAACGCCGACTTTTTCCGCGATGCGCTTCGAGCTGATCTTATCCCCCAACGCCCTCATCGCGGCCACGCTAGGGCCGAGAAAGCGAATTCCCGCGGCGTCGAGGCGCTCGACGAAGTCCGGATCCTCGGCCACGAAACCCCAGCCGGGCCAGACCGCGTCGACTTCCCGTTCGCGCAGAATCGAGAGCAGGAGATCGTGATCGAGATAGGCGGCGACAGCGCCCCGCTCACTCGATATCGGCAGGGCGATATCGGCATGACGTACGAAGGGCGCCTCCGAATCGTCCTCCGTGTAGAGGGCGATCACCTGGATGTCGCTGCCCTCCATGGCGCGCAGGGTCTTGACGCCTCGCACGCAACGCATGGCGGCCTCACCTCGGTTCACGATAGCGAGTCGTCGGATTTCCTCCTGCCCCGTCAATGGCCCGACCCCGTCACCGACTTGCAAGCCGCCTCTCGGGGCATCGACTCCGGGAAGAAGCGACACGCGTAGGCGACGACTCGGCCGTGGTGGGAGAGACTGAGATCGATTGCCAGGCGATCCCCACCCAGCCAAAAATGGGGAATGCCATCGCTCTTTTCGATCCGCAGGCTTTCGGGATTCAATCCCAGGCTGCGAGCGATCTCCGTACAGGCCAGTTCTCGTACCCCCCGACTCAGCCCCTGGGGCGTGCCACGGTCGGGAGCTTCCGTCCCCAGCAAGGCGTGGCCGAAGCGCTCGGGCGCCCGCCGCGCGAAAGGTGTGCAGAGGGCATGAACGAAAGCCTCCCCGGCGATGATCCGGCAATCGAAGCGGTGACCCCGGGCGGTTACGATCCCCGACCTGGCGGGGACTCGGATGGGATCTCCCGAATTCGGGCTGAATCCGGGCGCGGCGGCGAAATCCACCTCGATGCGACTCGGAGAGAAGATCGCGTCGGATTCCAATTTGCGCAGCAGCTTGTAGCCGGCCTCCTTCGCGGCCCATAGCGACCAGCGCTCCAGGATCGGGTCGCCACTATGCTCGATGCGATGCCGCTCCACTTCGCTGAAGACCCGCATATCGAAGCGTGAGGTCCGCGGCGAGGGCAGGGCCTCGCGATCCGCGAGGTCGACGACGTCGTTGCCAATCAGGGCAGCTCCGGGCTCAGATCGGTTCACACGGAGTGCTCCCCGCCCGCAAAATGTGCCGCTTCCAACTCGACCAGTTGGGCGATGACCTGGGCGGCCAGATCCCGGGTCCTGCGAACACCCCGGGCATCGGATTTCGGCTCGATGCAGGCGAGAGAGACCCGCAGGCGATCGCCGCGGGCCGGAAGATCGCTCCAGCTTTCCTGGCCATCGCCGCGCATATAGACACAAAGAACGCGACAGCCCTCGACGCGGGCCAGAATACGTCCGACCCCCCATCCCGCGCCCTCATCGCTCACCCGGCCACTGCGAGAGCGACCCCCCTCCGGAAAAAGCAGGACGACTTCACCGCGATCGAGAATACCGGCGACACGATCGAGTACCTGCTTCACCTCGCTCCGGGCACCACCGCGGCGGATCGGAACGCATTTCGCAATGTAGACGAGGAGGCGGTTGAGCCTGGTATCGGCGAAATTCGTTTCTTCCGGGGTATTCCAGGGCAGGGAGTCAAAGTCGATCAGGTAGCGCCAACTCGAGGAGAGTGCCTGGGCAATAAAAAATGAATCCACCAGCGTCAGGTGATTGGCGCATATCAGAAGCGGACCCTGCTCCTCCCTCAATCGCCGATAGGTTCGTCTCGCCCCGGCGGCGCCTTCGATCCGACATCCGAAGCCATAGCGAAGCCATAGGCCGGCCAGGGGAACCCAGCATGGCGCCAACCACCAGTCCAACGCGCGCTGAAAGCCATGGCCGCGCATCGCCTGGGCCCCCGCCTCTGTGGCGGGATGCATTTGACTTCGTATCCGCAAGGGTCCGCTCCGGAATGACGGAAAATGGCGATGGATCGCAAATTCCGTTCAGCCGAGCTTGGAGGAAATCAGCGTGACCGCATCCCCCACGGTCGTCACCGTATCGACATCGTCATCGTCGATCTCGATTTCGAACTCGTCTTCAAAGGCGATCACGACATCGACGAGTCGTGCCGAGTTGACCTTCAGGTCGTCCAGAATATTGGTCTCCAAAGAAACGGCTTGCAGGGCTGCATCATCCTTGACCCACGGAGTCAGGATTTTGACGACTCCCTCCATGACTTGTGACTGTTCCATCTCCATTTCCTTTCATTTCATTTCATCGTTTCAGATCAGTTGCCCGATCATCACTATATGGATCCGTGCAGGGGAAGAAAAGGCCCAGACCCTTTCGCAGGAGCGAAGCCAGTCGTCGACTGATTTCCTCAACCCTGCCATTTTGAAAAGACCAGGCAGGCATTGACGTCTCCGAAGCCAAAGCCGGCCTTGATGAGTACCTTCATTTCCGGCATTTCCCTGATTTCGTGCGGAATCGACGCCGCATGCGCCTCGATCTCGGGGTGGACATCTTCACAGTTGATGGAGGGATGAACGAAACCCTCCCGCAACATCAGAACCGAGGCCACGGATTCGAGGGCGCCGGCGGCGCCCAGGGCGTGACCCAACATGGATTTCGTGGAGGTGATCGGGGGCAACTCTCCCGGGGCAGAGCCCAGGGCCGCCGCCCAGGAGGCCACCTCCTTGGGGTCGGCGCCGGTGGCGGTGAGGTGGCCGTTGATGGCATCGACCTCCCCAGTTGCCAGATCCGCATCCGCCAGGGCCCCGGCGATGCAGCGGCGCACACTTTCCGGGTTCGGGGCCGTCATGCTGCCGCCCATCCGATGGCCCCCGCAATTGACACTCTGGCCCAGGACCTCGGCGTGGATCGTCGCCCCGCGATTCCGTGCACTCTCTTCGCTTTCGAGCAGCAGCACGCCGGCTCCCGCGCCGGGCACGAATCCCCCCGCCGAAGCGCTCATGGGGCGGGAGGCCTTTTCGGGCTCGGAGTTGGAATTGCGGTTGAGAACTCGCATCGCGTCGAAACCCGCCCAGATATAGTGGCTCGCAGCCTCAGAACCTCCGCAGAGCATTCGCTGGGCGCCTCCATGCCGAATTCGCTCCAGCCCCATCGCGATGGCTTCGGTGCCGGTGCTGCAGGCACTCGAATTCGTCGTGACCTGATTCCCCAAGGCCAATTGACCCGAGATCCGGGCTGAAATGCCGCTCGCCATCACCTGTTCGACCGCGGCCGAACCCATGCGCCGCACCTTGCCGGCATTCGTGAGGGGAATCACCTTTTCCGCCGTCGTATCCATCCCCCCGACACCGGTCCCGATGATCGCGCCCGTATCCCAATTCACCTGATCCGAGTCGCGAGCCGGGCGCTCGAGCCCGGCATCCATCCAGGCCTCCAGGGCCGCCAGGCTCGCGTAGCGATGACTCATATTCATGACGAGGAGCTCATCCTCGTCGAAACTACTCTCCACCAATTCATCGACGCCCTGGGGAACGCCGCCGACCGTACAGGCGAATTTGGACGCCGCCATCTCTTCGACGTGCCGGATTCCGGATCGGCCCTTGCGCAGAGCCAACTCGAAATCGGATAGACCATTGGCGTTGGAGGCGACCACGCCCATTCCCGTCACGACTACACGAGATCTCATCGTCGAATACCCATTCCCGAAAGTCCTCCCGAACAGACGAGATGACCGTCCTCGCGCCGCAGTTCCACTTCGGCGCGAAGTTTCTTCCGGCGGAAGAAACTTACGCGTCCCGTGGTCGTCACCCGCTCTCCTGGAAGAACGGGTCCCGTGAATTCCACGTTTGCGTCTGTAAAAACCGTCACCAGTTGATCGATTTCTTCAACACCGAATTCAAGGGCATAGAGGTAGATGCCCTGGGCCACCACGCTGGCTTGGGCCATGGTCTCCACCAGAATCACCCCGGGCGTGATGGGATTGCCGGGAAAATGACCCCGATAGAAATCCGATTCTTCCGGATAACGATAGCTCGCCACGATGTGCTGGGAATCCAATTCGTGAATCTCTTCGATAAAACGGAAGGGGGGCTGCTGGGGAATCCGGGCCAGAACCTCGCCCGGGGCAAGCAATTGGCCCTTCGCTCCCGCTGCCGCGTTGCCGAGACTCATCCCATGCCCCCCGCACCCCCGGATGCGACTGGGTCGATTCGAGCACATCGGCGCGTAGCGGGATTCCGGGCCGCGGCCCGGGGATCCGACGCCGCCCTTTCGAAGAGGCCGCTGAAGGCGGAAATGCCATCAACCACCGTACATGCCCCCGTTCACGTGCAGGACGCTTCCGTTCACATAGCTCGCCCGGGTGGCGAGAAAGGCCACGACATCCGCCACCTCGTCCGCGGTCCCCATTCGGCCCTGAGGAATACGACCCAGGATGGCTTCCTTCACTTCGGCGGGAAGTTCTTCGGTCATTTCGGTATCGATGAAACCCGGTGCCACGGAGTTCACGAGGATGTCCCGTCCCGCGAGTTCCTGGGCCAGGGATTTCGTGAAGGCATCCAAACCCGCCTTCACCATCGTATAGGGGATCTGGCCCGGATTCCCCGTATGGCCGACGACGCTGGAGATGTTGATCACCCGGCCCGAATTCTTGCGCAGCATGAAGCGGCGCAGAATGCGCTTGGAGAGATACCAGGTGCCCCGGGCCATCGCGGCAACGGCATCGTATTGCTCTGGCTTCATCGTCATCATGGGGGCATTGACGTTATAGCCCGCGTTGTTGACGAGAACATCCACGCGACCCGCCTGCTCGCGCAACTCCTCGATCATGCGATCCACCTCATCCTCGAGGGTGAGGTCGGCCCGCAGACCTATGGAGTCGGGCAACTCCGCCAGCAGTTTACTCGCGGCTTCGGCACTGGAGCGATAGTGGACGGCGACCCGAAAGCCCTCCCCGGCCAGGCGCCTCGCGCACGCCGACCCAATCCCCGTCGCGGCACCTGTGACCAGGGCAAGCGACCGTTCACTCATTCCTCCATCCTCCCGCCCCGGGAATTCTCGGACTCGAGGGGATAATCCGGATAGCCGATATCCCGAAAGAGCCCCACTCGCGCACTCTTGACGCTGTAGATCTCCGTATCATCGACGAAGAGCTTCCCGTCTCCCACCACCAGGGTCGCACCGCTGCCGCCGAGTTCCGCATAGCGCCTGATGTCGATCTCGTAGCGGATCAGCGAATCGTGGGGTCGGATCTGGCCAAAGAAGTCCACCTCGCCGCAGCCCAGGGCGCGACCGCTGCCGAGGCCGCCCCGCCAATTGCAGTAGAAGCCGAGGAGTTGCCAGATGGCGTCGAGACCGAGACAACCCGGCTGAACGGGATCGCCCTGAAAGTGGCAGTGGAAGAACCAATCGTCGAGGTGAATATCACGCTCGGCCACGATTCTGCCCCGCTTGCCGTCGGCCGAAATATCGACGATTCGATCCAACATCAACATCGGGGGAATCGGCAGCCTGGCCGTCAGTGCCGGCGGGGCATCCTCGATCAGGCGCCCGTATGCGAAGGCCAGAAGCTCGGGCTTCTCGAAATGAGAACGGGTTTTGAAGCTCTCGTATTTCATGGCCTTCCGTCGTTTCCTTCATTGAAGCGGGCCAGGTAGGCAGACCAGGTGAGACCGGAACCCACGCCGACGACCGCTACGTCGTCGGTCTCCTGCCAACGGTCCCAATTCTGGGAGAGTACGCTGCCGGAACTCGACGCCCCAGTATTGCCGTACGATTGAACATTAGCATGGTGGCGCTCGTCGGGGATCTCACAACGTGTGCAGACCGCCTCGAGCATGCGTAAGTTGGCCTGATGGCCAACGAAGTGCAGGGGGCGATCGGGCTTTGCCCAACTCGCCCGCAACTCGCGATAGCAGCGAATCGTCTTCTTGATGGCAAACATCTGCACGATTCGACCTTCTTGTTCGAAATGACCCTGACGGGGAATCATCACCTTGTCGGCCCCGCTGGGATTCGATTCCAACGTGGAGCCGAGCAATTGGGCGCGACCGGGATGCCGGGTCGAAAGCACGGCGGCCAGCCCGGCATCACCCCAGAGTACGGCGGCGCTGCGATCGGAGTAGTCGACCGTTCGCGTCATCGATTCCATGGAGACGAGCAGCACGTAGTCGGGCAGAGATTCCTCGCGCATCATCGAGAGCAGATGAATGCCCGCCAGGAAACTGGTGCACGCCGAGTTGATGTCGAGGCTCGCTGCCTCGAGTCCGAGCAGCCCCGCCAGATTACAGGCCTCGGCGGGCGAAGCGGTATCCGGCGCACAACTTCCCCCGATGACGAGTCCGATCTCCCCGGCTGAAATCCCGGCTCGCTCAAGGGCGAGTTCGGCCGCCTTCGCGCCGAGGGCCGCATTGCTGTACTGGGCGGCTTCGGCGGCGGCCCGGGGCTCGCAATTCTTCGTCTGCCGGATGTAATCGAGGGGCAGGACCGTGCGCCGAGAACGAATTCCGACCCGCTCCATGATCCACTCATCGTCCGTTCCGATATCGAGGGATCCGAGAAATTCGTTGCTAATTTCCGTCGGGGGATGGAAATGACCCAACCCCACGAGATTCAGACTCAATTGTATTCCTCCACGAATAATTGCTCTTCAATCGGCCGCCCCAAAACCCACTCCTCCGGATCGCGACGCGGACGTCCACCCGGGCCCATCCGGGAGCGACCGAGTTGCCGCGGACGATTCATCGATCGGCCCCCGCCGGCTTCCCCATAGCGACCCGGAACCCCCCTGGCTCCGGATCGACCGGTAATAGAAGGTAGAGGCGACGTCTCAGCGCCCGATAGGGAGCCGTGCGGCTCCACAGAAAACTTGAAATCCCCCCGCCGGAAAATGGCGAAGGGATTATGACTCAGAGTCACCCAAGGTCAAGCCCGGGCCGATTCCCAACTCGGCGACCAGGTCTGGGAGTTCCGAGGTTTCGATGATGCGAATCTCGCAAGCGCTGGGAAAGGCGCTGCCGAGTTGATCGAAATAGCCTCGATCCGTGCGGGCCTCGACGATCACCACCAGGCCGCGATCCCCCTCGCCGCGAATCAGGCGACCGGTCATCTGCTTCAAATTGAGGAGCATTTTCCCCAGCCGGTAGCGTTCGAAGGCATTCTGGCCGAGTTCCGCAATGCGGGCCTCTCGCCGGCGGCGCAACTCCGTGGGGACCTCGAAGGGGAGCTTTTCGATCACGACCGCCTGCAGATCGTCGCCCGGAATGTCGATGCCCTGCCAGAAGGTCCGCGAACCGAGCAGAATGCCTCCCGCCGGAAGCTCTCGGAAGCGCTTGACCAGGCCACCGGCATCGTCGCTGGCGCGAATCGGAGCCAGAACCTCGATGGGCTCGTCCGCAAACTCAGCGACGAGTCGATCGGCGACCTCGCGCATGCGGGCGAGACTCGTGAAGAGGCCGAGAGTTCGCCCGCCGAGCAGGCGCGCGAGGATTTCGAGCACCCGCGCCATTTCCCCGACCTGGTCGAAGGGGCCGGTCGGCGAACGCAGGGCCGCCACCCGCATATGGTTCCCGTAGTCGAAGGGACTCGATGCGCTCAGGCGCTCCATGCCGAAAGCCGCTCGCTCCTCGAGTTCGAGTTCCCCAAGCGCCGCGAAAGCGTCGCCGCCCACGAAGAGACTGGCCGAAACAGCTGCGAAGGATTCCAAGCCCTGGAGAAAGTGTTCATGAAAGGCCGCCGCGGGAGAAACCGATCGGATCGAAAGTACCCAGCGATCATGGGGCAGGGCCAGGCGATCGAAGCCGGCGACCACATCCTCGCCGGCTTCCGCGAACGCAAGCCTCAAACCCTCGGCCGCCTCGCGCAACGCTTCGACGTGTTTCTGGATCGGATTGGGACCCTCTCCATCCGCCGCGGGCAATTCATCGAAGCTCCACTCGGCCCGGCCGTCGAGTTCTTCCGCGAGTCTGGCGGCACCCTCCAGGCGAGTCGCCGCGAGTTCCGCCATACGCGCCGCTATCGGAAAGAGGCGCCCCGCATCCGCGGGCAATTGCACCTCTCCATATTCATTGCCCCGCGCCACCACGTCGCGGCCGATGGCCGCGAAGTCCAGGGAGAGAGAGCGCCGCACCTCGGCGATCGCCCGGGCCGCTTCGAGCCGCTGCTTCCTGGGAAGCAGACCCGACTCCCCTTCGGGTCGGCCCGCACCCCCATCCGGAGCGCCGAAGATCTCGTCGATGCGCTCGCGAATTTCCTCGGGACGCACCACCCGCGCATAGACGTCGTCGGCGATGGCCGCCAATTCATGGCCCTCATCGGCGATCACATGACTCAGGCGGGGATAATCCGGTGGCCAGCGCAGGAGCAGATCGTGATTGGCCACCAGGATATGCGCGTCTCCGAGGGCCTTCCGTCTGCTGCCGAAGGGACAGCGGCCGCGCTTCGCGCACTCTTCGCGGCTGCATTGTTCGGCCCTTCGCGCCACCGAGACCCCGATCAGATCCGAAAGAATCGGGTAGCGCCCATGCAGTGAAGCGGGCAAGGAGGCAATTTCTCCGCCGACACGATTTCTCGCGCAGGCCAGGAGGATCGAATAGGCGCTCCGATCCTCCTCGAGCAGGTCGAGATCGCCTCCTCCGCTCAGCGTCTCCTGCAGGCGCTTCTCACAGATGTAGTTGGCGCGCCCCTTGATGGAAAGCGCCTTCAGATCCGGGTACCCGAACATACGCGCCGCTGCCGCAATATCCTTCTCGAGCAGCTGATCCTGGAGCAGCTTGGTTCGAGTCGAGAGCACGAGAGGATCGCGTTCGCCCGCGGCGACCCGTTCCATCGCGAAGGGGATCGCGGCCGCGAGATAGGCGAGGGACTTCCCGACCCCGGTCCCCCCCTCCAGGAGCAGGCGTCCTCCATGGGCCAGATTGCGGAAGAAACCGCGCATCAATTCGATCTGCTCGCTGCGAGCCCGATAACCTGGAAAATAGCGGGCCCCCCGCTTTTCATCGGCCAGCACCTCCGCGATGGCCTCTACGTCCCAGGGAACGGGCGCCTCCGGCGTCTCGCCGATGGTGACGAATTGCTCGCGCTGGGGCAGATCCTCCTTTGCGACTCCCCCATTGGCGAGCAGGGTGAGCCATGGGGAATCGGAGCGGTAGCGTTCGAATGCGCTGCGGGCGTGTCGGTAGCGGGCCTCGCCCGTCGCCGATTCCGCGGCGATGCCCAACAACAATTCGAGCAGATCCCCGGCGCGAGAGAGGGGGCGAGAGCCCGGCTCCCGGCCCAATAGCAGGCGGGTCGCCGAGGCGAATTCCCAGTCGGCGGCATCCGGATGGGTCAGGGCCAGCAGATCCCGAAGGTCGAGAAAGCGGGCCCGAGCCAGGGCCGGAGAAATATTGCGGGCCAGGAAGTGGCGGGGGGGGGCGGCGTCGTGGGCGATCAGGGTTCGGCCCCGCAGAGCCTCGGCAATCTCCCCGCTGCCCGCTTCCGGCGCGCCGGGCGGATCCTCCCACCCCGCACCCGGGATTCGCGAGTTGCCAAGGGGGGTGGAGGGCTCGGCCCCCAAGCGGGCCCACAGGGGAAGGGGCTCGCCCCGCCCCGGGTCGATCAAAATCACCCCGATCTCGAGAATCTCCGCCGAGCGGGAATGCAAGGAGCCGCTCGTCTCCAGGCCCACCAGAGCCACGGGCCCGAGGGCTTCGATCAGCCCCGCGAGCCCTGAGAGCCCCCCGTGCTCGGACGACACCTGGGGATCATCTCGCGAGAGCGGGTCCGGACGATCGCCTGGATGGGGATCAGACGTAGGTCCCGCCCTTGAAATTGCGATCCTGTTTGATCATGACATTGACCAGCGCGGGCTTGCCCGAGGCGGCCGCCCTTTCCAGGGCGGGTTGCAATTCCTCGGGCCTCTCCACCAATTCCCCGTGGCCACCGAGGGCCTCCACAACCTTGTCGTAGCGGGTGGGGAGCAGGAGCGTTCCGTCCAGGCGATCCCAACCCAGCATGGCTCCCTGGGGCCTCATCATCTGCCCCCAGGCGGCGTCGTTACCCACGATACCGATCACGGGCAATCCGAAGCGCACCGCGGTATCGAATTCGAATCCATTCAGACCGAACGATCCATCCCCGTAGATGATCACCACTCGCTTTTCGGGATGGGCGAGTTGAGCCGCCAGCCCGAAGGGCATCCCCACACCCAGAGTGCCGAGGGGGCCGGGATCCATCCACGCGCCCTCACCCTTGACGGGAATAATCTTCGCCGCCGTGGCGACGATATCGCCCCCATCTCCGATCACGATCGGGGCGTCTAGAGTATCCAGCCAATCGCGAACCTCGCGACACATGCGCTGGGAATCCAGCGGGCTTTCGTCGCTGTTGAGGTGGGCCTCCACCTTGGCTTCGGCGGCCGCTTCGATTTCCCGCAACTCGTCTCGCCAACTCGAATAATCGAGTTGCGCTCCGCGATTCTTCATCTCTTCTATCAGCAATTCAAAGCTGCAGGCGAGATTGCCCACCAGGGGAACATCGGTTCCGCGATTCTGCCCGATCAGGGTCGCATCCATTTCGAGTTGGATGATCTTGGCATCGGCGGGAATCGTCTCTCCGAAACGCATGCGAAAATCGAGCAGGGTCCCGGCCAGCAGGATGCAGTCGATTCGCTGCATGGCGTCACGACGCGAGCGATTGAGAAATTCTGGAGAGTCATGGGGTACCGAGCCGCGCCCCATGCCATTCGTGTAGGTGGGAATATGGGTTTCGGCGATGAAGCGATTCATGGCCTCGCTGCCCCGGGACCATTTGACACTGGTCCCGGCCATCAGCATCGGGCGCTCGGAAGCCGCCAGGACCTCGATCGCCTTGCGAACCTCTTCGCGATCCGGCGAGATGCGCGGCGCCTCGGTGCGGATCTGCGGCATCATCGCAGCCTCCCATTCCACCTGCCCATTCCAGGTATCCATCGGAATTTCGAGATAGGCGGGACCGGGAATACCGGAGACGGCGTGGCGAATCGCCAACTCCACGAATTCGGGAATTCGGTCCGTCTGGTAGACGGCGTCACAGAACTTCGTGATCGGCCGCACCACCCCCAGATGATCCATCTCCTGCAGCGAGCCCTTGCGGAGTTGGCTGAAGGGCCCCTGGCCACCAAAGATCAGAATCGGCGAGTTGGCCCGCCAGGCATTCGCGATTCCCGTAACGCCATCGGTCACGCCGGGGCCCGCCGTAATGGCCGCAACACCGATACTGCCCGGATTGCAGCGCGCCCAGGCATCCGCCGCGTGGACGGCCGCCTGCTCGTGGCGAACATCGACGATTCGAATGCCCTCGTCCATACAACCGTCGTACAGGGGCATGATATGACCGCCGGGGAGGGTGAAGAGAACCTCGACTCCGGCATTCTTGAGCGCTCGGGCCGCCAACTTTCCGCCGTGAACAGGCATGGGGGAACTCCTTCATACAGGGGATTGAGATCGTGAGATCGGCCCGCGATGAATCCGGTGCGGACTCCGACCGGGGAATGACGATATCCCAGAAAGACGAGGGGATGCCAACCGGGCCTATCGGCGCCCGACTGGGCCGCGGGGCGCGTGTAGGGCGCGT
>CAYTAT010000025.1:38585-65664 GCA_964435795.1 uncultured Spirochaetaceae bacterium
TGCCAACCGGGCCTATCGGCGCCCGACTGGGCCGCGGGGCGCGTGTAGGGCGCGTATAGGAAGAGCGGAGCGCGACTCGGCGCACCATCCCCGAGCCCGCTCCGATCACATCTGCGGGGCTATTTAGCGCTCGAAAATTCCGCCCGCCGATTTTCCGCCCAGGCCTTCGCGTTATTGGCCCGATTCAGGGGACGCAACTCGCCGTAACTCACCGTTAATAGCTGCGCATCGGAGACCCCGAGATTGACCAGATAGCGCTTCACCGCCGTCGCGCGACGCTCGCCGAGGGCGAAGTTGTACTCCTCGCTGCCCCGATTGTCGCAATTCCCGGAGATCAGAACCTGGGTTCCGGCGGCCTGAAGCGCCTTGGCGGCGGCCTTCAGCATCGGGACGGCGTCGGATCGAATCGACGAACGATCGAAATCAAAATGAACGCGCCCGAGATCCGTCCAACCGTCGGGGCCCATGAACCCGCTGGGGCCTCCAGAACCGGAGCCGCCGGCCGCGCCTGCGCCCGAACTGCCAGCGCCACTGCCCCCGGCGCCGCCGCGAGTCCCACCCGCCGTGGCCCCGGCGTCGCTGAACTCACTGCCCGTCCCCGCAACTGCGCCCGCGCCCGCGCCGCCGGAGTTCTCGCTGCCCGCGTCGCTATCGGTGGTCGCGCAGCCGGCGAATAGCAACATCCAGGCGCTGATGCAGACGAGAATCGCGTGCGATCCGAAGGATCGCTCGCGGTAGAAATTGAGTTGCTTCATGGAATTAGAGTCCTCTGCGCCCGGATGGGATTCGGTTTCGAACCGAATCGGAAATGGCGCCTGTTGTGCGCGCCGGATTCGGCGCTTCTCCGCGGTTTCCACGGAGATAATGCGGATTCTCGGCTGGCCTCGCAAGCAGCGAACCCGCCCAATTGGCTTTCGACGCGGCGCCCCACCCTCGAGCCGCCCGGAGAGGACCGCCCGACCGCTCCTCGGACCACAGCCCGGCGAGGCACCGTGAGGCCATCAGCTGCTCTATGATGGAGAAATCGATTCTGGGCAGATTCCCACCCGGCCCAAATCTCGTCGGCAGGAGTGGCCGACGCAAGGAGCAACCCCCTGAGCGACCCCTCTTCCGAAAATCCCGAACGCGAAGACCGTGGTCGTGAAGGCGTGGCGGGGGGGCGTTCCCTCGTTCTTCTGCGCTTTAGCGGAGACATCACCACCAAGGCCCCCGCCACCCGCCGGCGCTTTCTCCAGCGGATGAGGCGAAACGCTCGCGAGGCCTTGAATCAGCTGGGAATCGAGCATGGGATCACCCGGACCCATAACCGCATCTTCGTCCGGGTCGCAGATGAAAACCTGCGGGCGGCCGCTGATGCCCTCGCGAACGTATTCGGCGTTCAATCCCTGGCCCGGGTCGAGGAGTACCCCTGGTCCGATCTCGATGATCTGGTGACCACGGGCGTCGACCTCTTCTCGGATTTCGTCCGCGATCGAAACTTTGCCGTACGAGCTCGCAGGGTGGGAGAGCGGCGGCGGATTCCCGTCCGCTCCGAAGACCTGCAGCGAAAACTCGGAGCCGCGCTTCTGCCCGGGGCGAAGGGGGTTTCATTGAGCGCTCCCGAGGTCACGGCATCCATCGAGGTGATGGCGGAGAGCGCCTACTTCTTTCGAGAGAATACGGCGGGACCCGGAGGACTCCCCCTGGGCTGCGAGGGCCGCGCCATCGCCCTGGTGTCGGGAGGATTCGATTCCGCGGTGGCCGCCTGGTTGATAATGAAGCGGGGCGTCGCCCTCGACTACGTCTTCTGCAACCTCGGGGGCCGCAGGCATCAGCTCGAAACTCTCGAGGTCGTGAAGATCCTGGCCGACCGCTGGTCCCACGGCACTCGGCCCCATTTCCACGCGATCGATTTCGACGCCGTATCGAGAAATATTCAAGCGCGGGTCACGACCCGCTTCTGGCAGATCGTACTCAAGAGGCTGATGGTTCGAGCCGCCGAGGCGGTCGCCACGGATCGCGAGGCCGCAGCGATCGTCACCGGCGAGGCCATCGGCCAGGTCTCCTCCCAGACGTTGCAGAATCTGGCGGTGATCTCCAGCGGCGGAACCGTGCCGATCCTGCGCCCCCTGGTCGGCTTCAACAAGGATGAGATCATCGAGTACTCGCGCCGAATCGGCACCCATGACCTCTCCGCCAAGGTCGCGGAATACTGCGCGATCGTGCCCAGCAAACCCGCCACCCGCGCCAGCCTGGCCCAGATCGAGGCGGAGGAAGCCCGCCTGGATCCGGCAATCCTCGAGCGAGCCCTCGCGGAACGCAGCAGCTTCGACCTGCGCACCCTGGATCTCGAAAGCCTCGAGCGGCCGGAAATCCAGATCGAGGAAATCCCCGAAAACGCCGTGGTCCTCGACCTTCGCTCCAAGGCGGCATTTCAGGGCTGGCACCATCCGGACGCCCTCTTCCTCGATTTTCCCAACGCCCTGCGATCCTATCGATCCATGGATCCCGGCCGCCGCTACGTGCTCTACTGCGAGTTCGGACTCAAGAGCGGTCATCTCGCGGAATTGATGCGACGCGAGGGAATGCAGGCCTGGCATTTTGCCGGTGGGCTGAAAGCCCTGGTCTCGTATGCGAAGGATCAGGGAATTCCCACGCCGGATTTCTAGTCGGCCCGCCGCCCGGCCCATTCATTGGGGTTCGTTCCCGCTCTCGGCGGATCGGCCCAGTACGCGGTCCAGGAATTCCTCGCGCGCCTCTGGGGTCAGCTGCCTGAAACGGCGCATCTTCTCGCGCAGAGATTTCCTTTCATCCGCCGAGAGCGACTTCCAGCGCTCTCGATTGGACTCCAGGCGATCCCTCTCCGGTTTCGGAAGCTGTCGCAATTCCTCGAGTTGTGCCCGGATCTCGGACCTTTCGTCCGCGGCGAGGGAGCGAAATTCCCGGATCCTTCCGCGCAATTCCTCGCGCTCCGTCGGCGAGAGTTCCCGCAGCCTCCGGCGCAGGGATTGCCGCTCTCCAGAATCCAACTCCTGCAGGGGGCGCTTCAGCTTCGGACGTTCGCGGGTGGAATGATCCCCCCCTCGCTCGTGGCGCATGGTTCGCTCGCGTATTCGTTCACGCAGGGAATCCCGTTCGGCCTGATCGAATTCATCGCCAAAGCGATTGCGCCATTTCTCGCGCTCGGCGCGAATCTGGTTGCGTTCAACCGCCTCGGCATCCCGCCCGCGGCGACGCAGGTTATTTCGAAGTCGTCGACGCTCTTCGAGGCTGAGCGCATCGCGGCCGGCCTCCAACTGCCCGGGAGGAACGCGATCCAATATCTCGGATTTCACTTTCGGATCCGCCCCCGTGGCCGTGGAAACGATGCCGAGGCCGACGAGAGCGGTCGCGACGATGAGAATAGGCAGTCTTCGGTTCATATCTGCTCCGTGAATTCCGCTGTATCGATCAGTTCGAGGAGTTCCAGGTTCTCGATCACCTCGTAATCGATCAGCATCTCGTAATCGAAGGCGATGGCGATTTCCTCGTCGCGATACTCCTCCAGGGCTTCGGCCGGGGCTTTCGATCCGGGCATCTCCAGACCGGGGACCTGGCCGGCATTCTCGGTGGAGGACGTCGTCGACTGCGAGCGTGCGACCCGTTGGGAACTCTCAGCGAGATCCCCGCCATCCTTCTCGGCGACAACCCCCGGGCCCGCCCCGTCTGTACCCTCCAGGGCGACCTGGCTCTGAATTTCCTCCGGGACGAAAAGGGATGGAGGGGAAACCTCTTCGATGATCGTCTCCTGGCGCGGCGCCTTTGCGAACTCCGGTACGGGATCCGGAGTCCGCAAAGGCGTTCGGCCCAATGCGAGGTAGAGGGCCAGTGCCGCCGCCGCGGCGACCGCCATGGGAACTCCCCGGCGCAGATAAGCGCGCAGCGGAATGACTTCGGCTTCGCCTCCGGCATCCGCATCCGATCCTTCGGCATCGATCCGGGCCCGCAGTGCCGCGTGCATTCGATCGATTCGCCGGGGCTCGACCTCGGCTTCTGCGAGAGCCGACAACTCTCCGGTCAGGGCCCCCATCTCGCCGAGGCGCTGCGCCAGTTCGGGTTCATCCACCAGTCGGCGACGCAGCCTTCCTTCCCGATCGGGCGGAAGCTCGCCGTCGAGCAATGCCGATAGATCCTCATCATCGCGAATGCTGTCGAGGGTTCGTCTGGTCATGTCGCCGCCTTCCCCGGGGATTGATCACCGGCCTTCTGGATATCCGTTTCTTCCTTCATTGACTTCGTTGCTCTCGCGTCTCTCGCTATTTTCGTCGCTTCCGCGGTTGCCGCTGCTGCCATTCGTTTCGCTCTCGCTGCCGCCACCATCGCCACCACCGCCGCTCGGGGATTCACGTTTCCCGCGCATCCGATCCTCCCTTATCTTTCGATTGCGCCATCCGCATCCGCGACGGCCCCGGTATCCGGGTTCATGCGACACCGCGCCTGGGTGTCGATGCCAGGGGATCCGCATAGGAGCCCAGGCGATCGATCAGGGCCGAACGAGCCCGATGCACCAGGGCCTTCACGGATTTTTCCGTGGTGTCCAGGATCGCGGCCACCTCCGCGTAGGAATGTCCCTCGGCGGCGGACAACCACAGCGCCATGCGCTGTCTCTCGGGCAGTCTTTCCAATTCCCTTTCGACCTCCTGTCCGATTCTCTTCGACTCCACCCGGCTCTCGATATCGGGACCCCGCGCCTCGAGTACGACCTGATCGCTCTCCTCGTGGAGATTGCGCCGCCGCGGACGTTTCAGCTCGTTCAGGGCCAGATTCGTCGCGATGCGGTAGAGCCAGGTGGAAAAACGCGCCCGCGCCTCGTAGCGCTCCCGGGCGCGGTAGACCCTGAGGAAAGTCTCCTGCACGAGTTCCTCGGCACCCGCATGATCGCCCAGCATCCGCTCGAGATAACGCACCAGGGGCTCCGCCCATTGCTTGAAGAGCTGGTCGAAGGCCGCGTCATCACCCTCTTGAAAGGCCAGCATCAAGAGAACGTCCGGGTCCATGGGGTCCAAATTCACCTCCGTGTACCGTATTCAACCCCGTGCGATACACGAAGTTGCGGATCGATTCGAAAAAACTTCGTTGCCCCGAGGGGAAGGCCCGTATTGTGGGCTTTCCCGCTTCTGAATCCCCTTCAGCCCCCGGGCGAATCGGGAGGGGCGGGGGCGGGGATGGGAATCCCAGCCAGGAATCCGGTCAGCAGCCGGTTGAATACGTCGGCGGCCTCGATGTTGACGATATGCCCGGCGCCGGCGATCCGTTCGTATTGGCAGCGGGGCAGTTTCGCCGCCATCACCTCGGCGGCGCGCAGGAAGCCGAGATCCTCCTCGCCCACCACCACCAGGGCCGGCGTATCGATGTGCTGGAGCTCATCGATCACCGACGGTGCCGATCCCGTGACGTGACGCCCGAATTGGGCCAGACCCCGGGCATTCTGGGCCCGGATGGCATCGGCGGCCCGCTGGGCGGCGGGCAATTCGGGCTTGCGGCCGACGCAGGTCGCGCCCGCTTTGCCGCTGACGAATTCCTCGAGCCCCCGGCTCTCGATATAATCCGCCGTCTTTTCCGAGCGGCGGCGCCATTCCGCCGCGGCTTCCGCGTTCTTGAATCCGGGACCGGTTCCGGCCAGAACCAATCCCGCCACCCGTTCCGGATGTGCGAATGCATAGTGGAGCGATGCGAGGCCCCCGAAGGAGAGGCCCGCCAACACGCAGGCCTCTCCGGGTGCCAGCCAGTCGACGATCCGGCCGAGGTCGGAAACCACTTGGCTCATCGTATACGCTTCGGCGGCGTCGGGTGCACTGGAAAGACCGTGCCCACGATAATCCCAGAGCCCTACCCGATATCCGGCCTCCGCGAGGCTAGCCGCCTGGGGGTACCAATTCGCGCGCGTAGTCGAGTACGCGCAGGAGAAGAGAATCGGCAGCCCGCCGCCGGACCGCCCCCGCGGATGCCTCTCGACGTAGAGTTCGACGCCATCACTCGCTTCGATGAATGCCATCCCGGACTCCTACTTCAGTGAATCTCGACCAGAAAGGGCGGAATCAGGAGCGGACTTCCCGGCTCCAATTCGAGCCATTGGCGGGCGATGCGCTCCAGGCGGTCGGGCAGTCGCAAATAGCTGAGCCATGCGACCTCGAGACGCGAGTCCAGGGCATCCGCCAATTCTTCTCCCAGGGAACGCGGCGGCGGAAAGGAGACCAGGGCCACGTCGGCGTCGGCGTCGAGACCGAGTCGGGCCCGCACCCGCCCGACCGCCATGTGGAGCCCGCCGAGATGGTCGACGAGACCCCGCTCGTAGGCCTGGATTCCCGTCCAGACCCTGCCCTGGGCCACGGTGTCGACCCTCTCTTCCGTCATGTCCCGACCCTCGGCAACCCTTTCGATGAAGAGTCCGTAGGTATCGAGGATCAGATTCTGCAGGCGCAGCTGATCGCTCTGCGAGAGCTTCTGGCTCGAGAGCATGAAATCCGCATGCCGTCCACGGGTCAGGGATTCGACTTCCACCCCGAGCTTGGCGAGCCCGCCGCCGAGAACCGGCCGCAGGGCGAAGACCCCGATCGAGCCGGTCAGCGTCGCCTGGTTGGAGACGATCTCATCCGCGGCCACGGCCACATAATATCCCCCCGAGGCCGCCAGATCGGAGAACGAGGCGATGACGGGCTTGCCGCTCTGGCGGGCCTTGATGATGGCGCGCCAGATCTGCTCCGAGGCCAGAGCGGAACCACCGGGGCTGTCGATACGCAGGATGATGGCGTCGATCTCGGAATCATCGACCGCCTGCTGGAGGGATTTCGCGGCGCGCGATGCCGCGAAATCCGAATTGCCCCGCGAGCCGTGCCCTCCTACCACCGTCCCGCTGCCATAGATCAGGGCCACCTCCGAAACGGGGTCGAATCCGATCTCCGCGGGATCGAGACCCGCGTAGGTATCGTGTCTGAGGATGGGTCCGGCGATTTCATCGAGCAGGATATCGAGATGCTGGATTCCGTCGATCAGCCCCAATTCCTGCAATTCGATGGGCGTTGCGGGGCCCTTGTCGATCACCTCCAGCACCTGTTGCCGGGTCAGGTCGCGACCCTCGGCGATACCCGAGACGAGGAGTTCATACGTGGAATCGAGCAAGGAGTTCGCCATCTCGCGCGAGGCGTCGGACATCCCCTTGCCCGCGACCCCTTCGACCGCACTCTTGTAGCGACCCGCCTTGGCGACATCGAACTCGATGCCGATCTTCTCCCAAAGGCCTCCGAGAAAAAGATATTCCGCCGCCAATCCCAATACGGGCACGGTGCCGCCCGGAACCATCCGAATCTCGTCGGCCGCACTGGCCAGGAAATATTCCCGGGACCCGCTGAGGACCGCCATCTCGAGATAGGCGATCGTATGCCGCCCCGCGGAATTCAGGCGCCCGATGGCATCGCGCAATTCCTCGATCTTCCCCCAGCCCAGCGCCAGGGGCCGCACCACGATCACCACATTCGCAATTCGATCGTCCCGCTCCGCCATGGCGAAGGTCGAGAGCAGGCCCACGAAGGGCCGCCGCCGCTCGCCGAGCAATTTCGAGACCCAGGGCGCCTGACCGGCCTCCAGGTATTCTCCCTCGATTTTGAGCACCAGGGTGCTGCCGTTTTCGATATCGGGGCCCGCCTTTTCGTCCACGAAGAAGGCGACGAGAGCGAGACCCAGGATCAGAAGGATTCCGAGTCGGCACTTCCTGCGAATCGTCATGCTGATAAATTCCTCCTCTGCAACGAGGCTGCGGTTGGGGCCCCGGGAGCATATGGGAAGAAAGCGGCGACGACGAGCAGAGCTTCCGGATCGGTTAGGTGCCATCGCGAGTTCTCGCTACGCCGACGAGCATGCTCCGGGTCCATCGCCTGGGGCTCGGGTACGCCAGGCACTTCCCGCTGACCGGACGTGCCATCGATGCCCGGACGGGCATCGCGCATCGGGCCGGTCTCGTACGTCTACGCCGGCCAGGCCTACGAGCGGGCAGAATGGCGAGATGAGGGCGGCGAGGAGAACTGAAAGTTCGATTCAGCTCAGCGCGACTCGTGGTGGGTCAGTTCTCGATGATCGAAGAGGAAGAAGAGCGTCGCGAGACTTCCCCCTCCCCAAACCGCAAAGCGAGCCAGCATATTCAGCATCGAGGCCCCGTCGTAGGCCTCACCCGACCACGGGCGAAGGGAAAAGATGACGGAATCCAGGATCGGCGGGCCCATCTCGTCGAGAAGCCTGGAGATCTCGCCGAGTGGAACTCCGGAAGCCGACATCAGATTCGCCAATGCGATCGTCGCCACGCCCCCGATCACCGCGAGGAAGGTGACGATTCGGGGGAGATAGAGGGAAGAGACCATGGCGAGGCTGCCGACCACCATACAACTCGCGATGGTGGCTAAGATCGCCAGCAGGGCCGGGGCGAGGGGCAGACCTCCCCTCCAGGCCAGCAGCATGGCGGTGCTCCCGAGAACGAAGACCGCCGCTCCGACCGAAACCGCGAGCGCGCCCAGAAGCCGCGCGAACGCAAAAGTGCGCCGAGAAATCGGACGTGACAGGACCAGCAGGGCGCTGCCATCCTCGAGGGTGGAAGAGAGATGATCGGCGGCCACGAGGCCCGCCAGAATTACGCACCAGGTGGCCAGGATGGAGATTGCCGCCATGCCCCCCCATGCGAAAACCTCGAAGACCGCGACGCCCCCATCCGAGGTCTCGACCCGGGGGCTGCATTGGGTGCAGCTATTGACCAGAGCCATCGTGAGCAGGCATAGACCCACGACCGCGGGCACGACCCGGCGTCGGGCGGCGTCGCGCAGGCCCTCGCGGGCCAACAGAACCAGGGCTCGCATTTCAGAGCCCATGCGCGGAGCCCCCGGAACCCCCGGCCACCAGACGCACGAAGGCATCCTCGAGATCCTCTCCCTCCTCCACGATCTCCTCGATCGCTCCCTCGGAGATGATCCGACCCTCGTGGAGAATCGCGATCCGATCACAGATCCGCTCCACCTCGGAGAGCAGGTGGGAACTCACCAGCACGGAAGAACCCGCGTCCTTGGCCTCGGCAATCCAGCTGCGAGCCTCTCGCATCCCGATCGGGTCGAGACCCGTGCTCGGCTCGTCGAGCAGCAGAATGCGGGGTCGGCCCAGCAACGCCTGGGCGAAGCCCACTCGCTGGGCCAGACCCTTGGAGAGACTTCCCAGGGGATCCCCCAGGCGGTCGCCGACCCCCGTCCGCTCGGCGACCGCCTCGACTTCTCCCGCGCGCCGTGCGTCCGCAAGGCCTGCGTGCAGATTCAGGAAGGCGCCCACTGACTGGTGGTGGGGCAGGACCAGCCGCTCCGGCAGATAACCGACTTCCTCGCGCGAAGCGGGCAAGTAGGGATCGAGTCCCTGGAGCCTGACCTCTCCCTGCGAGGGATGCACATGCCCGAGAATCAGCCTGAGGGCAGTTGTTTTCCCCGCACCGTTCGGTCCGAGCAACCCCAGCGCGCTGCCTTCGGGCAGGGCGAGGCTCACCCCGGAAAGTGCGGCCCGTTCGCCGTATCGCTTCGTGACCGCTCGCATCTCCAAGGCCAACATCGGCGGAATCCTACCATGCTCCACCCTCGGGAGCCGCCCGGGTGTGCGCTAGCCTTCTCGAATATGAAAGACGCCGCCCCCTTTTCTTTCGTCCCGGGTCACCTGCCTCCGGAGGATCCCGGACCCGAGCCCCTCCTCTTTGCCTTCGCGGGGCGCAAATTACTGGTGACATCGGATGATCGGCTGCCCAGTGTCGAAATAATCGACACCCGGGGCATCGAGGCCATCCGCACCCAATACCTGGGATGCTTCGAAGAGCGTCACTGCTATTCCGCAGAATTGCCCGAGGATTTCACTGCGCCCCAGGGCTTCCAGATCCGGGATCTGGGCATGCTATTCGGCGCCTTCGAGCCCGAGCTCCACGCCCTGGCGGGACGCGCCGTCCAGATTGTCGATTGGGATCGAAGCCATCAATTCTGTGGCGCCTGCGCAAGCGCGACCGAACTCTCCAAGTCGGATCGCTCGCGCGCATGCCCGCGCTGCAAGGTTCCCCTCTATCCGCGTCTTGCCCCGGCGATGATCGTGGCCGTCGAGCGCGGACCCGAAATCCTCCTCGGCCGGGCCAAGCATTTTCCCCCCGGCATCTTCAGTGTCCTGGCGGGCTTCGTCGAGCCCGGGGAAAGCGCCGAGGAAGCGGTGATTCGAGAGGTTTACGAGGAAACTCGTATCGTCGTCAGCGACGTACGCTACTTCGGCAGCCAACCCTGGCCCTTCCCCAACTCCCTGATGCTCGGCTTCCAGGCGCGTTACGCCAGCGGCCAGGTCAGCACGGACTACGACGAGGAGATGGAAGCCGCCGACTTCTTTCACATCAACGAACTTCCCAAGACCTTTCCCGGCCGGCTGAGCATTTCCCAATGGCTGCTCGAGGATTTCATCTCGCGACATCGATCGACACCCGCGGACTGAGGTTCCCGCGCCGTTGAGACGATCGCGCCGCTCGGCGAGCGGTTGAGGGGGACGCCCGCATCCGCGGGCGCGATGAAAGGACGGCGGCCTCAGGGCAGACCCGCGCCCGGCACCTCCACTTCGAGCCATTCGATGCGACCGTCCCGATCCTGCTTGCAGGCGTCGGGTTCGCTATTGCCCGCCGTGCAGATAAAGAGATGTCGGCGATCCGGACCCCCGAGCATACACGCAAAGGCCTGGTTCTCGACCTCCACCTTATGGGTCAACTCACCCCCCTCGAGAACACGCACGCAGCCGTGGCTGATCGGGGAAGCGACCCAGATGCCCCCCTCGGCGTCGAGACAGATGCCGTCTGGCAGGATGCCCTCGGTCTCGGCCCAGACCCTGCGATTCGAAAGGCCGCCGTCGTCGGCCACGTCGAATGCCGTGAGCCTCCGCCCCATGGTCTCGCCGATGATCAGGGTCCCTCCGTCATCGCTCATGACGGCGCCATTGGGAAATTCGAGTCCCTCGGCCACCACCCGGGTCGCGCCGTCGGGGTTCACGAGCACCAGATCCGCGGGCTGCGGATCTCCGCCTGCGTGCAGATCCCAGCCGAAATTACCCACGTAGGCGCGACCCCGCCGATCCACCAACATGTCATTGCAATGAAAGGTGGCCTGGGAAGAGAGGTCCGCGACCTGGCTGAGTGCGCCATCCGCCTCGAGGCGCAGCAGGCAACGGTCGCGCATGGAAACCACCAGCATACGCCCATCCGGAAGCCAGCCGAGGCCCGAGGGATCGTTGGGAACGATGCAGATCTCTTCGCGGCGCCCCTCGAGGTCCACGGCCCAGACCCGCTGGCTGTGCATGTCGGAGAAGTAGAGTCGGCCCTCGTGCCAGCGCGGCCCCTCGCCAAAAGCGATGTCGTCGATCAGGATTCCCGGCTGCATGATTTCCATTTCCGTACCCTCCTCGCCTCGCTTGAAGACGTATCGAATGAATGCCCCGGATGCCGCGCCCAGCAGTCCCTTTTCAGTGCTCCTGGGCGGCGGCGAGGGTCGCGAACGCTTCGCGGACTTCCGGGGGGGCCTGGACGAGTTCGACCAGCACCCCCTCCGCACCGATCGGCGCCTCGGCATTGCCCTTGGGATGGACGAAGCAGACGTCGAAACCCGCGGCCCCCTTGCGAATGCCGCCCGGAGTAAAACGCACGCCCTCGGCCTCCAGCCAACTCACCGCCACCGCGAGATCATCGATCCAGAGGCCCACGTGATTGAGAGCGGGCTCATGCACCTTCGGGCGCTTTGCGGGATCGATCGGCTGCATGAGATCGACTTCCACCTTCAGGGGGCCACTGCCCGCTTCGCAGATATCCTCGTCCACGTTTTCGTTTTCGCTGCGAAAACTGCTCGCATAGCTCAGGCCCAGGGTATCGACCCAGAAGCGCCGCAGCTTGGCCTTGTCGAGACCCCCGACGGCGATCTGCTGAATGCCCAAAACCTGGAAGGGACGCTCGGCTGACACTGAAGACTCCTTTCGCTGGCGAACCACGATTCTATCCGATTGACTTCTCGACCCGAAAGCCTCGGGCCAGGAGGTAGTGCTCGCTGCTGCCCTTGCGGGTCGCCCGGACCCGCACGGTCTTGACCGCGCGGAATTGGTCGCGCATGCGGCGCTTGAACTCCTGGGTCTCGGGACACTCCAGGAGTTTCGCCAACAGGTCACCTCCCTCTCCCAGCAGGCAGGGCAAAAGCCATTCGATCGCCACCAGCAGGCGCTCTTCGGCGGCACGATCGACCTCGCGCACCCCCGTCAACTTGGGGGCGGCGTCGGAGAGCAGGAGATCGGCGCTCCCGTCGAGTTGGTCGAGAATCTTCCCGGGCAGTTCTGGATCCTCGATATCGGCCACCAGGGCGATCACATTCGGCTCTTCGAGGGGGGGGTCCAAGGGTTTCAGATCGACTCCCACCACGCGCCCCTTCGCGCCCACCACCCGGGCGGCCTGCTGGAGCCAGCCACCGGGCCAACAACCGAGGTCGATCACCCGCTGACCGGGCCGCAGAATGCCGTGGGCCCGTTGCAACTCCACCAATTTATAGATCGCACGCGAACGAAAACCCTCGCGCTTGGCACGCTGGTGAAAATGATCTCTGCGCTCGTAGCGGGCGACGGGAGACTACTTGATGGCCGGGCGGATTCGAACCAGGCCCTTGCGATGACCCGGCACGGCTCCGCGCAGGAAAACGAGATTCTGCTCGGCGTCGACGCGCACGACTTCGAGATTCAGGGTCGTCACCCGGGCGTTGCCGAATTGCCCGGCCTGCTTGCCCCCCTTGAAGACCCGGGCCGGCCAGGCGCTGGCCCCGATTGCACCCGGATGTCGAAAATACTCATGGGTGCCGTGGGTTCGCTTCTTGATCTTGAAGCCGTGGCGCTTCACCACTCCCGTATAGCCGCGACCCTTCGAGGTTCCGATGGCATCCACCCGCTGGCCGGCTTCGAAGAGATCCGCCTTGAATTCCTGGCCGACTTCCAGACCTTCGAGTTCGTCGGCCTCGAGGCGACTCTCGTGCAGGAAGCGCAAGGGGCTCACACCCGCCCGGGCGAAGTGACCGCGTTCGGGCCTGTTGAAGAGATTCTCCCTGCGATCGCCGAAACCGAGTTGAACCGCCGAATAGCCGTCGGGACCGTCGCCTCGCTTGATCTGGACGACGGTATTGGGACCCGCCTCGAGCACGGTGACGGGAATCGATTCACCCGCCTCGCTGAAGATTTGCGTCATGCCGAGTTTTCGGCAGAGGAGTTCGATGGGCACGGTGGGTCTCCTGGCTCCGGATTGGAACGACCGAGGGTCGTTCTTCGCGGGCCACAGGGGCAGGGGGAACCTGCCTGTCTTGGCGGTGGCCGCTCCCGGCCTCGAATCCGCTCTCTATTCTCGCTATCTCTCGCTACCTCGCGGCGAGGGCCGATCTCTTTCTCGGCTCGTCCGTCGCGGCGCCGCAATATAGGAAGAGCCGTCGCCCATGTCGAGCCACCTCGGGAATCCAACCGACTCCGGCCCCGGAAGGGGAAGAATGCCCACCGCTGGGGCGGGAATATCGAGCTTCGGGAATCCGATCCCCGGAAGCGGGATAAAAAAGCCCCATGGGGCCCCGGAATGACTGCCTCGGCCGGGAATGGAAGCTCGCCTCTGCGACCCCTGCTGCTGATCGCCCTCGATGGCGCCAGTTTCGACGTCATCGACCCCATGGTCGCGGCGGGGCAATTACCCTGCCTCGGCGGCTGGATCTCCGGGGGAAAGGCCCACCCCCTGGCCTCGACGATTCCCCCCGTCACCTTTCCCGCCTGGTCATCCTTCATGACCGGCCTGGAGCCCGGGGAACACGGGATTTTCGATTTTTCCCAGAAACTGCCCGGCGAGTACCGGATTCGCTTCCTGAATGCCTCCGATCGGCGGGGTGAGACCCTCCAAGCCGCGGTCTGCGGGGCGGGGGGCCGGGTGCTGGTCTTGGGATTGCCCGCCACCTACCCCCCGGAAAGCCTGGACGGCCTGCTGGTTCCGGGCTTCGACGCTCCCGTCTCGAATGCGAGCGACGCCGAGTCGACGAGCAATCCGCCCCTCTACCGCCGCATCGCGGCGCGGGCCGGTCCCTGGATGCGCCCGGATCTCGACGAGTCCGCCCGGGGCGAGGATTTCCACGAGACGGCGGTCGCGACCCTGCTCGCGCGCATCGAGCGCAAAACTGAATTCGCCCGCATCGCCCTCGAAGAGATGAAAGCCGACGGCGGGCGGCCCGAGTTGATGTGGGTCGTCTTTTCCGAGAGTGACACCGTGGGCCACCACTATTGGCGGGATCACGACCCCGGGAGCCCGCGGCACGATCCCCACGCCAGCCCTCGGCGCCGCACTGCGGTTGCGGATGTATACCGCGCCCTCGACCGAGCCTGCGCACGCCTGCGGGACGCCTACGGGGAGGATGCCCTCTGCGTCGTGGCCTCGGACCACGGGATGGGGGGAGCCGCGGATTTCGTCGTCTACATGAACCGCTACCTCGCGCAGAATGGATTGCTCGCCCGCCGCAAGCGCCGCTGGCTGGAGTGGGATCGGAGCGCCCAATGGCTGCGGGACGCCGCCCTGGGGTGGCTTCCGCCCGGACTCGCCCAGATCCTCTTTCGACGGGCCCGGGGAGCCGCGGCCGGTCTCGAAAGCACGATTCGCTTCGGGGGTTTCGACTGGACCCGGACCCTCGCCTTCTGCGAAGAGGCCAATACCCAACCGGGCCTCTGGATCAACTTGGCGGGCCGGGAGAAGCGGGGTTGCGTGAGCCCCGAGGACTACGAGGAATTGCGGGATCGCATCCTCGCGCTGCTCCGGCAGTGGCGGCTCCCGAATGGCAACCCGGTGATCGCCCGGGCGACCCGACGCGAGGAAATCTATCGCGGGCCCTTCGTGGCCCGGGCTCCCGACATCGTGATCGAACTCGCCCTGGATCGGGGCTACGGGCTGTCCCTGGTTCCCACCCCCTGGCAACACGGGGAGGCCGTCGCCTGCGCGAGGGGGCAGACCCCCGGCCCGCCCCCGGCCATCGAGCGCCTCGAGGGGGACGCATTGGGGGGAGGCCGCGGGCGGGGGATGAACGGAACGCATCGCAATCACGGTATCTTTATTGCCAGTGGTGCCCGGGGAGACGAATCTTCCCTGCCGGCTCCCACGTCCCTGGTGGAAGTTCCGAAGGCTCTGGCGCGGGCGATGGGACTGCGATGGCAGACGAAAGGCGAGGAATCCGCATTGGAGCCCGTTGCATACACCCCGGAAGAAGAGGAAAGGGTGGCGGGCCGCCTGCGCGCGCTGGGGTATCTCGATTGAATCGTCCCGGTACAGAGCAAAGCCCGCAGCGACCCCGCCTATCCCTGGTCTTCCCGGCCTTCGACGAGGAGGGCAACCTCGACACCCTGATCAGGAGCGCCCGCAAGATCGCTGGAGACCTGGCCGGGGATTTCGAAATCGTGGTCGTGAACGATGGGTCGCGCGATCGGAGCCCCGCACTGCTCGACGCCTGGTCGGAAGAAGATCCCCGTATTCGCGTCGTGCACCACGCCCGCAATAGCGGTTATGGGGCGGCCCTGCGCTCGGGATTGGATGAGGCCCGGGGTGAATCGATCTTCTTCAGCGATTCGGATCTCCAATTCGACCTCGAACAACTCGCAGACCTGCTGGCCCACGCCGATGACTTCGACATCGTGGCGGGTTATCGCTCTCCGCGCCGAGATCCCTGGCCCCGCATCCTGATCGCGCGCGTCTGGAGCGGTTTGATGCGCCTGGTCTTCGGGCTGCGGGTACGGGATATCGACTGTGCGTTCAAACTCTTCAGCCGACGCGTGGTGGAGTCGATCCCCCTTTCCTCGGTGGGGGCCTTCATCAATACCGAGTTGCTGGTGAGGGCGCGAACCGAGGGCTTCAAGATCCATCAGGTGCCCATCCGGCACCGGCGAAGGCGTTATGGACGCCAGAGCGGTGCGCACCCCCGGGTGATTCTCAAGGCCTGCGTGGAACTCGGTTCTCTCTACCGGGAATTGCGCAAGGTGGAGTCGCCCGCGCGGGCGCGCAGCGAAACGGGATGAGGCGAGCCGAATCCCTGCGCCTGGCACTCCTGGGCGCATTCCCCTTTCCCCACCACCAGGGCTCGCAGATATTCTTTCTTCAACAGGCCCGCGCGCTCAGGGCGGCCGGGGCCCACCCCACTCTCTTCACCTATGGACGGGGCAGCGGTCAGCCCCCCCTCGACCTGCCGCGATTCCATCCGCGGCCCGGCCTGTCTCCAAAGCGCATGGGGTCCGGACCTCAATGGGGCAAGCCCATCGCCGATCTGGCCCTGCTCTCCACCTGGAGGCGACGGGCCCGGATCGAACGAAGGGCCGGCAGGCCCTTCGACTTCGTCCTGGCCCACAACGCCGAAGCCGCCTGGGTCGCCCTGGCGACGCGAGCCGAGACCCGGGTGCCGGTGGTCTACGTCGCCCACACGATCCTGGGATACGAGCTTTCCGCCTATCTCCCCGAGCGCTTGGGAACCGGGGCCCGGGGGCTCGGGATCCGGATCGATTCCCTGCTGGCGCGTCGCGCCGATGGCATCATCGCTCTATGCGAAGAAGCCCGGCGAAAACTGGAGCCCCAGGCCCGCGAGCCAGTGGCGATGCTGCCTCCCGGGGGCGATCCGGGGCCCGGACCCTCCGCGGCTTCGATCGCGGAGAGTTGCCGGAAATACGCTCTGATTCCGGGAGCCTATACGCTCTATTCGGGCAATCGCGATCGCTACCAGGAACTCGACCTGCTCCGCCTGGCCGCGAGTCGACTTCCGGAATCGGCTCCCCCGATCGTCGTCGCCAGCCACGCCGGAGAATCGGGGAAGCCCGGGGCGGCCGCCGAAGCCTCGGGGCTCTGCTTCGTACACGTCGAAAATTTCGAGGAAATGCAGCAGTTGATTTATGGTGCCCACTGCCTCGTCATGGCCCGCCGAAGGCGGGGTGGCTTCCCCATCAAGCTCCTCAACTATATGGCGGCCGCCCGACCCATCGTGGCCTTCGAAGGAGTGGCCGTCGCCCTCGAGAACGAACGCTCCGGACTATTGCTCGAGGCCGGGGCGGGTGGGGCCGGGATCGCAGGGGCGCTCGCGCGTCTGAACGACGACCCGGATCTGGCCTCGAGACTCGGCGCCGAGGCGCGCAGAATCCTGGAGACCGAATACGCGTGGAAGGAAATCGCGGCGCGCACCTGCGACTACCTGGGCTCGCTCCGGGTCGCTCGCCCCGATGCGGGAAGTCCGGCCCTCTGAGCAGCCCCCGGACAAGGAGCCGCGCCCCGGCGAGTCGATCGAACCCGGGACGGAATCCGGGCTAGACTGACGCTGCCAGAATCGGCCCGCGCACCCCCCTGATCGGGATGCGTCGGGCTTCCCTGCGTTCGGGCCACGGCCCGCAAATCCGACATCCCGCCCCACGACCGTTCCAGCCAGCCGAGCCAGCCGAGAAAGGCGTCCGACTTCAGAGCCGGAGCGGAAGCGAAACGAAGCCAAGAGAAGACGCCCGATGCCCACACGTCGTAACCGCCGCGAGCCCGCGCTCCGAAGGCTGGCCGAGCAGGTCCAGCAGCGAAGGGGACCCGTACGGCTCACGGGTTTACGCGGCGGATCGCCGGCGGTGATGGCCGCGGAGTTGATTCGGGCTCACGGCGATGATCCGGTCTTGATCGTCGGATCCTCGGCCAAGGGCTGCGACCGCCTGATGGCGGATCTCGGCAGTACCCTGGGTGTGAATGGCGATCCTTTCCCGATCCGCGCCTTCCCCCGCCACGACACGCTCCCCTACGAACGCTTCTCCCCGCAGCCCTTCATCACGACTCAGCGTGTGGACGTCCTCTACCGCTGGCTGGTCGCCGCCGATGCGAAGCGCGAGCCCGGGGATCGGATCCCGGTGGTGATCAGCGATTGGACGGCCCTGGCCCTGCGCGTCCCGGCGCGGGAACCCTTCCGCGCGGCCTGCCGAGAAATCGCGGTGGGGCAGAACCTGGAGCGAGACGAATGGGTGAGTTCATTGGCGTCCAGTGGCTATGCGCGCATGCCCCTGGTCTCGGAAGCCGGAGAATTTGCCCTGCGCGGGGGCATCGTCGATTTCTTCCCGCCCCACCTTCCGAATCCGATCCGGGTCGAGTTCTTCGGAGATGAAGTCGATTCGATCCGGGAATTCGACGCCGCGAACCAGCGCTCCCTGGCGCGCCTCGCCTTCGCGGTAGCCCCGCCCGCCCGGGAATTGCTTTTGAACCGCGATCTCGTCGTCGCCCGGGGCGATGCGATTCGGCAACTGGGCGCGGAGTGCGGAACCCCCCGGGCCGAGATCGACGAGTGCATGAATGCACTCCTGCGCGGCGATGCCCCGCCCGGAGTCGAGGCCCTATCCCAGCTTCTCCAACCCGAACAGGAAAGCGCTCTCGACTACCTGCCCCCGAATACCCTCGTCCTCCTCGACGATCCCGACGCCGGCCGCCAACGACTGCGCGAGTACTGCGAGGAGGCCACGGCCAATCATCGTGCCGCCCGGGAGGCGGGGCGCATCGTGGGGAACCCTGGGACCCTGCTCATCTCCCCGGAAGAAGTCGATACCCGATTTTCGGAGCGGGCCTGGGTTTCCCTTGAGAGACTCGACCTGATCGATCACGAGGGAAAGGTGGAGCAGATTCCCGTCGTCACCCGGGATCAGAACTCCCTGCGCGCCCAACTCGCAAATCATCGCACCCAGGATCGCGCGCTCGAGCCCCTCGCCGACCAACTCGCCGATTGGGTGCTCGACAAGTGGCGCTGTGTCATCAGCGCGGGCGCTCTCTCCGCCGCGGAGAGGCTGAAGGATCTTCTCAATCAGTACGGCATGGAAGCCAATATCGCGACGGATCCCCGGCCCTGCTGGCATTGGTCCCTGCCCGGACGCATCGAAATTCGCGTGACGCCCCTATCCGCGGGCTTCACGATCCCGGAGCAGAAACTCGCCGTCATCAGCGAGGAGGAGATCTTCGGAAAGCGGGAGAGGCGCCGTCGGCAGGCGAGTTGGCAGGAGGGAGCCAGCCTCGAAGGCCTGGCCCAACTCCAACCCGGCGATCTTCTGGTGCATCGCAACCACGGCATCGGAATCTACCGGGGCCTCGACCTGCTGCGCACCGGCCGCATCGAGAGTGAATTGTTATGCCTCGAATACGCGGGGGGAGACAAACTCTTTCTTCCCATCCACCACCTGAATCTCGTCCAGCGCTATGGGGCCTTCGAGGGCATCGCTCCGAAACTCGATCGCCTGGGTGGCGAGACCTGGCAGCGCGCCCGGCGCAAGGTCAAGAAGAGCCTGCGCGATATGGCCAATGAGCTGCTTTCCATGCACGCTGCCCGCGCCCTTGCAGCCGGACATTCCTTCTCGCCCCGCGACAGCTATTTCGAGGAATTCGAGGGCGCCTTCGAATTCGAAGAGACGCCCGATCAGGCCGCCGCCATCGAAGACGTGCTCGACGATCTCCAGAAGCCCCGCCCCATGGATCGCATCGTATGCGGCGACGTCGGCTATGGGAAGACCGAGATCGCCATCCGGGCCGCCTTCCGGGCCGCCATGGACGGCAAACAAGTCGCCATTCTGACGCCGACCACGATTCTCTGCGAACAACATTTCGAAACCTTCCAGAAACGCTTCAAGGGCTATCCGATTCGGATCGAAATGCTCTCGCGCTTCCGCTCTCCCCGGGAAACGCGCACGATTCTCGAAGGCCTCGCGGATGGAACACTGGATATCGTCGTCGCAACCCATCGCCTGCTGGGAAAATCCGTCCAATTTCGGGACCTCGGACTGCTCGTCGTCGACGAGGAACAACGCTTCGGAGTGCGCCATAAAGAAAGACTGAAGAAATTGCGTCGCACGGTGGACGTGCTGACGCTGACCGCCACGCCAATCCCGAGGACGCTGCAAATGGCCTTCACGGGCCTGCGAGACCTTTCGGTCATCGACACGCCCCCGGTCGATCGGCTGGCGATTCGAACCCAGGTCTGTGTCTCGAGCGATTCCCTGATTCGCGAGGCCATCCTGCGCGAGGTCCGCCGAGGGGGCCAGGTCTTCTTCCTCCACAATCGCGTCCGCACCATCGACAGCGTGGCGGAGATGCTCGAGCGCGTGGTGCCCGAGGTCTCGGTTCTGATCGCCCATGGCCAGATGAAGGAGCGCGAACTCGAAGGCCGCATGCACGCTTTCGTGCACGGCGAAGCCGACGTCCTCCTCTGCACCACGATCATCGAGAGTGGACTCGATATCCCGCGCGCCAACACGATTCTCATCCACCGCGCGGATACCCTGGGCCTCGCGCAACTCTACCAATTGCGCGGCCGGGTCGGCCGAAGTCCCCGCCGCGCCTACGCGTATCTGCTGGTGCCCGCCGAGGTGGGCAAACTTCCCTCCGACGCCCAGCGACGCCTGGAGGCCATCCAGGACCTGACGGAACTCGGCAGCGGATTTCGCCTCGCCAACATGGACCTTGAAATTCGCGGCGCGGGCGACCTGCTCGGCAGCGAGCAATCGGGCAATCTACGGGCGGTCGGCTACGAGACCTATATGGAGATGCTCGATGAGACCATCGAGGAATTGCGGGGCAGAATCCACGAGGAGGTCATCGATCCCGAGATCCTGCTGCCGGTGGTGGCACGCATGCCCAAGGACTACGTGCCCGACGTGAACCAACGCCTCGTCCTCTACAAGCGCCTCTCCAGCGCGCGCGATGGCCATGAGATCGCGCGTATTCGAGACGAGGTACTCGATCGCTACGGCGCGATGCCCGCGGAGGGTGAGAATCTTCTCGAACTCATCCGCCTGAAAATGCTGGCTCGCAAGATCGGCATCGTCTCGCTGAAACTCCAGCGCGGAGAATTCGACCTGCGCGTCGCCGAGGGCAACCAGATCGATCCCCAGCGACTCGTTCGCCTGCTCACCCGGGCCAACTCGCGCATGCGGGTGACCCCCGACCATCGCATCCTGGCTCCGGCTCCGGGACCCGAGGGCGGGCCGCCGGCCCTCTTTGCCGCGGCCCGGGAGATTCTCAAGCGACTCTCCCCGGATTGATCTCTAAGGGGTCGGTACGGGAATACGCCGGGGAGGGCGCGCGTCGGCGCGGGCCCGTTTTCCCGCCAGCAGGGCGCGCTTGCGAAAGGCCCGGGGCGAGAGTCTCAATGCGTCGAGATAGGCGGGCAGAATCCCGGGGTCGCGAAAGAGCGCAAATCCGAGGCGCAACACTTCCCAGCAGAGGAGTACCGGGAGGATTCGCAGCAGACCGGCGCCGGACTCGTTCTTGATCAGCTCGAGATAGTGATTCTTGAAGGAATGTCTGCGAACCCGGAGCGGGATCTCGAAACGACGATTTCTCTGCCAGCCTCGGACGTGGACCGCCCGGGCACTGGGTTCATAGTAGACCCGCCAACCCAGCAGATGACTGCGCCAGCAGAGGTCGGTGTCCTCGTGGTAGGCGAAGAAATCCTCGTCGAAGATCTCTCCGTCGAGGGCGAGCTCCGAGAGGGCCGAGCGACGCATCAAAAGGGCCGCCCCGCTCGCCCCGAATACGTATTCGGCCCGCTCGTATTGCCCGAGATCCTTCTCTTCACCGCCTCGATCCCGGGGTCGGCGATTGCGCGGCAGGTCGATCCCCGCGCTATCGAGAATCTCGCGATCCGGCCGCAAGAGTTTGCCGGTCGCGAGGGCTACGTCGGGGTGGCTTTGAATCGCGGCCAGCAGGCGCTCGGCGAAATCCCGGTCGAGGATGACATCCGGATTCAGGAGCAGGCAGAAATCAGCCTTGAATCCCTCCGCGTCGACCCGGGCCAGAAATCGATTGGCCCCGGCCGCGTAACCGAGATTTGCGATGGCCTCGAAATCGACCTCTCGATGGGCGCGGCGAAGAGCCGCCAGGGTCTCTGGCTCGGCATCGGCGTCCAGAACGAATGTCCGGGAAGGGGCGTGGCTCTGGCCTGCGATCGAGAGCAGACACGCCTGCAATTCCGCGTAGCTGTGGTGGTTGATGATGCCCACGCAATAGGAATCGCCAGCGGCATCCGGTCGCTTGGCCGGATCCGATTGCGGGCCCTTTCCATCGTTCACAACGCACTTCCCCCTGGTCTTCCTTCCGCGGCCCCTCACGCATCGTCCAAAACGATTATAGAGGACGGATGAGCGCGGGATGCTGACGCGTCAGGGTCTCGATCAGGGCCTCGGCGGAGGGCTGTTGGCCGGCTTCGAGCCAGGCGAGTACGACCTGGCGCTGACCGGCCAGAAAGACCCGCGCCGCGATATCCACGTCGAGCGCCGAATCGAGGGAGCCCCGACGCTGGAGTTCGCCCAATCGCTTCGCCAGCGCCCGGGGCGAAAGCTCGATATTGCCTCGGCGCGCCGCAGGGGGCGCCGCCAGGGCGATCCGAAAGAGGAGGGGCCGAGAGGAGGCGGTTTCCACGAAGGCCCGGACACTGGCCCGAACCTGCTCCGGCAGAGGCAGAGAGCTGGAATCCCGCTGGGCGCTGGCGAGAGCCGCCTGCAGGAACGCCAGGCCCGTGCTCACAATCTCGCGGTGAAGCGCCGACTTATCCTTGAAGTGGGCGTAGAAGGTACCCACCCCCACCCCCGCCTGCCGGGCCACAGTGTTGGTATTGACCCCCTCCAGACCCAAGCTGGCGATCGACTCGGTGCCCGCGGCGAAAAGCCTCTCCCGAGCGGAGAGAGATTCCCGGTCTTTTTTTCGTTCAATCATTTTGATATAGATATCTATATCTCATCGATGATGATTATCAGATATATATATCCCATCTTCATCCATTCACAAGCGACTGCGGGCGCTGGCAGCCCCCGGAGTGGCGGGAAATCCCCGAATCGCTTCCGCTGGCGAGGTGGAAGCCTTCGCGAACCTCATTCCCCGCCCGTTTCGGGAAGCGGCCCCGGGAGCGGCGGAATCGGCTGGCCGGGCGGGCTAGACTGCCGGCCCCCCCCATCCCGTGTTTTCGAATAATTCGATTGGAGCCTCCTTGCGCCTCTTCGCTTCCTTTTCTTCCAACCCGGGACGCGGCTCCGTGGTCGCGCTGCTGCTGCTCTTGGCGAACGTCAGCGCTTCCTCGGCCGACGAGGAGGTTCTTCTCGACGGTGTCGCGGCTCAAGTGGGGGGCGAGATCGTGCTGATCTCGGAGATCGACGAATTGGCGAGCCCCGTCGAGGAGCGCATGCGAGAGGCCGGTGCCGGCCCGAGTGAAATCCTCCAGGTTCGCCAACAGGCTCTGCAAAAATTGATCGAGAGCAAACTCATCTCGAATATGGTCCAGAGACTGGAAATGGAGGCCAGTGCGGCCGAGATCGATCTGGCGATCGAGAGAATTGCCCGGGGCAATGGGATGAGCGTGGCCCAACTCGAGGCCACGGTGACGAGCCACGGTCTGACCCGCAACGAGTACCGCGGAAAACTGAAGGGTGAAATCGAGCGCTCGAAGGTCGTCGACGCGGTGGTGCGTTCCCGCGTGAGGGTCGAGCCCGAAGAGATTGAAGCCGCCTACCAGGAGCGCTTCGGCGATCAGAAACAGGGCGGAGAAGAAGTTCATCTACGCCATATCCTGGTGATGACCGGGGATTCGACTGCCCGCGACGAGCGCACCGCATGCCAGATCGCCCAGGATGCGGCCGACCAGATTCGCGCCGGCGAAATGGATTTTTCCGAAATGGCCCGACGCATCACCGAAATGAATCCCGAACAGGAAGGGGATCTCGGCTGGCTTCATGGCGATGAAATCGCCCCCTGGATGGCCGCGGCAATCGCATCCCTCGAAGTGGGTGAGGTCAGCGATGCGATCCCCATGCCCTTCGGCTGCAACGTCCTCCAACTCGTGCGTAGGAGAACCTTTGCACCCGTCACTTTCGAACAGGCCGAAGCCTCGCTCAGAGGAACGCTATCCAAGCAGAAGATGGATCGCGAATATATGCTTTGGATCGATGAATTGCGGGGGAAGACCTTCGTCTCCCTCAAGGGTGCCTACGCAGAGGATGCGAGCCGGCCGTGAAAGAAGTTCGGGAGCGGCTGATCCCCATTCCCGGAGCCACGCATAGCGAGCGCCAGCAGCCCGACGAGATCGTCGTACGGGGAGCGCGAACCCACAACCTGCGCGACGTCCACGTGCGGATTCCCAGGGATCGGTTGGTGGTCATCACGGGGCCGTCGGGTTCGGGGAAATCCAGCCTCGCCTTCGACACCCTCTATGCCGAGGGGCAGCGCCGCTACGTGGAATCCCTTTCCGCCTACGCGCGTCAATTCCTCGATCAACTCGAAAAACCCGACGTCGAGTCCATCGAAGGACTCTCACCCGCACTCTCGATCGAACAGCGGAGCATCGGGAAGAGCCCCCGCAGTACGGTGGGGACCGCGACGGAAATCTACGATCACCTGAGACTGCTCTTTGCACGAACCGGAGAGCCCTTTTGTCCGGATTGTGGAAAGGGGATCTCGCCCCAGACCCTCGGACAGATGACGGATCGCGTACTGGCCCTCGCCGAGGGGACGCGCGTCCAGATCCTCGCCCCCATCGTACGCGGGCGCAGGGGAGCCTACCGCAAGGAGCTCGAGGAATTGAGGCGTCGGGGCTACGTGTACGCGCGCATCGATGGCGAAATGCACGAACTCGAAGATGACATTCAGGTCGCCCGCCAGGGGCGCCACGACATCGAAGTCGTCGTAGACCGCCTGCGGGTGAAGCGCGAGATCAGTGCGCGACTCTCGGAATCCCTGAATACCGCACTCGATCTCGCGAGCGGATTGGCGATCGTATTGATCGGAAGAGCCGCGGATGGAAAGGAATCCGGCGAATGGCTGCTCTCGCGATCGAGCGCCTGTGCGGACTGCGGGCTCTCGCTGCCGGAACTCGTTCCCCGCATGTTCTCCTTCAACAGCCCGGCCGGTGCGTGCAAGGGCTGTGACGGACTCGGTGTCCAGCGCGTTTTCGACCCCCAGCGGATCGTCCCCGAGCCCGATCGCCCCCTTCGCGATGCCATCGAGCCCTGGCGGACCAAGCGCACGGGGCGCTATTACGCCCGGATTCTCGCCGACCTGGCCGCCCACCTGGACATCGACCCCGATACCCCCTGGCGAAAGCTCTCGGCGGGGGCCCGCAAGGCGATCCTCCACGGATGCCGTGGCGAAGTCAGCTTCTCGGTCGGAACCCGCCCCACCCGCAGCGGCAGGCCCCGCAAGTTGAAGGTCAGTCGGCCCTGGCGCGGGGTCATCGACGATCTCGAACGACGACAGGAGACCCGACTGACGCGCTTCCAAACCCCCCACACCTGCTCGGAATGCGAAGGGGCGCGTCTGCGCAAGGAGGCGCGCCACGTGAAGATCCTGGGGCGGGCGATCCACGAGTTGAGCGCCCTCTCCATCGCGGAGATCCGCGACGTGCTGGTGGAATTCGGCGCTGCCGAGAAAGGCAAGACCGGGCAATCCGAACCGGCCTCCGACTCGAAGAGCGAGGCCGCGCGCCAGATCGTCCGGGAGATTCGCGAGCGCCTGGACTTCCTGGTCGATGTCGGCCTCGACTACCTCAGTCTCGACCGCCCGAGTGCGAGCCTTTCGGGGGGGGAGGCCCAACGCATTCGCCTGGCGACCCAGGTCGGTTCCTCGCTGCTCGGCGTGCTCTACATCCTCGACGAACCCTCGATCGGACTTCACGCCCGGGACAATCAGCGACTGCTCGACAGTCTCCTGCGGCTGCGCGACAACGGCAATAGCGTGATCGTGGTCGAACACGACGAGGCCACGATTCGGGCCGCCGACCACGTGATCGACATGGGGCCGGGGGCCGGCGTACACGGCGGTGAAATCGTGGCGACGGGAGATCCCGAAGCGCTGGCCGGGGATCCTCTCTCGCCCACGGGCGCCTGGCTTGCGGGCCGCGAGCAGATCTCGATTCCCGCCCCGCTCGGAGAGCCGAAAGAGGCCGGGGCAGCGGGAGAGCGCATCCTGTTGCGCGGCTGCAGGGCCAACAATCTGCGGAATGTCGACCTGGAACTCCTGCTCGGCAGCCTGACCGTGGTGACGGGGGTTTCGGGCTCCGGCAAATCGACGCTCATCAACGAGACCCTCCACCGTGCCCTCGCGGCGCGCATGCACGGTGCCCTCGAGCCCCCCGGAGCCTTCGAATCCCTCGAGGGTGACTGCCACCTCGAAAAGGTCGTCGCCGTCGACCAATCCCCCATCGGCCGCAGCCCCCGCTCGAATCCCGCCACCTATGCGGGCACCTTCAGCCGCATTCGGCAACTCTTCAGCCAGGTCCCCGAGGCCCGAGCCCGGGGCTATGACATGGGGCGTTTCTCCTTCAACGTGGCGGGTGGTCGCTGCGAAGCCTGCGAGGGGGCTGGCCGCCTGCGGATAGAGATGCATTTCCTCCCGGATCTCTTCGTGACCTGCGAGGTCTGCGGGGGCAGGCGCTTCAACCGCGAAACGCTGGAAATTCGCTACAAGAACCGGAACATCGCGGACGTGCTGGAGATGACCGTCGAAGAGGCGATTCCCCTGATGGAAAACATTCCGGCCATTCGACGCTCCCTCCAGGCCCTTCACGACGTGGGCCTCGATTATATTCGACTCGGCCAAGCGGCCACGACGCTCTCCGGAGGTGAAGCCCAGCGCGTCAAGCTCGCCCGAGAACTCGCACGCCCCAGCAGCGGACGGACTCTCTACCTCCTCGATGAACCCACCACCGGATTGCATCTCGCCGATGTCCGCAACCTGCTCGAACTCCTGAGGCGCCTGGTCGAGCGCGGGAATACCGTGCTCGTGATCGAACACCACCTGGATATCATCAAATGCGCCGACCGGGTGATCGACCTGGGTCCCGAGGGCGGTGCCGGGGGCGGAGAGATCATCGCGCAGGGAACACCACGAGAAATCGCCACCGTTCGGGAATCCCATACGGGCCGAGCCCTGGCGGGGCTATTGTCTCGCCATTGAATTGTCTCGCCATGGACTTGTCTCGTCATTGAATTGTCTCGTCATTGAAAATTCTGGCCCCTGGAGCCC
>CAYTAT010000025.1:65764-76106 GCA_964435795.1 uncultured Spirochaetaceae bacterium
GACTTGTCTCGTCATTGAATTGTCTCGTCATTGAAAATTCTGGCCCCTGGAGCCCACATCCAAGCAATGTCGGAACTCGAATCGGAAACGCCCGAGCGCAAATCGCCCGAAGTCGGGGAGGAGCACTTCCCGGGGCCGATGGCGGCCTTCGGTCTCGCACTCGCCGGACTTCTATCGTCTTCCCTCGTGGCCTCCATCGCCATGTCCCTGGGCTTTTCGGGAAAATCATCCCTGATGGCCGCAATGGGAATCGGATATGGGATCGGGCTTGGCGGTGTGGCGACCCTTGCCGCTCAACGCGTCCCCGAACCCCAGATGCAGCGGATGGGCCTGCAGAATTTTTCGCCCACCTTGATGAGTTCCCTTCTATGCATGCTGCCGCTGCTGATCCTCATCAGCGAACTCGACAATTGGTGGAAGCTGACGCTGCCCGTGTCTCCCGAATTCGAGGAGGTGCGCGAACAGATGAAGGCGCTGTTCAACCTCAACTCCCCCTACGCGATGATCCAGACCGCCATCGTGGCTCTGGGCATCATCCCGGTCGTCGAGGGCTTCTTCTTCTTCGGCGTCATCCTCCAGGGAGTGGTCGGTCGATTGGGACGTGGCCGGGGATTGCTGGTGGTCGCCATCCTCTACTCCCTCGTGCACTTCCCCGCCTCGGGGACCCCGGGCAACGCCTTGATCCCCCTCACGACTTGGCTCGCTGTAGGGGGGGCGCTCGGCCTTGTACGACTCGCCAGTGGCTCGATCCTTCCCGCCATCCTGCTCTCGTCCGGATATTCGGCGATTCACCTGATCGCCGACGTGGGGCGAGAAAGCTTCCCGATTCCGGGCTTCAATGCGCCGGGCGATCACACGCCGCTCTGGATCCTGCTGCCCTCGGCGGCCCTGGTCTGGGTGGGCGCCAAGCAACTCTGGACCGAAGCCCTCCGCCAGCCGATGCAGATCCCGATTCCCGAACAAAAAGACGATCTCGATGAGGGCTTCCACTTCTGACCCGGCGGGCGCCCGAAGCGGTCTTGCGAGCATCGAGGCCGATGAGACCCGCTACCCGAAGTCAAAAAACTCCGTCAACGCCTCGCGTACGCTCGCGTGAACGATCCCCGGCGATGCATCGGCGGAGATGCGACGCAGGTAGGGGATTTCGAGGGAGTCGAAGATTGCCACCACTCGGGTCAGGAATGCCTCTTCCTCGAATGACCGATTGAGATCCTCCGCCCGTTTGCGCACGCGATCCAGGCCTCGGGAGGGCGAGGTCTCCAGCAATAGAACCACGTCGGGATCCGGGAACTCGGATTGATTGCGGTGCAGAATCTCCCGAGGAGACAGGCCCCTCGCCCCCTGGTAGGCGACGTTGGAGAGAAAATAGCGATCCGTGATCACCACCTCGCCGCGAGCGAGGGCCGGCGCGATCACTTCCCCCACGTGTTGCCGGCGATCCGCGATGAAATAGTCGAGTTCTTCCTCGGCGGAGATCTCGATGCCGCGGCTGGAAAGGGAGCGAATCTCTTCCCCGTGCGGCCCCCCGGTTGGCTCTCGGGTCATGAGGACCCGATGTCCAGCATCCCGCAGCGCGGCGGCGAGCAACTCGACCTGGGTCGTCTTGCCCGCACCATCAATGCCCTCGAAAGCGATCAAGCAACCGCGACCCAAGCAACCCCCACCCATGCGCCGACCCCGCTGGAACCCAGTCTGACACGGGCTCCAGCGAACGTCGACCGGGATTCCAGATCCGTGAACCCGCGTTGACTGGATCCGCGGGCACTGGAGTTCACATCCCGGCGATCCCAGACATCCGGACGACTCCCGGAAGCCGCCAGGAAGCTTTCCTCGCCCGATGCGACGCAACTTCGCTCGGCACGCCTCTTGCTTTTGAAAGCCTCATCGTCTTCGGACGACGGCCCGCTGCACCCCTCTAACGGGACCGGGGGTCGCGGGTGCCGAGGCGCCGGATGGAGACACAGGTGCGACGGGGGCAAATAACGGGGTGAGGCCCCCGCCGAGTTTCCATCCGGCGTCTCAACGGCCGTGCCATTGCGCAGCCGTTGAGACGAGCATTGAAAACCCGGGGCCGTCGAACCGGCTTCTGGTCGTCGACCCCAGGGCAACCCAAAATGTCCTGAGCCGGGGCTCAGGGCATGAGGAGGAATGCGATCAGCAGGCCGTAAATTGCGACGGATTCGATGAGCACCATGCCGAGGATGAAGTTCGTGAACATCGCCCCCGCGGCGCCGGGATTTCTCGCGATTCCCGCTGTGGTATTTCCCGCCGTCAGGCCCATTCCGATCCCGCAACCCAGACCCGCAGCACCAATCGCGATGCCAGCGCCAATTGCCTTGCCGGCATTCATGGCCGTTTCGGCATCGCCGTCCGCGGCCAGGGCCACGGCGGGAGCCGCCAGGGCAACCAATGTCCAGAGCACCAAACGAAAGATCTTCTTCAATTTCTTCTCCTTAGAACGCTAAACCGGGGCTCTTCCCCCAGCCAATGGAAAATCGTATTCTGCCCCTAATGGGGCTCCTCGAGCGCCAGACCGAGATAGATCATGGTCAGCAAAGCGAAGACGAATGCCTGCAGGAATGCGACGAAAAGGCCCAGGCCCATGAACACCGCCGGAATGGCGATCGGCACCAATCCGATCCAGACGTTTACGACCGCGTGATCGGCAAACATATTCGCGATCAGGCGTACGGTCAGGGTAATGATGCGCGCAACGTGCAGGACCAATTCCAGGGGTAGGAAGATCGGCGTCAAAACCCTGACGTGATATTGCTTGCCCCCGATCGTCGGATTCCAGAGCGCGGGACCCATGAATTGATAGATATATTTCCATCCGTGTTTTCGGATGCCCACGTAGTTATAGGTCGTGAAGGAAATGATCGCCCAGGCGGCAGCGGTGTTGACGTTGCCGGTCGCCGGTTCACCCAGGCCGGGCACCAGACCGAGAATATTCCCGATCAGAATGAAAAAGAAGATCGCGCCCACGAGGGGAAAATAGGCTCGGTAGCCTTCGCCGATAATCGATTTACCCTGATCGGCGAGGGCCTCGACCATCACTTCAAAGATATTGCGAAGCGATATTCCCTGGTCGGGAACGGCTCCCCCATCCGCCGACGCGAGACGCTGGCGCACGATCACACCGGCGGTCAGCAGCAGGACCACCACCAGGGCTGTTGCCTGGAGGACGGGTGGGACTTGCTCTTCCATCAATCCGTAGAGGGTCATCTCTTCTCTCTAGCCCCGGGCTTCCGGGGCCTGAACAAAGGCTCGTAGGGAACTCCAGATCACCTGGGAGAGTGCGGGCAGCGAAAGCCCGACGACGAGACCCAGGGGTTCGAAACCCCACTTCAGCAATAGAACGAGGACGCCCGCAAGAAAAAAGAGGCGCAGAACGGCCAGCAGAAGCCAGGAGCGACTGCCGACGGCACCCTCGCGCACCGCCTCGAAAAAACGCGTCGCTCCATGATACAGGCCCCAGTAGTTGAAAAACCCCAATAGTGTCCCCGCAGCCGCCGCGATCCCCTGCTCGGGGGAAAGCAGGATCGTGAATGTGATCACGACCAAAGAGCCGATTCCCAACAAGAGGGCGCTGGCGGAATGCTGCTTCAACTCGAATGATCCTCGTCATTTCTCGGGGCCACCGGGGGCCGCATGCGAAAGATCCTCAGCACGAAGGCCCCGAAACCCAGAGCCAGACCCACGAGCAGACCCACGGGTTCGGACTCGAATTTCCGATCGCAAAAATAACCGATTCCCGCACCGATCGGGATCGACAAAACCGCTTCAAGGGCGCCTTGATACTTAGCCCCCATGTCGGTGACACTCAATCGAACTGTCCTTCTCTTCTCTTTCTTCTCTCCACGGCCAGCGTCATTCATTTCTTCGCCGCTCCCCCGGGATCCGGGCGACCCCGGTATGCGGGGGCTATCGGGAATGCGCCTTTCGCGCCTTGCCCCGATCTCCCCTCGACCTTCCCGAGCGCTCCCGGCCCGGAAAATCGACCTGGCGCTCTTCCTCTGAAGACGCCCTCAGTGCCAAGCCGGCTTCCCCTCCCTACACGGGGATTGCCCCAGGAGACCAGCCGGAAATGCACGCGCCGGTGGGTCTACCGATCGGCGCAGCTTTCCGGAAAATCGGCGCGCAGCATAGCCGACCGGTGCTGGGGGCTCAACAGACCCGGGCGACCGCCTCGAGCGCGGTCTCGGCGGCTTCAAGGGTGCGTGCGATATCTCGAGGGCGGTGGGCCAGGGAGACGAATCCCGCCTCGTAGGGCGAGGGAGCGAGATAGATGCCCGCATCGAGCATCTTGGAAAAAAAGCTGCGAAAACGCCCCTCGTGGGCGGCCTTCGCTTCGCTGAAATTCGCCACGGGACCCGGATGAAAGTAGAAACCGAACATCCCTCCCAGGGAGGTCGTCGTCAGGGGCACCCCGAACTCCCGCGCGCGCTCGCCGAGGCCGTCCACGAGGGCCGCGGAGCGAGCCGCGAGTGTTTCGTATACCCCGGGCTCTTCCAACGCCTCGAGGGTGGCGAGGCCCGCCGCCATCGCGAGGGGGTTGCCCGACAGGGTGCCCGCCTGGTAGACATCTCCCTCGGGCGCGATCCGCCGCATCAAATCGTTGCGCCCACCGTAGGCAGCCGCGGGAAGCCCTCCACCGACGACCTTGCCCAGGCAGGTGAGATCGGGCCGCACCCGGAAGAGGGATTGCGCACCTCCACGGGCCACGCGAAAACCCGTCATCACTTCGTCAAAGATGAGCAGCGCCCCATGCCGATCGCAGGCCGCCCTCAACCCCTTCAAGAAGCCCGGCGAGGGCGGAATGCAGCCCATATTCCCCGCCACCGGTTCGACGATCACGCATGCGATTTCCCCGGGCCAACGTCCGAAGGCCCCCTCGACAGCGGCCAGATCGTTGTAGGGCGCCTGTACGGTGAGGGCCGTCATCGCCTCTGGGACTCCCGGGCAGCCGGGTATTCCCAGGGTCGCCACGCCGCTGCCGGCCCCGACGAGCAGGCCATCGGAATGGCCGTGGTAACAGCCTTCGAATTTGAGCACCCGAGAGCGGCCTGTCACTGCCCGCGCCAGTCGAATCGCGCTCATGGTCGCCTCGGTGCCCGACGACACCATGCGCACTCGCTTCATCGAAGGGACTGCGCGGCGAATGGCTTCGGCCAGGAGACTCTCCGCTTCGGTCGGAGCTCCGAAGCTCGTCCCCCGAGCGGTGGCGGCCCGGATCGCCCGATTCACTCCGGGATGAGCGTGCCCCAGGATCAGCGGTCCCCAGGATCCCACATAGTCGATGTACTCGTTGCCATCGAGATCCCAGATCCGGCAGCCCTTGCCCCGCTCGATGAAACGCGGGGTACCTCCCACGGAACCGAAGGCCCGCACGGGACTGTTGACGCCTCCCGGGATCGAGCGCCTGGCCCGCTTGAAGGCCTCCTTGGACGCCGCCACCACGGACGTCTTCTTGCCAGTACCTGTTCTCGACAACTTTCGCTCCGCTTGAAGTAATCCCTTTTCGATCCGCCGGAACTCCGGCCACCCCGAAGAGCATCTCCTACTCCGGGCTGACTGCATCCCCTTCGGCGAGTCGCGCCACGGCGACGAGGCTTTCTCCCTCGGAGAGATTCATCACGCGAACCCCTTGGGTCGCGCGACCCATCGTCGAGATCCCCTCCACCGGACAGCGCAGAACCTTGCCCCCATCCGTGATCAGCATCACATCGTCGCCGTCGGTCACCTGGGCGACCCCGACGACCTGACCGTTGCGCTGACTGGTCCGGATATTGATGATGCCCTGCCCTCCGCGACGCTGGACCCTATAATCCGCAAGCCGTGTGCGCTTGCCGTATCCGCGATCGGTAACCGTCAGAATAGTGGCCCCGGGATCGATCACCTCCATCCCGATTACTTCGTCGTCCCCACTGAGGGAGATCCCGCGAACCCCCGTCGCGGTGCGGCCCATGGGGCGGATATCACTCTCGTCAAAGAGAATCGCCTTGCCACTTCGAGTCGCGATCAGGATCGAATTCCCGACGCTGCAGCGCCCCACCGCCATCAACTCATCATCGTCCGCAAGCTTCACGGCGATGATGCCCGCCCGCCTGGGATTCGAATAGGCGTTCAGCTCGGTCTTCTTCATCACGCCCTTGCGGGTGCAGAAAAGGATGAAGTCCTCGCTGCCCTCTTCCTCGAAACTCCGTACCGGGAGCATCGTCTCGACGCGTTCTTCGGGCGAAAGCCGCAATACGTTGACAATCGCTTTGCCCTTGGCGGCTCTTCCCAGCTGGGGCAACGCATGCACCTTGAGCCAATGCAGGCGGCCCCGATTCGTAAAGAAGAGCAGATAGGCATGGGTGGAGGCGACGCCGAGATGGCGCACGAAATCCTCACTCCGCGTTTCCATCCCCCGGGCCCCCTTGCCGCCCCGCCGCTGGGCGCGGTAGAGGGTCACGGGGTTGCGCTTGATGTACCCGAGGTGTGAGAGCGTGACCACCATATCTTCCTCGGCGATCAGATCTTCATTCGTAATCCCGTCGACGGCCTCGATGATCTGGGTGCGGCGATCATCCCCGAAGCGCTCCACGACCGCACGGGTTTCATCGATGACGACTTCCAGAATCCTGGCCTCGCTTGCGAGGAGATCCTTGAGGTCGGCAATCTTCTCCCGCAAGGCCTCGAGCTCCGAGATCACCTTCTGACGCTCCATCGCCGTAAGTGAGCGAAGGCGCATCTCCAGGATCGCCTGGGCCTGTCGTTCCGAGAGACCGAATTGGTTCTGCAATTCGAGTCGGGCGCTCGCCGCGTCCTGGGAGCTTCGGATCAGGGCGATGATCGCATCGAGATTGTCGAGGGCGATCATGAATCCCTCGAGAATATGCGCCCTCGCTTCCGCCTGGGAAAGGTCGTAGATGGCCCGCCGGATCACGACCTCCTGGCGGAAGGCAATAAAATGTCGGAGAGCCTGCTTGAGGGAGAGGGTCTCGGGGCGCCCGCCTACGAGGGCGAGAAGATTCACCGCAAAGGTCGTCTGGAGCGGCGTCATCTTGTAGAGCTGATTCAGAATCACATCCTCGGAGACATCGCGCCGCAACTCGATCACGACACGCATGCCCCTGCGATTCGATTCATCGCGCAGGTCCGTGATGCCCTGGACCCTTCCCTCGCGTACGAGGTCCGCCATACGCTCCAGAAGCACGGATTTGTTGACCTGATAGGGAATCTCAGTCACGACGATTCTGGAGCCGCGCTTCGTTTCCTCGAATTCCGCTGTGGCCCGCAGGGTGAGATGACCTCGGCCCGTCACATAGTAGGAGCGGATTCCATCGGAACCACAGAGCAGTGCGCCGGTCGGAAAATCCGGGCCCGGCATCTTCTCAAGCAGATCATCCACCGTGCAGTCGGGATCTTCCGCCTCCAGGATCAGTGCTTCTCCGAGTTCTCGGAGATTATGGGGCGGGACATTGGTGGCCATGCCCACGGCGATCCCCGCCGAGCCATTGGCGAGTAGATTCGGAAATCGGGCGGGGAGCACGACCGGCTCTTCCACCTGGCCGTCAAAATTCGGGGTGAAGTCAACCGTTTCGCGGTCGATATCCTGCAACATTTCCTGCGCAAGAGATTCCAGGCGGGCTTCCGTATACCGATAGGCCGCAGCCGAATCACCGTCGATCGAGCCGAAGTTCCCCTGTCCGTCGACCAGGGGATAGCGGAGCGAAAAGGGCTGGGCCATGCGCACCATGGCTTCGTATACGGCATTATCGCCGTGGGGGTGGTAGTGCTTGAGGACCTCTCCCACCACGCCGACCGATTTCGAAAACGGACGATTCGGGAGCAGGCCCTCCTGATTCATCGCATAGAGGATGCGGCGATGAACGGGTTTCAACCCATCACGAACATCGGGCAGCGCGCGGCTGATGATGACCGACATCGAGTAGGCGAGGAATGAACTGCGTACCTCATCCTCGATATTGACGGCTTCGAAATCTCTGTCGGGAGGTCCGCCCTCGGGCAGATCCCCTTCATGGTCAATGTTTTCGTCGGACACGGATCATTCCTAGACGTCGAGGTGTTCGACGTTGAGTGCGTTGTCTTCGATGAAGCGCCGCCGGGGCTCGACGACTTCTCCCATCAGCGTGGTGAAGACTTCATCCGCTTCCACGAGATCGTCTACCCGGATCTGTTGCAGCACCCTGTTTTCAACCTTCATCGTCGTTTCTTCCAACTGCTCGGGATTCATCTCTCCGAGGCCTTTGTAGCGCTGCTGGGATACGCCGCGATTTCCCTGCTCGAGGATCCTGGCCAGCAGTTCCGTCGACGTCTGGACCTCTATCGTTTCTGCCTCTTCGCCGAAATGCAGCGCGTAGGGGGGAGGGGCAAGATTCAACAATTCGGCTTCGCAGCGAAGAATACGCTGGTAGTCGGAGGATTGAAGACAGCCGACACCGAAGGCACTTCGCATTTCGCGGCCATCCCGGCGCAATTTCGCCACCAGGCGACAGCAGTCGTATTCCAGATCCGTCTCGACCGACCATTGGATCTGACCTTCTTCCTCGCCATAGCGGCGCGTAAATTCGGCCTGGATGCGCGAGCCCGAGTCCTCGAGGAGACGCTCCGCATCGTCCAGATCCTCTCGCCGGGGAAGGCCGAGACTTGCGGAAATATCCACAATTCTTTCATCGAAGAGCCGAATCTTGAAGCGATCCAACATGCGCGAGCGAATGCTGGCATTCTTGAGCAGATCACTGAGCACCGAAATCTCTACTGCATCATCCCCGCTGCGCACCTGTGCATCGGCCAGGCCCAGGACGAGGAGATATTCCTCCAGGGCGCTTTCATCCTTCAAATAGCGACTCTTCTTCTTGCGGGTCACCTTGTAGAGGGGCGGCAGAGCGAGATAGAGATATCCGGCTTCGATCAGGGGCCGCATCTGGCGGTAGAAGAAGGTGAGCAGAAGAGTTCGAATATGGGATCCGTCCACGTCGGCATCGGTCATGATGATGACCTTGTGGTAGCGGGCCTTCTCGATGTTGAATTCCGCACCGATCCCGCAGCCGAGGGCCGCGATGATGGCCTGAATCTCCTGGCTGGCCAGCATTCGATCCAAGCGGGCTCGCTCGACGTTGAGGATCTTGCCTCGAATTGGCAGGATCGCCTGAGTGGCCCTTGAACGACCCTCCTTGGCGGTGCCACCGGCGGAATCTCCCTCGACGATGAAGATCTCACAGAGCTTCGGATCTCTTTCCTGGCAGTCGGCCAGCTTTCCGGGCAGACTGAAATCCGAGAGCGCGCCTTTTCTCCGCGCCAGATCCCGCGCCTTGCGGGCCGCTTCCCGCGCTTTCGCCGCGTCTACGACCTTGCTGATGATCGGCTTGGATATTCGCGGGTTTTCCTCGAGGATCGTCGACAATTCCTTGTAGAGAACCGCTTCCACGATTCCCCTTACCTCACCTGTGCCCAATTTGGTCTTCGTCTGCCCCTCGAACTCGGGCTGCGGGAGCTTGACGGAAACGACGGCGGTCAGACCCTCGCGAAGGTCGTCTCCCGTAACCGATGTCTTCTCGGTCTTGCCATTGGATCTGCCCGTGCTCTTGCCATGGGTCTGAATATAGCGATTGATCGTGCGTGTGAGAGCCGTGCGAAATCCGATTAGGTGGGCTCCGCCCTCCGTCGTATTGATGTTATTCGCAAAGCTGAATACGGATTCATTATAGGAATCGTTGTACTGAAGCGCGATTTCGATGGAGATCTCACCGCTGCCTCTTTCGACGAGAGGTCGGGTATCCGAAATGTAGATGGGCTCTTCGTGAAGTGGAGAGCGTTTGCTGTTGAGATGCTCGACGAAGGAGACGATCCCGCCCTCGTAGCAGAAGTCGTGCTTCTTATCGCTTCGCTCATCGTGGATGACGATTCTCACCCCCGCGTTGAGGAAAGAGAGCTCTCGCAGTCTCTGCGAAAGAACGTCGAAGGAGTATTCCGTTTCGGAGAAGATTTCCGTATCCGGCTGGAAGGTGATCTTGGTACCCGTCTCCGAGGTGGTTCCAACCTCTTCAAGAGAGCTGTGGGGATCGCCGCGACGATAGGATTGGCGCCAGACCTTACCCTCTCGCTTGACTTCGAGTTCAAGCTCGGATGAAAGGGCATTGACGACGGAGACGCCTACTCCGTGGAGTCCGCCGGAAACCTTGTAACTATTTTCATCGAATTTTCCGCCGGCATGAAGAGTCGTCATGACGACCTCGCAAGCGGCCCGTCCCTCGACCGCATGAAAGTCCGTGGGGATTCCACGCCCATTGTCGGTGACGGTTACGGAGTTGTTCGCATGAATACTGATGAGGAT
>CAYTAT010000026.1:0-33874 GCA_964435795.1 uncultured Spirochaetaceae bacterium
CCCTCGGGGCGGTTCTTCATTTCCTCGAGCCACACATCGACCCTGTCCATCACGTCCTTCGAATAGAAGTTCTTGATGACGACATAGCCCTTCTTTTCAAAATGGCTTCTCTCCTGATCGGTCAGGCGCACTGATTCTATCTCCCTATCATGCCCGGCTGAACGCCGAAGATCCGTATCCTCTTCTGCCTCATCGAAATTCCCCACCTGAGACGTCGGATCACAAAAGAACTTTGCCGAGCCAATCGCTGCAAGCGTAGTGCCCTCGGGTGCTGGCTCATGCCTCTGGCCCCAGAGAAAACTACATCACCGCACGAGTTCGATGCCACATATCGCTGCGGCGGCCGTATCTATGACCCAAGTCATATAGCTCCGGCATCTCGGCCTCTATTGTGAAACGCATACAAGCCGGGGTCTTTCTTGCCCGATGGGCGATGAAAAGACCTTATATGGCTGTTTTCGGCCAGAGTGTCGGCAATTTTTTTCGCGAATGCAGGAGAATCGAAATGCGTTTCAAATCGATCGTGATCCCGATCTCCGTCATTGCAATGGCCATGACGTGGGTTCCTATTTCAACCAGTGCCGCAGGCGATCAGGTCTCGGAGAAGAGCTTCCTGGACAGAATTCATCCCTTCGGCGATATGAGGCTGCGCTACGAGTGGGACGGTGGGCGCTGGTCGGGTGCTGACGATCGAAACCGGGTACGGGCTCGTTTTCGTATTGGCGCCAAGATCGATGTCAGCGATGAGTTGCAGGGGGGGTTCCGTATTCGCACGGGGAATCCCGACGATCCCGCCAGCCCCCATCAGACTTTCGGAGGTGAATTCGATTCCTGGGATATCTCCTTGGATCGGGCTTATCTGAAATGGTCCCCCAATTGGGCAGCTGGCGGCTCGGTGGCGGGCGGCAAGATGGCCAACCCCTTCAAGAGCAACCCCGTATTCGGTGAACTGGTCTGGGACGCCGATATCAATCCCGAGGGCGGGCAGATCGCCTATGCGTGGAGCCAGGACAGGCTGAGCCTGAGGGGAACGACCGGATTCTGGGTGCTGAATCTTTCGGGCTCCGAGACAGCCACGATCTTCCCGCTCCAGATTTCGGCGCAATACAAGGCCAGCGATGATCTGAAACTGGAAGGTGCGATCGGCTACTACGGCTACGGGAATATGGCGAATGGAGGCGCCAACAATGCAAGCGCCTATACGCGTTGCGGCTATAGCGCGGGGGATACCTCCTGCCTGGGCAACGCCCTGGATGCCGGGGGCAATTTCCGCTCCGGCTTCAAGATCATCAATGCCTTTGCTTCTCTCAGCTACACGGGCCTCCCCGCGGATCTGACACTGGTGGCCGAATATATTCATAACTCGGATGCCTTCAGCTCCCAGGATACGGGCTGGGCTATTGGCGCCAACGCGAAAGTATCCCTGATGGATCGCAAGCACCGATTCTTCTACCAATATCAGGATATCGAGGCCGAGGCCGTCTTTGCCCCCATGGCCCAGGACGACACCCAATCCATCTTCTCGAACTTCGAGGGCCATATCGCGGGAGTCGATTGGGCCCTCGTCAAGCGCGTCAAGCTCCGAACCTGGGGACTCTTCCAGAAGCAGATCCAGGGCGGAAACGACAGCTGGAATAAAAGGGTCCGAATCGACGTCAACGTGAAATACTGAGCCACGGACCTGTCATCTTCTACGGCCCCGAGCCGGATATCCGGTTCGGGGCCCGCTCCCCATCGGGGGGGATTCGAAGATCCGGGCTAAGAGCCCGCGAGGGCAAAGAGCAGGCCGTCTTCGCGCCAGACCCGGATCTGGACCCCATCCTCTTCGCGCATGAATTCCGGCAAGCCCTCGAAGAATTCATCGATCGCCGTCTGGTATAGGGTCAGGATCCGGCCCCCGTCATCCTGGAGCTTGATCTGCGCGGCCAGTCGACCTTGAATCGAGCAATAGCGGCCTCCGATCATCTCCAGGCCGCGATCGGCCACTCGACGCGGGGCGCGTAGCGAAAAATCGAGTTCCCCCATCTGCTGCCTCAATTCCGCATAACCGTCGGCCGGGAATTCGACCCCCAGATTCTTATTGTGGTTGAGGGCCACTTCGCGCAGGATGGATGAGGCCAGGGGTTCCGCTCCCGGCATTCCAACTCGCTCGGAATCCAAAAAGCTGAGGGGCAGCAGGAATAGGGCCACCACCGCTGCGGCGGCCAGCAGAAATCTGGCAAATCGTCGCTGCCGGGGCTTCGGCAAGAACTTCGAAGCCCGCGCTCCCGACTCGGCTTTCTCCAGAGCGGCCAGCCTTCTGAGCCGATCCAGCACTCTCGGATCGATTTTTTCTGATGCGTAATGATCCCGAAGATGTCGGTCCAGATTTCCAGGACTCATGATGAATTCCCCACCGCAGAGACGCGGAGCAGCTCGCGCATCCTCTGACGAGCCCGATGGGCCATGCTGAGAATCGTCCCTCGAGGACGCCCGACGAGCTCTCCGATCTCCCGCGCGCTATAGCCCTCCACCGCGCCCAGGAAGAGCACCTCGCGCTCCTCGGGTCGAAGCTCGCCAAGGGCCCAGCGAAGCACCTCCTTGTCGACCTCGAAGGTCTTATCGCGCTCCGGATCCGAGAGAACACCCAGGCGACTGAGTTCCTCCTCGCCACCGAGCGGCTCGATGACCACTCGCATCTGGCGACGATTTTGATCGATGAAACGACTGCGAATGGCAGCGAATAGATAATGAATCTGCCACGGGGCTTGAGCGCGGATACAACTCACGCAGGCATCCTGCAGGAGGTCCGAAGCGCGATCGGGATCGTGGCAGAGGGCGAGGGCATAGCGATAGCCTCGCCCGAACAACTCATCGAGCTCATGAGCCTGACCTGCCACGGATCCAGAAGTCACGAATGGGGGTCGTATGCTACGTCCACTCACTCCAGATGATATTTTCGCTTCTTGCCTGAGACGGAGTGAACAATCCCCTGGGCGGTCTGAAGCTTTCCCCCATTCGGCAGCACCAGGAAATCAACGTCGATCTTTCGACCCTTCTGGTCGACGAAGTCGGCGCAGCTCACGTAGAAGTCGCCCTTCTTGACGATCCCATCGTGTAGTTCGTAGGAGCCGAGCTTCAGCAGTACGCCATCGACCGGATCGTAAATGCTCAGCACACCCCCGATCGTATTCTTCGCGACAAAATCGTTCATCGCCTGATGGACATTGGTTCGCAGATCTCCCTTGATCGAAGGGTCATTTCCGGCCTGGGCGGCACTCGTCATGAAACCGAGCAGCGCGAGGACGATCGCAATCCTTCCCAGCAGCAGGGTCCTTTGGATGGTCATTTTGCAACTTCCTTTCTCGGTGAACGGCCAGGGCGAAATTGCATTGGGCTCGCTCAATGGAATAGACGATCCGGACACCCGATTGATTGCAGGATTCGAGTCGGTGAGGCGATTTATCACAACTCTCTGGACCTGCAACCCCGGCTGGGGTGGGGCTCAATGCGCCCCTTTTTCCAGAATTTCGTCTCCGAGCGAGCGCAGGCAATCCTCCTCGCTGGCCTCGTGTCTCTTGAACTCATGCGTCAGCCCCTGGAGGATATGCATCGCCTCCTCGCGCTCATCGCTTTCGATCAGGCCCGTAACTTCCTGGATCAGGCCACGAAAATGATGGTGCGCCCGGATGAAGGCCCGCAGCCGGCTCTTGAACTCGGGGCGTAGCGCCCAGATCGTCGGAAAATAAAGGTGTTCTTCGGCGAGCAGGTGGGCCTCAAGGGCCTCTCTCAATTCCAGGACGCTCTCGCGAACCGATTCCTCGGAGTTGGAGCTCTCACCATGCCTGATTGCATTGGCGAATAGCCCCTCCAGGACCCTATGCTCTTCTGCGATCTTCTTTACCATTTTCGGGCTCCACCGATTTCCCGACTACTCTGAGCGGCGGAGCATAATCGGGATTCTGAGAACTGGACATGATCCGGATCATATTCATGCTCCTGTGAGACCTCTATTTGCCCCCCAGGACGGTGCAGAGTGCGGGAAAGCAACGAAATCCAATTAGAGGAAGCCGAATTCTTTCGGGCGCTTGCCCCGGAAACCCTGGATCGGATCCGTCCCCGATTGCTTCCGACGAACTTCACGAGGCAGAAGACTCTCTACTTCGCAGGAGCGACCGCGGACTACCTCTGGGTCCTGCGATCCGGAGAGGTGCGCCTCTATAAGAGTTCCGCCGACGGCCGACTCGCCACCCTTGAAACACTATCTCCCGGTGGGGCATTCGGCGTGATTGGGGCGCTCGAAGAAGACCTCTATACAGCCAGTGCCGAAGCGGTGACCAATGGCTCTGCCTGGCGCTTGCCGCGAAGTTTCGCTCTCTCCCTGCTGGAGAGCGAACCCCAGCTCGCAATCGAGGTGCTGAAAATCGTTTCCTCCCGCCTGTACCGGGCCCATGAGCGTATGCGCTCCTTCGCCCATGATCCGGCACCCGCCCGACTCGCCGCCGCACTCCTCGAAGCCGCCGTCGAGGGGGAAGCCCGAGTGACCCGCAGGGCGCTGGCCGAGGCCACGGGGACAACGGTCGAGACGGCGATCCGGGTTCTGCGCCGATTCGAAAAAGAAGGACTGATCCGCGGCGCCGTGGGCCGGGTGGAATTGCTCGATATCGAGACCTTGGACAATATGTCGGGCGGCAAACAATCTTGAGGGGAGGCCGCGAAACTCCCAGCCGGAGACGGAGTCGACACGGCTTCGCAGAAGCGACAAAGCGCAGCAGGAGAGAAATCCGATGTCGGAGACACTGAAGATTTTTGGAGTCGTGGGGGCGTCGGGAAGTGGAAAAACCTCGTTGCTCCAGCGCTTGATCCCCGAGCTGGCCGCGCGGGGGATTCACGTAGGGGTCATCAAGCATTCCTCGCACGGCTTTCTCGCCGACCGCCCCGGCAAGGATTCCTACCGCCTTTACGAAAGCGGCGCGGGAGCGGTCGCGCTGATTTCAGGCGAACAACTCGCAACCTTCATCCGCCGCAAGGAGGGGGAAAACGAAAGGGGTGCGCTGCAGCAGGCCCTCGCATCCCTGCCCGCCGACCTCGACATGGTCCTCGTGGAGGGATGTTCGTGGGAGCCCATCCCCCGGATCATCCTCAAGCCGCCGCATGAGGAAGCGGCCTCGCGATTCACCGAAGCGGGCCCCGTGCTCGCGATGGTCGATGCACCCGAGGCTCCCGCCGATGGGCCGCCCCACTTCGATGCTTCACTCATCCGCTCCCTGGGCGACCTGCTGGCGGCGGAAAGCCGGGGCGATAGCGATCCGACGAGATCGGAGCCAAGACCTCCCGGCTGATCGGGAAGACTCTCTTTGAATCGATCCGGCCGACCGGGAACACAAAAGACCCGCCGAGGTCCGATCAGTGGCTGCCGGGCAGCAGGGCGAGGCGTATCGGGTCGCCACGATGCTGGGCCAGATCGTCCAGGGCCCGCTCGGCTTCTTCGAGGGGATAGCGGGCGGTAATCGAGAGGGAGAGGTCGAGGCGACCGGAATTCGCGAGATCGATCACGCGCTCGAGTTCGTCCCGGGTATAGCCCATCGATCCCATCACGCCGATCTCCTTGCCCACGAAGGAAACGAGGGGTCCGAGTTGGGGGGACTCCATCCCCACCCCGCCCACGACCACGCGCCCCCCTCGAGCGACCGAGGCCATCGCGAGTTCGACCGTGGTCTTCCGACCCACGTACTCGATCACGATATCCGGGCCATCTCCTCCCGCCGCTCTCCGGATCACCTTATGGATATCGTCCACTCGCGCGTCCAGGACCACATCCGCCCCAGCGGCTTCGGCGCGTCTCAATGCGCCCTCGCTGGCATCCACCGCGACGACTCTTTCCGCACCCAGGAGCCGAGCCAGCAGGATCGCGTGATAGCCGACGCCTCCGCAGCCGATCACGGCGACGCGTTCTCCTCCTCTGATTTCTGCACGCGCCGCCACCGCGTGATAGGCGGTGGCCACGGCATCGGCCAGGATCGCGCCATGCTCGAAGGGGATCGCGTCGGGCAGGGGAAGTATGCAGGCCAGTGGGGCCACGACCTTCTCCGCAAAGGTGCCGTCGCGCGCCATGCCGAAGATCTGCGCCCGGGGGCAGAGACCGAGATGGCCCCTGCGACACGCCGAGCATTCGCCGCAGGTTTCACTGGGTAGCAGCAGGACTCGATCCCCGATGCGATAGTCCTCAACCCCCTCGCCGAGGCATTCCACGATTCCGGCTCCCTCGTGGCCCATGATCACGGGCAATTCGGGTACCGGGAGCCGACCGTGGGAAGCGTGCAGATCCGTGCCACAAACTCCGGCGGCCTGAATGGCCACGCGAACCTGGAGGGGACCCACCGGGGGCTCGGGAACATCTTCCACCTTGATCTTCGGGCCGGAATGGAGACGAACGGCTTTCATCTGATTTCCTCACTCGGCGCCGTGCACGCCAGTTGTCTGATCCTGCCAGAAGGGTTCGCGCAATGCGCGCCGCAAGATCTTTCCCACCGGACTCTTCGGAAGTTCATCGAGCACATCGATGGCCTTGGGCACTTTGAAACGGGCCAGCTGCTCCTTGCAAAAGGCAATCAATTCCTCCGCATCGACCGAATTCCCCTCGCGCAGCGTTACGGCCGCACGCACCGCCTCGCCCCATTTGGAATCGGGAACCGCGAAGACCGCGCATTCGGCTACCGCGGGATGCTCGGCCAATATTCCCTCGACCTCTGCGGGGTAGACGTTGAAACCACCGCTGATGATCTTGTCCTCCTTGCGATCCGCGAGAAAGACGTAGCCCTCGGAATCCATTCGACCCAAATCGCCGGTGCACAACCAGCCATCTCGCAGGCGGGCGGCATCGAGTTCAGGGCGCTTCCAGAAGCCGGGAGTCGCCCAGGGCGCACAAACGCAGATTTCCCCGACCTCTCCCAACGCCACCGGACTGCCATCCTCGGCGCAGATACGCACCTGGACGAAGGCCGCGCATTCGCGCCCCACCGAAACCAGGCGCCCGCCCCCCTCTTCGAGGGCGGCCACATGCTCCTCCGGTCCCATGAAGGTATTCAGCCCATAGGCCTCGGTCTGTCCGAAGCCGGTATGCAGGACGGGGCCGAGGCGGTCGAGGGAAGCGCGTACAAGAGCGGGGGCACTCGGCGCCGCGGCGTACATGACGATGCGCAGACTCGAGAGATCCGTCGTGTCGGCATCGGGATGATCGAGCAGCATCCGCAGCAGGGTCGGAATCACGAGGATCATCGTAATCGCATGCTCCTCGATGGCCCGGAGCATCGTTTTCGGATCCGCGACGGGGAGGATGACGAGGGTAGCCCCCGCGATCCAGCAGGCATCCATGCCCCGCCCGCCGAAATGGCTCAGGGCGAGTTGCCCCAGGATGCGATCCCCGGGGCCAACCCCGAAGACCGTCGCCCAGGCCCCCATGGCGGCACTGACGCTCGCGTAGCTATGGGTGACACCCTTCGGATCTCCCGTGGTTCCCGAGGTGTAGAGAATCTGGGCCAGGGCGCTCGGCGGACGCTCGATGCGTGGAGTCTCTCCCGATTGCTCGGCCGCCAGGGCGGCCAGATCCCTCGCACGCTCCCCCGGCCCCAACGCCAACACCTTCGCGTGACCAGCCGCCGCCGCATGGGCGCGGGGAATCGCTTCGGGGCTGAGAGCGATCACGAAGCGCGCCTCGGCATCCTCCACCATGAAGGCATGCTCCTTGGCGGTCAAGGCCCCGAGAAGCGGAACCAATACCCCTCCCGCCCGGGCGATCGCCACCACCACCTCGACATATTCGATGGCATTCTCCTGCACGAAGGCCACCCGCTCACCGACTTCCAGGCCCTCGGCCAGAAGTGCCTGGGCGAGCTTCGTCGCTCGCAGGTCGAGTTCGCCATAGCTGAGTCGTCGAGGCCCATCGATGAGTGCGATGCGGTCGGGAAAGCTCTTCGCACCACGCGCCGGATAATGGGAATAGGGATGAATCATTTCCGATCCCCTCCCCGCCCAGAAAGACGGTCCGCGGGAAGATGGCGTTCTTCGGGGCCCGCATAATGGGCGCCCAATGCATCGGGAATGATTCGCAGGGGGACACCCTCACGAATTTCCTCCACGATATGGGCCAGGAGTGCGGCCCCATAGCCCAGCGCACCGAGCCCCCCAATCACCAGGGGGTCGAATTTCAGATCGGCGAGCAGCGCCCCCAGCGCACCGGCCAGGTTGATGGGGATGAGTCGGCCCTTCTCTTCCCGAAGGGCGCCTTCGATGGCGTCGAGCATGCGGCCGTGCTCCCGCCAGCCATCCAATTCAATCGCGAGCTTGCGCACGATGACCGCTCGCGGCTCACCGCTCTTATGCATCGGATGACCCAGGCCCGGAACGCTTCCTCGTCGCTCCGCCCAGAGTTCGAGCACGCGCTTCGCGGCTTCGCCCTCTTCGAGCTGCCAGGCCACGGCTTCCATCAACATCTCGGCCATTTCCTGGGGCGAGCCCGTCACCGATCCACTGGCGAGGATGCCGCTCGCCAGGGCGGGAATCGGAGATTCGGGAAAGGCGGATGCGGTGTAGCGGGCCGCACATGCCGCCGAGTTGATCAATTGCTGATCCATCCCGCTCCTCAGGGCGAGATCAAAGAGCGCCGCTTCTCTCTCGTCGGGAAGCTCTCCGCGCAGCAGCAGGAAAGCGGCTTCGCTAAACGAAAGCCCTTCGATCAGCTCCTCGATGGGATAGCCGCGCACGAGGATTCGGCCATTCTCGGCTCGACTGATTCGCGTGCTCCAATAATCGCTCCAATTGCCGGAGGCCACGTATTGGCCGATATGCCTGGGGGGGTTCGCCATGACTATCTCCCCTTGAATTCGGGTTTGCGTTTTTCCAGAAAGGCGCGCGGTCCCTCCTGCGCGTCATCGCTCTGGCGCACGGGCTCCGCCAGCAGTTGTTCGAGCCTCAAGCCCTCTTCGAGGGGCAGATCCACGCCGTGCCAGACGGCGGCCTTTGCCGCGCGCACCGCCAGGGGGCCATTTTCAGCGATCGTCGCCGCAATCCCGAGGCTCTCTTCGCGCAACCCGGTCGCCTCGACAACCCGGGAGACGAGACCGAGGCGCAGGGCTTCCGCCGCATCGATTCGGCGGCCCGTCATGATCAGATCCAGAGCGCGCTCCGTCCCGATCAGCCGGGGCAGCCGCTGGGTGCCCCCCGCCCCCGGAATGATTCCCCGGGTTACTTCGGGCAATCCGAAGGAGGCATTTTCCGAGGCGATGCGCAGATCGCAGGCGAGAGCGATCTCGAGGCCACCGGCCAGGCAATGCCCGTTGATCGCCGCGATGATGGGCTTGTCAATCGAGAGATTCTTCGTGATCCCGCCGAGACCCGGAATTCTCTCCGAGCGTCGCAGACGTTGAGCCGAGCTGAGGCTCTTGTAGAAATCTCCGACACCGCGCAGATCGGCACCCGCACAGAAGGATCTCTCACCCGCTCCGCTCAGGATCGCCACCCGCAGATCGTCGTCGTCGCGAAAGCGTTCCCAGGCGGCCACCAGGGCATCGCTGGTCTCGAAGTCAAGTGCATTATGCACCTCGGGCCGGTCGATCGTCAGCAGTGCGACCCTGCCCTCCGTCTCGAAGCGAATCGTCACTCCATTGCTCCTGCATCTCCGGATTGCCGATTTCGGGGGGTGAAGCGCGGCAGCCGGTACTGCCCCGCGGTTTCGAAATGCAATTCGATGGGCATCCCGATCTCAACCTCCTCCGGTGCGCATCCCACGATATTGGAAATCATTCGGGGTCCCTCCTCCAATTCGACCAGGGCCACCACATAGGGCGCCGGCATGCCGGGATGATAGGTCCGCCGATAGATGACGAAGCTCCAGACATGGCCGCGGCCCGAAACCTCCCGGGGTGCAGGATCGGCCGACCAGCACTTCGGACAGCGGGGGCCGGGAGGCAGGAATCGATGTCCGCAATCCCCACAAAAGCAGACTTCCAGGCGATCTTCGCCACAGGCCTCCCAGAAGGAGCGGGTCAGCGCGTCGGGTTCGGGCAGGGGCGGAGTCGCAGAGGGATCTTCCTTTTTCATCTTCTCAATTTCTCAATTCCCGAGTAGCAGGGTGGCGTGAGTATTCATTCCGAGCCCGTGACCGGATACCAATGCGACTTCTGCCCCGGGAACCTGGCGCTCTCCGGCTTCCCCACGAAGTTGGCGTACGGCTTCGATCACATGCAGCATTCCGCCCCCATAGCCCTCGGCCATCAAGCCGCCGCTGGTATTGACCGGCAGGCCTCCAGCCGGCCCGATGCGGCCATCCTCGACGAAGGCCCCGCCCTCGCCCTTCTTGCAAAAGCCGTAGTCCTCGAGTTGGAGCAGGACGACGATCGTGAAACAATCGTAGAGCAGGGCGACGTCGACATCCTCGGGGCCCAGACCCGCCTGCCGAAAAGCCCGTGGGCCCGAGCGGGCCGCCGGCAGGGATTCGAAGTGGCCCGGGGAGGCGTAGCTCGAAAGACTATGGGCCTGGGCGTGTCCAAGAATTCCGATGCCCCCCGCCCGCAGATCCGCCGCCCTCTCTTCGGTCGTCACGATGACCGCCGCCGCACCATCGGAAACCAGGCAACAATCCAGGCGCGAGAGTGGCTCCACGAGGGGCGCATCCGCCATATATTCATCGATCGAAATCGGGCGCCGCTTCTGAGCGTGGGGAGTCCGGGCCGCATGGGCCCGGGCCGCGACGGCGATCTCACCGAGTTGTTCGCGCCGGGTACCGTACTCGTAGAAGTGTCGCTGGGCCGCCAGCGCGTGAAGCCCCACGGCACCGAAGAAACCGAATGCGGACTCATCCCCCCGGCCGTAGCCATAGGCCCCGGTCGTCGAGAGTGCGGAGTCCCCGTAGACACAGACGCAGGCCTCGCAGAGCCCGGCCTCGACGGCCAGGGCTGCTCGTTCGACGCTGGCGACGCTTCCCGCCCCCCCCATGATCTCGCTGCCCGTATAGGCGGGATCGAGACCGAGTTGGGCGCCGAGTCGAAGAAAATGCGGAGTGATTCCGGCGAGCACTCCCTGCACGGGTCCCGGATCCGTGAGCAGACCGTCGATTTCATGGCGCCCGAGGCCCGCATCCTCGGTGGCCAGACTGATGGCCTCCGCTTCCAATTCCCAGGCGCTTGCTTCGGGAAGCCTGCCGAAGGCCGAGTGACCCACTCCGGCGATCACCGCTCGCCGACTCAACTCCCCACCTTCGGCATCCGACGCTTCGCGATGATCTCGCGCATCACCTCGCTCGTGCCCGCACCGATGCCCCAATTCTGCACGCCCCGGGAACAGCGGGCGACATAGTTTTCGAGCATGAAGCCGTAGCCCCCATGCGCGTGAGCGCAATCCAGAACGAGGCGCCGAATCAATTCCGCGGCATAGAGCTTGGCCATGCTGACGGTCACTTCACCCCTGGGATCGCCACTGACCAGCTGATCCGTGGCCCGATAGGTCAGTGTTTCCGAGGCCTCGAGTTCGGTCAGGAGATCGGCCATTCGATGGCGCCATACCTGCATGGATGCAATCGACTGACCGAAGGCCCTGCGCTCTCCGATATAGGTCAACGTTTCATCGAGAACATCGCGGCAGACCGAATTCATCATGGTCGAGAGCACGAGTCTCTCCCCCTGGAAGGCTCCCATGATATAACGAAAGCCGCGCCCCTCTTCGCCGATCAGGTAGCGACGCGGAATTCTCACATCATCGAAGAAGAGTTCGACGGTATCGCTTGAGTGCTGGTCGACTTTTTCCAGCCGCCGCCCCACCGAAAAGCCCGGGCTGTCGCTGGGGCAGATCAGGAGACTCACGCCATCCGGACCGCTGCCCCCGGTGCGAACGGCCAGGGTCACGAAATCGGCCCGGGCCCCGTTGGAGATGAAGATCTTGGAGCCATTGACGATATAATCGTCGCCATCGGCCTTGGCGGTCGTCTGCAGGGAGGCGACATCGGAACCTCCGCCGGGCTCCGTCACTCCGAGCGCGGCGATGCGCTCGCCCCGAATCGTGGGCACCAGCCATTCCTGGCGCAATTCATCCGTGCCATGATCGTGAATCACGGACGTGGCCATCTCACATTGAACCATCAAGCCCACGACCGATCCGAGATTCCTGCCCCGAACGAGTTCTTCGACCAGGATCACCGTATACCAGTAGCCGAGTCCGCTCCCCCCCCATTTCGGATCGAAGCGAACGCCGAGCAGACCGAGTTCACCGGCCTTGGGGAAAAGCGAATTCGGAAAATTCCCCTCCGCCTCCCAGGCTTCCGCATGGGGCCTGATCTCCTCCTCGGTGAATCGCCTCACCAATTCCCTGAAGGCCCGGTGTTCGTCATTCCAATCCGGAAAAGCCATCCTCTATATCTCCTCGCGATCTCGCTCGGACGTCTGGACCCACTCTTCATCCGACGTTCATGGATCGCCTTCTTCATCCCATGGTTTCGGATCGATTCCCCGGGGCCGCGTCAGCGCTCGGCGCGGGGAATGCCGATACCGCGCGCGAAGACGTCGTCCATGACTTCCAGGATTTCCTCGAATTCAAAATCGGCCGTCTCGGATACTTCGCGTTCTACGAGCACACTGCCGAGATGGAACATCAGGTAGGCAACCCTCTCCGGATCCACTTGTCGCAACGAGCCCTCCCGAATCCCATCCTCGATGATCCGATGCAGAAGCTCGACGATTCTGTGTTCCTGGTCCCGGGTATAAACACCCGCCGCACCTTCGAGACTCATCTCGGCATCCCCGGTGAATGCCATTCGCAGGACCTGGTTTCTCTCGTAGGTGGCCCGGGTGATCTCGATGATGCGTCGAATCTTGCGACCGGTGCTCGTCTCGGCGGCCACCGCCGCCGTGGCTTCGCGGATGAAATCCTCGGCATCCCCTTCGAGCAGGCTCCCGTAGAGATCCTCCATATTCCGAAAATGCGCATAGAGGGTCGTGCGCGAGCAGCCGGCGGCCCGGGCGACTTCATCCATCGTCGTCTTGCGCGGGCCAAAGCGCAGAAAGCGCCTGCGGGCGGCCTCGAGAATCGCGTCGCGGGTGGATTCTGGCCGGGCGATCTCCGGATCGGGCTGGCTCGTCATGGAATCCAAGTTAACAGTTGATGGCCTGTTGTCAAGTTGTTAGGATCGTTGGCCAGCCGGGATAGGAGCCCGGGGTCCTCCGGAGAGGCCGTGCTCGACTTCGATTTTTCACCCGAACAGGAATCATTTCGCGAGAGCCTGCGGGAATTGGCGCTCGCGGAATTGCTGCCCCGATACGCGGAGGGAGATCGGGGAGTCTATCCCCGGGATGGAATCCGGCGCGTCATCGAGATCGTCGGCGAGCTGGATCACGACGAGACTTCCTTCGTAAGCGCCGGAATTCTCGCCGAGGAAATCGCTCGCGGCGACTTCAATTGTGTGCTGCCGAGTCTCGGACCTTTTCTCTTCCGGGAATTGATTTCCGAGGCCGCTCCCGAATTGAAGGCCCGCTGGCTGCCCGGGCTGGAATCCGGCCACCAGATGATCGGACTCGGACTGACCGAGAGCGAGGCGGGATCGGATATGGGATCCATCCGCACCCGGGCCGAGAGGGAAGGGGATGAATATCTTCTCAATGGAGAGAAGAATTCCGTTTCCTTCCTGAACGCCGACGTCTTCTACATCTTCGCCAGGACGGATCCTTCGACCCGGGATGGCTCGGGACTCTCCGCCTTCCTGATTCCGCGGGATACGCCCGGTCTCACTTTTCACGCCTATGAGGATATGGGCTGCCGCGCCGTGCCCCGGGGCCAACTCTTCCTGGACAACGTGCGGATACCCGCCTCCGATCAGGTCGGCGAGAGCGGTCGAGCGTTTTCCATGATCCGGGAATTCTTCGCCCTGAATCGTGCTTTCATCGCGCTGAAATGTCTTGGAGCGGCGCAGCAGACGGTGGACGAAACGATCGAATATCTGAAGGCGCGCAAGCAATTCGGGCAATCCCTCTCCAGCTTCCAGGGCGCTGCCTTTCCGATCGCCGAGGCCAGTACGCTGCTCGAGGCCGCCCGCTGGCTGGCCTATAAGGTGCTCTGGTTGAAGGATCAGGGGAAGAATTGCGATATGGAGGGGGCCATGGCGAAGTGGTGGATCCCCAAGATCTCGGTCGAGATCATCCACGAGTGCCTGCTTCTGCACGGGCATGCGGGCTATACGAAATCCCTCCCGATCGAGCAGCGGCTGCGCGATGTCATCGGCTGGCAGATCGGAGATGGCACGGCGCAGATCCAGAAGTTGATCCTGGCACGAAAACTATTCGGCCGGGAGTACGGGCCCTGAATTCCGCGCGTCGGTAGATTGCGCGGGAAATACGATGAAAGGTGATGGCATGAAGGACTACAGCAGTTTCAAATTCATCGAGATCGAGTTCGACGATGGGGTTGCCACCATGACCCTGAATCGGCCCGAGAGACGCAATGCCGTCCACGATCCCATGCACCGCGAACTCGAGGATATCTTCCTGGAGATCGGCGACGACGACGATATTCGCGCGATCGTCCTCACGGGAGCCGGCGAGGCCTTTTGTGCCGGCGGCGATGCGGAATCGATGGATACGGGTGAGTTCGATCCCAGCGGTCCGAGGATTCCCTTCAACGGCGTGCGGCGCCTGGTCAATCACGTACTCGACCTCGAACAGCCGGTCGTTGCAGCCATCAATGGGGATGCCGCCGGCCTGGGTGCAACCCTGGGGCTCCTCTGTGACGTCACCTACGCGGCCGAGTCCGCACGCATCGGCGATACCCACGTCAAGCTCGGATTGGTCGCCGGAGACGGGGGCGCAATCATCTGGCCCGCACTCGTGGGGATGGCCCGAGCCAAGCAATATCTCTTCACGGGCGATTGGGTTTCGGGCAGCGAGGCCGAGCGAATCGGATTGGTGAACTTCGCGCTTCCCGTGGAGGAAGTCCTCCCCCAGGCCACGGCCTTCGCGAGACGCCTGGCCAACGGAGCCCCGATGGCGATCCGCTGGACGAAATACTCCATGAATAAACTCCTGCGCGATCAGATGAATCTCGCCCTCGATTCATCGATGTTCCTGGAGGCGGCCACCATGAAGACAGAAGATCTGAAGGAATCCGCGCGCGCCTTCCTCGAAAAGCGTCCGGCCAGTTTCAAGGGCCGCTGATCGGCGGACGTAAAACCGGGTCTCGCGTCGGTGATCGAGCGGGCTCAGTCGTGGAAGAAAGAGTCGACTTCGGATATTGGGTCGGCGTATCCATCATCCCCATAGGCCTCGTCGAAGATCCGCCGCATCTCCTCGAAGGGCAGGTCGTCAAAACTGCCCCGCTCGTTCACGTATTCCATATGGCGACGGCCCTCGCTATCGAATTCGTGTAGTAACGCATCGGCCGTGCCGTCGAATTCGAGGGGCTTCACCCCGAAACGCTCGCAGAGTTCGAGGTTGAAGGTGGGGGCGGCCTTCAACCAGCGACCCTCGAGATGGAATTCCGAATAACCGTGGAAGAAGAAGACATCCGTCCCCATGCGCTCCAATAATTTCGGGCTGGTGAGATGGTTGCGGACATCCGCGAAGCCGAGACGCGCGGGCAGACCGGACGCCCGGGCCAGGGAGGTCAGGAGGATGGCCTTGGTTACGCAAAAACCGGTCGATCCCTTTACGATTCGACTCGCCCGATAGGCTTCACGCTCGCGGGCGACCCCGTAGGGGTCGTAGCGAAAACCATCTCGGACGGCATAGAAGAGACGAATCGCTCGCTCGACCTGCGACTCGGCCCCGGCGGTCGCCCGTGCGGCGAAGTCGCGAACTGCCGGGGATTGCCAATCCAGGAAGTAGGTCGGTCGTAACCAGTCTTTCAGCACGCTGGATCCCGCCGCCATCACCTCGACCTCTCGGGGGCTTCGACCGAGCCCTCATCCTTCTTTCCGGGCTTTGGGATATCGCTGCGAAAGCCCGCCACCCGCAGGACGAAGAAGACGCTACCGAAAAGGCAGAGACCCCCCCAGACCCCCGCCAGTGCTCCCGGAAGCATCAGAAAGGCCAGTACCGGGAGGCAGAGAACCCTCAGGGATTCCGAATAGATCGACCAGGTACGGGTCTCGAAGAGCCCTCCGAGGTTGAGGATCCCCCAGGCCACACCGATCAATCCCGCCAACTCGATGGGCATCCCGTAGACGCCGCTATAAAAGACCAGGCCGATGCTCATGGCCACCAGCAACGCGAATTGAAAAGCCGCATAGCCGGCCAGCGCCGGTGCGTAGGGGGGATCGAATTTCTTCATCGACGCCGTGACCGCGGGCGGAATCTTCACACCTCCCTGGGACTCCGGGTACCAGCCCGGCGAGGCGAGGAAGATTCGGATTCGCTCTGCCAAGCTCCCGCTCCTGCGGGCCGCACGCAGCAATTCCCTCCAATAGTGGAGGTTGGCCCAGACGGGATTCCAACTCTGCAGGGGATAAGTGATCCCATAGACCACCTCCTCCGCTTCCTTTTCGAAGGTCCCGAATAGCCGATCCCAGACGATGAAAGTGCCGCCGTGATTGCGATCGAGGTAGATCGGATTGCGACCGTGATGGACACGATGATGGGAGGGGGTCACGAAGACGGCTTCGAGGGGACCCAGGTCTCCGATCATGCGCGTATGGAGCCAGAATTGGTAGATGGTATTGATCGATCCACAGATGAAGAAGACTTCGGGCGGAAATCCGATCACGGCCAGCGGCAGGTAGAAGATCGCCGCAAAAAAGGGTTGCAACGCGCTCTGACGCAGGGCCACGGCAAGATTGTAGTCTTCACTCTGATGGTGAACGATATGGGCCGCCCAGAGAAAATTGATCTCATGACTGAGGCGATGAAAAAAATAGTAGGCAATGTCGACGGCCACGAAGCAGGCGAAAAAGGTCCAGCCACTATCCGATGCCCAATCCCAAAGCCTGAAAAACTGATAGACCCCCACGTAGGAGGCGATGATCAGGCCCCCGAAGGCGAGCACACCGAGTTGCATCAAGAGCCCCGTGCTGATGTCGTTGACGGCATCGTTCAGCCGATATAGCGGCAGACGGCGCTTGCGTGCGCGCCAGACCTCCACGGCGATCAGCAGAAAATAGGCGGGGCCCGCCAGCGCCGTATAGTCGTTCATGCATGCTCCGCGATATATTTTTCGCGCAGCGAAAACTTCTGGATCTTCCCCGAAGCCGTGGTGGGCAATTCCTCCACGAAGAACCACTCCCGAGGCGTTTTATGTGAAGCGAGGCGTTCCCGCACGAAAGCTTCCAACTCTTCGGGGCGAATTTCGGCGGACGGAGCCCTTCTCACATAGGCGACCAGCCGTTCTCCCCACTTTGGGTCGGGTACGCCCACCACGGCCACGTCTCCCACGGCCGCATGGCTGAAGAGGACTTCCTCGATTTCCCGGGGATAGATATTTTCTCCGCCCCGAATGATCATATCCTTGATGCGTCCGACGATCCTGCAATAGCCGCGCGAATCCATCGTCCCCAGATCGCCGGTATGCAGCCAACCCTCGGCGTCGATGGTCTCCGAGGTGGCTTCGGGGTTGTCGTGATAGCCATGCATTACCCCATATCCCCGGGCACAGATTTCACCGGCGACTCCCGTTTCCACCAGCCCACCCTTTTCGACATCGACGATCCGCACCTCGGTCTGGGGCAGGGGCAATCCGATCGTTTCGGCCTTGTCCTCGGGGAGATCGTCCGGTCGGGTCTTGGTGATCGAGCAGGAGGCCTCCGTCTGTCCGAAGAGAATGATCAGATCGATGCCGAGGCTCTCTTCGATACGGCGCACCAACTCGGCGGGAACCGCGGCCCCCCCGACGCCGACGGTTCTCAAGGACGAAAGATCCCGGCGTTCGAAATCCGGATGCTCCATCATTGCGATCAGCATCGTGGGAACCCCGCCCATCGTCGCAACGCCTTCCTTTTCACAGAGCTCGAGACAGAGACCCGGATCGAAGGCAACCGGCTGGACGAGCTTGCTGCGACAGGCCAGGGATCCGAGCACGCCCACGACACAACCCGCGACATGAAAGAGCGGTGCGGGGTTGAGGTAGGCTTCGCCCGCACGCACTCCGAGCTGGCTCACCACCAGGCGACCATTATTCGTGAGCCCGCGATGATGCAGAACAGCGCCCTTCGGAGCGCCCGTCGTGCCCGACGTATATTGGATCTGGACGGGATCCGACGGCGAGACCACGGGGAGCTCTTCCCGGGGCGACGCCGAGGCGCAAAAATCCGCCCACTCCGTGAAAGGAATCCGGGATCGCAATCCGGGCAGCCCCTGCGCGGCCCCGATCACCCATTCCGCCATCGGATGACCCCGGTACTCGGGCAGGTAGAAGATCCCCGAGGCCCCGGACTGTTCCAGCGCATAGACGAGTTCCCCCTGGCGATAGGAGGGGTTGAGGGGGACGAGAACCAGGCCCGCCAGGCCCATCCCGAGTTGCAATAGAATCCACTCGGGAAGATTCGGCGCCCACACGGCGACGTGCTCGCCCGGATCGAAACGCCCCAATAGAGCGCGTGCTACGACCTCGGATCGCGCCAGCAGTTCGGCAAAGGAGAGTCGGAGACAGTTGCCGGGATCGGATTCGCAAGAGACCAAGGCGATGCCATCCGGATCGACTGCCGCCGACTCTCGCAGCACGCTTCCAACCGTCGTCTCGAGAACCGGCTGGGACTCGTCGGCGGGAAAATGAGAGAGCGATAGATCCAATGAACTCTCCTCGCTGGTGTGGATTCGGCGAGCCGAGCCACGGACTCCTTCCGCAAGCCGTTCCGTGCGACCCCGCGAATGCCTCTCCTTTCTGGTCAAGTTAACACTTGCTGGGTCTTTGTCCAGTTGTTAATATCGGACTCTATAGCAGCCGGATGCCAGAGGTCGCGGGCGTAGACGTGAATGAAGCCAGCCATGAAGCGGCGACTCGCGGGCGGCAGAGGAATCGGGCCCATCGAGGGAGAAGCAGTGATATGACGGAGAACGTGGGAGCCATCGACGCCTGGGCGACCCTGGTGCGACCCGGAACCATCGACCGCTGGCCGCCGGAATTCATCAGCATCTTCAAGCGCTACGGAACCCTCGATCTCTTCGAGAAGGGGATGACGGTCGACGAGATCCTCGGAAATATGGACGCGGCGGGGGTGGAGCGGTTGATGCTCTCCGCCTTCGGTTACGGGGAATACGACATCATTTCCAACGCGGAGGTGGCCGAGGTCTGTGCCCAACATCCGGATCGCTTCACCGGCGTCGGAACCGTCGACCCGCGCGGCAAGCCCATGGACGTGGTCCGTGAAATCGAAAGACTCGCGAATGATATGGGATTGCGGGGAGTTCGACTGGAACCCTACGCGTACGGGGATGGCACGGTGGGCGCTCCGCCGAATTCGAAGATGTATTGGCCCGTCTACACGAAATGTGTCGAACTCGGCCTGCCGGTGGCCGTGCAGGTCGGCCATACGGGCCCCCTGCTCCCCTCGGAGGCCGGCCGTCCGATCCATCTCGATGAAGTCGCCCTGGCCTTTCCCGAACTCGTGATCATCGGCTGTCATATCGGCCAGCCCTGGCATGAAGAAATGATGATCCTGGCCTGGAAACACCCGAACGTCTACGTCGAGACGAGTGCGCGGACCCCCAAGCACTGGCCCCAATCCTTCGTCGAATTTGCGACGACCTACGGCCAGGATAAAGTGCTCTGGGCCACCGACTACCCGCTCCTCACCTTCGACCGCACCCTCCGGGAATTGCGCGAGCTCGGCGTCTCGGATTCGGTCTACCGAAAACTCGTCCGCGAGAATACGCTGCGAGCCTTCGGCATGGAGGACTGAGCATGGATGCGAGCGCCGTCGCGGCTTCACTCAAGAAAATCCCCTATACCGCGGGGCTGGGGATCATCATCGATCATGCCGACAGCGCTGAAGTCCAGATGACGCTCCCCGACGCGTCGATCAGCCAGAATATGCTGGGGATTGTGCACGCGGGAGCGCTCTACACCTTCGCAGAAACCGTGGCGGGAGTGGCCGCCGGCTTCGATCACCTCGACGTCGCCTTTCCCCTCGCTCGCAAGGCGGAGATCCATTACCTGAGACCGGCCCGGGGAGCGATCCGCGCGCATGCGAAGATCGATGCCGCCGATTCCACCCGCGTCGCAGAGGAACTCGAAAGGGATGGGCGCTCTGAACTCTCGGTCGCCGTTCAGCTTTCGGATTCGAGTGGCCAGATCGTGGCGGAAGCCGCGGTCGATTACGCATTCAGGAGCATGCAGAAGCAATGAGTACACCTCTTCGACTCGAGAGCAAGGATGGCATCGCGACGATCACCCTCGCGCGACCCGAACGCATGAACGCCCTGGCGATGGATATGCTGAACGCCCTGGTCGAAGCCCTCGATGCGGTGAAGCATGGCGACGATCGCGTGCTGATCCTGGCCGCCGAGGGACCGGCCTTCTGCGCCGGCGCCGACCGGGCGGAGATGATCGAGCGGCCGCCGCCCGAATGGGAGCCGATCGTCGATCACTATCTCGACCCCGTGCGCCAGATCGCCGGTCTGGACATTCCCGTGATCGCCCGACTGCATGGCGATACGGTGGGCGGCGGCTTCGGACTCGCGATCGCGTCGGACTTCCGGATTGCCCAGGAGGGCATCCGCATGGGGGCGCCCTTCGTGCGGATCGGGCTGGCGGGCTGCGATATGTCAGCGGGCTATTACCTGCCGCGCCTGATTCCCCTGGGCGCCGCCACCGAGCTCATGATGACGGGCCGCCTGGTGAAAACCGATGAAGCCCTGGACCTGGGGCTCGTCCATCGGGTGGTATCCGCCGATCAACTCGATGCGGAGGTCAACGCCCTCGCCACGCAATTTCGCGATGGCCCGCCGATCGCCCTGGCCTTTACCAAACGGGCCATCCGTCGCTCCCTGGACCTGGGACGCGACGCGGAATTCGACTACGAGGTCTTCGCCCAGACCCACTGCATCCAGACCGAAGACCATCGCGAGGGTGTTCGGGCCTTCTTCGACGAAAAGAGGGCGCCCGTCTTCAAGGGCCGCTAACCCGAATTCCGCTGCGGCTCGTGGTGATGCACGTGATGGTTGTGGATGCCGAGCGGACCAGCCAGAAGGACCAGAGGGCCATCGGGATCGTCGAATCGCGGAGCCTCGAGTCGGGGCCGCAGCGAATTCCCTGCCTCAATCGTCGCGATCGATCGCCCCCGGTGAGTCCGCATTTTCGAGCAACGCCAGCATCCGGCGCAGGGTACCCAACTGCGTTTCGACATCACCCGGTCGACCCACGGTCGCACCGATATTGAGCTTGCGGATCAACTGCCTCGACGGTCGCGACGGGCTGCTGAGAGGCTCCATCACCGAAACCAGCACGCTCGGAATTCCCGCTTCCTCCAAACCACGACCGATCAGACTCACGGTCTGATGACAGACGGGTCAGGAGGGAACCAATAGCGCGGCCTGCACGGAATCCGATTGGAAACGCGAGACCAGCTCCGGAATCAAGGACTCGAGCAGGGGGGCCACATTGGGTTGAAGGCCCATGATCACCTGGGTATCGGATGCAATGGAGCCGATCTCACCGGCGTCTTCCAGCTCCCGCAATCGGTCCAGGGGCAGATTGCAATTGATATCCTCCTTGGCGAAACGATGATCGTAGCCCGGATGATCGATCCGAAGCTTCGAACGATCCACGTCGAGAGGGATGGTATTGATTCGCGGTGGCGTATCGTCGAAGCTCGGAAAGGCTGCGAAGGGTTCCTGCTCGCCCTCGATCGCGTATCCGCCCGTCGTCACCAGGCCGAAGCGAGTTTCACTGGCCGGCCCCGCCAGGCGCGCGAAGGGATCGCCCTCGCCGCTGAACCAGGGATAGACCCCGAAGGCCTGCTTGGCCTTGCCTTCCGCCAGCATCGGTCCGGCGATCTCCACCCATTCGGCAAATTTCGGCCGCCAATCCGCCAACGCATTCCGATCGCCCATTTCATCACCTCCAGTTTGCGTGACATGCCTCGCCGACCCGCAAGGGGCTGCGGGAAGATAGCTGAATCCGAGCGCCCGAGGGATGAATGCCGCGGCCCGCGGGAATCGGGAATTTCTCGCGCCGACCCTCCCTCAGCCGTTCACGCTATCGCTTTCGACCTCGCCATCCACGATTCGCACCACGCGCTTGGCGCGCTCGAGCACGCGGGGATCGTGGGTGGAAAAGATGAAGGTTTCCCCGCGATCGGCATTCAGCTTTTCCATGATCTCGAGCAGGCGATACGCGGTATCCGAGTCGACGTTGGCCGTGGGTTCGTCGGCCAGCACCACGGCAGGATTCGACGCGATCGCGCGTGCGATGGCAACCCGCTGCTGCTGCCCCCCCGAGAGTTGGTCGGGAAGGCGATCCTCGAGACCGCTCAGACCGACATCGGCGAGGAGCCCCATCACGCGCTCCCGCCTTTGCTTCGGATCCGCTCCCTGGAGACGCAGCACCATCTCGGCATTCTCATAGGCGCTCAGAACCGGGATCAGGTTGTAGGCCTGGAATACAAAACCAATGCGGTCGCGACGAATTCGGCTCAGCTGGCGGCGATTCAATTCGCCGAGGTCTTGACCAGCCACGAATACCTGTCCCGAAGTGGGCTTGTCGAGGGCCCCCATCAGGTTCAGGAGGGTGGTCTTGCCGGAACCCGAGGGTCCGCAAATGGCCGTGAACTCTCCGAGGCGAATCTCGAGAGAGAGGTTGTTCAGGGCTGTCACCTCGACATCACCCTGCTGGTAGACCTTGCTGACATTCCGAATTTCGACGCTCAGTTCTTGGCTCGATTCCCGCACACTCATCCCCTCATACCAGCCTGATGGAGTCGACGGGCTCAACCCTCCCCGCCTTCCAGGCGGGATAGAGACCCGAGAGCAAAGTGGCGAGGATCGCCGCCAGACCGATGAAGACGAGCTTCTCGGGATAGATGCTCGCCTTCAGGATGGGCACGATCGCCACCCCGGCCACTTCGGCGTTGCCCTCACCGATGGCCGCAGAAATATCGACGCCAGTAGTCGCGAGGTAATAGTAGGGCCCGGCCGTCAGCAGGATCGCAAAAATCAGGCCCGCCACGGCGAGCCAGAAGCTCTCGAACATCACCAGGGCGAAGAGTCGCCGGGGGCTGAAGCCGATGGCCAACAATACGCCGAATTCCCTGACCCGCTCCATCACGCTGACAAAGATGGTATTGAAAATGCCGGCCCCGATCAGCAATGCGATCACGACTTCGAAAAAATAGGCCCCGGCGATCTTCAGCATGATGAACGTCGCCAGGTCGGCCTGGGAATCGTACCAGGGAATGGCGTCCAGATCCGAGTCGAGTTGCGCGCCCATGCGTGCCGCCACGACTGCTGCCTGGCGTTGATCCTTGAGAAAGAGCCCCAATTGGACGACCTCGTCCGACGCGTAGGCGACAGATTTTCGCAACAATCCGATCGGAAGCAGGGCCAGGCCGCCGTCGATCGTAGGGGCACCGGTATGGATGATCCCCTTCAGCCGCACGGTCTCGCTGATGATCTCACCATTCTTATCCGTCAGCGTAAAGATGACCTTGCGTCCGAGCTTGGCGTTCAGGTTTTGGGCCAGCTGTGAGCCCATAATGATGCGCGCTTCGTCGTTATCGCTGAGGAGTTCCCCTTCCTTGACGGCCTCGAGAATGGAAAGCGTCTCGGCATCCTCCTGGGTGGGGTCGAAGGCAATGAAGCCCGCCCCATAACTCTGGCCCGCAGTGGAAACCATCAGGAAGCCCGTAATCCTTTCGACCACCCGATCCACATGGGGATCCCGAAGGGCCAACTCCCTCAGCCGCCCCGCACCCTCCAGGCTGCGGGAGAGGGTGGGGGTCTCCAGATATTCGGCGTGCTGGAGGGTCACATGTCCGCCGCCCAGGCGGGCCGCCATATCGATCATATCCCGCCACTGACCATCCTGAACACCGGTCATGATGACCGCGAACATCGTGCCAAAACCGATCGAGCTGAGCGTGATCAATGTCCGGCGGCGATTGCGCCAGATATTGCGCCACGCCATCGAGAGAAGCTTCGTATTGTCAGCTGCCATTAGCGATGCTCCATCGCTGCAATGGGTTGGATCAACGCCGCTTTGAGTGCCGGATAGAGAACGGCGACGATCACGATCAGAATCAGAAGAAAAATCGGGCCCGAGAAGATCGAGGGAGCGAAGAGGGCGTGCCAGATGGGGCTGAAGGAAGCCCCCATCAAGCTCACACTGGCCATGGCGGCAATATTGATGCCTTCAGTAGAGAGATAGAAGAGGCCGGGCAGACTGAGCAGGAGTCCACAGCCCAGGGCGATTCCGGTCTGAATCGCCGTTTCCAGCAGGATCAGGGACATCACGCTGAATGGACCCACGCCGATGGCTTTCAGAACTCCGAACTCCCGGATCCGCTCGAAGACAGCCATCAGCATGCTGTTGAGCAGGAGGATACCGATGGCGCTATAGAAGATGAGGTAGAGAATTCCAATCATGCCCCGGGCCGATTCCAGATAAGAGGCCAGCGTGGGCAGGATCTGCCTCCACGTCTTGACCTCCAGGGGACTCGCCAGGGAACTCACCCGCTCGGCGGCGATGGGCAGTTCCAGGCCCTCCGGGCGCCGGACGATGATCTGATGGACCCCATCGGGCAATACCATCAGATCGCGAAAGCTCGCCTGGGTCATGAAGATGGCCGTCCGGTCGACGGCTGCCCCCACGCTGCGCAGGATCCCACGCACGCGGTAGAGCTCGTACGCCATGGTGCCGTCGGCCGCCTGGCTGAGCACGAGCACTTCTCCTCCCAGATCCACGGCCAGACTGCGGGCGAGACCATGACCGATGACCACACCCTTCGGATCGTCTTCATCGAGCCAGCTGCCCTCGGCGACTTCTCGGTAGACGCGGCTCACCAGGGCATCCCTCTCGACGTCGACGCCTCGGAAGGAGGCCCCGGCCGACGACTCGTCTCCAGCCGCCAACCCGAAGGCCAGCAGGCGGGCGGTGGCGGGAAAGCCCGCCTCATCGAGGGGGGCCAGCACGGCCTCCGGATCCTGGATTCGCGTATAGATCGATGGATTCTTCCGATAATCATCGGCAAAAATCTGGATGTCACCGACTTCCAATTCGACGATATCCTCTTCCATCGTCTGCAGCATACCCTCGAAGAGACCCGAGAGAAGAATCATCAGCATCAGGGCAAATGTCATTGCCGTGATGGTCGTAAGGCTTCGTCGACGATTCCGCCATACATTTCGCCATGCCATCTTGAAGACGTCCATCGAGGATTCCCCCATGCGGACCCCACATCGCCTGATTCTCGCAGGAACTCAGTCCGCCTGCCACACGCCGCCAGAGTGCACTTCTGGGGACTCCCGGCCGGCTTCTCATTCGCTCTTGGAAGGCAGAGTCGCTTGATCTACGTTCAGTGGCCAGCCCTCGGAAAGAGTTGGAAGATCAGCCCATGCATGCGAAATCCGCGAAAGAGCATCCTTCGGTACGCATGAGATCGGCGGACATCCGGACGCTTGGATCCTCCAATGGGAACTAGGCCCTCCCGCGTACTGCTGCTCGCAAGCATGCTTCTGATTGCCTGTGAGAATCAGGATCATAGATTTCTGAGCACGGGGGTCGAGCGGGGCCCCATCGAGGCCACCGTCAGCGCCACGGGTACCCTCAATCCCGTCCATATGGTCGAGGTGGGCACCTACGCATCGGGTCGGGTCGAGAGCGTGGGGGTCGACTACAACTCGCCCGTAATAGTGGGGCAGCGCATCGCGAAGATCGATCCTTCGAATGCCCTCGTACGAATGAAGAAGGCGCGGGCCAACGTTCTCTCCGGACGGGCCAGGGTGCGAGGTGCCGAGGCCGACCTCCGCCTGAAGACCGAGCAGCTCGAGCGCCAGCGGATTCTGCACGATCGAACCACAGTATCCCAGGACCACTTCGAGGCGGCCGAGACCGCCCATGCCCAGGCCCAGGCCCAACTCGAAATCGAGAGGGGGCAACTCGCGGAGAGACTCGCCGAACTCGAGGATGCCGAGGTAAACCTGGCCCATACGGATATCCTCTCCCCGGTCGACGGCATCGTTCTCTCGAAGAACGTAAACGTCGGGCAGACCGTTGCCGCGAGCTTTCAGACCCCGACCCTATTCCTGATCGCGCGGGATCTGCGTCAGATGCAGGTAAACTCGGATGTCTCCGAAGCCGATATCGGCCAGGTCGAAAAGGGCCAACTCGCGCGATTCAGCGTCGATGCCTTCCCGGAGCGCAAGTTCCAGGGACGGGTACGACAGATCCGAAACTCGCCCATATCGATCCAGAATGTCGTCACCTATGACGTCGTCATCGATATCGACAACGCGGACCTCGCACTTCGACCGGGAATGACCGCCACGGTGACACTCGTAACAGCCAGTCGAGAGAATGTTCTGAAGGTGCCCCGACGAGCATTGCGCTTTCGCCCAAAAAATTCCGATACCACGCCATCGACCCATCTTTCCGGACACCTCTGGATCCAGAATGCGAAGGGCGAAGCGGAAGCCGTCGAAATCGGCGTTGGCCTGCGCGATGACGAGTTCGTCGAAGTCACGGGGGGCGGGATCGAAGAGGGCGATATCGTGATCCTGGGCTATCGGCGGAAAACATGAGTACGGTCATCGAGACGCGCGATCTCGAGAAGGATTTTTCACGAGGTGACGTCATCGTGCGGGCGCTTCGCGGCATTTCGATTGCGATCGAAAGCGGAGAATTTGTCGCAATCGTCGGCAAGTCGGGTTCCGGAAAATCGACCTTCATGAACATCCTGGGCTGTCTCGATCGCCCCAGTCGAGGTCAATGCCTGCTCGGGAAAAGGGATGTCTCTCAACTCTCGGCGGATGAACGCGCCGAGTTGAGAGGCCAGGAAATCGGCTTTGTCTTCCAGGCCTTCAACCTGATCCCCCGCACATCGGCACTCGAAAACGTCGAACTTCCCCTCGTCTATAGTGGTGCGTCCATCACCGAACAGCGGCGGCGTGCCCGGGAAGCCCTGGATCGCGTCGGCTTGGGCGGGCGGGAGGAGCATCACCCCAGCCAACTCTCGGGGGGAGAGCAGCAGCGTGTCGCCATTGCGCGCGCCCTGGTAAACCATCCGCGAATCCTGATGGCCGACGAACCGACCGGAAATCTGGATACGCGCACGAGCCTTGAAATCATGGGGATCCTCACCGAACTGAATCGCGACCAGGGCCTGACCGTAGTGCTGGTCACTCACGAGCCCGAGGTCGCAGCTTTTGCCCAGCGAGTGCTCGTATTTCGCGACGGTGAGATCGTCGAGGACCGGCTTCAGCAGCCGGCCATTCCCTCGCCCCTGGAGCCCCAGATGCCGGAGAGCAGCCCGCCGTGAAACTCTTGCGCATGACCCTGGCCGCCGCCCTACGCGCCCTACGGCGCAACAAGATGCGCTCGGCACTCACCATCCTCGGAATCGTAATCGGTGTCGCGGCCGTCATTACGACGGTGGGCATCGGCCAGGGGGCCTCCTCGGCCATTCAGACGGAGATCCGCGGCCTGGGAAACGACCTGCTCGTAATCGTCCCGGGAACACAGCGCAGGGGGGGGGCCCATTCCGGCTGGGGGGGAGCCTCATCCCTGTCGGTCCTCGACGCCCGCTCGATCGAGCGTGAAGCCACCATGGTGGAGGCGGTCAGCTATATGCGCAGTGGGAGCGGGCAGGTCCTCTATGGCAATAAGAATTGGAATACCAACATCTATGCGACGACTCCCGATTTCAGATATATCACCGACACCAAAGTGGCCCGTGGGCAGTTCTTTGACGAGCAGGATTTGAAGACCGGAGCGCGCGTCATTTTGATTGGCGATACAATCGTCGAGCAGCTCTTCGAGGTCGGCGAAGATCCGATCGGCGCAACCATCCGTATCAAGGACACTTCCTTTCACGTGATCGGTACGCTCGAAGCGAAGGGTGGCTCGGGTTTTGGCCAGGATCGGGACGATATGGTCCTCATGCCATTCACCACCGGAGAACGACGCGTACTCGGAACTTCTCTCCCGGGTGTGGTGCAGCAGATCATGCTCTCGGCCCAGGCCGGATCGAATAGCCACGAGGTATCCCTCGAAATCGAAGAGATCCTGCGCCAACGCCACCGCCTGCGATCCGACCAGGAAAGTGATTTCAGCATCGTTTCCCAGCAGGAGATCGCGAGTATGATGAAGACCGTGACGGGCATCCTGAGTGCCGTGCTGATGGGGGTGGCTTCGATTTCCCTTCTCGTCGGTGGCATTGGCATCATGAATATCCTGCTCGTCTCGGTCACGGAGCGAACGCGCGAAATCGGGATCCGCATGGCGGTCGGCGCAAAGGGCCGCCACATCCTCGTCCAATTCCTGGTGGAATCGGTCATCCTCAGCGTGATCGGCGGCCTGGTTGGAATCGCCCTGGGGCTGCTGGGCATCTGGGGCATCGCCCACTACGCGAACTTCCCCTTCGTATTTTCCTTGAGGGCGATCGTGGGCGCGGTGGCCTTCTCGGCCAGTGTCGGAATTTTTTTCGGCTTCTACCCGGCCCGCAAGGCCTCGCGCCTCGATCCGATTGCGTCACTCAGATACGAGTAGGGCAGGGCGAATCGAAGAAGCCGCAGCGGAATGCCGGGAATCCGGGGGCAGCTTGCAGATCCTCTTCATCCGCGTCGTTCCGATTCCCGGATATTCCCAGACGAGTTCATCCCCATCGAGATAGCGGGAGACGACGTGGGGGCCGCCGAGGGCATAGAATTCGAGTCGACCCTCGCGCCATTTCGTGGTCGCCGAAGTCCGGATGCAAAACTCGAAGGGGCCGATCGAGACGGGACGCACATCATCGGATGCGCCCGCCAGTTTTCCATCCGTCGTCAGATCGTGAATCACCCCGCTCGAAGTCACCACCACGCGATTTCCGCATTGTTCGATGCGCTCGAGGTGGCCCATCGGACCACCATCCACGTGCTGCCAGAGCCCACGCAAATCCCTCGCGCCCTCGGAAAGGGGTTCCCGGCAGTACTTCAAGGTCGGCTGGGGGAATTTCTTCCAACCGCATCCGGGTGTATGGCCCTGGGGAATGTCTGCCGCCCACTGGCCGGAGCCATCGAGTATGGGAAGATCGCAATAGTCGATGCCACTGGCATCACCCTCGAATACCCAGGCGGGAGTTTCATCCATGGGCCGGGGATAAAAGAGGATGACGAGCAGGAAGATCACGGGAATAGACACGAGAAAAGCCAGGATGGCCCCGATCGCCTTCAGCACTTCTTCACCCCGTGATCCCGAAGGCTCGCAATACATTTCCGCCCAGGAAATCCTCGCGCATGGATTCGGGAAGCTCTCCCGCCAGGCGCGTGAGCTCGGGGATATAGTCCGCGGGGTGGTCGGGGTGGGGGAAATCCGAGGCCCAGAAGAAGCGGTCCGCCCCGACGACGGGAACGATCGCAGCCAATGCCGTCTCGTCGGGATCACCGGAGATCCAGCACTGGCGCCGGAAGTAGAAGCTCGGTTTCTCGCTCAACACCTCACGCGCCGGAATACCCTGGGGCGAAAGGTAGACGGTGTCCATGCGATCGAGCCAATGGCCCACCCAGCCGGCACCGGATTCGAGTATCGCCACGCGCAGTCCCGGAAATTTTTCGAATACGCCGTATTGGAAGAGGGAAGTCGCGGCATGGCGCACGGCATCGGCGGCGGTGACGTTGAGGAAGAAGGCATACTTCCTGCTCGTATATTCCCCGAAGCGGCCCGGCGCCGTCCACTTTGGCTCAACCGATGGATGGATGCCCAGGCAGAGCCCGCACTCTTCGGCGGCCGCGAATACGCGATCGTGGGCCGGATCGCCCAGGGGCCTGCGAGTCCACTGGAAAGACGGGACGAAGACCCCGACGGCGCCATCCCCGGCCGCTCGCCGCAATTCGCGCTCGGCCGCCTCGGGATCGCCCAGCGAGATCTGTGCCATGGGGAGCAGGCGCCCGTCAGAGTCGGAACAGAAGTCGACGATCCAACGGTTGTAGGCGCGGAGATGGGCCTGGACAAGATCTTCGTCTTCGCATTCGGCAATCCAGAAGAGTGTCAGGGTGGGGTAGAGGAATGTGCGAGCGATATTTTCCATATCCAACCGCTGGATCCGCTCCCGGGGATCCATCGCACCGAGGGGGGCCTCGTCTACGTATTTCAGCCCCGTCCTCGCCTCGCGCTCGTACACGTAGCCACCGACGCGATCCATCCCGCCCAGGCCCGCCGGCATGCCCCCGCGCACGATCTTCGAACTCCGACCATCGATCTCGAGATATTCGAGCCCCGCATCGTCCGCGCGAATCGTCGCCGCACGACCCCGGAATTCGCTTTCCAGATAACGCTGCCAGAGATCCGGGGGCTCGAGTACATGGCCGTCGCCGTCCACGGCGTCGGAGAAAGGCAATCGGGGGAGAGGCTTCATCCCCTGGAGTTTCACCGAAAGAATGTGCCCCCGCATCCATCTTGGGGGCTTGCTTTCGCGAAACTCTTATAGCACCCTCACTGCCAAAACAAGGAGACCTCGGATGAGACGCCTGGGAATTGGAGTCGGCATTTTTATCCTGCTGGGGGTCCTCGTATACGCGTTTCGAGGCCCGCTCTCGATGCTCGTAATGCGCACGGCAGCCGTGCGCATCATGGCCGCCGACCCCATGTCGGAGCTGCCGGATGGCCTTCACCTCACCCTCTGCGGCGCGGGTAGCCCCTTGCCGGATCCCCAGCGCTCCGGACCCTGCGTGGGCGTCGTAGCCGGGGACGATCTTTTCGTGGTCGATGCCGGTTCGGGTGCAGCGCGAAATCTGAACCGCATGGGGCTTCCCGCCGGCCGGATCGAGGCCGTATTCCTCACCCACTTTCACTCAGATCACATCGACGGCCTGGGCGAATTGGCCCTGCAGCGTTGGGTGGGGCGCAATGGCTCCGAGCGGCTGCCCCTGCTCGGGCCCCCGGGAGTCGAGAGGGTCGCCTCAGGATTCAACGTGGCCTATCGGCTCGACACTGGATATCGCACGAGCCACCACGGGGAGAAGACGATGCCACCCGGGGGAGCGGGATTCGTGGCCCGGCCCTTCCGCACTCCCCTGCCCGGGAGCCCCACCCTAGTCTGGGAGCGCAACGGCGTGAAGATAACGAGCTTCCGGGTCGATCATGCGCCCGTCGACCCCGCCGTCGGCTATCGCTTCGACTACGGCGGGCGTTCCCTGGTCATTACCGGCGATACCATCAAATCGCCGGAGATCGAGCGCATGTCCCGGGGCGTCGACCTGCTCGTCCACGAGGCCCTGGCGGCTCATCTGGTGGCGATCATCACGAGTGCGGCCGAAGAACTCGGCATGACGGTGCAGGCGAAGATCACCGCCGACATCCTCGACTACCACGCGACGCCCGTGGACGCCGCCGAAACCGCCGAGGCCGCCGGTGCCCGCCACCTGCTCTTCTACCACGTGGTGCCCCCCCTGATCCTGCCCGGCATGGACGCCGCCTTTCTCGAAGGTGTCGACGAAGCCTACACGGGAGAAGTCACCCTCGGCCGGGACGGAATCCGCGTATCTCTGCCCTCCGGCTCGACGGAGATCGAGATCTCGGGCGGATGATCCCCGGCGCGAAGACGCATAGCCCCTGCAGCGGGCCGGCCTCGCGGTGCGAACCCACTTGCCCGTCCGCATCCATCGACGCCCCGCTCGGGGATTCCGGTCGGCCGGGCTGAAGATCAGAAAACCGCGCATCGGGTTCATACCCGGATGATCATCCGATCCGTCAATTCCTCGATCGCCGCCCCGGGAATTCGAAAGCGAGAACCCGTCACCCCTGGGAACCCTTCCTCGGCGGTAGGGATTTCGAAACGGGCTCCGGGATGCAGAGCTCCTGCTGGCGATTTTCGGCCGGCTCCTGGATCCATACGATGATTTCCCGGCACCGCACCCACGATCTTCGCCCGCAATCCGACGCATGAGAGCGATCGCTCCTCGGATTTGCGCCCCTTGCCAGCCGGATCACCAGGACGGGAGAGCACTCGGCTTCGGAAACACCCCTGGAAAACGCCCTTACTGCATGCGTCTGACCCGCGGGCCGGAAGCATGCGGGGCGACCAATCCCCCCATCAGCCCGAGGGCTGGCATATGAAGTAGGTGAGGGATCGAATCAGGCCGTCTTCGATCACGAAGATGTCGACGGCGTGAACGCTCACCTCTTCCGTGAGGTCGATGAAGACTTCCGCCGCCACCCGGGATCCATTGCCGAGCAGGGGGCCCGCCGGCCGGGGGCTCGGCCCCGCCCTTTCGATCACCTTGCGATAGAAATCGGCGACGGCGGCTTTCCCCCTGCGCGTCATGCCGAGTCCCACCAGCTCAGCCTCTTCGTGGAAGAGCTCCGTGACCGATAGATCGCCGTCGCGCATTCGCGCGAAATATTCTTCCGCCACGCTCACCGAATCGACGCCCATGCTGCCACCCCCCTGTATTCATGGAAAGTCTGTAGTCGAAGATAGCCGAATCGATCGAGCCCCCGGAGCACGGCATCTTCCGGGTTGCTACCCTTGCCCAATCGAGAACAACGAGCCCACGAGTATCGAATTTCGAAGCGGAGCGGAAGCTCGGATACGAAGAAGCGGGCTCCGGATGACTCGCCCGGGGAAGCCTCGACCATGCCTGGAGTCGTATTTCCGAATCGCAGCGAGGCGCTCAGCCCGGAACTCCTGACCCGAGCCCTCTGCGAGTCCCAGCCGGGAGTAATCGTTGAGGGATTGCGAGTCGTCGAGGAGGCGCATTGCGATACCGGCTCGGCGTCGACGGCAGCTCGCGCGGTACTGGATCTCGACTATGCGCCGGGCCACGATCACGGCCTCCCCGGACGGGTGATCCTGAAGACGGTTCTGATCCGGCCGGGTGCACCGAGTTCCATGTACCGAAATGAAGTGCGCTTCTACCGGGATCTGCGACCGGGACTCGATCTCGAAACCCCCCGGGCCTTCGCGAGTTTCTTCGACGAAGAGTCCGGTGGATTCGGAGTGGTGATGGAGGATCTGCGGCTGAGATCGGCGCACTTCCCCGCTGCAACCGAGTCCATGGATGAACTCCAGATCGTAAATCTCCTGGAGCAGCTCGCCGATCTCCACGCCCGCTTCTGGGCCAGCCCGCGTTTTTCCGGGGATCTCGACTGGCTCTGGACGCCATGCTCGGGAGACTTCTACGACTTCATGCAGAATACCGGACGCGAGTTCCTCCTTTTCCAGGTGGAGCGATGTGAATACAAGCAGGAACTCCTCGTGCGATTGAAACGCTCATTCGACGAGGTTTGGAAGTGCCTCTGGCGCGCACAGGCGATCCTCGCGACCCAGACCCCCACCCTGCTCCACGGCGATACCCATTTCGGAAATACCTATCTTCTGCCGCGGCATCGGGTCGGGCTCCTCGACTGGCAGCTCATGAATCGCGGCTGCTTCTCCCATGACCTCAGCTACATCCTGCTGACGGCCCTCGACATCGAATATCGCCGAGCCCATGAGAGGGATCTGCTCGCCCACTACCTCGAGCGCCTGGGGGCGAATGGGGTGGAGAGCGTTCCGAGCCTGGAGGATGCCTGGCTCCTCCACCGCCAGACCGCGATCTGGGGATTCTTCATCGGCTGGATGATCACCCCCGTCGAAAATTATGGCGAGGAGATCCTGCACGCCAACCTCGAAAGACTCGCCACCGGACTCGAAGACCTGGAAACCCTCTCGGCACTCGAAGCCTGAGGGCGCGAGCCCTCTTTCTCGACTATCCAGGCCCTCTTTCTCGACTATCCGAGCCCTCTTTCTCGACTATCC
>CAYTAT010000026.1:33974-35313 GCA_964435795.1 uncultured Spirochaetaceae bacterium
GCCCTCTTTCTCGACTATCCGAGCCCTCTTTCTCGACTATCCAAGCCCTCTTTCTCGACTATCCAAGCCCTCTTTCCAAACTAGGACCAAACTAGGAATTCAACTCCACCCAAACTAGGAGTTCAACTCCACCCAAACTAGGAGTTCAACTCCAGCCAAACTAGGAGTTCAACTCCAGCAGCTCGGCTTCGATCGGCGGCGGCGGCTCCTCGGGGAGCAGGAATCGCCAGAAGATCATTCCCGTCGGCAGACCCGCCGCATCGATCCAATTCGGCATACCGGGATCGCGGTGCGCGATGACGACTCGAAAACTGCCATCGGGCTCGTAGTGGATCTGGTTGCGATTCAGGGAGACCCGGCGGTGTCGGTAGGGAGGCGTCTGCAGGCGATGATTCCAGATCACCACGTTGGCGAAGCGGCAGCGTGGAAAGCGGCCATGCATGATCAGGGCCTGATCGGGGCCGAGTTCGTAACGGGCCTGCAGGTAGGCGTTATCCGCCGCCGCATAGCCGATCTCCGTATTGCTCTCCTCGTAGGCGGAATTGTCGAAGCGATTGATTTCATTCGAGACCCATGAGGGCATTACCTCGGGCGGCAGATCGGGAAAATCGATCGTCGCACCGCGAGCGAAATTGATCACCCGCCGAATCCCCGCGGCCACCGCCGCATCGTCCATCGGGGGCGCCGGACCCGGATCTTCGATGGGTTCGATCCAGAGGGGGACGTGGAATGTGGGATCCGCCGCCACGCTGCGCTCCCATTCCCAATAGTGACGGGTCGTGATACTGCCGGCACCGGGCTCGAGGCGCAGCCAGGCGCCCGGCTGGGGATCCGGGCTCGCAATGATTTCGTAGCTGCCATCGGCGGCCACCTCGAACTCCTTATCGTTCAGGGTCGAGATCACGCCCTTCGAGAGGTGGCCCTCCTGGGCCCCCGTCTCGACGCTGAAGGAGGTATAAGAGGCGCCGTGGACGTTGCCGTGGATGCGATAGCTGCCCGCCGGATCCACGATGGCGCCGTAGTAGACGGCATCGGGATTGTCGCCCAGGAGTTTCTTGGTGGGGCTGAGCCAACGGTGAAAGAGCGGACGCTTGGGGTCGATATCGAACCAACATTGGAATCCATGCTGAAGTGCGTTGGAGAGGAGATAGCGACCGGCCGTCCGCTCCGCGAGCGAATGCATATTGCGATCCGGGCCGATATAGCCCGACTCGATCTCGCCGAGTGTCCGGGCGAGTTCCGCGAAGGCAACCGCGGCGGCGTCGGCCGTCGATGCGGAGGAATTTCCCGAGTCTTCTTTCATACTGCTCTCCCTTTTTTTACGAGCTGTCTTTTCCGA
>CAYTAT010000026.1:35413-45612 GCA_964435795.1 uncultured Spirochaetaceae bacterium
CTGTCTTTTCCGAGCTGTCTTTTCCGAGGCCCGTACGAGAAGAGCCCGCGCGAACAACGGTGGAGGAATCCACCGGGGCCTCGTCATTCTACACGTGCCCGGGCCCCGGATAAAGCTCGGATGCCAGGCCCTCGACACCCCGGACGGGTGCCGCAGGAAATACGTCGTCAACCCCCGGCATCCCTCGGCCCCCCCCCCGCGCACGCGGAGCCGGGGCGAAAGAGGGCGTCTTTCAGCTGCCCACGACGTCCTTCCAATAGTCGGGGGCATTCTGCTTCAACTGCTCGTGGAGCTTTCGGGCGTCGGGAACCCGGCCATCGACATCCGTAAAACCGTATTCCTCGGCCAATTCCACGCCCCAGAAAGCCTGGCCCGTACGCCCCATCCGCTCCGCATCGGTCGCGAGGGCCACCACGCCCCGGCCCGGAAAGGCCGGTGTCTCGGCGTGGGTCAGGTCGAGTCCGAATAGCGTGAGGCGACCGTCGTCCTGGCGCTCGGCAGCCACCAGCCTATTTTCGCCCACCACCAGTCCCGGCCAGATCGAGATCACGGCCACGTCGTGCTCCCGCAATTCCTTGCTCATATCACTCGTGAGCTTCTCGACGCCTGCCTTCCCCACGCCGTAGATCACGCCCATCAGGTATTCCCGCGAGCCATGAGAAGATACGTTGACGATCAGCCCCTCACCCTGGGCGATCATCATCGGGGCGGCGTGCAGGCTGGCGACGTAATGGGAGCGCAGGCCGACGCCGATCAGATCATCCCAGAGAGCGATCGGAAGTTGCCAGAAACGTTGGCCCACCATGGATCCCATCTCGGCGGTGGCATTGTTGACCAGCAGGTCGAGGCGGCCTTCGTCGCGCTGAATGGTTTCGAAAACCGCGGCCACCTCCTCGTCGACGTGGTGATCGCAGCGAATCGGGACCGCCTTGCCACCGGCCTGCTCGATTTCAGCGGCCGTCGCGCCGAGGCTGCCCGGTCGCTCGGGATCCTCCTTAGTCGAGCGGCCCGTGAAGTAGACCGTCGCTCCCGCCACAGCCAACTCGATCGCAATACCCTTGCCAATGCCGCGAGTCGCACCGGTCACGAGTGCCACGGATCCGCTCAATCGTTTTTCGCTCGACGTCATGCTCGCCTCCGATGCTTGATGGGCTGGCGATGGAATCCAGAATCCGCTGACGCCAGCGAGGATCGATAGCGGATACCGAAAGAGCGATCATGCCCCGCCGGGGGGGAGGGGCTGCGACCAGAAGCCTACCACGATTGAAAGGGCGGATCGCGATCCGGCGCACGAGGAGAGGGCAGCCTTCCGGTGCATCGGTCGCCGGAGCCGGATCTCAAACGAGATGGATTCCGGCGTAGATCATTGCGCCGCCGAGCAAACAGGCGACGAGACCCAGAATTCGCAGGGCTCCGGCATCGACCGAGTTCTCGGCGAAGGAGAGCACGCCGAGAGCGAGCCTCCGATACGATGCGGGCGCGACCAGCAGCCAGAGCGCCCCGCCCCCGATCAACCAACCCGCGCAATAAAGGATGCCGACGGCCGGCCCATCGCCGGCGGGGAGAACCACGAGGGCCAGAGCCAGGCCCCCAATCGCCAGGCCCATGCCTCGAATTCGGGCATTGCGCGCGAAGAGGCGCTCGGCGAAGCGCAGCGTGGCGCGGGGTGCAAAAACCAGGGGCCCTCGGCTCGCGATGATCAGAAGCCCGACCGTGATGTATAGAATCGAGACGGAATCCATCGACACATGACCTCGCGAATGAAGACTGGAATCGGCCCACCGGAAGGCGCCGCATCCGGGCATCCCCCGCACGGAAAAGTATCCGAGATGGTGGAATTCGTCTCTATTGGCCCCCGGGCGCGAATTCCCCTTCCGGGCCGGGAAGCAGAGGCGATATCATCTCGGGGTACACATCCAAAAGCCCGGTCGCATGCGGTCGATGCGCCGCGGATCCCGGCCGTGCCCCACGATTCCACAGCGGCTAAGCTTGGCGACCACCAGGCAAACGGCGACCCCATCGGTTCGGGCGCCGATTTTCCGCCGCGATCCGCTCGCGGCCAATCCAGGAGGAAATACCGATGCGCGAAGCCGTAATCGTTTCAACCGCTCGAACGGGACTCGCAAAATCCCATCGCGGCGGATTCAACAATACCGGGGGTGTCGCGATGGCGGGCCACGCCATTCAGCACTCGATCGAGCGCTCGGGCGCCGATCCGGCCGAAATCGAGGAAGTCGTCCTCGGCTGCGGAACGCCCCAGGGCACCACGGGCAATAACATCGGACGCCTCGCCGCCATCAAGGCGGGCTGCCCGGTGACGACCACCGGGATGACGATCAGCCGACACTGCTCTTCGGGCCTGCAGGCCATCGCGACCGCCGCCAGCCGTATCATCGTGGACGGCGTGGAGACCATCGTCGGTGCCGGAGTCGAATCGATCAGCCTCAGCATGACGGGCAAGGGATTCAGCCATCAGGTCGACGGACCGCTGATGGAGCAGTATCCGGGCCTCTGGATGCCGATGATCGAAACCGCCGACATCGTTGCCGACCGCTACAAGGTGAGTCGAGAATATCAGGATGAGTACTCCCTCGAGAGCCAGAAGCGCACTGCGGCCGCCCAGGAAGGCGGTCTCTACGAGCATGAGATCGTTCCGATGGATACCCGAATGATCGTCACCGACAAGGAGAGCGGTGAGACGTCCGAGGTCGACTACACGGTGAGCGGGGATGAATGCAATCGCCCGACCACGACTCTCGAGGGCCTGCAGAAGCTGAAGCCGATCCGCGGCGAAGATCAATTCATCACCGCCGGCAATGCTTCACAACTCTCGGATGGGGCCGCTTCCGTGGTCATGATGGAGGCCGGGGAGGCGAAGCGACGGGGCATCGAGCCCCTGGGCGCCTTTCGGGGCTTCGCGGTGGCGGGTTGCGAACCCGACGAAATGGGCATCGGCCCGGTCTACGCCGTTCCGCGCCTGCTCGATCACGCGGGACTTCGCGTCGACGACATCGACCTATGGGAACTCAACGAAGCCTTCGCGAGCCAATGTCTCTACTGCCGCGATACCCTGGGAATCGATCCGGAGAAATACAATGTCAACGGTGGCTCGATTTCGGTGGGCCATCCCTTTGGCATGACGGGTGCGCGCTGCGTGGGCCATATCCTGCTCGAGGGCCAACGCCGCAAGGCGAAGTGGGGTGTCGTCACGATGTGCATCGGAGGGGGCCAGGGCGCCGCGGGCCTCTTCGAAATCTTCTGAGCCCCACGGCGGGACGCGGGCCAGTCCCCGCGTCCCGCCCGTGGGTCGTCATTTCCGCGACCCTCAGCCCGGCGACTCGGAATCCTCGAGCCAGGCATTGAATTGCGGCTCACGTTTTTCGAAGAATGCGCGCGTCCCCTCGCGCACATCCGCGTGGTGGTCGGCGATCGCCGTCTTGGCCGCGATCTCGTCGAGAGCGTGCTCCCAATCCAATTCGGCCGCGCTGTAGAGGGAGCGCTTCAGCAGCCGCATGGCCACCTGGGGGCCAGCGGCCAATTCCGTGGCCAACGCCATGGCGGCGGATTCGAGTTCGTCCGGCTCCACCACTTCGTGAACCAGCCCCAGGGCCAGGGCCTCCTCGGCGCTCACGATCCGCTTGCGCAGGACGAAGTCGAGGGCACGAGCGAGGCCCAGCATTCGCACGAGCAGGTATTGGCCACCCTCATCGGGCAGCAGGCCGAAGCGAAGCGTGGCACTCCCCATGCGCGCGGAGGAAGCCGCGAGGCGAAAGTCGCAGGAAAGGGCCAGGGAGAGGCCGGTCTGGATCGCGACCCCATTGAGGGCGGCGACGGTCAATTTATCGAGGCCGCGCAACACCGAATTGAGGCGTTGGGAGACGCTGCGCAGGCCGTCGTAGGTCCCGATCGCGGTATCGTGTCCCGGCTCGATCCCCGGCATCAAGCGCCTGCCCGAGGGCTCCGCATCCCGATAGCCCTTGAGATCGTCGCCCGCACAGAAGGCCCGCCCGCTGCCGGTAAAAACGATCACCCGAACGGCATTATCCATCTGCGCCTGGGTCAGGAGTTCGATCAGATCCCTCTTGATGGCGACCGTCAGACCATTCAGTCTCTCGGGCGTCGTAAACTGGAACCAGGCGATACCCCTGCCCCTCAATTCCAGATCGAAGCCGCTGAACTTCCCCCTATCCATCGAATTCCCTCCTCTATATCCGGGTGTCCGGGTATCCGGGCGCTGGGCTCGACGCATCGATCGGCCCGGAAACCTCGCTCGAGACTTCCCCGCCCCCCGCATCGGGGGAGCCGGGCCCCGCAGTATAGATCCTCCACGTGGGAGCGGATTCCCGGGGAATCGGGGTCCGAAGCGGCGGGAATGCTCTATCGGTAGCCGGTCCATCGGCACGAATTCCGGCGTCCGGGCGGGAGCGGGGGGCCGCCGCCCCGCGCGCTTGCGGGACGGAATGCGCAAATTCCAGCCGGGCATGTCGGCGACCGCGATGCCGCAGCCCCGGAGCCCCGAAACGACCCCATGCGCCGACCCTTGCGGCCTTCGCCGTACGCGCAATGATGAAGAACCCCCGGCCATGAGCCCGGAGAGGATGCGGAGGAAGATATGCTCGAGAGCACCATGCAGGATGCACCACTTTCCATCACCTCGATCCTGAGACACGGGCAGCGCATCCACGCCGAGAGCCAGGTCATCACCTTCGAGGGTGACCACACGCGGCGTGCGAGTTTCGCCCGGGTTTCCGAACGCGCCGAGAAATTGGCGGCGGCCCTGACGCGCCTCGGAGTGCGACCCGGCGATCGCGTCGGCACCTTCCAATGGAATCACCAGGAGCATATGGAGGCGTACTTTGCCGTCCCATGCCTGGGCGCCGTACTCCATACCCTCAACATCCGACTCTTCCCCGAGCAACTCAGCTACGTGATCGATCACGCCGAGGACGACGTGATCCTCGTCGATGCCTCGCTGGTGCCCCTGCTGGCGCGGATCGTGAACGATCTGAAGAAGAGACCCACCTTCATTCTCGTCGGAGAGGGCGATGCTTCCGAACTCGGCGAAACCCTTGCCTACGAGGAATTGCTGGCGGCCGAGAGCAGCGGCTACGAGTGGCCGGAGATCGACGAACGCCAGGCTGCGGCCATGTGTTATACCAGCGGCACCACGGGCAATCCCAAAGGGGTGGTGTACAGCCACCGCTCGAGTGTGCTCCATGCCATGGCGGCCACCTCGGGTTCCGCCTTTGGATTTACCGAGGCGGATCGCGCCCTCATGATCGTCCCCATGTTCCACGCCAATGCCTGGGGACTCCCCCATGCGACCTGGCTCTCGGGCGCGGACATCATCCTGCCCGAAAAATTTCTGCAGGCCGAACCCCTGACGCGGCTGATCGCCCAGGAGAAGCCCACCTTTTCGGGCGCGGTGCCCACCGTCTGGAACGAGATCATCCGCTTCGCGGAATCAAATCCAGTGGATCTCTCCAGCTTGCGAATGGTGGTCTGCGGCGGCTCCGCGGTTCCCCGTAGCCTGATGGAAACCCTGGATCGGAAATACGGCGTCCGCATGATCCAGGCCTGGGGAATGACCGAGACCAGTCCCCTGGCGGCCATTGCCAACCCACCGAAAGGCTGCGATCCGGCGACTGAAATGGACTGGCGGGTCAAGACGGGACGCCTCTGCGCAGGTGTCGAGATGCGAATCGTCGATGACGCCGGCGAGGAATTGCCCTGGGATGGCGAGGCGGTCGGCGAAATCCAGGTGCGCGGGCCCTGGATCACGGGCGCCTATTACAAGGATCCCTCCCAGGAGAAATTCCAGGACGGCTGGCTGCGCACTGGCGACGTCGCCAACGTGGATGCCCGGGGCTTCGTCCAGATCACGGATCGCGCAAAGGATGTCATCAAATCCGGGGGCGAATGGATCTCCTCGGTGGAACTCGAGAACGAGATCATGGCCCATCCCGACGTCGTCGAGGCCGCCGTGGTGGGGGTACCCGACGAACGCTGGGATGAGCGGCCCCTGGCATGCGTGGTACGCGCCGAGGGCGCAAAGCTCAGCCCGGCGGACCTGAGCGAATTCCTGGCCTCCCGGGTTGCCAGGTGGTGGCTTCCGGAACGCTGGGCCTTCATCGATGAAGTGCCGAAGACCAGCGTAGGGAAATTCGACAAGAAGGTGCTGCGAATGCACCATGAAAAAGGCGAGCTGGAGATCCAGACCGTCAGCTGAGCAGACTGTCAGCTGAGCAAAGAGCGGGCCGAGATCTCCCCGCTTCCTTCCCACCCCCTGGACCCGGACGGGCCAGCCCCCGGTGGCGGGTCTTAGCGCTGCAGGCGATCGATGAGCGCCAGGTAGTCGGCGTCCAACTCCGGGGGATCGAGTTCGCGCCCGAGCAGCATCCGATGATCCGCGAGTGCGGACAGGGGAGACATCGCCGCCTGCATCATGCGCAATGCCATGCGGCTGGCCAGCCGTCGAAAGCGTAGAGGCGCCAGGTCGTCCGTGAGATCGAGTGCCAGGATCGCATCCATCTCCGCACGATCCCCGGCGATGGTCTGCGGCCCCAGGATATCGGCCAGTACGTCGAAGAAGCCCCGATGAACCCCCAGGCGCGCACAATCCCGCAGGATCTGGGCGCGCAGCACATTATGCGTGCCCTCCCAATTCTCGTAGACCACATTATCCCGCAGCAGGCGCGGCAGGATCGAAAAGGATTCGATGGCCCCATTGCCGGCCAGGATCTCGATCCCGCGGTTCACCGTTTCGTGTGCGATCAATGCCGTCTGCAGCTTGTTGAGATTCACGGCCACGCGGAAGAAGGCGGCATCGCGCTCGTCAATCGAGCCGCGATCGATTTCCTCCAGCAGACCCGCCAACCAGAGGGTCGATGCCACGCTTCCCGCCGTATCCGCGCGCATCCAGGCGAGGGTTTCACGAACGGCGGAAAAATCTGCGAGGGGGGCCCCAAAGGCCCTTCGATGCTGCGCGTAGGTGCTGGCGATCACCCAGGAGCGCCTGGAATTGGCCGCACAAGCCGCAGCATTATAAAGGCGGCTGGTCGTGATCACGAGTTCCATCACGGATTTGAAGCCCGCATCCACCGGGCCCACCGCCTCCCCGTAGGCGGCGTCGAAATCGATCTCCGCCGAGGCCATCGAGCGGGTTCCGAGCTTATCCTTGAGTCGGCGGATCCGAAACCCGTTCAGCGTGCCGTCGGGCTTCACCCGGGGCACGAGAAAGAGGCCCAGACCTCGGGTTCCCTCGGCGGCCCCTTCCGGGCGAGCCGTCAGGATGAAGACGTCCGCATCCGCGTTGGAGCAGAACCATTTCTCGCCGGAGATGGACCATTCGGAACCCGCTTCCGTTCCTCCCCGGATGCAACGGGCCACCGCGCTATTGGCACCCACGTCGGATCCACCCTGCACTTCCGTGAGGAATTGGCTGCCCGTGAAGTTGGTATCGAAATCCGGATCGAGCAGCCGCTCGAGGTAGGCGGCTTTTTGTTCCGGAATGCCCAGGGCCTGCAAACTCCGGATGGCCCCCGCATCGCACGCCAAGGGACAATTATGTCCGGCCTCCCCCACCTGGGCGGTCAAGTAGAAGAGCGTGAAGATGGCCCGATGCGAAGTCGGCGTCTCGCCGTAGAGCGACATGATTCCCGTGCCGTAGATCAGTCGTCCGGCCGTCCACCAGGAGGGATGGTGATGCACTCCCCCCGTGAATTCCCCGATATCACTCCAATCGTCGAGTACGGGCAGGTTCCGATGCAGGTTGTTCTCGCGTGCCGCCTCGTCCAGGGGCCCCGCAACCACGCCACCCGCCGCATGAAATTTCGGCGCGTAGCTCTTCAGCCCGTGATGTTCGACCAGGGCCTGCAGCGCATCGTCATCCGTATAGAAGTTGCTGGGTTGCTCGCGATTCCACGCCGCCAGATCCCCGCGCCCTCGAATAGTGGCATCCATCTCGACTCCCATCCCGGCCAATGTAGCAATTCGCCCGAGGGCCCTGCCGCTTCGCATCCGCAATCTTCGCCGGATCCCTCCCGCGGGCACTGGGGATTCTGCTGAACGCCCCTGGGGCCGCCCGGAATCGGGATCCCCGGGGAGGGCCGCATTCGGACAATCCGGGCTAAACTTCTGGTGACGCCCGGGAGATACCCGGAGGACCCCAGCGTCATCGGCCATCGCGATGGGGGCTCGCGCCATCCCGACCTGCGGAACTCTCGCAAGGTCTCGGGGGGCAGGCGATGGCCAGCTTCCACTGCATGCGAATCTACGGGCCGGGGCGGTAGGACTTGGGACGGCGAATCATTGTCTGTGACGGTGCCGAAACGGCCCGGCTATGGAGCCGAATCGGGACCGGACCCACCGAGGAACTCTATTGGGTGCCGCGGGAGAGTGAAGCCCGGGCGCGTCCCCCGGGTTTTCGAATCCTCCAGGGCGGACTGAGCGAAGAGGGCTTCCAGAAACTCGAGCCCCGAGCCGGCGACGAATACGCGCTGGCCAGTGATGACGGCCCCTGGGCCCGCTCGGCGGTGCGTGAAATCGCCAAGGTCGACGCCGATGCCCCGATCGTCGTGCTCACCGATCTGCTCGCGGATGAAGATCTGCCCCACCACAATTGTCTGCGCCGCACGGGGCTCAAGACATTGATCCGTGACGACATCGACGAGGAATTCGATCATCTCTCGAATCTGCAACGGGTCGTCCAGTTGAGGACCCTGCTCGATAGTCGCGAGAAAGTGGGCCTGCTCCTGCAACCCGATCCGGACCCCGATGGCATCGCCTGCGGGTATGCACTCCGCGCCATCCTGGGACGCAAACGGACCACAGCGCCCCTGATTTCTTTCGGGGAGGTCACGCGGCCGGAAAACCTGGCTCTGGTCGAAGCCCTCGGCATCGATGTGCGCGTGATCTCGCCCGAGGAACTCGATGAGATGGACGGCCTCGTACTCGTGGATGTCCAGCCCAATGTCTTCGGAGACGATCCCCCCGAGAGGTTGTTGGACATCGATGCCGTGATCGATCATCACCCCGAGCGGACGGGCTATCGGGCCGGAATTCGCGACATCCGCCCCCATTACGGTGCCACCTCGACGATCGTGACCGAGTACCTGCGCGCCAGCAATATCGACGTGGGCCCCCGCCTGGCCACGGCTCTCCTCTACGGGATCAAGAGCGATACCCAATACCTGGGGCGCGAGACCGGCCGCAAGGACATGCTCTCCTTCTCATACCTCCACGCGAGCCATAGCCCCGCCCTGCTGCGTCGCATCGAGAGACCCGCGCTACCCATCGATGGCCTGCGGGCCCTGGGGCGAGCCCTCGCGAAATCGGAGTTGCGCGACGGGATTCACATGCTGGTGCTGGGACGGGTGAGGGAGGACGTCATCCCCCAGGTGGCCGATATGGCGCTCCAGGCCGAGGGGGCGGAATGGGCCATCGCCGTCGGCCAGGTCGGGGGTGATCTGGTGTTTTCGGTCCGAAACGTCGGCTATGTACGCGCGGCCGGAGAGGTAGTGCGAGCCGTTGTCGAGGGCCTGGGGGTGGGCGGGGGCCATCGGAGCATGGCCAAGGGCATCATCCCCGTGCAGGCTTTTCGCGAGGTCTACGGCACGGCGACTCGGGAGCAGGTTCGCAGCGCGCTCTTCGACGCTTTTATTCGGGCCATCCGCGGCGGGGAAGTCTGAGAAGAACGTGGCGACGCGACCTCCCCGCAAACTCGAAGCCGCGGAAATCGAGACCGCCCTGGCAGCCTGCCCGGGCTGGCGTCTCGACGAAGGCAAGCTCCATCGACACTTCGAGTTCGCCGATTTCGAGCGCGCCTTCGCCTTCATGACCGAAGTCGCCCGGGAGGCCGAGGCCCTCGACCACCATCCCGAGTGGAGCAACGTCTACAACCGCGTCGACGTCTACCTGACCACCCACGACGCGAAGGGCCTGAGCGAATTGGATTTCAGACTGGCCGCGCGCATGAATGCACTGGCGGGCTGAGACTCCACTTCCGGGTTCCGTCGCGGCCGAGGGACCGACTCCAGGACGAGAAAAGTGTCGGGGCCATCAATCCCTCTCGAGAGAGAAAGAGCATGCGCCTTCCGAGCCATCGCCATGGCTGGCCCCGCCGCTGGCCTTCGATGCTACGGATCGATCTCCCTCGAAGGGGCGAAACCCCGCTCTCCCGCTCCCTCTCTCCCTCCCTC
>CAYTAT010000026.1:45712-74100 GCA_964435795.1 uncultured Spirochaetaceae bacterium
GGGGGGGGGGGATCGGCTAACGCTTGGCGAGGAGTTCGTGGGCGCCCACCATTCGCTCCTGGATCGAAATTCCGAACGGGCAGGAACCCGTACAGGGAGCCGCGCAGTCGACGCATTGCGAGGCGTTTCGATCGAGCTTGGCGTAGAGATCCATCCCCTGGCGCTCGGACCGATAATCCTCGAAATACATGCGGTGGCGAAGCACGTCGTGGATCGGAACCTCTTCGGGGCAGGCGGAGAGGCAGACTCCGCAATGGGGCGCACAATAGGTCTGGGCGCTCAGGCGATCGTATTTTTCGAGTACCGCGAGATCTTCGGACCCCGCCGTCTTACCGGAAGCGTATAGATATTCATCCACGTGCTGCAGGTCGAAGAATGAAATCACCGCGCAGGATACGTCGGAATTTCCATGCACCCATTTGAGGGCCGATTGGGCATAGGAATCCTCCTCTCCGCTGAAACCCGCCAGACCGCGATGCTTGGCACCCTTGAGGGTCTTCATCGCCACCACGCCCATATCCTGCTCGCGCCGAGCCCGGGCAATGATCTCGGAGAGCCGGGGCCAGATGCCGTGGTGGTAGGCGACCATCATCACATCGAATTTCCCCGAATCGATCGCCGCGGTCGCCACCTGCTCGAGGTTCGGCGTGTGGCTGGAGAATCCCAGGAAGCGCACCTTGCCCTCGCGCTTGAGCTGGGCGAAGGCCTCGTGGACATTCGGATCGAGGAGCCGCTCCACGTCGTCGCAGGAATGAACGTGAACCAGGTCGACGTAATGCGTGCCCAGGCGATCCAGGCTCTCTTCGATCACTTCGCGGTAACGGGCGACGGGGGTGCCGGCGGGCAGGTGACCCACGGCTGAACACCACTTCGTCGCCAGGAAGAAGGACTCCCTTGGCAGATCCCGAATCGCCTCACCGACGGCCTTCTCACTTCCCTCCGCGGAATAATCGGGCGCGGTATCGATGTAGTTGACTCCTCTTTCGAGGGCCAGGCGCGCGATCTTCACCCCCAATTCTCCCCGCAGCGGACCGGTTCCCAGCACCGTATCCGATACCGGCCATTCCGTACGGCCCAATCTCCCATAGGATTGAACTCGGCTGCCCCGCCATTCGCTCTTCCACTCGGGATGGGTCCTCACCACTTCGCCGCCGAAGATCTCGCCGAGGGGCCGGCTCCAGCCGCGACCCCCCGGACTTCCCAGGCCGAAGAAGGACCGGCCCACCATGGCGCCACCCCCCGCGACCAGGGCCGCCAGGGCGGCCCCGCCGCCGGCCAGGCTTCCGCTGAGAAAGTTGCGGCGGTCGGGATCGGTACTGGCGAGTCCCGCTCGCCGACTGGAGCGCACGACGAAAAAGCTCGCAATCGCGACCACGAGAACCGAGCCCAGGGCCAGAACCAGGCCCCCCACGGCCACATTCAGGCTCGGAAAGAGCACCACCCCCACGCGCTGCATCCATTCGCCGGCGGGAAAGGCCGACGGGTCGAGCCCGACCGCGGAGCGCGACATGAAGTCGGCACCGAGCGTGAATCCGACCACCACAGCCAATACCACGCCGAGCAAAGCCCACATCCCCGGACCTGATTTCATCGTTCCCCCAACCTCCCTTCCCTGCTTCCCGGCCGTATTCCCCATGCACGCCTTCGAGACCTCGAAGGGCGGGGCCCCGCCCGGGGGCCCCACACCCGGACCCCGAGAGCGTAGAACGTGAGCCGGAAGCGGGCCTCTGATATGATCACTATTTTCACCCCATCCGGGAGACCTTCCGCCAGATGCCTCCTCGACTCCACGCGGTCGACATTTCTGCACTCTCGGAACTGGTGGGAAGAGAATTCGGACCGAGTCGCTGGGTCGAGGTCGACGAGGAGCGAATCCGCGCCTTCGCGGCGGCCACGGATGATCGGCAGTGGATCCACGTCGATGCCGAGCGGGCCCGACGGGAATTGCCCCTGGGACGCACGATCGCCCACGGCTACCTCACCCTTTCCCTGGCGCCCGTCCTGCTCGCGGAGCTCCTCGAAGTCGGGGCCTGCTCCCGGATCGTCAACTACGGCATCGATAAATTGCGATTGAAAGAGCCCGTACCCGCCGGAAGCCGCCTGAGGTTGGCCGGGAGCATTCTGGGCGTTCGCAGCGTGCCCCGGGGAGCCGCACGCCTGAGCATGGGCCTGCGCTGGGAATTGGAGGGTGCGGCCCGCCCCGCCTGCACGGCCGAAGTCGTCTACGTCTATTATCCCTGAGACGCTCGCCGGGTCCCCCGACCGCTGGCCCGAAATTCGCCATCCGGCCGAAAAGCCGTCGGCCCCTGGCAGCACAGCGGGCACGCTGCTGGGACGCGAAGCCGTCGGCACGGTATCCTTGGGCGATGAAATTGGCGCTCGCTCAAGTAAATCCGACGGTCGGCGATCTGGCGGGAAATCGCGGGCTCGTCGAAGCGACCACCGAAAAGGCGCGGGCCGCAGGGGCCGAGATCGTGGTCTTTCCGGAGATGGTCCTCAGCGGCTACCCGCCGATGGATCTGCTGGAGCGGGATGGCTTCGTGGCCGAACAATTGCGCGAGTTGCAAGCACTCGAAGCCGCGGCCCGGGACATCGTGATCGTACTCGGCGCCGTGCTCCCGGATCCGACGGGGGGGCATGGCGGCCTCGTCAATTCCGCGCTGGTCCTGGCCGAGGGGCGTCGCATCGCCAGCCGGGCAAAGACCCTACTCCCCACCTACGACGTATTCGATGAAAAGAGATATTTCTCTTCCGGCCAGAGCCGCCAGCCGATCCGAATTCCCGGCCTCGACGCCGACCTGGGATTGACGGTCTGCGAGGATACCTGGGCGCAGGAATTGGGATATCAAATCCACCCCGTCGAAGAACTCGCACGCTCTGGAGCTTCATTGATCCTGAATCCCTCGGCTTCGCCCTGGCATGCCGACAAACCCCTGGAGCGCCGAACGATCTTCTCAAAGCTGGCCGCCCAACACGGACTGCCCATCGTCTTCGTCAATCAGGTTGGAGGCAACGACGAATTGATCTTCGACGGAGGCTCCTTCGTGGTGGACGGAAGGGGACGCATCCAGGCCACCCTTCCGCTCTTCGAGAGCGGTCTGGCCGTGGTCGAGATCCCGAGCGACGATTCGGGCTGTGGCCCGGATGAAATCGTGGAGCCGGATCGCATCGCGCAGTTGGAAGCCGGCCTGGTCCTGGGCATTCGCGATTATTTCCTGAAGCAGAACCTGCCTCCGGGGGCCGTCATCGGCCTCTCGGGAGGGATCGACTCCGCTCTCACCGCTCACCTCGCCGTCGAGGCCCTGGGCACGGAGCGGATCACGGGCATTGCAATGCCGGGGCCCTACTCATCCGATCACAGCATCGAGGACGCCGAAGCGCTCGCCGGGAACCTGGGAATCGAGTTGCGGCGGGTCGACGTCACGCCCCTCTATCGGAGCTACCTGGATATCTTCGCTTCTCTTTTCGGACGGCACGACGACTACGGACTCACGCAGCAGAATATCCAGTCCAGGATTCGCGGCTCGATCCTGATGGCGGTTTCCAATCAGGAGAACCGCCTGGTACTGGCCACGGGAAATAAGAGCGAACTCTCGGTGGGCTACTGCACCCTCTACGGGGATACGGTCGGCGGACTCGCGGTATTGGGCGATGTCTACAAGCGCGACGTCTACGCCCTGGCCCAACATGCCAATCGCCACGGCGAGCGGATCCCCAATCGTACGATCGAAAAGGCGCCCTCCGCGGAACTGGCTCCGGATCAGATCGACAGCGACGACCTGCCCGACTACGAAGTCCTCGATTCGCTACTCGAGCAGATCATCGAAGGCGGGCGCAACGCCAGCAGCCTGATCCCCCCGACCGGATGCACCCGGGAAGAGGCCGCCGCCGTCGCCCAGCGCCTGGACCGCAACGAATACAAGCGTCGCCAGACGCCCCTGGTGCTGCGAACCTCCCCGAAAGCCTTCGGAAGCGGTCGGCGGCTTCCGATCGTACACCGCTTCCGCTGACCCCCCGGCCCGGGGCTTCGAACTTCGAAACAGGGGCTTCGAACTTCGAAACAGGGGCTTCGAACTTCGAAAAAGGGAGAGCGTCGACTGGCGGGGCAGGAACAAAAAAAGGCGGCGCTAGTTGGCCGAAACCTCGGGGCCGGTAGCGTGATGGACATTTTCCGCCCGGGCTCCGCGCGGGCCCTCCTGCACCACGTACTCGACGGAATCCCCCTCGGAAAGTCCGTCGTATTCGGCGGCATTCAAGCCGGATCGGTGGAAGAAGACCTCCTTGCCGTCATCACCGCGAATGAAACCGAAACCGCGGTCCCGCACCATCTTCTTGATCTTGCCCCGGCATTTGGGACCACTCGGAGCCTGGGGGGTCGCCGCGGGTCGCCTCCGTCCCCGGGCCTTGCCGCCCCGTCCCTTTCGGCCCGCCACGCCGCGAAAGCGCTCACTGGAAATGAACTCCGCCTGGAAGAGTTCGAGGGCGACCGTCAGATCCTGGAGCCCCTCCTGTTCGGGCGAGAGCAGAACCTCGCCATCCTCACTGTCGACAACGCTGTAGCGCAGCCCCGTAGCCTTATGGGTCACGAACAAACCGGCTTCGATTTCATCGACTGAAAGCATATTATGGAACCTCGAAATCTCGGGAATACTTCGGCGGCATCCACTCGAAAGCCATGGAGACACGATGCGACCCAGCAGGACACCGATGGTCATTCCAGACGGGGAGGGGCTGGAACGGCGAGGCGTGACGTTAGAAGATGTGCAGAACCGGGTCAATCACGAGCGCCCGGCAGCTGCGGAAATCGGAGACGAAAGACCGACTCGCGGCACCCCTGGACGCCGATTCCCCGTGACCCGAGGGGAATTCGGGGGGAAAGCCCTTGCGGGCGTATTGCTGGCGGCCCTGATGCTCCTGCTGCCCTTCGCACTCGCCGCTCAACCGCCGCTTCGGGTCGGAACCTCGGGCGACTATTCGCCTTTCAGTACCCGGATTCCCGCGAGCGAATCCGGGGATCGCGGGAAGCCGACCTACGGGGGCTTCGATCCCGAATTGGCCCGCGCCTATGCGAAAGATCGGGGATTGGAAGTCGTATTCATTCGCTTTCGCTGGCCCGACCTGCTCGCCGACCTCGCCGCCGACCGCTTCGACGTGGCGATGAGCGGCATCACGATTCGGCCCGAGCGTTCCCTGGCCGGCCGCTTCAGCGTACCGATCGCGCTGAGCGGTGCCGTGGCATTGGTGGCCGAGGAATCGCCCGCGAGGGTCGCCGAGGATCTCGATCGGCCGGACATACGCATCGCGGTCAACGCCGGGGGGCATCTCGAGCGGGTCGCCCGGGCCCGCTTTCCCCGGGCCGACCTGCGCGCGATCCCGTCGAATAACGCCGTGATCGAAGCCCTGATTTCAGGCGCCGTCGACGCCGCCATCAGCGACACCCGGGAGGCCCCCCATTGGCAGCATCGCGCGCCGGGGCTGAGAAGAATCGGTCCCTTCACGCGGGACCGCAAAGCCCTCCTGGTGGGCGCCGACCACGCGAGCCTCTCCCGGGACCTGGACGCCTGGTTGCTCGGCTGGGAAAGTCGCGGCGCCCTGGCGCTTCTGCGCCAGGAATACCTGGGCGAGGGGGGCCCGTCGGGGGGCGAATCGGCGAAAATCACCTCGCCACTGCCGGCCCTTCTCGCCGCGATCGATGAAAGGCTGGCCCTGATGCCCCTGGTCGCCGAGGCCAAGCGCCTCTCCCTGGTTCCCGTCGAGGTACCCGCCCGCGAGACCCGCGTCCTCGAAGCCGCGGTCGCGGGCGTGCGACGCGCGGAGGACGAACTCGAATCCGCTCGCCGCGAAACGATTCCCGAAGTGGCCATCCGGAAATTTTTTGCGGCACAGATCGAGGCCGCCAAATGGCTTCAACGCGAGACCCTGGCCGGGACGGTCGCTTCCCGCTCGGGAACGCCTCCGGATCTCGAAACGGAATTGCGCCCGGCCCTGATCCGCATCGGAGATCGCATGGCGCGGCTGCTGGTCTCTCTTCCTGCGGGCCTGGGCGCTTCCCGGATCGAGGCGGCCACCCTCAGAGAACTCGTGGGCAGTGCACTGCCGATGGCGCAGAAACGCGCCATCGCCCGGGGCCTGATCGCCGTCGCGGGGGCGGAGCCGAGAGAGGAAGCCGATCCCCTTCAATAGAAGCTGCAGCGCGTTCGGTGACGATTCTCGGCCTTCATGAATGGACTCTGGCCACGCTGCCAGAGCCGCTGATCCAACTGCCCCGCCGTCGCGGGAAGTCCGCGCTCTCGCATCCAGCCGCAGAGGCGCTCGACGGCATGAACCGCCGACGCCCTGATTTCGATTTCCTCGGCGGATCCGGATGCGATCAACTCGCCCAGGCGGATGCGCTCGAGCAGGTCGGGGTGGTAGACGAGCGCGCCCTCTCGCCGCAATACATGGGGCACGAGGTTGTCGGCGAAGATCGTCATTTCGGCGAGGTCCTGGAAATAGCCGAAATCACGACCCCGAAATGCCGACGCGAGATCCGCACAGGTGATCTGGGCGCGTTTGTAGAAGGGCACGTCGAAATCGCCATAGCGCTCGACATCCCTGTAGAGGGGCATCTCGGCCAGGGATTCGACGAGATGGGCTGCGCGATACCCCGCGGATTCGACCAGGCCCTCCATGGAGCCGGAAAATCCATCCCGCAGGAAATTCCCGAGGTCTCGCAAGGAGCGGGCGAAGAGTTCCAGCAATTCGTCGACGGGGGACCTCAGATCCTGCCCGAAGATGCGCCCGCAATCCCGCGCCGTGACGCTCGAGAGCGCTTCGGCGTCGAGGGGGCCGGAGCGCTCGAAATGATCCCTCAGGGCCCCGGCGATGGTGAAGTAGCCCGAGCAGCCGGGACGTTTTCGGAGTTCGGGAAACCAGCCCGAGCCGAAGTTCAGCGCGTCGAGGGTGAGAACAAAGGCCAGGGTCTCCCGGGCGTCGGGCCAACGCAGATGCGCGGGATCGGATTGCGAGGAGATCCGGCGATCGGATGTCAGCGAGGGGATCAGCCCCTCGAGGCGCTCATCGTCGATCGAAACCCAGTGCGCCCGCTCGACCACCCGGGCCGAGGCGAGACGGATCGACTCGAAGACGCCCACGCTAGTTTTCGGCTCGCATCGGGCGCAACTCGGCCTCGCTCCCGGCCACGTTCTGCGGAGCCGGTTCGGGCAATCCGAAAATCCCGATCGCGCGGGGCATCAACTCGATCCGTAGGGGCAGGCCTCCGGGCGCCTCACCATCGACGTCGAGTAGAGCGCGCGAATCCCCGTGGACAAGCGCTTCAACGTGGCTGCCCCGATGAATCGATACCGCTGGATGGTCGACGAAGTCACCCCGCTGCAGGGATGGAAAATTCATCAGGAGGTCCAGCCGGGAGAGAGCTCTCACGATGACGATATCGAGTTGTCCGTCGTCGAGTTGGGCGTCGGGAGCGACCCGCATCCCGCCTCCGAAAAAGCGACCATTCGCCGCCACGACCAGGGAAATTCGGCCTTCGTAAACCGGGGCGCCATCGACCCGCACCACGACTTCGGGTGTCGGATGATGCAGGATGGCCCGCAGGCCCGCGAAGGTATAGGCCGCGCGGGGGCCCAGCGAGCTTCGACTGCGCCGCACGGCTTCCACCGCCACTCCACTCAGGCCGAAGCTGGCCTCGTTGAGGTAGAAGCGGGTCTCCTCGATTCCCCCGTGCCCCCGGTAGTGAATCCGGCAGGCGTCGACCCGGCGGCTGCGACCCGTGCCCAGGCATTCGATGGCCCCCTCGACCGCGCGGGGAATTTCGAAGCTGCGCGAGAAATCGCATCCCAATCCCAGGGGCAGGCAGGCGATCTCCGCCTCCTTCCCGAGACCGGCAGCCAGCAGGCCCGTCGCCACTTCGCCCAGGGTGCCGTCCCCCCCGGCGACCACGAGGCGTGAAACCCCCGCGCGAACCGCCTCACGGGCGATGCGCCGGGCATCGAGGGGAGCCCGAGTCCGGGCGAACTCGACTTCGCCGAGGCTGGCACGAATGCGACCCTCGAGTCGGCGAAAGAAACGGGCCCCTTTCCCGGCCGCGGGATTGAGGATGACGAGATTGGCTGCGGGCACCCCTGGAGGATAACCCTCCAGGGCATTCGAGACATCGATCCGGGTCCAGTATGCTGATCGGCCATGTCCCGCAAGACCTCCAGATGGCTGACGCTGATCGGCGTGGCCGCCGCACTTCTGGCCATTGGCCAGGCGGCACAATTCTGGCTGGGAATCGAAATGACGCCACAATCCCTGCGCTCATGGGTGCTCGACGCGGGGCCCGTGGCCCCGGTCGTCTGTGTATTGATGGTCGCCTTGCGCAGCCTGATCGGGATTCCTTCGCAGCTGGTACTGGTCGTCGCGGGCCTCAGCTTCGGGGCCGCGGCGGGCACCCTCTATGGAACGCTGGGCCTGGAGCTATCGGGCCTCGCCACCTTTCAGCTCGCACGCCTCGCCGGACGCGACGCGGTGCATAAACGCATCCCCGAGCGCCTTCGACCGATCGTCCAGAGGGCCGGCGATCGTCCCGGTGCCCTTTTCATCGCGGTCGGAACCGCCTACCCGATCGGTGTCCTGACCGCCTACCACGCTCTCGCCGGCGTCACCCATATGCGCCTGGGAGTTTTTGCCGTCGCGCTGGCATTGGGCTCCACCGTACGAGCGGGCACCTATGCTTTCTTCGGCCAGAGTCTGGTCGCCGGGGGAATTCGACCGATCCTCGAGGCCACGGTCCTGATCAGCCTGCTGATGATCCTGCCCCTGCTCTTTTCGAGCAGCCGGGCCTGGGTTCTGCGCGTCATCCTGGGTCGGGAAGACTCCGTCAGCTCGACTGCTCGCGCAGCAGATTCAACGCCGAACCCGCCCTGAACCATTCGACCTGCTCATCGTTGAGGCTGTGCTCGACCGGGAAACTCTCCTCACTGCCATCCTCGTGATGAAGCACCACCCGGAGAGGCCGCTCGGGAGCCAGTTCCGCCAGGCCCGGTACGCTCAGGCAATCGGTCTCGAGCACCTTCTCGTAATCGGCGGGATCACTGAAGGTGAGGGGTAGAACGCCCTGCTTCTTCAAATTCGATTCGTGGATGCGCGCGAAACTCCGGCTGATCACCGCCGCCGCGCCCAGATGCCGCGGGCACATGGCCGCATGCTCACGACTGCTGCCCTCCCCGTAGTTCTCGTCGCCAACCACGATCCACCTGGAACCCTCGGCCTTGTAGTGACGCGCCACCTCGGGGAAGGATTTTCCGCGCTCGCCCGAGAGCTGGTCAAGACCAGTGCCCGCATCCCCCGTAAAAGCATTCACCGCACCGATGAAGAGATTGTCGCTGATATTGTCCAGATGCCCGCGAAAGCGCAGCCAGGGGCCAGCCATTGAAATATGATCCGTCGTGCACTTGCCGCGCGCCTTCAGGAGCAGGGGCAAACGCTCGAAATCCCCACCATCCCACGCCGAGAAGGGCTCGAGGAGTTGCAATCGCTCGCTACCCGGGGCCACCACCACCGCGGAGTCGCCGGGCTCTGCGGGAGGCGCCTCGTATCCTCGCTGGGAAATCACGAAGCCCTGCTCGGGAATCTCCGCCGCCTTCGCGGGCGGCTCCAGCTTGAAACGGCTGCCATCCGCCGCCTCGAGTTCGCCATCGAGAGGGCTCCATTCGAGAGTCCCCGCCAACCCGTAGGCGATTACGACCTCGGGGCTCGCGATGAAGGAGAGGGTCTGAGGATTGCCATCATTGCGCTTGGGAAAGTTCCGGTTGTAGGAGCTGATGATCGAATTGGCCTCGCCCTTCTCGATATCGTCTCGCTTCCACTGACCGATGCAGGGCCCGCAGGCATTCGCGAGCACCGTCGCACCAATGGCCTCGAGATCGCGCATCTGGCCATCGCGGCCGATGGTTCCGTGAATTTGCTCCGAGCCCGGCGTAACCCAGAGGGTTGAATGGGCGGACAAGCCCCGGGCCGCTGCCTGGCGGGCGACGTCGGCGGCCCGCGACATATCCTCATAGGATGAGTTGGTGCAGCTGCCGATCAGGCCCGCGCTGAGCCGGGAGGGATATCCGTTTTCCTGCACATCGGCCGCCATGCGGGAGACGGGACGGGCGAGGTCGGGCGTATGGGGCCCCACAATATACGGCTCGAGGGTCGAGAGATCGATCTCCACCAATACGTCGAAATGGGCTTCGGGATGCTCGAGGACCTCGGCATCCGCTTCCAGGAGATCCCGATGGCGACGCGCGATCGCCGCAATCTCGGCGCGGTCGGTGGCCTCGAGATAGTTCGCCATGCGCTCGTCATAGGGAAAGATCGAAGTCGTGGCGCCGAGTTCGGCCCCCATATTGGCAATCGTTCCCTTGCCCGTGCAGCTGATCGAACTCGCGCCGGGGCCGAAATACTCGACGACCCGATTGGTACCCCCCTTGACCGTCAACTCGTCGAGCACCTTCAGGATGACATCCTTGGGAGAAGCCCAACCACCGAGTTCGCCGCATAGCCTGACGCCGACCTTCTCGGGATGCAGCACCTCCCAGGGGAAACCCGCCATCACGTCCACGGCATCCGCGCCCCCCACCCCGCAGGCGAACATGCCGAGCCCGCCGGCATTGGGTGTATGGGAATCCGTTCCCAACATCATCCCGCCCGGAAAAGCGTATTTTTCGAGCACCACCTGGTGGATGATGCCCGCCCCCGGGCCCCAGAAGCCGATCCCGTAGCGGGCCGAGCAACTGCGGAGAAATTCATAGACCTCGGAATTGGTCGTACGCGCCCTTTCGAGATCATCCTCGGAACCCCGATAGGCCTCGATGAGGTGGTCACAATGCACCGTGGTCGGCACGGCGGCCTCCGCCCGTCCCGCCTGCATGAATTGCAGCAACGCCATCTGGGCGGTGGCATCCTGCATCGCGATCCGATCCGGACGCAGGAGCAGGTAGGCCTCCCCGGGCTCGAGCTCCTGGCCCGCAGGATCGTCGAGATGGCCATAGAGCACCTTCTCCGCGTAGCTGAGCGGGCGCCCGAGGCGTTTGCGAATCACCTCCAGGCGACTCTGCATCTTCTCGTAACAGTTCTCGACGAGTACTGGGGTGGTCTCGATTGCCCGCATGGCTCTGCTCCTCACCCCGGTCGGATTCACTCGCGCCCTGTCGCGACAATCGGCGTTCATGACCAGGCGCCGGGCTCGGGAAGTGGAGGTCAGAGGGGAAGGACCTCGTCCGGGGGCGTGGAGACTAGCACAGAAGGAATCCGCGATCCCCGTTCCGCGCGCTGCAACCGGGGCTTGCGCTCAGCGCCCGAATTCCGAGAGTTCGACCAGGAGATGGGCCATCGCCCGCAACGCCGAGCGAAAGTCACCCAGATGCAAACTCTCATTCTCGGCGTGGGCGTTGCAGAGGGGATCCTCGAGTCCCAGAAGCAGGGCGGGCGCACCCTCGAGTGCTCGACTGAAAGGATCCACGAAGGGAATCGATCCCCCGCAGCCGATGCAAATGGGATCCCGTCCGTAGCCGGCCCGCAAGGCGCGGCGGGCGGCGTCCATCTCCTCGCCCGACGAAGTGCGTCGCCAACCCGCGACCGCCGACTCACATTCGAGTTCCACGCTGGCACCCAGGGGTGGGTCCGCGGCCAGGAAATCGAGGCAGAGGTCGCGAACTCGCTCGGCATCCTGGCCGGGTGCGAGGCGGATTCCGACGCGGGCCGCCGCCGTATCGAGCAACTGGTTGGCGGCTTCGGCCAAAGGAACGGCCTCGAGGGCCGTGATCGCCACGCTGGGGCGATTCCATAACTCGCCGTAGACGGGGGCCTCCGCGCGCACGCGCAACCGACTGCCGGCCAACATTCCGGCATCCCGACGAAAAGTGGCTTCATCGAAGGGCAAGCGCGCCAATTCCGCCCCTTCGGCGGTTCCGACTTCGGGCACGTCGGCATCGAGTCCCGGGATCTGGATGCTTCCTTGGGAATCGAAGAGACGGCCCAGCAACATCGCCAGGGCACTTCCCGCATCCGGCACCGGGCCGCCCCACATGCCGCTATGAAGGGGATGATCCAGGCTTCTCACCCGCACGTCGATATTCACGAGCCCGCGCAGGCTCGTCGTCAAGGAGGGCAAGCCCTGCTCGAGATTCGCGGTGTCGGTGAGTACGATCAGGTCGGCGGCCAGACGCTCGTGCTGCCCGCGCAGAAATTCCTCGAGGTGAGTCGAACCGATCTCCTCCTCGCCCTCGGCGATCAATTTGACGTTGACGGGCAGGCTTCCCTCGCTCTCCAGCCAGGCGCGAATCGCCTCGGCGAGGATCACCACTCCCGCCTTATCGTCCACCACGCCGCGCCCGTAGAGGCGCCCCTCTCTTTGCGCGGGCTCGAAGGGCGGCGAGATCCAACGCTCGAGCCGTCCCGGCGGCTGGACGTCGTAATGGGCGTAGAGCAGGAGGGTCGGGCGATCTGGACCCGCGCCCCGCCAATGCGCATACACGTAGGGGTGGGCATCGGGCAGATGCAAGAGCTCCACATCCTCGAGGCCCGCCCCCCGAAAGAGAGCCGCGACCGCCTCCGCGCAGCGCGACACTTCCCGCTCGGGAAAACCCGGCGCCGATACGCTCGGAATCCGCGCGAGCCCGATGAGATCGTCGAGGGCCTGGGGGAGCCGGGCCTCAAGGAGTTTCAGGACGCGTTCGGGTGCGGGCATGGCAGCAGGCTAGCCCGGATTCTACCAGGCGGCGGCAAAGCCATCTGCAAATCCATTCCGGCATGGGGGGCCCATCGCGATTCCCGCAGCCGCCGCATCCCGCCATCTTCGGTTAGCATTCCCACCATGATGCCGAATTCCATGCGTATCCCGGGCGCCGACGGACTTTCCCTGAATCTGATCGAGTGGAGCCGCGAGGGCGTCCCGATGTTGTTGCTTCACGGCTTCAGCAACGAGGCGCATATCTGGGATGACTTCGCGCCCACGGTCGCCCCCTATTACCGCGTGCTCGCAATGGATCTGCGCGGCCATGGGGATTCCGATTGGCATCCCGAGGCCGCCTACGACTACGAGGACCATGTGGGTGACATCGAGGCCATCATCTCCAACCTGGGTTTCGAACGCCTGGTCATCGTCGCCCATTCCCTGGGCGGTCGCGCCGCCATGCTCTTCGGGGGTCGCCATCCCGAGAAATTGGCGGGCCTCGTGATCGTGGATTCCGCCCCCGAACTCGATCGCCGGGGAACGACTCGTATCACCCTCGACACGAGCCAGAATCGAAATCCCTCCTTCGCATCGGTCGCCGAATACGAACGCATGCTGGTACAGCTATATCCCGCCGCTACCCCCACGGCGATCCGGCGCATGGCCGCCCATGGCGTCAAACAACGAGATGACGGGCGCTGGATCCTGAAGATGGACGTGGCCTTCCGTGGTGTCGTGGGCAATCAGAGCGAAGAAATCGATATGCGGGCCCTCAAGGAAAGGCAGGAGCGCTCCCGCACGGAAATGTGGGCCTCCCTGGAACGCATCTCCTGCCCGACGTTGATCGTGCGCGGGGCGGCGTCAGACGTGCTGAGCGCCGAAATCGCCGATCGCATGGTCGAAGAAGCGCTGCCTCAGGGGAAACTCGCGGTGATCCCCCAGGCGAGCCACTCGGTCATGACCGACAACCCCGAGGATTTCAATCGGGAGGTCGGGGGATTCGTGCTCGGCGAGTAGGCGGAAGGGGGCGAACCCCGCAGCCGCCGGGCTTTTGCCCTTCCCCGCGGAGCATTCCCCGCCCCCTCGCCGGAACTCCCAGGGGAGCCGCCCGAGGAAGAAGGTCGGAAGGCATGGGGCATCGGGAACCCGTATCGGTCTCCCATCCCCAGGAATTCGCCCCGGCGGCCCCGGGGGCGGGAGCCGGCAGGGAAATTCGGGCTAGACTTCGCGCCGACCCGGGGGATCGTCCTCGCACGGGAATTGGAACCCGCCTCCCGAGTACGTTCCGACCCGTTCGACTCTGAACTCCGACTCCCGGCAAACGGCCTCTCGACAGGTGGAGACGACAATTACTCGATGCGATCACTCCCTAGACGATTGAGCTTTGCTTCGAGCCTCTTGATCTTCGCGCTCAGCATCCATCCCCCGTGTGCCCGAGCTGAAGAACCGTCGCCCGAAGGACCCGCGGTGAACGGGGTGGCCGCGGAGGGTCCCTCGCCACGAGAAGTCGTGGAAAAATTGCATGGCGGCCTGCTCGAGGCCATGAAACGCGCGGACGAATACGGCTTCCAGGGTCGATACGACTATATCGAGCCGATCGTTGCGGAAACTTTTGACCTCGAATTCATGGGTTCGAAATCCGTCGGTCGACATTGGAAGAAGTTGAGTCCCGAGGATAAGCAACTCTGGCTGAAAAAATTTCTCGGCTACCTGGCCGCCAACTACGCGGGCAACTTCACCGACTACGGTGGGGAGCAATTCCATACCCTGGGTGATGAACCCGCCAAGCGCGACACGCGCGTCGTGCTGACCAAGCTTCAGATCCCCGGCGACGAGGATGTCATCTTCAACTACCGGCTGCGCAAAAAAGCCGGGGAGTGGAAGATCATCGACATCTACCTGAAGGGCACCGTGAGCGAATTGGCGCTTCGCCGTTCGGATTTCTCGACCACCCTGAAGCAGAAGGGCTTCGCGAATCTCACGACGGCCGTCGACCGCAAGATCGCGGAACTGCGCGACAAGGGAGGGGGCTGAGGCCAAGCGCCCGGAGCCCCGATCCCGGGCTGGGCGCAAGAACGCCGCGCGCCCAGCGAGTCAGTCGCGAGCTTCGAGGGGCGAGCCCCGCCGATGTTCACGCCGCGACCAGATCTCCGAGCGTCGGTTCTGCATGAAGCCGCTGCGCAGAGCCGCGTAATAATCGATGGAGCCCTCTTCGAGGGCCTTCAACTCATCGTAATGCTGAGCCCTCCTCGAAAGTCCCGAGCCTCCATTGAAGAAGAGAGCATCGGCGCCGGGCAGGATGAAGAAGGTGGGATGGAATAGGGAATCCACGCCCATGCCAACGGCATCTCTGAGATTCGAAGGTCCGAAAAGGGGCAGGACGAAATAGGGACCACTCGATGCGCCCGCCAGGGTCAGGGTCTGTCCGAAATCCGAGACGTGTTTCTGCAGGCCGATCGAGGAGGCGGGATCGAATAGGCCCGCGACCCCGACCGTCGAGTTCACGACCAGCCTGCCGGTGGCAATCCCGGCATCTCGCCACTCGAGTTGCATCAAGTCGTTGACCAGGCTCTGGGTCGAATTGATGTTGGCGAAGAAACGTTCGACGCTTCGGCGCACGACCGTCGGCGTGACGAAGCGATACACGACCGTAATCGGGTCCATGATCAGCCGATCAAGACCCCGGTTGAACGTGAGAATCCCGCGATTGACGGGCTCCAGGGGGTCAGAAATTTCCTGCATCCCCTCGTCGCCGAAATCGAGATCAAAGTCATCGTCAAAATCATCGAAGAGAGGATCGGCATCGAGGCTGACAGCGGCGGGACCCCGGGGATCCTCCTCGACGAGCGAAGACGCGACGAGCGACGTGTCGCTGGCGACGTCCGCATATGCGTACGTCGGCAATAACAGCCATACGAATACAAGAATCCCAATTCGCAGGATCGGCATGATTCGCGCTTCCTCCCCCTGATGGTCGCGACGATTCCCCTGGAGCATGGCGGCCCAACATACTAGAAAGCTCCGCTCAAGTATAGAAGTTTTTCTTGAATCTTCTCTGAAGCCCGTGAAGCCCCCCCCCGCAGGGCATTCCCTTCGCATTTTTTATATGTCGGCAGATTATCGAGTGGGGTAATCTCAGGGCCCTCAATGCGATGAATGCCCCCAGGCCTGATGTTGGGAAAGCATCGCCGCACTACCATCGATCGGGTTCCGGCTATGAGTTCGCGGAACCGAATGTTGCGGCTGAACTGAGCGTGGGAACGTAGAGGAGAAATCAGCGCCTTGGATATTTTCCAGAAGTGCGCGGACTACACGCAGACCCGCGAACTCCGCCAAGCCGATCTCTATGCCTACTACCGGGGAATCTCGTCTCCCCAGGATCCCCTGGTGACGATGGACGGCCAGAAGGTGGTTATGTTGGGATCCAACAACTACCTCGGCCTCACCAATCATCCCGCGGTGAAGGAAGCGTCGGTGGCGGCCTTGAAGTTCTACGGGACGGGCTGCGCGGGGTCGAGGTTGCTGAACGGCACCCTCGACATTCACCTCGCTCTCGAAGAACGCCTGGCCAATTTCATGCAACGGGAAGCCGTGTTGACCTTTTCCACGGGATTCCAGGTCAACGTGGGCGTGCTCTCATGCCTGATGGGCAGACACGACGTCGCGCTGCTCGACCGCATGGATCATGCCTCGATCATCGATGGCGTAAGGCTGGGTTTCGGAAAGGCCCTCAAGTACAGGCATAACGACATCGAGGACCTGGAAGAAAAACTCTCGCGAGTCGACTCGAATCGCGGCAAGTTGATCGCCGTCGATGGAGTCTTTTCCATGGAGGGGGATCTCGCCGACCTGCCCGCGATCGTCGCCGCCAAGAACCGTCATGGAGCACGCCTCTTCGTCGACGAAGCCCACGGCATCGGTGTCTTCGGCGACAAGGGAAGGGGCTCGGGTGAACACTTCGGCCTCGAAGACGAAATCGATCTGGTGATGGGGACGTTCTCGAAATCCCTCGCCACGATTGGCGGGTTCATCGGAGCATCCTTCGAGGTCGTCGACTACATTCGACACAACGCCCGATCGGGAATCTTCTCCGCCGCCATGCCGCCCGCCTCTGCCGCGGCCGCATTGGCGGCCATCGATATCGTCGAAAAGGAGCCCGAACGTCGCAAGCAATTGTGGGAGACGGCAGCTTATATGAAACGCGAGCTCGATGGCCTGGGTTTCGATACCGGACCCTCTGAATCCCCCGTCATCCCGATCACCGTAGGAGACGACGCCACCGCTTTCGGCATGGCCATGCGACTCCAGCAGGAGGGTGTATTCGTCAATCCGATCGTCACCCCCGGCGTGCCCCCTGGACAGGCGATGATCCGCACCTCCTACATGGCCACCCATAAGCGCGAACATCTCGACCTGGCACTCACCGCCCTCGCCAAGGTGGGCAGGCAACTCAATATCATCTGATTCCAGCCGCCTGGATGCCGGCGGCCGGATGAGCTGGAAGACCGAGGGTATGCGACCGACGCGACCCGGCCCGCTGGACTGGGAACGGGAGGCGGTGCAACGATGAAAGAGTGGATCTCCTTTATGGCGGACGCCCAGGCCCTGCCCTGGGTGCGCGTCTTCGAATATATTCTGGGCTCCCTGGTAGCGGCCTGGGTCGTCGACAAATTGATGTCGCGCCTCGTGATGCGCCTGACGAGCCTCACGGAAACCGATCTCGACGACCAACTGGCCTGGCAACTCCATCGGCCGGTTTTTCTCAGCACGGTTCTGGTGGGGTTCTTTCTTGCCGTTCGAACCCTGCGGCTGGCTCCCGAGGTCGAGGGCGTTCTCGTCGCCCTGATCAAGACCGGGGCGGTCGTGATTTGGACCTTCGCGGGATTTCGATTGACGTCGACGATACTCATCGGCTTGAGTCGACTCGCCGATCGCGTCACCTGGCTCGAAGCCCGCACGTTGCCACTCTTCGACAACCTCAGCAGGATCGTCATCTTCGGGGTCGCGACCTACTTCTTTCTGGTCACCTGGAATCTCGACCTCTCCGCCTGGTTGGCCTCCGCGGGCATCGTGGGGATTGCCGTGGGTTTTGCGGCCAAGGATAGTCTCGCGAATCTCTTCGGCGGAATCTTCGTGATCATGGATTCACCCTACAAGATCGGAGACTTCATCAACCTCGATTCCGGAGAACGGGGCCGCGTCGTCAAGATCGGACTGCGGAGCACACGGCTCTTGACCCGGGACGATGTTGAGATCACGCTCCCGAATGCCCACATCGCGAGTGCCAAGGTCGTAAACGAATCCGGGGGGCCCCATGAAAAAACGCGCGTGGCGATCGATGTCGGGGTCGCCTACGGCTCGGATATCGATCGGGTGCGCGAAGTACTGATGGATGCGGCGCTATCGGTCGAAAGCGTGGCTTCCGAACCCGAACCCCGCGTGCGCTTCACGACGATGGGCGACTCGGCCCTGATCTTCCGCGTCCAGGGCTGGGTCGATGAGCCGGCAATGAGGGGGCTCTGCATCGACGGCCTCAACTCGGCGATCTACAAGGCCCTGCATCGAGCCGAGATCGAAATTCCCTTTCCCCAACGCGTGCTGCACACCGCATCGCCAGCAGCCGATCCCGCCTCGACTCCCGCATAGGCGGCTTCGGAATCGACATCAAGTCGGCGGATCACCCCGATGCTCTTCCAGGCCTCGCCGCCCGATCACATCGTCGACGAATTGCCGTGCGGATCGCCCGGATCGACTGCCCCGGGCCAAGGCCCAACGCAGGGCCTCCCCGGCCAATTCTTCGTCGAAGTCCTGGATGCCGGCCCGGGAGAGATCGTGACGGACGATCTCCAGGTAGCCCGCCTGATCGATGCTGTAGAAACCAATCACCAATCCGAATCGATCCGCGAGCGCCAATTTTTCCTCCAGGCTCTCGGCGAGTTGGAGTTGGCCCTCGGAATCCAGACGGCTGGCCCGATTCTCATCCATCGTCTCCGGCAGGAGATGGCGACGGTTGCTGGTGGCGACGATACATAGATTGTCGGGGCGCCCGACGAGGCCGCCCTCCAGGGCCGCCTTCAACTCGCGATGACCCGATTCCCCGGGGCCAAAGGAGAGGTCATCGCAGAAGAGCAGGAAATGATATTCGCGGCCGGAGCCCAGGGAAGCGAGGATCCGGGGCAGGTCGCCAAGATGAGAGCGATCGACCTCTACGACGCGCAGGCCATGATCGCCATAACGGGCGAGCAAGCCCCTCACGGCCGAGGATTTTCCCGTTCCCCTCCCGCCGTGGAGCAGCACGTTGTTGTAGGGAAGCTTCGCGAGGAATTGTCGCGTGTTGCGCTCGAGATCCCGAAGGGCTTCGTCGACACCCAGCAGATCATCGAGATCGAAGAGAGTGGGCGATGCGATCGGAAGCAATCGCGCCCTACGTCCATCCCATCGGAAGGCCCAATCGCGCGCAAAATCCGATGCGGACGGTGGCGTGGGCAACGCCCCGGCGAGCGCGTGTTCCGCCAATTCGAGTACCCGTTCCAGCCGGGTCAGGAGCCGCTTGAATCGTGCCATCGGCTCATTGTAGATGCCCGGCGGCGGCGCGCCTCCCCGATCGAGTCGGCAGAGCCCGGCGGCGGCGCGTCAGGATTCGCGAAATGCGGCCTTATCGCTGGAACTCCAGCGATCCGGCAGGGGTGATTCGATCGCGCCCATGAAAATGTCCAGGAAACGGTAGGTCAATCCCCAGACGACGTGGCGTTCGGGTTCGCCCACCAGAATTCCGGGAAAACTCATCTCTCCGGTCTGCGGGGTGCGATAATCGACATGACGCTCGGGGTCGAGGATTTGCGGCAGGGGGAACCAGAAGCATGAGCGCACCTCGCTAAGCTCGAGGGCGACCGGGCCGGGATCGTCCAGCAGATGATAGACATGGGCGCTGACCACCAGCCGATTCTGTCGGAAGCGGGGACTGCCCTGGAGATCCGCCAGGTGACCGACATATTCGGCACCCGCAAGTGAGAGCCCGACCTCCTCGAGGGTCTCCCTTTCGGCAGCGGCTCGCGAACTGCCATCCAATTCCTCCAAGCGACCCCCGGGAAAGGCCATATGGCCCGACCAGGGATCCCCGTCCCGGGTGGCCCGCTCGATAAAGAGGAGTTCGGGACCCGACGGATGATCGCGGAGAACGACGGCGACCGCGGCGCGATTCAAGCCCGCAGTCGGAACCCTTTCCGGCTCGAAGCGCTCGAATCGTCTTCGTATCTGCTCGACACTTTTCACGGCCCGAGCATAGCGCGAGAGAATTCCCCAATGGAATCGCCCCTCCAGGCCCATCGCGGGCCCGAGAAAGTCCGCGAGTACAGGGGGCGCTTCGGGCCCAATCAGGTAGCCTGCCCCGCATGCCGGAAAGACGCGACCTGATCTCCGCCAGCAGGAAATTGCTGCGGCTCGCCCGAGAGGATCGCATCCAGGCCGCAGAAGTCATGAACGCGCTGTCGCTGGACGAGCAGGTATCGGCCGTTTGCGAGGCGCCGATCGCGATGCGTCCGCGCCTGCTCGGCCTCGCGGAAGATCCCGACGCCTTGATTCCCCGAATGCCCGAGGCAGAACTCTGCTTCACCTGCAAGCAGGTCGGGGTCGAGGACGCCAGTTGGATGCTCACCCATGCGAGTTCGGAGCAGATCGTGGCCTGTTTCGACCTCGACGGCTGGCGGGGTATCGAGCCAGACATCCCGAAACTCGACAGCTGGCTGGCCTCCCTGGCCGAAGCCGGGGAGAAGACGCTGCTCCGCGCCGCCCAGGCCCTCGACGCCGAGATGGTCGCCCTCTATTTAAGAGATCACGCCGACGTCGAACTCAAGCCGGCGGGTGACGAAGACTGGCAACCTCCGGCGGGCGGGCAAACCCTCGAGGGCCAGTTCTACGTGATCGCCCGCCGCAAGAACGACGACCTCGCCCCCCTGATGAAGCTGCTTCGCGTGCTCTTTCAAGAGGACTACTGGCTCTACTTCCGCATGATGCAATCGGTCCGGGCAGAGATGGAGATCGATATCTCCTTCTGGGCTCTTCGCTGGCGTTCGGGAAGGCTCGAAGATCTGGGCTTCCCCTCCTGGGATCGCTCGATGGCGATTTACGGTCACCTGCGCCGCGACGAATTCGGGGAACTGCCCGAAGTCGCAACGACAGAGGAAAGCACGGAATGGAGCCTGCCGGTCTGGTTGACAGATCTTCCGGCGGCCAGGGACTCGAGGCATTCACTCTTCCGGGCGGTCAGCCAATTGGACGAGAGCGAGCGCAGCCGTTTCTTCTACGCATTCATTTCCCTCGCGAACCGCATCGCGATCGCCGACCAGCTCGAACTCGGCGACTCGGAAACCCTGCCCGATACGATCGAAAAGGCGGCGCAGATTGCGAGTCGGGGGCTGGAATACATCGCCCAGGAGCGCGGGCTCAGCTTCGAGGAAGTCGTTCGAAGGGCGGAGGTCGCACGACTTTTCCGGGTCGGTGTGAACCTGAAGCCCGAGGGAGTGAGGCCGGCTTTGACGGATTTCGAGACTGAATCCGAGGCGTCGGAAGAGGATGTCGGCGACTGAAGCAAAGTCGCCGGGCACGCGGGCGACCTCTATGCGAGATGGAAACGCGAGAGGGCCCGCCGGAAGTACAGCAACCTTCCCGTACTTCCCGCGGGCTCTATAGAACGCGAATCGCGATGAAACCCACCCACCCGACCTCGTCGCTTCGAGGGTCGGAAGCGCGACCCAAGGCCGCGCCCCAATCCTCCCGGCCGCGAAGTCGGGTGGGGCGAGCGTCCTAGAGATCGACGGCCTTCAGGGTCTTGCGCTTATTGCCCTGGGCGCGAGCCTCGGCGGCCTTGATCATGTCGCGAACTACGGCGTCAAGCGCTCCATAGAATTCGGAGCCGACGTTGCACTTCTTGACCGCGGCCTTGGTGCGGGCCTTCGAGATGATGAGTTCTGCCGGCTTGCCCCGGCGTGCTGCCTTCTTCTTTTTTCGTGCGGCCATTTGACCTCCCACTTTATGCGGCTGATCCGCACCGCGTCATTCGCGGCGCCGAAAGCCGAATGCCCCCCGTGTTGTCTGAACACGTTGATTGGCGCGGAGCATAAGGGTTTCCGCCGTGGAGTCAATCGAAATCGTGCGGAAGAGGGCGTGAGAATGCCGATTTCGCCACTTGCGAAATCTCAGGACGAGGCCCTCATCGGCCCGCATGCCGATCCTTCCCAAAAAGGCGTCGGGGAGGCGGGGGGGAATTCCGAAGTCCGGCCACAATTCATCCGCCGCCAATGGCGACCGCCGAACGCAACGGGACTCCGGGGAACTACGGTGGCCCGTCACCCATGCGTGGCAAAGCGCCGGATATCGAGCCGCCGTCGACGCCGGATGGATCGCGACGATGCTTCGCCAATCGGCTCCAAGCATACGAAAAGAAAAGATTATTCATGAACTCGCTTGAGGGCCACCCCGTCCGCGGTTAGCGTGGGGGCGATGCATCCCAGATCCGAAAGCTTTTCGAGCCCGCTATGCCCTGGCGTCACCCTCCACACTCTTCGCTGGGGTGAAGCGACGAAGCCATGCGTCATTCTGCTCCACGGAGGGGGGGCGAATGCGCATTGGTGGGATCATATCGCCGCTCCGCTGGCCGAGAATTTTCACTGTGTCGCATTGGATTTTCGGGGCCACGGGGATTCCGAGTACCCCGAGGAACTTCTCGTGGGCGCATTCAATTTCGATCTCGAGGCTCTTTGCGAGCACCTCGGAACCACCTCGCCAAGCCTGGTCGGACATTCGATGGGGGCCCAGGTCGCCCTCGATCACGCCTCTCGCCATCCGGAAATCCGGCGGCTGGCGTTGATCGACCTCGCTCGTGGGGGGGGCAAAAGGGATCGGCGCGTGGCGCGGCTAGCCCTCTCGCTGCGGCGCAGCTATGAAAGCCGGGAGGCGGCCCTGGAACATTACCGTTTTGTCCCGGCGGCCGACCACATCGAAGAAGAGCTGCGATTGAGGATTGCCGAAAGATCGGTTCGCCTCGAGGAGAATGGGCGCTGGGGATTCAAATTCGATCCCCGCTGGTTTGGCGTCGCAGCGAGACCGAAGCCGGAGATCGCCCGCGTACGCGCCACCACCCTGCTGGTGCGCGGTAGCGAGAGTTCGCTGCTCTCCGAGGCGGGGGCACGGGATTTTATAGGGGAAATCCCCGATGGCCGGCTATTGGAAATCCCCGGCGCGGGGCATCACGTCCCGCTCGACCAGCCACTTCTCCTGAGGCGGGGCCTGGAGGACTTCCTCGGCTCCAGCGAGGCTTGAGAACTCCCTGGCATACAGCCCTTGCAGTGGAAGGCCGCGAACTGCATCCTATTCGGTGAAGCACACTCAGGGGCGTCTAGTGATCACGATCACGATGGCCAACGTGATCGATGCTGGGAATCGGCGAATCTGGCGGGCCCTCACGAAACCCGAGGAACTCGTCGGATGGGATGAACACATCCTGGCACCGGTCGAGGAACGCGCATGCTACCCGGTTGCCGGGACACCCATGCGCTGGCGTTATCGCCTGGGGTCGGTTCAGGTCGTATTATGCGAAAAGCCTCTCGAAGTGGTCGCTCCAAGCCGGCTGCGAAGCGAGCTTCAGATCGGATCCCTGCGATATGAACAAACGATCAGCCTGCGGGCGGAATCCGAGTCGAGAACCCGGGTTTCGATGCGGGAAGTCGCGGAAAATTCGATCCCCCTGATCGGAGACGAAGTCAACCGTTTCGCGGTGCGGACGATGATGAGCGAGCGAATCGACGAGGCATTGCAGGCACTGCGGGCCTGGTGCGAGAACGATCCCTGACGAAATCCCGCATCGGGGCCCCCGGAGCCGGCGGCCTCAGGGGTCGATATATCCGAGGGCTCGAAGCTTTTCGGCTTCTTCCGGATCGAGTTCGACGCGGTTCTGGTCTTCGCCATCCAGGCGGAAATCCCGATAGCGGGCCTCCATCTCGGCACTCAGCGTGGCGAGGATCTCGGGCCGGGCGGCGGAGAGATCCGTCTTTTCACCGGGGTCGGAGGCGAGATCATAGAGTTCTCCCCCCTCCTGGTCGGATCGAAGAACCAATTTATGACGGCCTCGTCTCACGGAGCGATAGATCGGCATCATGCCCCGGCTCGGCCCATCGAGCCATCCGAGCCCCGCCGAGGCTTCGCCGAAGAGAAAGCGCTCGTTGAAGCGAGGCGGCACCTCGCCGTGGAAGAGACTCGTAAGATCGAAACCGTCGATCCCGGCTGGGGCGGGCAGTCCAGCCCACGCCAGAATGGTGGGCATGAGGTCGACGAGGGAAACCGGTGTGTCGAGCCTGAGACCGGCGGGGATTCCCACGCCCCGAACGATCAAGGGCACCCCGAGCACCTCCTGGTAGGTCGTATAGCCGTGTTCGAAGCGGCCGTGATCCATGAACTCCTCGCCGTGGTCCGAAACGATTACCACGCGGGCGGAAGCCAGCCGATCCCCTTCCTCGAGGAAGCGAAAGAGGCGGCCCAACTCGCTGTCGAGTTGACGAATTCCCGCGTCGTATCGCTGCTCGACGTTGCGGATATCGGTGGGGCTAAACTCCGGTCTTGGCGTGGATGAATTGAGTTGGAGATTCTCACCCTTCATCCCGAAAACGCATTTCTTCGGATTCGTATTGGCGTTGCAGAGTTCGTGGTAGGCCTCGGGGAGCGATGCGACCTGAAGCTGCCAGCCGGTTCCGTCGACCGGACCGTCGTAGGGGGTGACGAAGAGGCGCTCGAAGGCGGGCAACGAGATATAGTCGGTATGCACATCGTAGTAGTGTGCGAAGAGAAAGAACGGTCGGTCCCGCGAAGCGTCGATCCATTCCATGGCCTGGTCGGTGACCCACGTATTCGGGGAACGGCGCTCCCTTTCTTCATCGACCTCGAGGTATTCTTCGAAGTCCCGGGTCACCCGATAGGTTCTCTTCTTGAGCCAGATCGAGTTCACCGCGGCGGCGGTATTCCAACCCCCTTCCGCCAGCAACCCCGCCAGGGTGGGAATCTCATCGTCCAGGTGGGCGCCGTCTTTCAGAAGTCTGTGCCGGAGGGGATAGAGGCCCGTGAGCATCGAGGCATGCGAGGGCAGGGTCCAGGACGCGGGCGCATTGGCGTCCTCGAAGACCGTCCCCGCTGCCGCGAACGCATCCAGGATGGGAGAGGTCATCTGCTCCGCGCCGTAGAGTCCGAGGCGGTCGCGACGAAGGGTATCGATCGAGATCAGAAGTACCAGATCGATGGAGGCAGGCGTCTCGGGCTGAATCTCGGGCTCTTTTCCGCAGGCTGAAAATGCCAACAGACACGCGAGGCAAAACCGGACCGCGGAAACTGCGGCGGTTCTCGATGATTTCCCAAGGGATCGGCGAGCAATCATGGCCGGAGGATACTCCGAGCCCCGTCCCGACCCCAGCCCACGAGTGCATGGCGGAGAACTCGGGGTCGACCGACGGTCCTCAATCGCGCTGGCGGCGGAGTTCGTACCAGTAGAGGGCGGCCACCACCAGCGCGTGATCGATCGCACCCCGGGCGAGCAAATCACCCAGATCCGCCGCGGGCACCAATTCGACGCAGGTCTCCTCGGTGGCGGAATTCTGGATCTCCGCCACGGCTTCGGCCCGATCCACGACGAAGCTATGGCAGCAATTTCCGAAGACGGCGGGATTCGGGTTGACCCTGCCCAGGGGCTCGGGGCGCTGACCTCGATAGCCGGTTTCCTCGAGGAGTTCGCGGGCGGCGGCTTCGGCGGGAGATTCGCCGGGATCGATGATGCCGCCTGGAATCTCGAGGGTGAAATCCCGACTGCCGTGACGAAATTGCCGCACCATGACGATCTCGCCGGCTGGAGTCACGGGGACCACGTTGACCCAATCGTCCGCATCGATGCGGTAGAAGGTATGGCCCTCCCCGGTATTCGGGGAGATGGCGCGGCAGCGCCCCACGCGGAAGATCTCGCAGTCGCATAGGGTTTCCGATTCTTCGTGTTTCCAGGGCCTGGGTTCTGTCATGCCGGATAGCCTAACAGCAGGGCGGGGACGAAGGCGTTCAGGCGGGCTAAGCTGCGCGCGCCCGATTCCCGGGCCGTATTCCCTGGCCAGCCGTGACCGACCTCCGCACAGAACGCTTTCAGATCTTCCAACGGGGCGGCCATCTCTTCATGGTGGTGGCGGCGATTTTTACCGGCCTGGCGGGGGCCCTCGGGGCCGTCGTCTTTCGGCTTATGATTCGAGGGGTTCAGGCGATATTCTGGGGGGGGGCCGAGGGCGTCAGCGAGATGCTCGAGCGGGGGCTGCTGGCCGAGCCCGAGGATCCGGTTCTGATCGCCGGACAGGTGGCCTGGTATTGGAAGATCGCCGTACCGGCCCTCGGCGGGCTGATCGTGGGGCCCCTGATCTATTTCTTCGCCCGCGAGGCTCGGGGTCATGGCGTGCCCGAGGTCATGAAGGCGGTGGCCCTGCGCGGGGGCATCATACGCGGGCGCATCGTGAGCGTGAAGGCGCTGGCTTCGGCCCTCTCGATCGGCACCGGGGGCTCTGTGGGCCGCGAGGGACCGATCGTCCAGATCGGCTCGGCCTTCGGCTCCTCGCTGGGGCAGTGGCTACGGCTCAATACCATGGGAATTCGGACCCTGGTCGGCTGTGGGGCGGCGGCGGGAATTTCGGCAACCTTCAACGCCCCGATCGCCGGAGCCATTTTCGCAGCCGAGATCATCGTCGGTCATTTCGCGGTCACTCAATTTACCCCGATCGTCATTTCGTCGGTGGTCGCTACGGTGACGTCGCGTTTCTTCCTGGGCAATTATCCGGCTTTTCGCGTTCCCGATTACCAGATCGTCAGTCCCTTCGAGTTGCTCCCCTATCTGGTCACGGGGATCGTGGCCGGGCTCGTAGCGATCGCCTTCATTCGGACCCTCTCCTTTTTCGAAGAAGCTTTCGAGCGGGTGCGCATGCCCGAGTACCTCAAAGCCAGCCTCGGGGGAGTTCTGGTCGGAATCATCGGGCTGCAACTCCCCCAGGTGCTCGGGGTCGGTTATACGACGATCTCCCTGGCGCTGGCGGGGACCCTCTCGGTCGCCACCATGGCGGCGCTCGTCGCCACCAAGGTGCTCGCGACCTCGATCACGATTGGCTCCGGGGGTTCTGGGGGCATCTTTGCTCCTTCGCTCTTTCTCGGAGCGATGGCGGGCGGAGTGGTGGGAACCCTCGTCGAGGGCTTCTTCCCTGGCGCCACCGCCTCGTCGGGCGCTTACGCATTGGTGACGATGGGAGCGGTGGTCGCGGCCACCACGCATGCGCCGATCAGTGCCATCATCATCATCTTCGAACTCACCCAGACGATCGACATCATTCCGGCGCTGATGACCGCGTGCGTGGTGAGCAGTCTCGTCTCCCAGCTCCTATCCAGGGATTCGATTTACACCGCCAAGCTGCGACGACAGGGGGTGGACCTCGAGGAGAGCGCGGATCCCAATGTGCTGAAGAGCCTCCACGTCCGCGATGTCATCGACAGGGAGCCCGAAGTCATTCCGGAGTCCGCCAAATTTCAGACGATTCTCGATCTGGTGGTTCAGAGCGAGCACGGGCAGTTCTTCGTCAACAGTTCCCAGGGCAAGCTCCTGGGAACCATCTCCCTCTCGGAGGTGAGGCGCCTGATTTACGAACAGGAGGCCCTGCGCCATCTGGTCGTCGCCGGCGACCTGGTCGAGAGGCGGGTGCCGAGGGTTACGGTCGACGACGATCTGGCGATCGTGATGCAGATCTTCAGTGGCTCACGGATGGACGAGATCGCGGTCGTGGATGCCGCGGATCCGGACGTATTGATCGGCACGGTGAGCGAGAAGCACGTGGTGGAGGCCAGCCAGACGGAGCAGATGCGAAGGGATCTCGCCGGGGGGCTTTCGAGCGGCATTTCGGCGGTCGAACAGGGCAAGACCGTGGATCTGGGCGACGGCTATTGGCTGCGTGAAATCCTCACGCCCCCTTATATGTTCGGCCGAAACCCGAGCGAGTTGGCGATTCGCGAGCGCACGGGGGTCCAGGTGGTGCTGGTGCGAAGCCGCGGGGCAGGGCAGGGAAGCCGCGTACGGGTTGCGGGCGCTCTGGATCGATTCGAGGAAGGGGAGACCCTGATCGTGGCCGGCACCCTCGAGGGGTTGGACATGCTCGAGAGGCCCAACTGAGAGCGGTTGCGCGGGGGGAGGTGGTGGCGGGCGAAAAAAGAGTCGCCCTTTCAGATATTGATGTATCTGCGACTGAGGCGGCAAAGTTGGCAAGCCCAATGAAACGAGTCCAGTCTCGAGGTTGGGATCTTGGCGTGAACATCATGCCGCTTCCCTCTGCTCCCGCCCCACGCCCGCCGCGTATGCGGCGGGCGTGATCTGATTGAGCGCGCCGTGAGGCCGCTCCTCGTTGTATTCCTGTCGCCAACTCTCGACGACGAGCCGCGCTTCCCGAAGCGACGCAAAGGCCCAGCGGTTCAGACAGCCCTCCTACAGGACGCCGTTGAACGATTCGTTGTGGCCCTTTTGCCAGGGACTCCCAGGATCGATGTACTTCGTGTCGATCCCATGCCCTTCGATCCAGTCCTGAGCGTGCTGAGCAACGAGTTCCGGGCCGTTGTCGCTCTTGATGATACCAGGAGTGCC
>CAYTAT010000027.1:0-72777 GCA_964435795.1 uncultured Spirochaetaceae bacterium
TGCCCGTCATTCTTTTATCTGTCTATTGCCTATTGCCTATTGCCTATTGCCTATTTGCATCTTCCATCGCCCTTCAGCATCGACTGCCCCATTCTTGTCGCTCTCACGCGCCCAGGGGCTTCCACTTCCAGACGCTGCGCTCGATCCCATCCTCTTCGTAAAGGGTTTCCACCACCAATTCGACTTCCTGCCCGGTGGTCAGCTGATCGATGGAGACGGAGTTCGCGACCTGGCCGAGGATGACCATCTTCTCCTTCTCCAATTCGACGGCGGCGATCTTGTAGGGCTTGAATTCATCACCCGAGATATAGGGCTCGGGGGGCTGGTAGTAGTGTTCCGTATAGGACCAGATCCTTCCCTTTCGAGAGAGTTCGACATCGTCGAAAGTCGTACTGCGACAGGCGGGATTCCGACAGAAGAAATCCTGCTTGGGAAAGAAGTAGGCCTCGCATGCTCGGCATTGGCTGCCGATCAGATGGGGCTCATCGCCGCTGGTGAACCAACCCTCGATGCTCGGAAGCACCGTCTTTTCAGTCATCGTCCATCCTCTTTGTCGCGATTTTCTATTGCGATTCGCTTCAATTCTTCCCGGGTCTTCTCGGCTTGCGATCCCGGAAGCCGGATTCCCGATGTCCATCCTGATCGGGGCGGGACTCAGGCCGCCCGGTAGCCGAAGGGCTCCGCGGGCAATTTTCGGTCGATCACGGCCTCGGCGATTCGAGCCCGATGCCAGGCTCCGCTCCCGTAGGAGAGATCCAGGGACCAGGCGCGTTTCATCCACAGGTGCAGGTCCTGTTCATAGGTATAGCCGATGGCGCCGTGCACCTGGAGAGATTCCTTGGCGGCAAAGAGAGCCGCTTCCCCCGCCGTCACCTTGGCCATGGAAACGTCGACGGAGCGGCTCGCGGCCCCGATGGCCACGGAATGCGCTGCGCGATAGACGACGGAACGGGCGTACTCGACCTTCACTTTGGCGTTGGCGAGTCGATGCTTGACGGCCTGGAAACTCCCGATGGGAACCCCGAATTGCTCGCGCTGGGTCGCGTAGAGGGCCCCCATATCGATCAATTGCTGCCCCACACCCAACTGCTGGGCCGCACAGGCGAGGGCGCCGCGGTCGAGGGCCGCCGCCTGGATCAGGGCCCCCTCCGCGCCCTGCGCGACGCGGGTTGCCTGCGAGGGCTCCCATGTCACGCTGAAGAGTCGCCGCGACTGGTCATTGCTGGGCTGGGCCTCGAGTTGCACGGCATCCGGCGCCAGGGCGTGCAGATCGTCTCCATCGGGGAGCAGCAGCAGGTCCGCGATATGGGCGTCGCTCACGAAGGGGCTCAGGGCGTGGCCAACGGCGAGGACCGCCCGGCCGCCCGCCACCTGTGCCGACCATTTGCGCGCGAGATCGCTCCCGCAGCGGCTTTCGAGTTCCAGCAGCATGGGAATGCCCACCGCCGCGGTGCCCACGATGGGTTCGGCGAGGGCGGCTCGTCCCGTTTCCTCAAGGGCGAGGACGAAATCCCTCTCGTCCATTCCCAGGCCACCGTCCGCCTCGGGGACGAGCAGGCCCTGTAGTCCGAGCTCTGCAAGCGCGGCCCAGAATTCCGGCGATCGCCCGCTCTCGGTCTCCCATAGGCCCCGGATTCGTTCGGGCGTACATTCGGCCATCAGAAAGTCGCGTACGGTCTGCTGGAGCAGAAGTTGATCTTCGCTGAAACTGAATTCCATGCTGCTTCTCTCGCTTTTCGCTCGCTTCCGGGCTCGCTCTTCCCGGTCTTGCTTCCCGCTATTCTCCGGTCGGGGATTCCGATCCTGGCTTTGTATCCGTTTCGGGCGCCGCGATCCCTGGGGATCGATTCTCGATCTTGGCCCCTTCCTATTTGCGGGGCAGGCCGAGGATGCGCTCGGCGATGATATTGCGCTGGATTTCGTTGGTCCCCGCGTAGATCGGACCCGCCAGCGAAAAGATGAAACCGTCCAGCCAATCGCCCACATCGCCGGCGTCGGGCGCCTGGGGGAGCAACTCCCCGCGCGCATCCAGCAGGGCCAATCCGCTCTCATGCATGCGAATGTCGAGTTCCGACCAGAAGATCTTGTTCAGGCTCGCTTCGGCACCGATCTTGTTGCCCGCCATCAGGTGGGAGACGGTCTGGTAGGTATTGAGCGCGTAGGCCTCGGCGTCGATCCAGCAGCGGGTCACCGTATCGCGTAGGGTCGAATCGACGAAGACGCCCCGGGAGACGGTGTCGCGGTAGAGATCCACCAGCTTCCTCGCCGTATTCTGGAAGCGCGCGGGGCTGCGCAGCATCAGCCCGCGTTCGAATCCGGCGGTCGCCATCGCGACCGGCCAGCCCTCGCCCTCTCCCCCCAATCGATTCGCCCGGGGAACTCGGGCGCCGTCGAAGAAGACCTCGGCGAATGCCCGCTTGCCGTTGATCTTCTCGATGGGGCGGACGCTCACACCCGGGGTATCGAGGGGAACGAGGATGAAGGTGAGGCCGCGATGTCGCGAGGATTCCGGATCCGTGCGGAAGAGTCCGAAGAGCCAATGTGCGAAGGCACCCCGGGACGCCCAGGTCTTCTGGCCGTTGATCACATAGTCGTCCCCGTCCGCAATCGCGGTGGCCTGGACATTTGCCATATCGCTGCCCGCATTCGGCTCGGACCAGCCCTGGGCCCAGACCTCTTCGCTCGAGGCGATCTTGGGCAGGAAGCGGGTCTTCTGTTCCGGGCTGCCATACTCCATGATGGTCGGGCCGAGCAGGAAGATGCCATTCTGATTCACCCGGCCGGGCGCTCCCGCCCGATAGTATTCCTCCTCGAAGATCAGCCATTCCAGCAGGTCGGCCCCGCGGCCGCCATATTCGACGGGCCAGGGAACCATCGCCCAGCCCCCGGCGTTGAGTTTCAGCTCCCACTCGCAATGTGCGCGGAATCCCGCTTCGGTGTCGAAGGAGGGCAGGGCGTGCGGGGGCACGTTGGCCTCCAGCCAGCTGCGGGCCTCCGCACGGAATTCCTGTTGCTCGGGGGTGTAGGTCAGATCCATCGTATCGTCTTTCGCTTGCGCGGGTTCCGCTGCGAATCCGCGTTCAATCCTTGGGGCCGAAGTCCGCCTCGCGTTTCTCCATGAAGGCGTCCCGGGATTCCTGGGAGTCGGGGGAGGTATAGAGCTCCAGGGTGAAGCCCTGCTCGAAGCGATAGCTCTTCTTGATGTCGAGCAACTCGATTCCGTTCAGCGACCATTTGGCCAGGCGCAGGGCCTTGGGGCTCTTGGCGGCGATCGTACGGGCCAACTCCATGGCGGCATCCCGCAGGGCTTCGCGGGGCACTACGGATTCGATGCCGCCCAGGCGCAGGGCCTCCTGGGCATCGATGGCCTCGCCGGTGTAGAGCATGCGGCGGGTCTTCTGCATGCCGAAGAGACGCATCAGATGAGTGGCGGCTCCCAGGGCACCGCGGTCGATTTCGGGCAGGGAGAAGCTGGCATCCTCGGATGCGATGACGATATCCGAGGCTCCCGAGATGCCGATTCCGCCCCCCAGGCAATAGCCATGTACGGCGGAGATGACGGGGATCGGGCAATCGTAGATGGCCGCGAAGGTGTCGTAGCAGCCACGGTTCACCTCCACGATGCGAGTTCCGTCCTCGGCGAGTTCCTTGATATCGACACCGGCCTGGAAGCCCTTGCCCTCGGCACGGATCACCACGCAATTTACTTCATCGCGCGCACCCACGGATCTGACCGCTGCCGCGAATTCAAACCAGTCTCCGCTGCCCAGGGCATTCACGGGGGGATTGTTGATCACCAATTCGGCGACGGCGTCGTGGATTTCTATATCGATAGCCATGAAGTCTTTCCTCAGGGTACGGGGGCGAGTCGGTCGAGGGTGGCCGTGGCCTCCTCGATGATTTTTTCGATCAATTCCGCGCAGCCGGGTCGGTCGCCGATCATGCCGGCCACGGTGCCGCCGGGCAGGTAGCCATTTCGGGGGTCCCCATCCTGCATGGCCTTGCGGGCCAGCATGGGGGCGTTTACGGCCATCAGGGTCTGGGCCCGGGAGAGTCGCTCATTTCGGCGCATGGACAAGGCCGAGCGGAGCAATTCGCCGGGGGAGGCCCCGCTATGCTTGCGATAGGCGAGGCCGTTGCGAAGGGCGAAGAAGAGCCGTGCCGCGACGCCGCTCGATTCCAGGCGGCCGACCAATTCGTTCATCACCACGCGTTGGGGCATGCCGTCCACCTCGGAGGTGACGATGACATCCGCAAAGCCGGCGCGCAGGTAGCGCTCGGCCGTGAGATCCGGCACGGGGCTCTCCGCCGTCATCAGGAAGCGCGTCCCCATCGCGACGCCGGCGGCCCCATGGGCGAGGGCCGAGACCAGCCCGCGGCCATCGAAATATCCCCCGGCCGCCACGATGGGTACGCTCACCGCGTCCACGGCGCCGGGCACCAGCAGCGAAGAGGGAGTGGTCCCCGTATGTCCTCCGCCTTCACTCCCCTGCACGATGATGATATCCGCGCCGAGCTTCTCGGCCTTCACGGCGTGCTTGACGGCTCCGCAGGTGGGAACACAGACCACCCCCGCTCGCTTCAACTCCGCGATCAGATCCGCGCTGGGCGCGCGATTGTAGCCCGCCGCCCTGACGCCCTGGCGGATGATGGCTTCGCTGATCACGTCCGCGCCCGGTGCATCCATCAGGAAGTTTACGCCGAAGGGCCGATCGGTCAGCGTCTTGACCTTCTCGATGGCGGCTTCCACCTCCGCGGGAGGAATCGTGGCCGCCGCCAGGAAACCGATGGCCCCGGCGTTGCTCACCGCTGCGACCATCTCGGGGAGGGCGACCCAGCCCATGCCCGTCTGGATGATCGGGTAGCGGATGCCGAGTCGTTCGCAGATTTCCGTATGGAGCGCGGGGGGCACTATTCGTGGGCTCCGTAACCTTCTGGGGCGGCGCTCTTCGCGACGCTGCTCAATCGCGCACTTCTTTGTGGATCAGTCCTTCGGGATCGAGGACCTCGCGGATGAGGTGGATCTCTTCCTGCGAGGGAAGTCGGGTCTCGGGGACGCTCTCGGGAATCGCGAGTTCGAAGCCCGTATTATTCACCACGTCGTCGACCCCCACGCCGGGATGGACCGAGGCCAGGCGCATCGAATGATCTGGGGTTTCGAAGTCGAAGACGCCGAGGTTCGAGACCACCCGGTGGATGTCGTGGAAGCGGGAGGTATTCTCTCCCAGGGCTGCGGCACGGTCGTAGCCCACGCCCGAGACGACATCGACCTTCTCGACGAAGACCTTCGGGCTATGGGCGGGCACGAAGTAGCTGGTCTTATGGTAGAGGGTATTGCCGGGAGCTCCCCGCATGCCCAGCAGTTGTGCCTTGGGCTTTTCATGGGGTCCGATGCAGGCAAAGTTCTGATTGCCATAGAGGTCGATCTGACTCGCCATCATCACGACGTGGCGGCGGGTCGTCCAGACGACGTTGTCGAAGAAGAGTCGGAAGGGCATCCAGGCGCTCTTGACGACTTCTCCGCTCCCTGGGCCGCTCACCGGGGGCACGCTCTCCAGCCCCGTGGCGACGCCATCGGTCATGAAGAGATCGGGTGCGAAGGTCAGCTTGGCGAGTCTGCCCCCCACGGTCGGGGTCATCCCGAAAGCGCTCATCAGGGTCTCACCGTCGCCGCGGAAGCATTCCGCGATGGCAACGGCACAGATTTCGGCGCGGGTCGCGTCGCTCATCGTTTCTTCACGGCCTCCTGGTATTCGGCTTCGGTCTCTACGTCGAGATAGCGCTGCCTGAATTTCTCCCAGGCCTCGGGATCTCGCGCGGTGGCCGCATACTCGCGCTGGAATTCCTCGTCGCGCCCATAATCCGGCGGGCATTCCGTGAAATGGGCACCGCCCGGGGCCTCGATCACGCCGTCGATCATCAGGCGGTTGATGGATACCGTATGAACGGAGCCCTCTTTCTGGAAATCATTGCTGGCCACGATCTTCTCGCAGCTCATGAAGCGCCGCTTGGCGGCGTGGCAGAAGAGGTCGTCGAAATAGGGATCCGGGCCCAGGAATTGGCCGTTGCCGAGGCGGTCGGCCCGGCTCATATGGATCAGGGCCACGTCGAGTTCGAGGGCCGGCATCGCGATCAATTCCTCACCGTCGTCGTAGGGCGAGCGCACCCTGCGCAGTTCCGGATTGATGGCTTCCACGTCCGATCCGAGTCCCGCCCGGGTGGGGAGAAAGGGCAGGCGATGGGCCGCGGCGCGCAGCCCCCATTGAAGCATTCCCTCGTCGAGTTCCGCGGCCCGGAAGAGGCCCGCCTGGCGGGCCTGGCGGAAATGGGGTTCGAGGGGGATCGAATCCAGGGAGACGAAGCCGTAGATCAGCTTGGAGACCTTGCCGTATTTGCAGAGCAGACCGACGTCGGGCCCCCCGTAGGTGACCACCGTAAGATCCTCGAGATCCGAGCGCAGGATTTCGCGAACCAGGCTCATGGGCTTTCGGCGCGAGCCCCAGCCCCCGATCCCGATCGTCATGCCGTTGCGCAATTCGGCCACGACTTCGCGTTCGGTGGTGCGTTTGTCCACTCTTTCTCCTCACTGGTGGGTGGCGCGTGCCCCGACGGGTCGTCGGGAATGGGTCGGCGTGGGGATCGATGTCCCCCTGGCCATTGTGATCGGCTCGGGCGGCTTCAGCCAGGGTATTCCGGTCGACCCGGGACCGCCCCCACGGCTCCGGAAGGGTTCCGGGCAGCCGATTTTCCCGTGCCCCATAAAGTAACGATACGTATCGTTTCTGTAAACCGGAGCGGGTTTTTGGTCCCGGCCGGGGGGCATCGGGGAGGGGGGTAGGGGATCGATTCGGGAGGCCCGCAGCAGCTGGGACCGGCCGCGCGCGGCCTCGGCGCCGGGGCCGGCCCGGCTATTTCAGCTGCTTCTTCGCCTTTTTCGGGCGCGGCGGGGGCGGCTTGCAAGCGGGCCGCTTGCCGGCGTCGCGGGCGCTTGCCGCCAGCGACTCGGCGTGATCCATGCGGGCCTGGAGGTCGCGAATTCGGCTCTCGTGGGAGGGATGACTCGACATCCATTCGGGGGGCTGTCCCCCGCTCTTCTCGGCCATGTTGCGCCAGAGTTCGGCGCTCTGGCCGGGGTCGAAGCCCGCCCGGGCCATCAGGTCCAGGCCCATCAGATCCGCCTCTTTTTCGTGGCTGCGACTGAAGGGCAGCAGGACTCCGAATTGGGCGCCGAGGCCGAGGGCCGCCACGGTGGCTCGGCCGCTTTCGCTCTCGGTGTCGGTCATTGCCGAGGCGGCCAGCAGCCCGGCCTGGGTGGCCAGCATCTGGGAGAGCCTCTCGTTGCTATGGCTCGCCAGCACGTGGCTGAGTTCGTGGCCCACTACGGCCGCGAGTTGATCCGGGGATTCGGCGACCGCGAGCATGCCGCTATGCACGCCAATGCGTCGACCCGGCACCGCGAAGGCGTTGGCGCTCTCCTCTTCGAAGACCACCACCTTCCAGCCCGTGCGCCAATTCGGCGCCAACTCGGCGATCAGCGCATCGGCGATGCATTGAACGTACGCACTCTCCTCCGGGCGCTCGCTGACGCTCTTGTCCCGCTCGAGTTGCTGAAAGGAATCGAGTCCCATCGAGGAGAGCTGCTCGTCGGGGAAGAGTTTGAGCTGGCTGCGTCCGAGGGGGGAGGTCGCGCAGGCCAGCAACCCGGCGACCAGCACCGGGCCGATCTTCGCCAGCCGCCGCCCCCAGCCCTTCGCATCCATGCGCCGATTCCCCATGCGGATTCTTCCCATCCTTCAGACAGGGGACAGGAGATCCCGTCCCGAGTCAAGGCGGGGCGTTTCGGGGTCGGCGCCGGGCGAGGTAGACCGCGTGGCGCAGGCCACCGCGTCCCGGGCGCCGCACTTCCACCTCGAAGCCGCTCGCCTCGAGGCGGCGCGAGAAGGCGGCGTCCGGGGCCTCGGTCCAGATGGCGAGCAGCCCGCCCGCGCGGAGTGCGTCCCGGGAGCGGGCGAGGGCTCCACGGCCATAGAAGGGGTCGTCCTCGGCGTGCGTTCCCGCGTGGGGGCCCTCGTAGAGATCCAGCAGGATCGCGTCATAGACATCCTTCCCCCCGGAGTCGGCCCCGCGCCGGATGGCCTCGGCGACGTCTTCCAGGTGAATTTCCACCCGTGGGTCTGTGAGGGCCTCGCGGTTGATTCCCGCGAGGGGGCCCCGGCACCATTCGAGCATGCGGGGATTGAGTTCGCTGACGACGATGCGAGCCGTCGGGGGCAGGGCGTCCAGGGCGGCGCGCAGGGTGCACCCCATGCCGAGCCCGCCGAGGAGAAGGCGCGGTCGAGTCGATTCGCCGTCGAGGGCCCGACAGGCCAGTTCCGCCAGGGCCAACTCCGAGCGGTTCTGATGGCTGTTCATGAGGATGCGGCCATCGAGGGTGATCAGGAAATCCTCGCCCCGGCGGCGCAAGCCGAGAACTCCCTCCTCGCTTTGCGCGCGATCGATCTCCTCCCAGGGGATGGCCAAGAGCGATTTCTCCTCAGCGATGGGGTGTGGCGGTCCGGCGAGCTAGGGGCATTCCCGGACGACGGCGAGCAGGCCCTCGCCATAGCGTTCGGCTTTGAGGGGACCGATGCCGCTGGCGCCCTGCAGGGATTCGAGATCCTTGGGGCGGAGCAGGGCGATTTCTCGCAGGCTGCGGTCGCTGGCGACGATATAGGGGGGGACCCCCTGCTCCCGCGCGACGTCCAGGCGATGGCTTCGCAGGGCTTCGAAGAGGCGCTGCTGATTGATGTCGAGGTCTTCGGCCGCAATGGCGCCGTTGCCGGCGGCCGCTGCGGGCCGCTTCGCCTCTTTGAGTCCCGGAATGCTTCGCGGGGGTAACGGCAGGCGAATCATTCGCTCGCCCCGCATGGCCTCGATGCCTTCCTGGGTGAGGGCGACGACGGGGCGATCCCCGCCGAAGAAATCCACCCAGCCCCGGGTGATGCAGCGGCGTAGCAAACGCGTCAGCCAGATCTCGGGAAAATCCGAGAGCACGCCAAAGGTCGAGGTTCGATCCAGCTGTCGGCGTTCCAGGCGCGGGTCGTTCACACCCCTCAGCAGGGCGACGGCGGCGCTGAGCCCGTATTGGCCGTGAACCCTCGCCACCCCGGAGAGTGCCTTGCGCACGATGAGGGCGACCTGGTCGGGGTCGAAGTCCTGCTGGTCCGGCCCTCCGGCGGCCGCGCGCAGGCAGACATTGCAGCGCCCGCAGCCGGAGAGGGTCTCCTCCTCGTCGCCGAAATAGCGCAGGATCGCGTCGTGGTGGCAGCTTTCCCCCTCGGCGAGGCGCATCAATTCCAGGAAGAGTCCCCATTGATGCTGGACGGTTTCGGGGCCGGGGGGTGGGCCGCTGGTATCGCTTTCGATCAGGTGTCGGCGTCGGGGCAGATCGCCCGGTGAGAGGAGCATCAGGCCGATGGCGTCCTCGCCGTCCCGTCCCGCGCGACCGACTTCCTGGTAGTAGGCCTCGATGGAGCCCGGCGGCGCCAGGTGGATCACCGCCCGCACGTCCGGGCGGTCGATGCCCATTCCGAAGGCGTTGGTGGCGACCACGAGTTCGAGTTCTCTCTCGCTGAAGCTGCGATGCGCCTCCTCTCGCTCCTCGGGACCCAGACCCGCGTGGTAGCAGCCCACCCGCCAGCCCAGGGCGGCCAGTCGTGCCGCCTCCTCCTCGCTGATGCGGCGCGTGGGGGCGTAGAGGATCGCGCAGCCCCTGCCCGCGCCCGGGGCGTTCAGGGCCTCGGCCAGCACGTCGTCCACCCAGCGCGTGCGCTCGGCTTTGGACTCGACTTCGCGAATCCGCAGGGCGAGATTCGGTCTCGCGAAGCCGTGGATCAATTGCGGGGTGTCGCGGGCGAGGTCGAGTCTGTCGAGAATTTCGTCGCGCACGAAGGGGGTGGCAGTGGCCGTACAGGCCAGGATCCGGGCCGCCGGAAACTCCGCCAGCAGGCGCCCGATCCGCAGGTATTCGGGTCGGAAATCGTGTCCCCATTCGCTGATGCAATGGGCTTCGTCGATCGCCACCAGCGGGCAATCGAAGTCGCGCAGCAGGGAATGGAATCCGGGGCTCGCAAAGCGTTCGGGGGCCACGTAGACGAGTTTGTGCAGTCCCTGGGCGATTTCCCGCTGGCGAATCCCGATTTCCCCGGGATCGAGGGTGGAGGCCAGGAAGGTGGCGGGAATGCCGAGTTCGCCGAGGGCCGCGACCTGATCCCGCATCAGGGAGATCAGGGGCGAGATCACGAGGGTGGTGCCCTCGAGCAGGAGGGCGGGCAACTGGTAGGTCAGGCTCTTTCCGCCCCCGGTGGGCGCGACGAGCAGGAGCCGGCCGTCGTTCAGCAGACGCTCGATGGCCTCCCGCTGTCCCGGCCGGAAGTCGCCATGGCCAAAGCGCGCCAACGCCCCGCGCAGGGCATCCTCGCGGAAGGGATTTTCGTGGCGCGGGGGATGGGCGGCGCGGGCGTCCATGGGGGCCTCCATGAAAGGCGCGCACACCCGTAGCAGAAGCGGCCCCGCTGCGGGATGGTCTGGCCTGATTCATGTGACGGGCTCATTGGCCCGGGGAGGCGGGAGCGGGGATGGTCGAGATCAGCATCGCATACGAGGGCGGATTGCATAGCCGCTGTAGCCACGGCCCGTCCGGGGCCAGAATCGAAACCGACGCCCCCTTGGACAATCACGGCCGGGGCGAGCGCTTCTCACCCACGGATCTGGTGGCCGCGGGATTGGGGACCTGCATGTTGACGGTCATGGGCATCCTGGCCGACCGCCACGCCTGGGCCCTCGAGGGCAGCCGCGCCCGGGTCGAGAAGCATATGATCGAGGATCCCGTGCGCCGAATCGGTCGCTTGAAGGTAGAACTCGACTTCGCCCCCGGGCTCCCCGAGTCTTCGCGAGGCCCGTTGCTGAAGGCTGCGGAGACCTGCCCGGTGAAGCAGAGCCTCCACCCCGAGATCGAAATCGAGATCACGTCGCGCTGGGGGGATTGAGGGCCGAAAGAGGGCCTTTATTCTGCGCCCGGGGAGGTTCTCTGCCTGGGGAAGACCGCCAGGCTCTCGTGGACGTCGACGCTTTCGAAGACGCCCTCGACGAGGTACGGATCGCTTTCGGCGATGGCCCGGGCCGCCGCCAGGTCCTCGGCTTCCAGGATGATCACGCTGCCACAGGGTGAGCCGGTGTCGTCGCGTAGGGGGCCGGCAAAGACGATCCGTCCCTGGGCGTCGAGTTTTTCGATCGCCTCGATGTGCCGGTCTCGCACGGTTTTGCGCAATTCGAGTCCGCGTTCCCCGTCGCGCCCGATATAGACGTAGATTCCCATTCTCAGTCGATCTCCATTCGGCTCTGCGTGCCCCGCTCGCATCCTTCCGACATCCGATTCGCCGCGAGCGCCCGTCGGCTTCGCGGGAGGCGGCCGCGAAGTGCATCGAAGATCGGGATTCGATGCACCATAGCAGCCATCGTCGCGTCGACCGCCGGAAAACGTCGCGGCGGATCTCCGGGTTCGCGAGTTCGCTTTCCGATGTAGACTTGAATGCCTTGAGATTGTCTTGAGCCTCTCTCTCCCCCCCCCGAAAAAAGAAAATCCCAGGAGTCCCGATGGATCTTTCAGGTGGTTGCTATTGCGGTGCCGTCCGTTATGAAGCGAAGGGCGACGCCATCTTCAAGGGCCAATGCTATTGCCGCGAGTGCCAGTACATCTCCGGCGGTTCGCCGAATGTGACGATGGGCATGCCCGACGGATCCTTCGGATATACGAAGGGCAGCGCAAAGAGTTTCCAGCGCACGGATCTCGAAGCTCCGGTCACCCGCGAATTCTGCTCCGACTGCGGGACCCATCTGCTCTCCCGAGTGCCCGGGATGCCGGCGGTTCTGCTCAAGGTCGGAACCCTCGACGATCCGGGCGATTTCGGCGAAGCGCAGATGGCGATCTATCTCTGCGATAGCCAGCCCTTCCACGCCGTTCCGGAGGGGATCCCCACTTTCGACAAGGGCCCCGGTTCCTGACGAGATCGGAGCCCCCCCCCGAGATTCTCGGGAGTGTGTCGAAGGAAGGCGCGGGCGAGAGGCCCGCGCCTCATCCGATGAGATCGACCTCGATGCCGCGCTCCCGCATGAGTGCGATGAGGTCGCGGTCCAGAAAGGCCGCGGCGACGGCATCCCCGCGGATATGCGCGTCCATATGGGCGAGTCCCAGCCCCTGGATCCACGCCACGGCATGCTCTCCGGGGCAGAGTTCCGCACTCGGCTTCATATTCGCGTAGAGGGCCTGGGTCTGCGGGTCGTCGGCCCGCTCTCCGGCTCCCAGGACCAGGGCGCCCATCTGCTTGAAGAGATCGTGGACCTGCTCCACCCCATCGCAGAAGTGGAAATGGTCCGAGTTGCGGAGCACGAGGGCGCGCTTGGGCTCGGGCGTGCGTTCGATGAGTTCCCGCATGCCAGCGAGCGGTAGTATGGAGTCGTTGTCGGCCACCAGGAAGAGCGTGGGAACCTCTCGCTCCCAGCCGAGGTCGAGTTCCCTCTCGAAGAAGTCGCTGCCATCCTCGGATGTCGCCACGGCCGCTCGCCCACCCGCGGGCGCCAGGGGCAGGGCCGCGCGAATACGCGGATCCCTCCCGCTGGTCTGGAGCGTCGTCCAGCCGCCGAAACTATGGCCCGTCATGCCGATTCTTTCCGGGTCGATGCGCACGCCGGCGTCGCCGGCCAGCATCCGGTCGATCACGAAGCTCGCATCCAGCGGGCGATCATGCGCAAAGTCCCGGACGGTTTCGAGGGGGTTCGGCATTTCTCCCCCGGCCTGGGCGGCCATCATCTGGGTCATCATATCGCTCGAGGTATTGCCGACGTGGTCCATCGAAGCCACGACGTAGCCGTGGCTCGCCAGGTGTGTGCAGAGGTGCGTGGTCTGGCGCCGCTCGCCCCCGAAGCCATGGGAAAAGACGACCATGGGCCATTCACCGTCGAGGGATTCGGCGTCACGCACGGCGGCCTGTCGGCTGGGGGGCGCCATGGGAAGGGTTTGGAAGCTGTCCTGGTGCTCGGGGTCGAGATCCTGGCCGCGATGGGCGGAGGTGGCGGGGTACCAGACTTCCAGCGGCAGCGTTCTCTCCCGGGCTTCATCCTTGCATTCCAGGGAGCGGACCCCCACCGGGTGGGGGCCGCGGCCAAAGGGATCATAGGATGGGTTTTCGCTCATGGCAGGATCTCCTTCTATCTCTCCGACCGAGTATATGCTCCATCCATCGCGCTGCATCCGGGGAGGCAAGGGGCAACTCCTCCCAGTTCCCGCCCCTCCAGTCTGAATTCGGCCCGGCCATGTGGGGTACTCATCGGGCTATCCCCGGCGATTCCCATCGCGCGCGCCGGGATCGGGTTCGCGACTGTGCGTATCGCCTTCGATCCGATGCAGCCTGGCTTCATCGACAGAGTCCCCCGCCGAGCAGGCTATAGGGCTCACAGTCGTAGATCAGGCGACCGGCCTCTCCATGCTGGTAGTCGAGTATCGGCAATGCAAAGGCGGGGGGCATGCCCACGGCCGGCGTGTCCTGGAGATCCTCGATGGCCCTCGGGTAGTTCACCCAATCGAGGGGCGCGCGCCAGCCCGGCGGGGGTACGAGTTCATGGCGGGTGCCCGAGACGGGATAGAGATTTCGCCAGGCCAGAATTGCCTCGGACATCTCCGCGACGACGCCGGGGTGGGTCGCCGCCAGATTGTGATGCTCGTTGGGGTCTACCGCGATACGGAAGAGGTGCGTCGCGACGTCGGCTCCGAGCAGGCCCTGGTCGATCTCCTGGACCAGCTTCCACTCGTCGTTGAATGCCGTCGTGTTGAAGTGTCCGCGGATGGGTGTCTCCGACGCGAAGAAGAGGTAGTCCTCTCTCGGGGCACGGCGTCCCTCGGAAAGGGCGGGCCAGACGTTGCGTCCGTTCAGTTCGAAGCGCGTCTCGATGGGGACGCGGGCGGCGGCAGCCAGCGTGGGGAAGACATCCATGGCGGAGAGAATGCTGGTGTTGAGCGAGCCGGCCTCGAGTTCTGCCGGCCAGCGCATGACCGAGACCACGCGGATGCCGCCCTCGAAGGTATCGCCCTTTCCGCCGCGCAGGGGCACGTTATCGGCGCCTCCCGTGGCATAGGCCGCGCCACCGTTGTCGCTGAAGAAGAGCACCAGGGTATTGTCGGCGATTCCCTCCTCGTCGAGGGCCGCCAATACCATGCCGACGGCCTGGTCCATGGCGTCGACGACAGCGGCGTAGACGGGGCGGGCGCTCTGCTGGAGCATCAGGCGGCTGATGAGGCGCGAGTCGTCCGTCTGCGCGCTGCGCGCCGGCTTGCGATCGTCTTCCATGTCCGCGTATTTCCGCAGCAGGTCTTCGGGCGCCTCGAGGGGAGTATGGGGCGCGATAAAGGGCATGTAGAGGAAGAATGGCCTCTGCTTGTCGCGTTCCCGGATCCAGCGGGCCCCCTCGCGGCCGAGCAGGAAGGTTTCGTAGCCGGCGTCATCGATCGATTCGCCGTTGCGCTGGAAATCACGTCCACTCTGGGCGGCGAAGGGCGGGAAGTAGCCGACCTCCGTATGCAGATGGCCGTAGAAATGCTCAAACCCGCGGCGGTTCGGATGATAGGTTTCCTGGGCGTGCCCGAGATGCCATTTGCCCACCAGGGCGGTCTGATAACCCACCCGGCGGAAGGCCTCCGAGATGAATAATTCGTCGGGATGGATGCCGTTGCTATGCCAGGGCATGATCACCCCGTAGGCGACGCCGAGCCGCATGGGATCGCGTCCGGTCATCAGTGCCGCCCGCGTGGGGGAGCAGATCGGCGTGCTGTAGAAGCGCTCGAGTCGCAGTCCCTCGGCGGCCAGCCGATCGATCGAGGGCGTCTCGATCACCTCCTCGCCGTGGTAGCCCACGTCGGCCCAGCCGAGATCGTCGGCCAGAAAGATCACCACGTTCGGCCGCTCGGCGGTCTGTCCGGCGGTGATCCCGGGGGCGAGCCAGAGGGCCGCCAGGGCGATGGAAATCGAAAGAGGGGAAAGTCGCATCGGGGATCTCCTGATTTCTCCACTTCTTCAAGGATTCGGGGGATTCATCGTAGCTTATCAATTGATTCAATCAAATGATAAGCTACGATTCTCCCGATGCCGCGCTCCTCTGCCCGGGAAAGATTGCTCGACAGTGCGGAGACCCTATTCGCGGCCCATGGCGTGGCCGGGGTCTCGCTGCGCACGATCAACGCCCGGGCCGGCTTGTCGGCGGCGGCCCTCCACTATCATTTCGGCAGCCAGCGGGCGCTTCTCGAAGCGCTCCTGGAGCGTCGCATGCCGGGTCTGATGGAGCGTCGCAGCGAATTGCTCGACACCCTCGAGAGGGCCCCCGGCCCGCCCGGGGTGCGGGATGTGCTGGCCACCGTGATTCTCCCCCTCTGCGAATTGATCGCCGAAGCGGGTGATCCGGGCCTGCGCTACGTGCGCATGATCCACCGATTGGAGCACGACGGCAGCATCGACCCGGACTTCGTGGTTTCGCGCTGGCCGAGCGGCGTCGAGCGCCTGATGCCCCTGCTCGAACGGGCCCTGCCGGAACTGCCCACCGATGTGATCCGGCTGCGCTTCGAGCTGGCCAATCGGGCCATGCTGGCCGGCATCGCGAGGGCTCCCGAGGGAGCAGGGGCCGATCTCGACGCCCAGCTCGCTGCCATCCTCGATTTTGTCACCGGTGCGCTCGAGGCGCCCGTCGGCGCCCAGCCCCGCTGAAGCGCGCGGGGGGCATGGGAAGATGCAGTCGTTCTTGCCAGCGGGAGCTTCTACACTTCGGCCTCTTTCCCCGAGCCAGGAGACCCCCGCAATGACTCGTCTCTTCTTGCCCTCCGGATTCCCATTCGTTGCAGCGGCCGCCGTCGGCATTGCGCTCGCCCTGATCGCCCAGCCCTCTCAGGCTTTCACCCCCTATCGGCTGCTCCTTCAGGCTGTGCGCAGTCCCCAGAGTGCATTGGCCTTCGTATCCGACAAGCGCTTGAAGGCGAATCTGAGGCGCGTCCTGCTGGTGGCCGAGCCCGGGTCGGCGCTATCGGTGAAATCCTATGTGGCCGGCGGGCACGGCTATCTCGTGGGCTGGGTCGCGGATGACGCCGAGAGGAGTCGGCTGGAAGAAGTTGCACGGGGGGTGGCCGGGCTCGTCTCCCTGGCCATCTACCTGCCCGCGAAGCCGACTGGCGACGAGGCGCCGAGCGCGACGGCGGAAGTCGAACTCAAGGCCAGGGTAATGGCTTCCCTGCGCGTCGCCATGGGGGGCGACAAGGCGAATATCGCTGTCGAGGTATTGGGCAGTCACGCCGTATTGATCGGTGTACTCAGCTCTACGGGCAAGATTCAAGATGCCGCCCTGGCCGCGCGAGAAACGAGTGGCATCTCGGGGGTTACGAGTTTTCTGAGCGTGCCTCTCTCGGGAGACGAGAAGCGGATCGGCATCCTGCACTGAGCCCCCTCGATCGGGATCGATGAAGACGGCGCCAGCGGCCCCTCGGCTCTGCCCGGCACTCGCTGCCCGGTGGCTTGAGGCGATCCCGATCGGCGCGTCTGGCTGGCAGAGCATTCAACGCCTCGATGGCGTGTGCCGATTCGCGACTCCGCCGAGGAGGATGGATCACGCTCGGCCGATGCGGATCCTTTCTCGCGAGGGAATCCTTCTCGCCGCGCAGCGGCGATCCCCATGGCCTATTCGAAGTCGGACTCGTCTCGGTCGGCCAGATCGAGTTCCCGTATTTGTGCGAGGGCAAGTTCGAGGAGATAGGGGATCAGCGCGCCACGGCCGGTTTCCGGCCGATCCTGGATCCAGCCGAGGAGCATCAGCGTCCGCATCAACACGAATAGCGGCACTCTCTCCACGATCTCATCGCAATCGGGTCGTCGACTTCGATAGCCCTCGATCAGCGCGTCGTATGCGAGCTCGAATTGACTGCGTTCATCCGGTCCTTCGATGCGATCCCATACGGCTACCGCCAGGTCAAAGGCATGCCAGCCGAATCCGGCATCATCGAAATCGATGACGAATATCCGATCCCCTGCGCGCAGCACGTTCTCCATATTCATATCGGCGTGAATCATGCCGTAGACATTTCGGTCCTTGCCAAATTGCGACAGCAGTTTCAGCAACTTGTTTCGAATCGAGAGCAATTCGGCACGCTGATCATCCGACGCCGCATCGATTTCCCAGAAGCGGCCCCAGAAGGGCTCTTCTCCCAGCAGGCCCTGGGCATCCCAGGCATGGCGCTTGAAGCCGGCCGGCGCTCTCCAGCGGATGCTGGCCAGGTGAAAGTCCGCGATCAGCCGTCCCAGGCCCTGGTAGATCGTGGATACTTCAGCCGCCTCGGGATTCGCATCCAGCAATTCGGCCAGGGTGGAGCCCGGGATCCACTCGACCAGGCCCACGTGGCGGGATTGATCGGAATCGGGCAGGGAAAGCGTGGCATATGCGCGACCATCGCGAGTCTTCAAGCTCGTGGGTATGGATAGACCGGTCGCCGCCAGATCCTGGCACCAGCGCTGCTCCGACTCGAGGGCCTTCAGGTCATGGTATCCGTCGCGGTGAATTCGGAGGGCGTAGATTCCACCATCGACATCTTCGACGCGAAATACGGCATTCTCCCTATGGGAGTGGGGCCAGAGCCGGGCCCCGTCGAGATTCCATTCGGCCAATGCATCTCGTGCCAGGCGGATAAGGGATTCCCCATCGACGCCGGGATCAGCCATGGATTTCGTCCATGGTTTCTCGCAGTGCTGCCAGCAACTGCTCTGCATGCTTTCGTTCGAAAATGAGCGGGGGACGAATCTTCAGGACATTCCGATGCTGGCCGGCATTGGAGATCAGAAAGCCTTTTTCCTTCATGCGCTCCACGAAGTCGACGGCACCCCTGCCGTCCGGCTCTCGGCTTTCCCCCTCCGTTATCCACTCGATGCCGATGAAGAGCCCGTGCCCGCGTACATCGCCCACGGCATCGTATCGATCCGCGAGTTTCGAGATCTCCTGCTTGAGGTAGGCCCCCACGGCATTCACATTGTCGAGCACATTCTCCTGCTCGATGACATCCAGCACCGCAGAGCCCACGGCGGCCTGAAGAGGTGTCGCTGCCGTCGTATTGAAATAGAAGCTGCCGCTGTGAAATGCAGCGGCGATTTCGGGTCTCGTACCCGCTCCGCTGAGGGGGTAGCCCGCTCCCATTGGCTTGCCCATTGCGACGATATCGGGCACGCAGTCCATCACCTGGTAGCCCCACCAGCGCCCCGTCCGACAGAAGCCCGCCTGTACTTCGTCGAAAATCACCACGCCACCGGCCTCCCGGACCCGGTCGGCGGCTCTTGCCATGAAGCCCCTCGGTACATTCGGCAGGCCCTCGTTGGCGAAGATCGAACAGAAGAGCATGCCGGCGAGCTTGATATTCTTGGCCGCGAAGGCGTCGATGCCGGCCTGGATCTCTTCCAGGTACAACTCGCAGAGTTCGGTCTCGCTCGCTCTCTCCCGGATGGGGCGGTAGGTTTGCGGAAATCGGACTCGTCTGTAGTCCGGCTCGAATGGGCCGGCCGACATGCGAAAGACCTCTTGGCTATTGCCATGGTAAGTGGCATTGCTGCAGAGGATGCCCTGACCACCCGTGTAGAGGCGCGCCATCTTGAGGGCCACCTCGATGGCCTCCGTGCCGCTACAACCCATCTGCAGTACGGAAAGCGGTTCTGCGTGCAATGCCATCAGGCGCTCGGAATAGTCGATGACCACCTGGCTGAGATATCGACTATGGGTATTCAATATGGCGGCTTGTTTCGCCATCGCCTCTACGATGTGCGGATGGCAGTGCCCGACGCAGGGTACATTGTTGTAGCAGTCCATATATTGTCTGCCGGCGTCGTCGTAGAGCCAGACGCCCTCGCCTCGCACGAGATGCAGGGGCCTGGTGTAGAAGAGCGGAGCGGCTCCCATGGCGCGCTGCCGCTGCTGAACGAGATTCTCTGAAGTCATCGGGTGCGAGTCTCCCTTTACGAAGCCGAATCACATTGTAGCTCTCGGGGGGCCTGAAGAACCACGGGCAGGCCCGTGTCTCAGAATGCATGACGGATACTTTCTCGTCGCCGATCTCCGCCTTTCGATCGGATTCCATCGATTGCGGCCCCCGGACCCATGGGACTCGGGTCGCCAGGCTTTCTGGGCGCGGGGCCCGGACGGCGGGATGCGGAGGTATTGGCGGCTGGATCTCCCGGGCCGAGTTCAGCCTCTTCCAAACTTCCCCCTCCATCCCCTCTATCCCCGATGTCAGCGGGGAGGGGCATCATAATTTCGAAGAGAGGGCCTCGAGGGCGAGAAAGGTGTCTCCAAAAAGAGCGATGTCGAGGGGTTCCGGATGGCTGGAGAGTTTGACGATGACGACTCCGGTACTCGGATCGACGTGAATGGTCTGGCCGTGAATACCGATACAGAGCATCACGCCTCGCGTCGCATCGGCCCAGACCTGGTTGCGATAGTGCCCCCCAGGCCGCACCGCAGCATATTCCGAGAGCGCGAAGAGTCGCCGCAGTTCGTCATTTCCCTCGCGAGTATCTTGAATCCATTCCCGGGGCACGATCTGGCAATCGTTATAATGGCCCCCCTGCAGCAGCATCTGGCCAAAGCGCGCCAGATCCCTGGCGCAAGCGCTCATTCCGGCCCCCACGTAGGGGAAGCCCACGGGATCTACGACGATGGAGGCATCCTGCTCGGGCCCGAGTTTCTGCCAGATCTTCTCTTCGAGCAGATCCTGCAGCTTTCGTTTCGTCGCGCGCTCGATCACCATGGCGACGATGTTTGTCAGCACGCTGCGATAATGAAAATGCTCCCCTTCCGACTGGTCATTTTTCGTCAGCGAGTGCGCGAAATCGAAGAGAGTGGTCGCCGACTGGTCGTGCACCAGGTCGGGTCGCCAACCCACGACGGCTGCTTCCAGCCAGAAATCCGCCTGTGGGTCGGAATAATCCTCGTCGTACATGACGCCCGCGGTCATATCCAGCGCATTCTGCAGGGGGGTCTCCCGAAAAGCGGTTCGCTCGAAATCCGGGATGTAGGCCGCGACCCGCTCGCGGGGGTCGATGACGTCTTCTGCGACGAGAATGCCCGTGAGCATTCCGACGAAGGATTTCGTCACGGAATTGAGCAGGTGATGGCTGTCCATCCCCATGCCATTTGCGTACTCTTCGATCAGGATCTCGCCATTCTTCAGGACGAGGAAGGCGTCCGTATAGGTATCGTTCAACATCTTCCGAATCGTATGGGGCTGCCCATCGCTCCCATCGTAGAGGAGATCGTCGAGTTCCCGATGCTCTACCGGGAGTTCAGATATCTTTCCGATCCCCCTGCGGATTCTCGTGGTCGGAAATAGAGATTGCACGTGCTGGAAGCTCCAGCGATTCTGCGGTGCGCCTCCCCAGTTCTCGGCACTGATCGCGTCGCTGAACATAGTTTTCTCCCCCATCCGCCAATCGTTCTGTTTCTGGCGTCGCCGGAGTGTTCAGGGGCCAGGAGCGAGATATTGCGGCGACGCTCTCAGGTCGCTACGGCTTTGACCGATTCCACCAGGATTCCCACGATCTCATCGATATCCTCTCGCGTGCTGCAGAGGGGAGGTGAGACGCCGATTGTCTCCCAAAGCGTTCGGACGATCAGTCCGCGGCGGCGGGCCTCGGAGCAGATCGCGGCGGGATAGGCCATCGGTTTCGGGCCGACGGGCTTCTTGTCTCCGGGCCGCGCCCACTCGATCCCCGTCATCAAGCCGACGCCTCGAATTTCGCCCGTGAAGGGATGGTCGTCGAAAGCATTGTGCAACTGCTCGAGCAGATAGGAGCCCACCTGGGCGCTATTGTCGACGAGTCCCTCGCGCTCAACGATATCGAGGTTGGCATGGGCCGCCGCACAGGAGGCCGCGTGGTTGTTGTAGGTGAGGCCGACCATGAAGGGCAGGCCCCGGGGCGAGCGGTCGCGGATGTTCTCGTAGACGCTCTGCGAGAGGCCGACCGCGCCGAGGGGCTGATATCCGCTGGTGATGCCCTTGGCAAAGCTCGCGAGGTCGGGGCGAACGTCGTAGGTCTCCATTCCGAACCAGCGACCCGTGCGTCCGAAGCCCGTAATCACCTCATCGAGGATCAGCAGGATTCCGTGTCTGTCGCAGGTCTCGCGGACTTTCTGAAAGTAGCCGTCGGGGGGTGGGATGATTCCGCCCGTGCCGAGAACCGGTTCCGCGATGATCGCCGCGATGGTTTCGGCGCCCTCCCTTTGAATGGTCTCCTCGAGCGAGTCCACGCAGGCCAGATCGCAGCTGGGGCACTCCTTGTCGAGTTCGCAGCGATAACAATAGGGTGCGGGAACCTCGACGTAGAGGGGGTCGGGCTCGGCGAAGATATGATAGGCGGGCAGACGCGTTGCACTGGCAGCCCATCGCGTGGTCCCATGGTAGGCGTGGGCGCGCGAGAGGATCTTGCGTCGGCCCGGTTCACCGCGTGCGGCGTGATAGAGATGAGCGATGCGAAAGTTCGTCTCGTTTGCGTCCGAGCCGCCCGTGGTGAAGAGGAAGCGGTCGAGCCCGGATTCCGCAGGCATCAGCTTCGCGAGACGCTCGGCCAGGGTGATCGCGGGCTCGGTGGAAAATTCCCAGAAGCCCGGGTAGTAGGCGACCTCCTTCATCTGTTTTGCAACGGCATCCGCGATTTCGCTGCGGCCGTGTCCGATATTGATATTCCAGAGCCCCGAGCAGCCATCGATCAGGGTCTCACCATCGGCGGTGCGGATCCGGATGCCTTCGCCACCGGTCACGATGGTCGGCCCCTTCTCCTCATGGCTTCGGAACTCGGTAATCGGATGGATCAGATGGGCGCGGTCGAGGGCTTCGAGTTTCATGGGGGATTCCTCTTTCATCGGGTTCGCCGGATCGTCAAAGAAGCCTAACGCTTGAGATCCAGATGCCCTGAACATGACATATGTCCTAAGATATCGTACGATTGTTCCAATGCAAATTTCGGAAGCCGCCCAGGATCCGTCTCCGACCCTGCCCAGGGGCGAGAAGCGGCGGCGCTCGATCCTCGAGGCCACCCTGCGCGTGATCGCTTCGGGGGGGGTCGAGGCGGTTACGCATCGCCGCGTGGCCGCGGAAGCCGGGGTTTCCCGGGGCACCACCACCTATCACTTCGCTTCCCGGGACGAGATCGTGCTCGAGGCCTTCCGCCATTATATGGGAAGGATGGCTGCCGAATTGGCGAAGGCCATGGAGGGTCTGGCTCGCTGGAGCCAGGACTCGCTGATCGATTTCCTGGTGCGTTTTCAGCAGCGCGAGTTCCTGGATCCGGAACTCCTGATCGCGGAATACGAACTGATTCTCTACGCGGCGCGCAATCAGACACTCGGTCGTGAATATCGGGCCTGGGAGAGTGGCCTGCTCGGAAGCCTCGCTTCATCCCTCGAAGCCGCCGGCGCTCCACGTCCCATGGAGGCCGCGCGCCTGGTGATGGGAGTCTTCCGAGCCTTCGAACTCGAATGTCTCACGCATCCCGATACGGCTCCGGAGAATCTCCGCCCGCGACTGCAACTTCTGATGCGGAATCTGGTCGGGGAAGGGGCCGGGTAGGGAAGAAAGAAGCCAGCGAGATCGGATTGAATCGGGAATAGTCCCGAGACTCGATATTGTCCAGGAGATCTTCTGGGAGAGGGAGGTGCTTCATGTCGATCGCGGAGATGGTCTTCCCCAGGCTGGCGGGCAACGATTTCCGTGGAGGCAGGCTTCCGATCTACGGATTCTGCCTGATGCTGCTTCCGATCACCTTTCGAAGCCTGGTTCATTTCCTGAAAGACGACAGCGGAGTGAACTCGATTGCCTCCATTCATGTCTTTCCGGGAGAACCCGATCCGAATGTCGTGATCTATCTCTTCAGTTCGCTCGGCGGCGCCTACCAGACCCTCATTCTCCTGATCTATCTGGTGGTGCTTTTCCGCTACCGGAATCTCATCCCCCTGATGTTCGTCCTGATGCTGGTCGAGATCTGTTTTCGCATGCTGGTGGCCTCGATCCATCCGCTACCGGAAGAGTTCTATCGCCGCACGCCTCCTGGCAAGTTCGGCAATTTGCCCTTTGGGCTCCTCTCCGTGACGATGCTCTACGCCTCGTATCGCAACATCCGGGCGGCCGATCGGGGAGACGCCCCTTCTCCCCCCTGATCGCCGCCGCGACATGAATTTCTCCTGCGGGCGGGATCCTGCATCCCGCGCTGCGCGGGGTATGGAGGATTTCTGCGCTGGTTCGCCCGCATGCCCTCGTCTCCGGCCAGCCCGGGCGGACTGCGATCCCCCTGCAATACTCCGGCCCTCGAATCAGGCTATCGCGGCGGGCATGAAGGGGCGGGTTGGAGAGACGCGGGTGCCGGTCGCAGCAGGCCTCATTTCGGCTCGAGTTTATATCCGTATTCTCGCCGATCTTCAAAGACCGGCGCGCGTCCCTCCGAGCGCGCCCGAACGGATTCTTCGAAATTCTCCGTCGTGAGACGCACATAGAGCTGGGCCTGTCCCTCGTGGTTCATATGGGCGTGAAGCCCTCCGGCGTCGAGGCTGGACCAGAGCAGCTGCTTCGTGAGTTCCACGCCGACATGGCTGAATCCGATGATGCGTTCGGCGAGGGTGTAGCAGGCGTCGAGGAGTGCATCGGGCTCGACGACCTGGGAGACCAGGCCGATTCGATCCGCCTCCTCGGCATTGATATCGCGGCCCGAGAGCATGATCTCGAACGCGCGCGATGAGCCGATCGCGCGGGGTAGGAGATAGGAGAGGCCCAACTCCGCAGACGTGAGGCCGTTGTTGATTCCGGCGGCCCGGAAGTAGGCGTTGCTGGAGGCGATTCGAATATCGCATGCGGTCGCCAGGCAGAGCCCACCTCCGATCGCGGCCCCGTTGATCGCGGCGATCACGGGCTGATGCATGTCGCGAATCGAAAGTACGACATCGTCCAGGACCTTGAGGGCGCGGCGGGCGATCGTGGGCACCGTCAGGCCCTCGATATGCGGCACGATCCCGTCATCTTTATGGTCGGCTCCGGAACTGAATCCCGCCCCCGCCCCGGTCAGGACGACGACCCGGGTCTGATTGTCGAAGCTGATTTCGCGTAGGGCGTCGCGCAATGGGATCATCACGTCGAAGGCCATCGCATTCATCCTTTCGGGGCGATTCATCGTGACGAGGGTAATCTTGGGGTGGGGTTTGCTGATCTGGATGAAGGACACGAGACACTCCTGGGGCTGATGGGAGGGATGAGATTCGCATCATATCCCAGACCTTCAGCTCGTGTTTCCGTGACTGAAGGCGTTCGGCGGCGCCCGAACGCGTAGGAGCGGCGGAAATTTCGGCACTTCCCGACGAGGTTTCATGCTTTTGAGCCTTCTCGAACTCGCGTAGGGAGCCGATTCGATCGAAGAGGTGAAGGCGCTGCAGCCGGCCACTGTCGTTCATGCGGACTGCCTCGGGATCCAGTGGAAGCCATTCCTGCGTCGGATGCTCCCGCAGGCGCTGCTGGTGTTGCGCTTCGGCGACATCGTCCGGGCCATCGGAAGGTTCAGGCGCTCGAAGCGATACCCGCCTCGGAAATCTCCGGGCTGATCGGCAGCCCTGCTTTCGGAGGAATCATCCGAGACGAGCGACACCCCGACTTTGCCCTCGTTAGCGATTCTTGTCGGCCCAGGGCGCCGGCTCCGGCATCGATCCGATGCGGCCCGATGCGAGATCTCCCCATGGGAGCCGGACGCTATGCTATTCGGAAGATGATGTATATCCCCAATCGTTCCGATGCGATTGATCCTGTCTGGCTGACCAGCGCCCTCAGCGCGCGTGACCCCGATGTGCACGTGGCTGCAGTCGAGGTCGTCGAGCGAGCCGAGTTGACGAACCACCATTGCCTGCTGCGCATCGATTATCACGAAAGTGCGACTTGCCCCATGACGATGTTCTGCAAGCTTCTGCCGAGCGATTCGTCCGCTCGTGAGGCGATCGCAGCAACCGGCATGGGGTCGCGCGAAGCCCAGTTCTACGCATCATTGGCGCAGGATGTTTCGGTGCGCGTTCCGACTCCCTACGTGGCGCGTCACGATCCGAATAGCGGCGCGTTCGTACTTCTGCTCGAAGACCTGATGGCGACGGGAGCCGGGATTTCCGACGGTACGACGACCGTGGTACCCGATGCCGCGGCGGTTGCCCTCGAGGATCTCGCCGCTCTTCACATCCGCTTCTCCTCATCCGAGCGTCGTGCCAGCGAGGCGCCCTGGCTCTCGCCTCCCCTTCACCAGCCGAGCTATGGCTCGACGATGCTCCAGCTCGCCCTCGATCAGCATCGGGAGCGCCTGAGTGCGGACTTTGCTGCGATGGCAGACCTCTACATCCGGGCTGCGGATGCCCTCCATGCTCTCTGGTTGGAGGGGCCGAAGACCCTGATCCACGGCGATCCCCATATCGGAAATCTCTTCGATCCCGACCCGGAGCCGGGCGAGCGCACGGGTTTCTTGGACTGGGGGATCATCAGCTCGGGAACGCCATTGCGCGATGTCAGCTACTTCCTCTGCCAGGCCCTGTCGACCGAGGATCGCAGGGCGAATGAGGCAGAGCTCTTGCGCCACTATCTGGAAATCTGGAATAGTGGCAGCGGGTTTCCAATCGGATTCGAAGACGCATGGAGAAGCCACCGAATTCACGCCGCCTATGGCGTTCTGGCCTGCTGTCAGATCGTGACTTTTCCGGAGGGGCAGAGTGAGGCGAGGCGTGTATTCTCCGAGGCCTTTCTCGCCCGTAGCGAGGCCGCCCTGGCCGATCTCGATTCATTATCCGTGTTGGCTGAACTCGGAATCCGTTGAATTTTCCACTCATGAACCCCGGTCGCCAAGGAGGCGAGTATGCGTTTCGGCATCAAGACTGCCCCTCAACACACGAGTTGGCCGGAGATGCTCGACGTCTGGCGAGCGGCCGACGAAGTCGAACTCTTTGAATCGGCCTGGAACTTCGATCATTTCTATCCCTTGGTCGCCGACACCCATGGCCCCTGTCTCGAGTCCTGGGTGACGCTTTCGGCACTCGCCCAGGTGACGTCGCGTATTCGAGTGGGCTGCATGGTGAACGGAACTCCCTACCGCCACCCTGCGGTGCTGGCCAATATGGCCGCTTCCCTGGACATCGTTTCGGCCGGTCGTTTCGAATTGGGCCTGGGGGCGGGCTGGAATAAAGAGGAGTCCGAGGCCTACGGCATCGATCTTCTTCCCATGGGCCAGCGAATGGATCGATTCGAAGAAGCCGTCGAGATCATCTCGAGCTTGCTCTGCAATGAGACCACGACATTCAGGGGCAAGTACTTCGATTTGAGCGAGGCCCGTTGTGAACCGAAGGGCCCCCAAAGACCGGCCCCTCCGATTGTCATCGGGGGCGGTGGCGAAAAGAGAACACTTCGCGTTGCCGCTCGATTTGCCCAGCACTGGAATCTTCCATTCGCGCCCCCGGATGTCTTCAGGCACAAGCATGAGGTACTCATGGGGCATTGTGATGCCCTGGGTCGGGACGTATCGGAGATCCTGTGCTCGGTGCAGATCACCTTTGCTGTGGATCAGGATCCCGCTGAAGCTGCCGAGCAGGCGGCCCATCTCTTCGAGGCGGGTGTCGACATGGTGATCTTCACCCTTCGCGTCCCTTACCTCGCCAAAAGGGTCGGCGCCCTGGCCGCGGCCCTGGAGTCGATCGCCTGAAGATCCCTATCCTCCCCGAGGCATTCTCTGCTGGCACCTCGGTGCTCCCGCGGAATTCGCTGGATCTTCTCGCTTCGTGATCCGCCCCGCGCCCACTGGTGCGGGCGATTGGCCGGGATTCTGTCGACCCTGAAATCGCGGATCGCCCCGTCTCAGATCACCATCTGCCTCGCCGCCTGCCTCGATCTGCTCGACGTAATTCGATCTCCCGCGCATCCGGCTGCGCGAGATTCCTCGGGGCCATTTCCCGCAGAAACTGATGGGGAAGTTGGAGGCGAGGGGATCCTCCCCGAAGATTCGCAGCCAGGGGGAAAGAGTCGGTTCTCGACTACGCCACCCTGAAGTCCTCGAAATTCGGTTTGGACATCTCCGAGCGGAAGCGAGAGAAGGCGAAGGGCCAGGCGGCGGGAATGCCGCGATCATCGAGATACCAGCTGCTGCAGCCGCTTGCCCAGACGGTCTTTTTCGCGGCTTCCGTTCGTTCGTCCTCGAAGCGGGTGGCGGCCTCTTGGGTTGGCATGATATTCGAAAATTCTCCGCTGCGGACCTTCTCCACGAGTTGCATCATGTAGTCGAATTGCATCTCGGCTGTTCGGATCAGGGAGAAGTTGCCAACCGGGCTATTGGGCCCATTCAGCATGAAGAAGTTCGGAAAGTTCGGGACGCCGATGGACATATAGGCCGCCGGGCGCTCCCTCCAAACGTCATCCAGCAGAATTCCATCGTGGCCCCGAATCGTCATGGGGCGCATGAAGCGATCCACGTGGAAGCCCGTGGCAAGAACGAGTACGTCGAGTTCGTGCAGTCGGCCGTCCGCAGTGCGGACTCCTGCCGGATCGATACGCTCGATATTCTCGGTGACGAGTTCGGTATTCGGGAGCTGAATCGCATCGAAGAAATCATGGGAGATGACCAGGCGCTTGCAAGCCGCCCGGTAATCGGGCCAGAGCTTTCCACGCAATTCCGGGTCGGCGATATGGTTCTCGAGATAGTCGGTGCAGGTTTTTTCGATGGTATCGAAGAATTCCGATTTGCCGTCGAGTACCGCATTGCCGAAGCCCTCGTGGAAGGAAGTGTCCAACTCTTCGTGGAGCTCTTTCAACTGCTCCGGGTTGCGGCGGAACTCGGCGCGTTGCTCATCCGAATAGGCGATCTCTTCGACTGGAACGACCCATTGTGCCGTTCGCTGGAAGAGTGAGAATTTCCCCGCACGGGGTGCCAACGCGCCGGTGATCTGTACGCCGCTCGAGCCCGTTCCGATGAGACCGATTCGCCTGCCGTCGAGGGGAACGCTCGAATCCCAGCGTGCGCTATGGAATATCGCGCCCTCGAAACTATCGAGACCCTCGATATCGGGAAGTTTGGGGTGATGGAGCACGCCGGTGGCGGCGATCACCCAGTCGAAACGGCCGCCCTGACCCGATGCCGTCTCGACTTCCCAACCTGTGCCCATCCACTCGCAGCGTACGATTGGATCTCCAAAACGCATTGAACTCTCGACATCGTAGCGTTTTGCTACACCTTCGAAGTACTCCTGGATCTCGGCGCCCGGTGAGTTTGCATGACTCCAATCGGGATTCAACTCAAACGAATAGCAGTAGAGATGCGATGGGACATCGCACGCAATGCCCGGATAGGTATTTTCGCGCCAGGTACCACCGAGCTTCTCGGCTTTTTCGAAGACCCTGAAGTCGAGCCCGGCCTGCTTCAACTTGACTGCAGCCAATATGCCCGACATTCCCGCACCGATGATGGCAAAGCTGGGATCACTGCCTGCTTCCATGGGGATTCCTCCACCCGAGTTCTTCGAGGCGCTCAAGCATGACTGAGTTGGAGCGCGTGGGCAATGAGGCGGATCTCGAAAAGGTGAATTCATATTTTCGATCCCCAAAAGCTGTGAGAAAATGACTCGCTTCAGGGACAATCAAAGCTCTCCACTGCGAGTGTTCTCACTTCTCCTCGGAGTTTCCGGATGACGCATCCCCCTTCTTCCCGGGGGTGGAAGATCCTCAGGCGAGGGGATTCGCAGCCAGGCCGATGAGAGGACCGGGTTTTGTGTTCCGGGGTCAGGTCGCAACTCGGGTATCCATCTCGCCCCCGGTGGCGCAGCGAACTCGGGACGGTCGCAGAATAAGAGACTTCTGGCGTGACCGAAAAGCCCGGAAGCGCCGGGAGCCGGTATGGCCTGCAGGGCCGAGTCAGCGTCTCTCAGGGCTGAATTGGAGCCTTGTCTGGATTATTCCAACCCGTATACTTCGGCCGAATCAGGGCTCGGGCCGCTTTCGAGTCGATGTCGAGAGCCTTCATGGCCCGGTGGAAGGGAGTGGGGAGCGGGAATCCGTTCCAGTTGGGGGCTGGGCGTTCTCTACCTGCTGCTTCCTTGCGGGTATGTATCCTGTAGAGGGGGCACTCAGAGTCGATGAAATCGAGACGAAGATGGCGATCATCGGGGAGAGTGCCCGGGATCGCTGAGCACTTCCCAGGTACAGTCGTTTATTTCGTCTGAATTTCGCGAGGCCAAAGAGGATGGATGTGCGGATGATGTGGTGTCGCGTACCAGGCGAGGAAACCTGAATGTCCTTTGATATGCGTGATAGGTCGGAAGAAGGCGAATGGAAACGAGCCCTCCTGGTGGTGACCGTCGTGGCTGGATTGGTCGCCGCGTTGGTGCTCCTTGCTTCGCGGATTGATGAGTATCGAGTGCCACGTGAATTCGAGCAGTTGATGATCCGCGAGGGGCGCCTGGAGTTCATGACGTTGGGGCCGTGTGTGAAGGATAACTATTCGAATATAGACCTGGGTGTTGAGACGATTGCCGACTACCCGATTGTCGACTCTCGGGTGATCGAAGATGACAGCGTGATCAGGGAGATGTTGGAGGGAATCGTTCCGAAAGAGGGGACGCCGTTGGATGAAGTATCCCAATGCGCAATCATGCCGCGACATGCCGTGCGATCGCTGGAGTCTCCGGAAAAGTATCTTCTGATCTGTTTTCAATGTGGGCAGCTTGGATATTTCGACGAACGTCATAGAGTTGTGGCCATGGGCGCTTCGCGGGGTGGAAGCACGGGGCGGGAGGTCTACGTGAAGGAATTGGTAGACAGGATCGGGATGACTCGGCCACCACGATGGTGCGAGGAACTGCCTCAAGTATTGGGACTCGACCTTTCCGGATGACAGGGCCGGATGATAGGCAGTGATCGAGGGCAATGGAGATCGCGTTCCGGTTGCTCAAAGGCCGAGGTTCTGAATCCAATTCGTTGCGACAAGAAGGGCTCGCGGATGGGATCGATGGATCAGGAGGCCGGATCCTATGTATTCGAGAAAGGTCGATCCACCTCGGCCAAATCCGCTGAGGCGGCCAATAGGGCGTAATCCTTCGGGATCGCGCCCTCTGCCATCCGCTTTGGTTCACGCAAGGTCGGAATGGCTACCCCAGCCAATTCGGTTCGCATGCTTCGAGGGCGAAATTCGTTCAGGTGGCCAGGGGAGGGGCCTGGGCCGATCGCAGCTGCTCGTAGATGGGCGGAGGGCCGACTCGGAGTTCTTCGCGCACCTCGTCGATCGGCCGTTCGAAAAGTGACTCCCAATCCTCGACGATCAGCCACTTCGAGCGCAGACCACGGCGCAGGCCCTGGCGGATCAGCCGACCGGGTTCCGAGTTCCAGCCATTTCTCGTGAGCGAGCGCCAGATCAGGTATCCAATTCCGGTATTCCATGTCTGGGGCACCGTAAATGCAAGCACGGCCATTTCGCCCCTCATGTCGCGATCGTAGCCGGTGAGAACGTGAAAGACATCGTGCAGGCAGAGCATGCGCAGGCCAAAGAGCTTCGCCTCGTTTCCCAAATTCTGGGGGCGACCCGAAAAGCTCTCCGACGCTTCTTCACTTGCACCCGCCAGTCCCTCTGCGCTGATGTTTTCGCGAATGAACCACTCGCATATCGTACGTCCGAGTGAATGCTCCGGCATCGCGAGCATCCGATCACGGTCACAGAGGATCTTGTAGAGGTCGCGTCTTTCGTCCAGGATCCGCCGCCCCTTCCTGGTTCTCTTGAAGCGCTTGAAGAGCCGCTCATTTGAGTTGCCACTCATCGCGGCTATGGCAACGATCGCCTGGGCGGTATCGTCGGGATTCCCGGCGAGCGTTTCCAGTGCGTTGCGAGCCAACTTCAGGTTGCGAGATGCCATTTCCGCTCCTCCCTTGCGCCGAACGCCCTCGGATTGTCGAGTCGTCTCCGAGCTGCCAACTCTTCGGGCTCCTTGCTTCAGACCCTAGGGCAGGTGGAGAGACTTTTCTTTGCATCGAGGCGTGAATCGACTCGATATCGCTGGAGCCGCATGGCCTGGAATTTGAAAGATTTTACGGATAGTTAGGACACCTTTCCGGGCGGGCTTCCAAGCGGCCTGGGCCCGCCCGGGTTGCTCTTCTCCGAAATGCCGACTATCAGGGAAGCCCCGCCGCCGAGAAATCGGTGGTTCGCGAGCCCGGCTCCGCAAAGCTCGAAGAGGCTCGCAAATCGCCCCATCGGATCGCGCGTGATTGGAAACGGTGGCTTCGGCTCCGATTCGAAGCGCATCAGGTCTCGCGTTATGCTTGGCGTATGGACTTCAGCCTCGGAAGCGAGTTGGAGCAGATCCGGCACGAGGCTCGTCGGCTTCTCTCTCCCTTTGACGATGATTATTGGCGCGAACACGATGAGAAGCACGAGTTTCCCTGGGCTTTCTACAACGCCTTTGCCGAGCAGGGCTGGATCGGCATCATGGTGCCCGAGGAATACGGCGGGGCCGGCATGGGGCTCATGGATGCCGCTGTCCTCCTGGGCACCGTAGGTCATAGTGCAGGAGTCCAGAATGCCGCTTCGACCCTTCACCTTTCGATCTTCGGGATGGGGCCGGTCATCCATCATGGTTCGGAGGAACTCAAGCGCCGTTATCTTCCAGCGACCGCCAGCGGTGAACTGCACGTCTCCTTCGGCGTTACCGAGGACGACGCCGGTACAGACACATCGCGCATCCGTACTTTTGCCCGGCGGGATGGCAAAGGATGGATCGTCAACGGCAAGAAGATCTGGAATACGAAGGCGCAGCAGGCTTCCAAATGCCTTCTCCTTGCGCGTACGACGCCTCGGGAGGAATGCGCCAAGCCGCTTCAGGGCATGACGCTCTTCCTGATCGACCTCGATCCCGAGCACGTCGAAATCCGCCCCATCGACAAATGTGGGCGCAATGCTGTCAATTCGAACGAAATTTTCATCCACGATCTTCCGGTCGAGGAGGTCGACGTGGTGGGAGAAGTGGGCCGGGGCTTTCACTGCCTGCTCGACGGGCTCAACCCGGAGCGAATCGTATTGGCCGCTGAATCGATCGGTATCGGTCGGCAGGCCCTGGACAAGGCAGTCCACTACGCCCGGGAGAGGGAGGTTTTCGGCCGTCCCATCGGCATGAACCAGGCGATCGCGCATCCCCTGGCCGATTCGTACTCCGAGCTCGAGGCGGCAGAGTTGCTGTGGCAGAAGGCTGCGTGGGCCTTCGATCACGGTCTCGAGGTGGGGGCATTGGCGAATATGGCGAAGCTGCGCGCGAGCGAAGCTTCATTTCGTGCCTGCGATCGGGCGGTTCAGACATTCGGCGGTATGGGCTACGCGAAGGAATGCAATGTCGAGCGCTACTGGCGTGAGTCTCGTATGTCCCGGATTGCCCCGATCTCCAATGAGATGATCCTGAATTTTGTATCCGAGCATGTGCTCGGACTCCCGCGTAGCTACTAGTTCGGAGCTACAGCTGGTTCAGAGCTACAGCATCGCGAGCGGGGAACGATCTCGCAGCATGCAGCGAAGTCCTACCGGATTCCCATGTCTTCGTAGGGCGGCGCAAGGGGCGCTACCCGACGCAAATCCGAGATCGGCCAGTCAGGATTTTCGACGTCGCATTCTCGAGGCGACCCAAGAGCGATCAGGCATTTGGACCACTGATTCCCTCGGGAGTCTGCTCGTGATGTTGGAGAATCTCGACCTGGTAGCCGTCGGGATCGCTGACGAAAGCCGCCGTAACCGGCCAGTCTGCCAGTCGCTCCGGTGCAGAGATCGATTCCATGCCCGCATCAATACAACGCTGATACAGACCCTCACAATCGTCGGTGCTCAGGTAGAGCTTCCAGAAGGCATTGCCGTGGTCGATCGGGCCCTTCTGATCGTGATGTCGGGCGAGTTGGATGCGGTTTCCATCATCACCGGAAAGTACCACCTCGGTTACGTTGGGAATCTCGATTCGATGGGTGATCTTGAGCCCGAGCACTTTTTCGTAGAAATGCACCGACTTCTCAAGATCGCTGACATTGATACAGTATTGGTCAATACTCGTTCTCATTGATTTCGTATTCCTCGAGTGATGGGGGGGGGAGCGAACTGGGGATAGATGAAAGCAAAAGATTCTCGCGACGTCTGTAGCGATCGTATAAAAGGATTCAAATTCGCAGACTTCTACGGCTCGTCGCCCTGATCCTGGCGAGGGGCGCCACCTCTATCGATCTGGTTGGTAATTGCGCAATTCCGGCATGCGCCCCGCGATCCAGCCGACCACCCCCAGGCAGGCGACGCCGCCGGCCACGACGGAGAAGGTTGCAGTGGTGAGTGAAGCGAGGAAACCGGATTCCGCATCACCCAATTCGTTGGACGCACCGATGAAGATGAAGTTCACCGCATTCACCCGGCCTCGAAGGGCATCGGGTGTCGATAGTTGCAGGATGACGGAACGGGTGGTCATGCTCACCTGATCGGCCATACCGGCGACCACGAATGCGAGAATAGAAAGAGGCAGGGAGCGAGAAAATCCGAAGACGATGCTGGCGGCTCCGAATAGAAGGACGGCGATCAATAGTGCGCGACCGGGACGCGCAAAGGGTCGAAAAATCATCAGAAGCAGAGCCATGCCAAGGGTTCCGATGGCCAGGGAGGCCCGCAGGATGCCATAGCCCTCGGGGCCTACCTCCAGGATCTCCTCCGCGTAGACCGGTAGCAGGGCAGTCGCACCCGCGAAGATCACGGCCAGCATATCCAGCGTGATCGAGCCCAGGATCGGCTGCTGGTTTCGGACAAAGGAAATTCCCTCTCGAATGGCCTGCCAGGAGATCTCCCCTCTCTCTCCTTCCATACGCGGAGTGCGCAAGCGAAGCAGGAAAATGACCCCGAGGACGTAGCATGCGACCGAGAGCGCGTAGGGGGCACCCAATCCGTGGTCAGCCACGAGGAATCCCATGCTGATGGGACCCAGGATGAAGGCCAATTGGGCGACACTCGAAGACACTACCGAAGCATTCTGAAAAATTGGTCTGGGTACGAGATTTGGCAGCAAGGAACTGCCCGCCGGCCTTGAGAAGCCGTCCACGATGGCCAGGCCAAAAGCCACGGCCAGCAGTGCCGATACCGAATCAGGTCGTTGCCAGCCCAGGAAGGCGAGTAGCATGGCTCCGCAGCCGGAAGCGCAGGTGGTCAGCATCAGAAGGGTGCGTCGATCCAGGCGGTCGGCGAGTGCGCCTCCGAGCAGAGAGACCGGTATTACGGGAAGAAACTCGACCAACCCCAAGATGCCCAGAGCGGCATAAGACTCGGTGACCACGAAGATATGATATGAGAGCATCGCGGCGATCAGGGCTCTGGCGAAACGCGTCGAGAATCGTGCCAGGAGAAGGAGCCGGACCTGGGGCAGCGCCAGAACCTGCAACGTGGGATGAGCGTTCTTCATCGCCATCAGTCGGTAGCATAGGACTCGTAATCAAACTCTTTGAGGGCGTCTGCTGGGGCATGCAGGGCCTTGAGGCAGACGGCTCTCCTATCCGCGCCTTTTTACCAGTCCCTGAAGGCCGAGCAGGCCCACGACCAGGAGGATCGAGAAGCTCGGCTCGGGTACCGGTGTCGAAGAGTCCCCACAGTTGTCAAAGGCGCCGCGATAGGCCTCTCCGGATCCGATGCCGGGGAGGACTCCCGAGCTGGTATTCGAGAGCGTCAGTGTCCAGCCATTGTCTGTCCCCCCAGTCGTATCGGTCACGAAATAGTTGGACGAGATATTTTCAAGATCGACTGCATCGACGGAATTCAGGAGCTCGCAATTCGACGCCTGATAATCTTCGTCGAGCTGCGGATCACCATAGAGGGCGCGTCCCCCCACATCCCAGCTTCTGGAGAGGGTTGGGATGGCATCGTTATTCTCATCCCAGAAGTACATATTGATCGGGTCGTCGTCTTCCGGATTGCTGCTGTCGTCCGAGCAGAAGTTCGTCCGAAAATCTTCCAGATCGCATGCACTTCCCGAGACCTCGAAGACCTGCTCGTCCTCATCGCCATCGATTCGGTAGAAGAGATTTCCGTCGGCGATCAGAGTGGGGCCCTGGCTCGAGGCGGGTGAAGCCGGATAGGGTTCGTAAAGTCGATGCCAGTTGGGGCTGGTCTTCGTCAATGCGGCTGCTGAATTCATCTGGATGAAGATATTGTTGAAAATGAGGCTTGGAACTCCGTAGGGGTAGTATCCGTACATGAATTGCCCATCGACTTTCAGGTAGGCGCCTTTGAAGCCGTAGGCGATCTCTCCGCCGTTCAGAATGATCGTATTATTATAGATATACCGCGTATCCCCCATGATATTCGTATCGTTTGCGCCGTGGTTTGTGAACGCATCCCGAGAGACTGCCGCGCCGTTATTGCATAGACTCGAGCCATAGCTTCCTGTATCGGATAAGCGGCAGAAGAGCTTTTCGCTGCTCACATCGATGATATTATGATGGATGTAGCGGGTTCCTGGGTACGGATTCGGATCGCCATTTCCTTGCCGCGAAACGGATGTTCCGACTCCAACCATCCTGTTTTCATAAATGTCGATATTGTAGGCCGAGGTGGTCAACTGGGTGACATCGTCCTGGATCTTCTCGAAGTCGTTTCCGCTGATATCCACATCGTGATAGGCTGCGGCGACCATCTCGATTCCATCATGCATATTTCGGAGACTCGAATTCGTGATCGAAATATCATGCAGGGGTTCGTCTCCGCCTGCGGCTCCGTTGAAGGAGATCCCATGAGTCATCAACTGGTCGCTATAGATCTTCTTCACGTCAAACCAGGTGACCCAGTCGGGTAGCAGGTCGTCGATTGCGATGGCGTCGAGAGAGACATCGCTCGCTCCGGAGTAGATCTCGATCGCATTATCCGAGGTGGTTCCGTCGAGTTCGATATCGTGGAATCTGCCTCCCGTGGAGTCTCCTCCGATCCGTACGGCTCCGTGGACGAGTTTCAGCCCGGAAATGTGAAGATTCGTGCCACCCCCCGATTGCTGATAGAGATATGTCCCCTGGAGGTGGGCGCGGATTGCGAGCTGGTTGGGATCGGTGGGAATTTGCCGGTAGGGATCGCCATTGCCTTCCAGCCAATCGAACTCCGGCGAATGCGTGTTGAAGCGGATATACAGGCGGCCCGCTGCCAGGGGGTTGACCAGGCCATCCCGATCCCAATAGATTCCCGGACCGATATAGGGACAATGGCTCTGCTGCTGGTCGAAAGCCATCGACGATGTGCTGTCAATTGCTGCCCCGTCGATTGTGCACTCGAAGCTGTAGACATCCTTGTCGGAATCTTCGGCGGAGGTGTCGAGGGTGCAAGCATCCGGGTCAGTCGAGAAGTAGAAGTGATGGGTCGATGCAAGTGCGGCATAACAGGGATACGAGATCAGCTTGTAGTGATCGCCGCGAAACTCGAAGGAGGCCGCGACGTATTTGAAGCCGATACTCGAATCCTCGATGGTGTATTGCTCCGTGGAATGGTATATGAGGGTATCGGGGGCGAGTGCATCATCGTGCCATAAGGACCATGACTCGCTAGACGTATCCTTCAGCTCGTAGTAGCTGGCATCGATCAGGGGAAGTCCATCGCCGAGGATGGTGAGGTTGTCCTTGCTCAGAACGATGCGTTCTTTTTCGGGATAGAGCCCTGATCGGATGAGCAGGGCATCGTCATCGTTGAGTTGTGCGGTCGCGTAGGCGATGCTTTTGAAGGGGCGACTCGAATCCCCGCATTCGGGACAATCTTCTCCATCGGGCGATACATAGTAGGCCTGGCACTCGCCGGAGGATGATTCCGGGCAAGGATCTCGTAGGGGTGGGCAGCCCTCTTCTCGAAGGATTTCTCCATTTTCGGGCGCATCCCCTTCACAGGTTCGGGTCGCGTAGAACGCGACCCCGCCGTCATCCTCGCAGACGATGGATTCTGCTCTCTGGTATCGCAGGCAGGTGCGTCCGCCGGGATCGTCCAGTTCGGAATCGGGGTCACCGCCATGGGCGGTGAAGACGATGTAGACGGCCTGTAGTTCGCCCGATAGATGGAGGTCGAGCAACTGATCCGCGTTTTGTCCCGAGAGCTCACCGTAGATGTTGAACTGCTCCGAACTTCTCTTGCGGATCCGAAAGGTTTTTATAGTTCCCTGCTCGAGCAATTCGTCATTATATTCGAAACCCCGGAGAATCCCCTCATCGGAGGTATTGTCGGTGGACAAGCTCCAAAGAGGAGTGCCATCGCCAAGAGATTTCGCGGGCATCTCGTAGCTGAAATACAGGAATTCGCTCTCTCCCGCGGAATCGATTTCCAGCACGAATTGCAGGCTTCCGCCATTGACGACGGGGTCGCCGGAAATATCGAGATCGGCCGAGACCTCGGAACCCGCGAACCACAGGCTTCGTTCTTCTTCGGGAAGAGAAGAAGAGGCGTGGATGGAGATATTGGTTCCCATCAGGAGTTGATCGGAAGCCGAGGCGAGCGGGCCGATCAGCCCCGCGAAGAAGAGCAGGATCACGCCGCCCAGAGAAACTCGCGCAGAGGGCAGGGCGAACTTCGTCCACCCGCCTCGGAATCGGTTCTGGTAGAGATGCCGAGAGAAGCGAGTAGGGCTCGCTTGTCGGATGGCCCAATCTACAGCTGGCACGTTCTCGACTCCTTCGAGGGGCGGGGGGCGGGGGGCGGGGTGGCTGGCAAATCAGTCGTCGGAGCCAGGCAAAACGGTCCACGGCCGCCATTGGCAGCGGGAAATCGCCAAGAAATCCGCTCCGAGGAGGCCCTCTCCCGGCATAACTGGCGGGGATGACTTGGATGGTCTGTTACCCCGACCCGGATCTCGTCGAGATCACCACGGGCGCTCTGGGGCCTTGGCGGTGGGATCCGCCACGAAAATCGGCCTTCGACCCGATCGGGATCCGTCGGGTTCTGCGCACTCAGCCACGCCCAGGGGCGCCTCCGATCCATCCGATGCAAGCTGCTGTGCGATTCCGGGGCCGCGCCTCAGGCCGGGGCAGGCTCCGAATCCAGGGAGCGAAGTCGGCAGTGATCTCGCGAGGAGCATAGATCGCAGGCCTGCGAGCGATCCCAGGTCGGCAGCCCGTGCCCCAGGCCGATCACCATGGATACGCTCTTGATGGGCAGGAGCATACAGGCCGTGGTGAGTTCTACACCGATTCTCCTGGCGGATGCGATTTCCACGACGAGGCGCTGCTCGGCTAGATCGAAGTCCTTTCCGCCCGGGCTCAAGGCGCCGCTGATCTCGAACCCACGGCCGAGAGCCCACTCCCGGATGCTATGGGGGATGTAGTCACTGAGCTTTCCGATGGCCAGGTTTCCGATTTCACCGAGGATGAAGGCCTCGACCTGGCGCCCATTCGATGCCCACTCCCGGGCTCTCTGCTCGAGATTCGGGCCGATGCTGCCCACTGCCATCACCAACTCGCTTGCTTCGGAGAGCATCTCGACGATGGCCTCCGCCTGTTCGAAGACCAATCCGCCTTCGAGCCGGACCCTCGTCCCGGATGTTTCCAGCAATCGGCGGGAGTCCCAGGCAATCGCGGGTTGCAGCAGCTTCGATGCCACGACCTCATCGAGAACTTTCGGGAGCAGTGCCCTGATATGCGGATGCAGTCCGCTCTTTGAATGCAGTGTCCGCAGTCGACGCAATTCGGCCAATGAGACTTCGAGAGGGAGTTGATTTCTCACCGTCATCGATGATCTCGAATTTCGTCGGCCCCTCTTATTGAGCTGTCGGGAATTCGTTTGCACGAAGGGGGCCTGACCATCTGAAACTACCCGGATTGTCCGTAATTCCGGACGGCATCTCGCATGGCAAAGACATTTTCGATGCGGGCGTCATCGGGAATTCCGATCGCGCCATCGACGATCAGACCGCCCCCCGACGCGCATTCGCCGATCAGCCGCTTGCAGTAGTCGTCGACCTCCGCCGGCTTTCCCACGGTCAGCAGGGATACGGGAACGAATCCGCGAAGACAGACAACATCGCCCAGAACGGCCTTGGCCTTGATGGGATCCGTACGCTCGAAAAAATAGATGGCTTTCCCGGCCGGGATATCCGCGATCCGTTCGAGTCGGGATTCGCAATCTCCCTCCCAGAGAACCAACGGAATCATATCGTCATCAATCAGCTTGATCAGGAGTGTGCGCAACTGCGGCCAGTAGAATTTGGCGAATTGTGCGTCCGACATGAAACCATCAAGGCCCCAATGCAGAGGAATGAATACGGTATTATTGGGAATGGGTCGAGGCAGGTCGAAGGTATTTCGGGTGAGAATGGCGCATACCTTCTCGATCGCCGCGAGTAATTTCTCCTCGTGGCGGAACATATCCAACATGACACCGCGGGAGCCTCGCAGGTAGTCTGCCAGATAGTCATAGGGCGCCATCGAGAATCCACCAAAAGTGGTGGGAAATCCGAGTGCCGCCAGTTCCTGCACCATGGGGATCGCTGAGCCGAGCATCGTCAGCATCTCCCGCCCGGCGGCTGCCAGTCGCTCGAAACTTCGGCTCATCTCGGGAGTTGTAAATGCAGGGGACGCATGCGCGAGGCCGAAGTAGGGAGCCGCCGGAAAGTTCGGAAAACCCGCGAAACCCTCGAATGAATCCGCGACTCTCGGCAGGTACTTCCTCAGGAAGAATCCGGTGGGATCGAATATGAATTCATCGTATTCGTCCGCGGTCATATATTCTCGGTCGATAAATTGGTAGGTGGAGTCCTCGTCGACTCCGTGACCGGGCCATTCGAGCATGCGAAAGCCCAGTTTTTCGAAGGTCTGTCCCAGGCTGATGGCGGGATGCATGAAAGCGAAGGAGTCGGGCTCGAGGTCGACCACTGCCCGATGCAGTGCATCCGAATAACGCGGATGGTCGTACATTGCCTCCTGACACGTCATGCCGGCGTAGCGTGCGGGCCAGAAGTGCCAGATGGTCGAGAAGGGTACGCGATCTGGCTCCCTCAATTCTACGGCATCCTGGATGCGCTGAGAACGTGCTTCGTATAGTTGTTCCCCTGTCTTCTTCAAATCCCTGTCTCCGCGATCCAGCGATCGCATAGAGTCACAGCATTCATCGCGTTGGCCCCATAGGAGTCCGCGCCGGTATACTCCAGGATCTTCTCATCCACCTGGCCGCCACCGATCATGATCTTGGTATTTCCGCGAAGCCCCGCCCCCTCGATCGCGTCGATGGTATTCTTCATCGAGTCAAACGAAAGCGTCAGAAATCCGCTTAATGCGACTATATGGGGCGATTCGCGTCCAATCGCCTCGATGAATTTCTCCGGTGAAACGTCCACCCCCAGATCGCAGACCTCGAAATCATTTACGTCGAGCATGAATCCGACGATATTCTTTCCGATATCGTGCACGTCTCCGTGAACAGTGCCGAGGAGTACCTTGCCCCGAGATCCACCGACATCCCTGTCTTCCTTTGTGATGTGGGGCTTCAGGATGGTGGTGATCTGAGCAAGAATTTCTCCGGCCATTACCAATTCGGGAATGAAGAATTCCCCTTCTTCAAAATTCTTCCCAACGACATCCATGGCCTTTTTGCAGAGTTGCAGGATCTCGAATGGCTCCAGGCCTGCGGCGAGTTCTTCAGTCGCGATCTCAACGGCTTCCTTCTCGCGCATTCCGATGATCGCATCGACCAGTCTTCGATCGGCTTCACTCACTATCAACCCTTTCCCGACCCTTCTCCAGCCAGGTTCATGCCTTGCGATTCTCTATCTTCAAAATACTCATTATCAAGGTTATCGCAGCGTCTTGTATGCTGGTTCTTTGACCAAATCGGTTTTGGATGAGTCGCCCCGAACGAAATTGCGAGCCCCCCTCTCGAATGAGCTTGAGTTGATGAGAGCCCCGGCATCTATTCAAGCTCCGGAAAAGCAGGCATCTCGAAAGGTCGGGGAGTCTGATGAGATTTGCTGGAATCGGCGCGTTTCTATACAAAATGAGGCGCTCCGCCTCAAGTCGACTCCGCCTGTGGCATTTGCGCACTTGCACTCGGCTGCTTGAAATTCCGTGTGGAATTTCATAGGTGATCCGCTGCGGCGTGGGTGATACTCATGGTTGGAATCGCCCGGCACTCCTGATCCTCGGTGGCTGGCACTCTCGAAGGAGTTGCGTCTTTGAAGATCTGTTCCGGCACGATCAGGGAACTTTTGTCGGATGGACCCGTGCTCCTTGACGGTGCCTGGGGCACTGAATTGCAGGCCCAGGGGTTGGGCATTGGAGAGGTTCCGGATTTCTGGAATCTCTCGCATCCGGAACGGGTAGAGCATGTTGCACGAAATTATGTGGATGCCGGCAGTAGGGTCGTTCTGACGAATACCTTTCGCGCCAATGGGATTGCGCAGGCGGAGCATTCCGATATTTCCCGGCTTTCGGAGGTAAATCGTCTCGGAGTCGAGATCTCCAGGCAAGCTGCCGGGGGGCGCGCCGCGGTCTTCGCATCTATCGGACCGTCTGGCAAGCTCCTGCTCACCCATGGTGTGGATGCCGAGTGTCTTCGCATGGCATTCGATGAGCAGGCCCAGGCTCTGGCCTCCGCAGCCCCCGACGCAATCGTGATCGAAACCATGACCGACCTCAAGGAAGCGGAATATGCCATTGCAGCTGCTCGAGCAACGGGCTTGCCGGTCGTTGCCTGCATGGTCTTTGATTCCGGTCGGGCCAAGGATCATACGATGATGGGCGTGTCTCCGGAAGAAGCGGCAGCGGCATTGACAGAACTGGGTGTGGACGTCGTCGGCGCCAATTGTGGTATCGGCGTCGAGGGCTACGTATCTATCTGTCGAAGAATGGCTCTTGCGACGGAACTTCCAGTATGGATCAAGGCAAATGCCGGGATTCCTGAAATTGTTTCTGGAGAGGTCGTCTATCGCACGACGCCCGATGAGTACGCGGATCACCTCGAGATCCTGATAGATGCCGGCGCGAGTTTTGTCGGCGGCTGTTGCGGAACGAATCCCGAGTTTGTCGCAGCGATGAATCTGCGCCTCGAGAAGATTAAATCAGCGTCGACCTGAATCTGAAAGGTGTGAACGATGGCAGAGGATATTCTCGCCGAGCTTCGGCGGGCCATATTGGAATATGACAACAAAGGCGCGGAGCGTTGGGCGCAGCGTTCTGTGGAAGAGGGTATCGACCCCCTTGAGAGCATGGAAGCAATGACAGCAGCCATTCGCGAGGTGGGCGACGGATTCGGTCGTGGAGATCTTTGGCTTCCGGATCTGATCGGTGCCGCGGACGCGATGAAACATGGCGCACCGGCAATCGAAAAGGAGATCAGGCGCGCCGGGTTATCGCGTGAAAGTCTCGGGAAGGTGCTGATAGGAACAGTTTATGGAGACATCCACGATATCGGGAAGAATATGGTGTCGACATTGCTCATGGCCGAAGGGTTTACAGTTCATGACGCCGGGGTGAATGCGACAGCTGATCAATTCATCGCGGCCGTCGAGGAATATCAGCCGGATATCCTGGCGATGTCCGCACTCATGACGATGACTTCTCTCGAGCAGTCGAGAGTCATCGAAGGCCTGGAAGGATCCGGTCTGCGGGGACATCTGAAAGTGATGGTCGGTGGGGCCGCGATCACTCAGAGCTTTGCCGACGATATTGGTGCCGATGGGTACGACGCCTCGGCTTCCGGTGCCGTTTCTCTGGCAAAAAACCTGCTGAACCGGAGGGATGAGGAGCTGTCCGCATGAAGCTGAAGACATTTACCGTTGAGAGGCCATTGGAAATTCTGAGTGATGGCCAGGTGGAGATGATTCATAGTACCACCCTGGATATTCTCGAAACTGCGGGCCTGACTTTTGAACACGAACGTGCCGTCGAAGTTCTGGACGGCGCCGGCTGCCGTGTGGAGGGGAAGGAGAGGCGAGTTTTCTTTCCACCCCATCTCGTGGAGGACTGCCTCCGAAAATGCCCCAGCAGCTTCAAGGTGCATTCTCGGGATCCGGAGCGAAGTATTCGTTTCGGCGGCCGTAGCCTTCACTTCATGCCGTGGGCGGCGATGGATGCAGTAAATCTCCAATCGGGAGCTCGAGTGGTTGCAAGCATTGCTGATGAAACGAATGCCGTCCGGGTTCTCGATTCCCTTGATGTCATTCATGCTCACTACGGGGCCTACTTCAATCTCCAGGGTGTCGATCCGATGATGTCAATGCCCGTCAAGACCTCGATCGGCCTGCGTAATTCCAGCAAATTGCAGGCGACAGTGGCAGGTTTCGATTGGGATCTATGGCAGATCAAGATGGCCCAGGCCACGAATCAGGAAATGATCGGGACGCCCACGGGTTCCCCGCCACTGACCTGGAGCGAGCCGGTGGTAGAATCGGTCTTTCGCTATGTGGAGGCTGGATTCCCGGTCTTTCCGACCAGTGGCCAGGTCTTCGGAGGCAGCTCACCGGCGACCCTGGCCGGATCCCTTGCGCTGAATAATGCCGAGTTGATCGCAATCCTGGTGCTCACTCAGGTGCTGGCACCGGGGCATCGCTTTGTGGCTTCGGATTATTCTCAACCCCTCGATATGCGAAGCGGTCAGGCATTGCTCGGGGCCGTCGAGAATGCGGTAACGGGGATGGCTTTTACCCAGATGTGGCGTCATTATGGAATTCCTTGTGCGCTGGCGGCAAATGGTTCGGATTCGAAGCTCCCCGACTACCAATGTGCCAGCGAAAAAGCCATGAATATTGTCACTCAGTGCATGGCCGGACCAAGCCTATTCCTTTCGGGCGGTTCGATTTATGATGAGCACACCTGGTCCCCAGTCGTGATGCTGATGGATGCCGAGGTGATTGAGATGGTCGGGAGAATCATCTCGGGCATGGAAGTCAGCGAGGAAACCCTGGCGGGCGATCTCATCAGGCAAGTTGGCCCGATTCCCGGCTATTACCTCGACAAGAAGCATACGCGGGATTGGTGGTCGAAGGAGCAATACATTCCGACGCTGGCGGATCGACAATCCCATGCGGAATGGGAGTCATCCGGCGCCAAGAGCATGTTGGATCGAGCTGAAGAGAGGATGATTGAAATTCTGGACAACCATGAACCCGATCCCTTGCCCGGGGATCAGGAAAAAGCATTGGATGAGTTGCTGGTCGAGGCTGAATCCTTCTACCGCCAGAAGGGTGCCATGTAGGCTGGTGCGACGAAGGAGGCCCACCGTCTGAATCTTCTTGACCAGGCGAGGAAGTTCTCCATCCGACATCCCGGCGGCGTGAAAATTTCTGAGGGTGGAAGAGTTCGGGTTGCCAGAGCATCCCCGGCGATAGAGAAGGGATGGGGTAGGGCGGGATGGAATGAAGGGCCTTGGCCCCTTGTCGCCACGCCGGGGAACTCGCTGGCTGGAGCCAAGAGGGGGCTCGCCGCTCCGGCGGACTCCCTGCGGGAGGGGGCATGCATCCTTAATTGAAGGGTTCTGCGCGTGTGACCAACTCTTCGAGACCGGGTTCGTCAGGATTCATGGGCTTGCCCGGGTGGATGATGCAGACCTGGCAGGTCTCGGCTGCCTCCACGAGATCGCGATAACTGCCCCCGTCGGGATCTGCGATATATGCCTGCCGGTTGGCGTCGTATGCGAAAATTCTATTGTTGATCTGAATGCATTCATCGCAGGTCGTGCAGCGAGGAGTATCGATGTAGGCGCCGTCGGGTGGCTGCTCGTTTGCGGCTTCCTCTGCGGCCTGCTGCGTTCCCTCATCGGAGACGAATTCCTCGACCTGCTCCGCCGATTCCGACTCCTCGACCGCAGGCCTCTGCTCCAACATCTCTTCGATTTTCGGGGCGTGGATTCCGCCGAGTTCCTGCAGGTTATGCCACATTTCCCTACAGCGCCGAGCCGCCCGAATCAGGTCGCGGTCCACGATCAGTGTTTGAAGAACATCCTTGGAGTCGATCATCTCGATGAAGGGGATCTTTTCCCTGGCTTCGGAATCATCGAGTGCAAGAAATTCTGATACCGGAACCGTCTCCGCGCAGCGGCTCTCTCGAGGAATGAGGGCAAAATGGTTGGCGTAGCGGCGGTCGCATGCGGCGAAGTCTACGAAGGTGAAGTTCATCTCCTCGGAAGATCGCTGGAGATCCTCATCCTGATATACGAGCCTTTCAACCGGCCAATCGATTTCGGCCTGGGGGTTGTCCTCGATCCGGAAGCGCGACGCCAGACCATTTCCCCCCAAGGGGTTGTAGCTGAATGCGGGAAAAGCGCGCGATTGCATCGCAGAAGCCGCGATCAGGTAGGGAGGAATATGGGGGACGTTCTGGACGGATCCCGAGCAGACGCTGAAAAGTGCAGGCCCCCCGTGCGCCAGGCCCTCGTGAATTCGATGTCTCGATTGATAGAGAACAGAGGTCGCTGCCTGTAGGACATAGACACCGCCCAGACCCACCGCCATGCTCGTGAGTTGCAGGCTTCGGGCACCCAAGGTGAAGCGGCCATCACCCAGGGAATGGCGCCCCAGGATATCGTCCTGTTGAACCATCACCTTGATGGGCAGCCCTGACGATAGGGCGTTGATGAGATGGGCCTGCTCCGGCCCATCGCACTCCTTGTCGTGGAGACAAACGAGATAGGATGGGAAGAATGCCAAATCCTCCGGCTCAAGAGAAGTCTCGTCCAGATGGGCAAAAAATGAATCGTGCTGAGATTCGTCGTAGCGATTCTCGATTTCGAGCTCGGCGATCGCGATGGCCTTGATGAGTTCGAGCATCTCCTGGATGCGTTCCGTGAAAACGTCCCGGGCTCGCGCACAACTCCCAAATACGAATGGATAGGCTGCCGGCTGATCTTCTTCGAGTGCAGCCCCATTCGTTGCAGCGAAAAAGCGCTGGCTTCCAAGGACCGCATGAGCGGAACGAATCCGCTCCCTGCGAGCCTCGGGAAGGCGATTCTCGTGGGCGCCCGGAGAAAGAATGTGGGAGAGTGCGGAGAAGTCGAAGGATTCGCCGGCGGCCCCACCCATGGAAGCCTCGAGACGCTCAGGCCCCCAAGCTTGATCCGATTTCAAGGCGTCTACCTCGAGGATCTCGGAAAGCTTGAGCAGGAGTTCATCGATCTTTTCGAGATTCGTCCTGGCCTGCTGCTGATTCACGGCCTTCCAGGCGTGTTTTACGAGCCGGAAGGCTGTCTCCTCGTCGCAGCCGATCAGTTCCCCGTCGACTCGCAGCGCAGCCCGGGCACTTTTCAAGCACTTTTCGAGCGGTCCGGCCGCCGCTTCATCGACTTCCGAAAGAAGGCCGCTGATGGCCTGCTCCCAGATTTCAGACAGGGATCCCTTCTCTCCACATGAGATCAGGCCCCGGATCTTGGTCTCCAATCGCAGCGTATCCCTTCTGAGGCGCTCGCCGGAGGGACCCGGAATCGCGATTTCCTGCAAGATGGCGTTCATGATGCTGGAGAGGGATTGACTGAATACGCCCTCTGTATCGTCTTCGATCAGAACCAGCGGGTAGTCATGACGGAGCGATGTCAGATCACGATAGGGAGCGAGCAGCGCGGGGCGCAACTCCTGCTCCGAGGCTTGTGGGAAGTCGACCGGAAATTTCTCACCCGTCAGGTGGAAACGCCTTAGTTCTTGAATTTCAACACTCATCCGACTCTGCTCTGCGTCCAATTTCTACGGGCGGGTATTCCGCTCTCCGATGTTTGATAACGATCTATCGATCAGGACAAGAGGTTATTTGCGCCGCATCATTTGGTGGCCGGCCAGACCGTATATTTGTCAAATTCGGCTTCTATCCTCTGTCGCACCAGCGCCGGTGTGAAGCCCTCCGCCTTCCTGTAGGACTCTTCGTAGCAGGGAATACTTTCGTCCTGATAGAGGATTCCCACCGGAATCGGATCGGGTGTCGAGGCGATCTCCCGGGCACGATTCAGATCGCTCGGATCATGATATTCCTGATTGCCGTAGAGCCTCGAAAGTGCGGGGCTCGGCTGGACTCCATTTTCATGGGTCAGCATCAGCATTCTCTTGGGATCCTGCATGAAGGAGTCAAAATGGCCGGGCAGGAACTCAGGGCATCGCTGGAGGATACGAATGAAAGAGAATCCCTTATGGTGGAAAGCGCGCGAGACGATGTCATAGAAGCTCTCCGGAATCCAATCCACCGCCTGAGCGACGAAGGAGCAGTTGGCGACTCCCAGGGTGGTTTCGAGGGGGTCGAGGGCAGCCAATTGAGTACCCTGGGGAGTCGTATTACTCGTGAGCCCTCTTGGAGAGGTGGGCGATGCCTGCTTCTTGGTGAGGCCGTAGATGTGGTTGTCGTGCATCATCACGGTCATGTTCATATTGTATCGAATGGCATGAATCCAGTGAGCCGTCCCGATGCTACAGCAGTCGCCATCCCCGGTGTTGACAAAAACGTGAAGGTCCGGTCTCCGCATCTTGATGCCTTCGGCGATCGGCAACGCCCGACCGTGCAGGCCGTGAAAACCATATGTCTTCATATAATGGGGGAAGCGGCTCGAGCAGCCGATCCCGGATGTAAAAACAACCTTCTCCCGTGGCAGCTGTTCATCGCGGCATAGGCGCTGTACAGCCGCGAGGATGGCACTATCGCCGCAGCCCGTACACCATCTGGGCGTTGCCCCCTCATAATCCTCCAGCATCAAACATCCGCCATCCGAGTGCAGCAGATGCTCACTGATACCGATCGCCATTAGTCTCTCCCTTTCTCGTCCCAATGCTCCTCAGCTATTTCAGCCTGGCCCGGATTGCCGCCTCGATGGGATCGGGCTTGAGTGGCCGGCCGGCCACTTCCCCCCAGCAGTCGATGTCCACCAGGCAGCGTGCCCTTAGCAACCACGCCAGATTGGAGTAGCGGCGGTTTTCATATTCCACCAACTCGTCTTCTACGCGGTCACACCAGTTATTTTCCACGGTCATCACCTTGTCGAATTTCTGCATCGCTGCCTTGATCCCCGAGGCCATGGGCTGAAGGAATCGAATATTCATGGACGAGACTCTTCTTCCCTCGCTCTGAAGGCGACTCACGGCTTCCTCGATCGCTCCCTTGGTGCTACCCCAGCCTACGACGAGCATCTCTCCCTCATCTTCTCCGAAAATCGGTGGCGTCTTCAACGTCTTCTGCAGGGCGATCAATTTGAGGCTTCGCAGTCGCAGGGCCTCCTGGTTGCTCTCCGGGTCGTACGCAACCCGGCTCATTCGATCATGAGCGAGTCCAGTCAGGGTATGCATACCGCCCGGCTGGCCAGGTACAAAGCGCTTGGCCAGCCCCGTTCGCTCATCCCAGTCATAGGGCAGGGCGCCGTCCGGGATAGGGCTCTGGTCCACCGGTGGAGCCAGCCATTCCTCGCGGATATCCGGGCGCGGAAAGGGCTGTTGCGCGGTTGCCAGACTGGCATCCGAAAGCAGGACGACTACGGTATTGAAAGTCTCGGCAATCCTTCGGGCGGTGATGACCGAGTGGAAACAATCCTCGATGTCGGAAGCCGCCATCACCACCTTCGGAGCGTCACCATGGCTGCCGAAACAAGCGGAAAGAAGGTCGCCCTGTTCGGCCTTGGTGGGCTGCCCGGTGGAGGGGCCTCCGCGCTGAACGTTGACGATGACGAGGGGAATCTCGGCCATGACGGCCAGACCGATCGCTTCCTGTTTAAGCGAGTATCCGGGCCCCGATGTGATCGTCACGGCACACTTTCCGGCATAGGATGCGCCAATGGCAAAGGCACAGGCGGCGATCTCGTCTTCGGCCTGATGGACTACTCCCCCGACGGTCTCGAATACCTCGCTCAGATAATGGGAGGCAGAGGTGGCGGGTGTGATGGGGTACATCGCGCATACCTCCATACCTGAAGCCATGATGCCCAGGCCGAGGGCCGTATTCCCGTTCATGACCAGTTTTTGTTCTGTCGCCGGTGTGGCCGGGATTCGAAAGTGGAGGTCGAGATTCTGTTCAGCCCACTCTCTTCCCGCATCGAGCAAGGTATGATTCGAGGCGATGACGGCATCGCCTTTCTTTCTGAAGATTGTGGCGATCTGATCTCGTGCCAAATGGTGATCGAGGTCGTAGATCCCGGAGAGCAGTCCGAGAACAAACATATTCTTTCCGCGGCGAGCGTCGGAAACGTGACGCAAACATTCGGTCTCCATCGGAATTTCGTATACGCGGTAGCCGCTCTCCGCCAGTTCATCATAAACTCGGGTATAGGCCGAAGCGATTCGTTGATCGAGGTCCTCCCTCCACTTGCTCTCGATCAATATGATGCAGCCGGGCTTGAGTTCGCCTTCTTGCAGTCGTCCGAGAAGTACCTGCTCGTTGAAGGCCACTACGAGATCTGCCCTATCCCCGCCGTTGGCAACGTCGCTATCGGCTACGCGCACGCGAATTCCGCTGGCTCCAGCGATGCTCCGTGCCGGAGGCTGGATCTCGGCCGGTATGATTTCGACCGTCCAGATCCCATAGCCCGTTCTGGCTGCAATCGTCCCGAAAGACTGCCCACACTTCTGCGCACCTTCGCCCGAGTCGCTGAGGATCTCGACGACGTGTTCTTCGAGGTTGACGACGGGCCCCACGCCCGTCGCGGAGCGGCCAATATTCTCATTCCCGAATGGTGGCTCGGGTATTTGCTCGTGCCGTCCCATGCCTCGTCTTATCCTCTCATTTATCCTGATCGATCCATACCATGCGAAGGCATTGCTCTGCCCCTAGATCGCCCGTACGCGCACAAAGTTATGCTCGTCCCTGGCGATACCGAAGAGTTTGTCTCCCATGCCTCTGCACTCCGGCAGATAGACCGATTCCGAGTCTCGAATGCCCAGATAGGTCTTGATGCTGGCCGCGGCCTTGCGGCCGGCTCCCATGGCCAGGATGACCGTGGCGGCCCCGGTCACGATATCGCCTCCGGCGTAAACGCCCGCCATGGAGGTAGCAAGATTCTCATCAGTCTCGAGGTAGCCCCATTTATTGAGGTCGAGCTTGCAGGTCTGTCCAATGATGGGATTCGCGCTCGTCCCGATGGCATAAACCACTACATCGGTTTCGAATTCGTATTCGCTGCCCTGGATGGGAACGGGTCTTCGCCTGCCCGATTCGTCGGGCTCACCGAGTTCCATACGGATGCATCGCATCGCTCTCACCTTGCCCGAATCGTCACCCAGAATCTCGACAGGTGCAGTCAGCCAGTGGAAATCGATGCCCTCTTCGTCCGCATGCTCGATTTCTTCGATCCGTGCTGGACTTTCCTCACGAGTGCGTCGGTAGACGCAATGTACGGTGTCGGCTCCGCTTCGGCGTGCGACTCGCAATGCGTCCATGGCGGTATTTCCCGCACCGATGACCGCTACCCTGGCTCCGAGGGCCAGGGGCGTGTCATGACTGGGGAAGTCGTTTGCTCCCATCAAGTTGCAGCGTGTGAGGAGTTCGTTTGCCGAGAGCACCCCGTTCAATGACTCGCCCGGAATACCCATGAAGTTGGGAAAGCCCGCACCGCTCCCGACGAAGACAGCGTCCAGCCCCATCTCCTCGATCATCTGCTCGATGGTAAAGAGGCGTCCGACCAGCGTATTGCATTCGATCTCGACGCCGAGCAACTTGAGTTGCTCGAACTCGGCATCGACTACGGCATTGGGCAATCGGAATTCGGGAATGCCGTACCTCAGTACGCCTCCGGGCGCGTGCAGGGCCTCGTAGATCTTTACGGCGCAACCCGCCTTGGCCAGATCTGCCGCACAGGCCATACCAGCGGGCCCAGATCCCACGATGCCGATCTTGAAATCATTCTTCTCGATATGGGGCTTATTCGTCCATCCCTCACGAATGGCCAGATCACCGACCCAGCGTTCGAGTCGTCCGATGGCCACCGGTTCCAGGCTATCGGCGACCACGCAGACCTGTTCGCATTGATCCTCCTGGGGGCAGACCCGGCCGCAGATGGCGGGCAGGAGATTTGTAGAGGTGAGGATGTCGTAGGCGTCGTGGTATTTCTTTTCGCTGATCTTCTCGATGAATCCCGGGATGTCGATGGTCACGGGGCAGGCGGGAACACAGGCGGGGTCTCGGCAGAGCAGGCAGCGTTCGGATTCGATCAGGGCATCTTCCCGGGTGTATCCGAGGGCGACCTCCTCGAAGTTGGTCGCGCGGATAGCAGCGTCCTGTACGGCGATCGCCGTTCGCTCCTGGGGAATGGTTCGGATTGTCTTCTTCGCCATCCATTCACTCCAACTCAGCAAGCACCTGAAGTCCGGCTGAATTCCAACATCACGCTCAGCTCACCGCACCTTCACGACGACTCTCCAACCAATGATCCATGGCGAGTTTCTCATCTTCACGGAAGCGGCCCAGCCGACTCATGAGTTCTCCGAAGTCGACCTGATGACCGTCAAATTCGGGACCATCTACGCAGGCGAATTTGATGCCTCCGCCGACCTGCACGCGACAGCCTCCACACATCCCCGTCCCGTCCACCATGATCGGGTTGAGACTCACGACAGTCGGGATTCCATGGGGTTTGGTGGCTTCGCTGCAGGACTTCATCATGATTGGAGGGCCAATAGCGACCAGCCGCTTTACATCTGAGTGTTCACTGAGCGCCGCCTCGATTCCATCCGTGACAAAGCCCTTGATACCCGCGGAACCGTCATCGGTGCAGACGATGAGTTCGTCGCAGTAGCGCTCGAATTTATCCTGCCAGAAGATCAGCTCGGAGGTGCGGAAACCCACGATGCCGATCACGTAGGCACCCCTCTCCTTGAAGGCACGCAGCTGAGGGTAGATTGGCGCCACTCCCAATCCGCCGCCGACGCAGATGACTTTATCGACGTCGAGGATGTCGGCCGGGATGCCGAGGGGGCCTACGACACCAAAGAGTCCGCTCCCGACGAGGCAGCGTTCCTGCATTTCCCTCGTGGTCTTGCCGACAGCCTGTACCACCAGGGTGATTGTACCGGCGGCCCGATCGAAGTCCGCGATGGTAAGCGGAATCCGCTCGCCGTGTTCCTGGGAGATGACAATCACGAACTGTCCGGGCTTCGCGGCCTTTGCGAGCAGCGGATGTCGGACCTCCAGCAGGTAGGTGACTTCTGAGAAGTCCTCGCGCGCCACGATCTCGAAAAAGGGCTCCGGCCCGATTTTGGCGTTCGCTCCCGCTTTTGCCCCGCAGGCCGCCCCCTGCCGGTTGCTCTCACTCATGTTCTCGTCCTCATGGCCGCGGGGCAGGGTGTCTGCCCTTCGGCCACTTCCGATCAATCACGCTTCCGCGGAGGCTCGGCGGGAAATCCTCCACGACTGCCTTATAGCAAAAGCATCTCGATCTTCGCCTCTACTCGCAAGTCCGAGTTCACCTACGACCCTGCAGGAGAGGCCAAAGCTCGCGAGAACTGCTGCGCGTCAGTCTCGTGAGATACTCGAGAAAACCTCCGCGGATATTCGATAGTATCGGGAGCCGTCGGCGGGATCGGATTCCCGAATAGAGTATCGGGCGAATTGCCCTCTGTATCCAGTCCTCGAGGGGGAAATCTTCCCATCTTCTGCCGCATCCCAGCAGGCGTTACCGCTCCACGAGCGCAGTGCCACCGGGGTCTCGCGGCCTGGCTCTCGCCCCTTCCTGGGGGTCTTTTGCGAAATTCTGGTCGCCACGCGATTTCCCGAGACGGTGCGGTTTCTTCTCCCCCTGAGGCCGACAGTCGCAGTCGATCGTGAATCGCCGGATCGCAGTGTGGTTCGGGAGTTCCTAGCGGCCGGTCCATTGCGGCTTTCGCTTTTCGGCGAAGGCGCGGGGGCCCTCCTTGGCGTCTTCGCTTGAAAATACCCGGCCCAGTAGCGGGCCCTGCAGTTTCCAGGCGTCTTCTTCGGCTACACCCCGCGATGCCCGGATGATCTGCTTGCTGGCGGCGACGGCCAGGGGGGCGTTCTCCGCGATACGCTCGGCGAGTTCGAGAGCGACGGCAGAGGCCTGCCCGGGGTCGGCCAGCCGCGCAACGAGGCCCAACTCGTGTCCCTGTTCAGCGGTGATCGGGTCCGAGGTCAGCGCCATTTCCATCGCGACACCGTAGGGGATGCGGTTCGGAAGTCGGAAGAGCCCGCCTCCCGCCGCAAAGAGCCCCTTATTGACCTCGGGGATGCCCAATTTCACGCCCCTGGCGGCCACGATCAGGTCACAGCTGAGGGCGATTTCCAGCCCCCCGGCCAGCGCGAATCCCTCGACTGCGGCGATCAGCGGCTTCTGGCTTCCCCGCTGGAGGAAGGAGTCGAAACCTTTGGGCATGCCTTCGGAGGCGAATGCCTTCAGGTCCATACCCGCGCTGAATCCGCCATCTGCCCCCGTCAGCACGCCGGCCGTCAGTCCGTCATCACCATCGAGTTCTTCGATTGCCGCCAATAACGCCTGGCCCAGTGCGCTGTTGACCGAGTTCTTTGCCTGCGGCCGATTCAGCGTGATGAGCCGGACGCGCCCGTGATTCTCGGTGAGGATTTCGTTGGCCATGTCTTGCCTCCTTGGATGTCATTTCTACTCGCCAGTCCACGAATGGGAAGAGTAGACCGCGTTTTCGATCCCTGCCGAGGAGGAAATCCGGGGGGGGAGGGGAGGTCCTGTGGCAAACCCGTCCAAGCATCGGGGGTCTGTCATCTCGGCGGGTGGGAAGGTTTCACCATCGCCCGGGAATTCAATTCGCATTTCCGCCCGAATCCGCTCGTGAAGGGAAGCCGTTCGGCTGGGGCTCTGAATCCGCCAACTCGGCGATCGGGAGGCGACAGGCTTCGCGGGACTCAAGGGTCATTCAGGGGAAGTGGCCGACCGTCCGCCGGATCGGAAGGGTTCCGGATCGGAAAGCGGGTTCCGCCTGAAATTTTCCCCCGGGCATTTTCTGTGGCTGGATGATGACAAGGGGATTGATGGATCAAGGGCCGAATGCGGGCTGGGCAGCAGGCGCCAATCTCCGGGGCACCAATCTCCGGGCTCCGGGCTCCGGGCTCCGGGCTCCGGGGTACCAATCTCCAGGGCGCCGATCGCCAGTGGAGATTCAACCCCCGCCCCGATAGGAAGCCTCATCGTAAGCAGATTCGGGGCGAGATGCTTCTGGAATCTCTCACGAACCCTCGACATCGCCCAGAAGCAGAGCCGCGTAGCGCTCGGCAATTTCCCCGATCTCGAATGCTGTCGATTTCTGCCGGGCGAGTTCTGCCGCCCGCGAGAGCGCGGAGGGGTTCGCGGCGAATTCCGAAATGATGGCGGCGACTTCCTTCACGGGAATCCGCCAGTCATGCAGGGGAAATAGGGCCCCCGCCAACTCTCCGCCCCCGGCATCCAGCATCTGGCTGATCTCGCCGATATCGCTGGCGATTACCGGCCTGCCGGCAAAGAATGCCTCGATGATGGTCAGGGGGAAGGTTTCAGCCCGATAGCGCGAGGGCAGGAATCCCATATCCGAGGCCGCATAATAGTCCAAGGGGTTGGCCCGGAAGCCCAGCAGGTGAATATGCTCCGGAAGAGACGCTTTGCCCAGTCGATCGTATTCCTCACCATCCCCCACGAGCAATAGTCGGACATCACGTCCGCTCTTCCTGCGGGCCAGTGAAACGACCTCGATCGCCTCGCTCCAGCCCTTCTCTTCCATGGCGCGACTGACCAGGCAGAGTACGAAAGCGCTCTCGGATATTCCCAATTCTCGTCGTGAAATGGGTGAAATCGCGGGTCTCTCCATTCCATTGGGGAGCTTCGTGAAGCGATCCGATTTGTATAGGTCGAAGCTCTTGAAGGGAATCAGGTTCTTATCCCCCACATAAACCCAATGATCCGTACCGGAGTCGAATTTATCCATGCACCAGGAAAGTTCTTGGCGGGTCAGCGTATCCAGAAGTCCGTGAGTTGCGGAGACGTGTCTCGGCCTGGGGCCTCCTGGGAAGGCGTCGCAGAATAGATGCTGAAGGCTTGGGTGATGAGAATTGAATACCCCGATTCCGAAATCGCGAATGTAGCGACGCAGCGTATCGGTGTCGCTGCAAGAAACAACCGGGATGCCGCTATTGAGCATCTTGCGAACGGCGACATTTCGGTCAGCGGGAAGATATTCGAGGACAATCACCCCGAAACCCTTCTTGTAGAGGGCATTGGCGAGTCGGATGGGCAGAACCTCGCCACCGCCGCTGCTAAACGAGTAGAGGGCGATCATGATCGAGGACGCTCGTTCTGGCCCGACTGTCCGGATTCTCTCCAGATCGTAGAAATCCTCAAGGGCCCGGGTCTTCAGCTCACTGCTGGCCTGCCGTCGCCAGAAAGTGCGGACGCCCTCGGCATGTCGCTCCAGGGTATCGTCCGGCACTCCGTAGAGTTCTATGAGAGTTCGGGCAACGAACTCGTGTTCCTGATAGTAGGTCGCGTCACCATAGGTCTTCGAGGAGGCATTATCCCCGTGAAATCGATAATAATTCTTTGTTTCGGCAGAGTATGAGACTTTTCCGTTTCGGATCAGATGGAGGTAGAAGATCCAATCACCACAGATCCGGAGTTCCAGCCAGCGTTTCTCTTGTAGCAGAGGCAGGTCGGAAGGCTTGCGGAAGACGCAGCCGCTGGTGTTGGGAATGAGGTTCAGTACGCCGAAGGCACGTCCTACCTCCCTGAAACCCGTAGCGGTATGGCTCTTCTGCCAGCGTTTTGCATCGACGGGGGCCAGGTAGTGCTCATAGGCAAAGTCGTTGAGGCTCCTTCCACGTTCATTCACGAATGAGACGTTGCTATAGGCCAGGGTTACGGCTTCATCGCGGAAAAAATCAACCAACTTTTCCAGGAAATCCAAATCACAGAAGTCGTCACTCTCAGCGATCCAGATCAGCTCGCCCGCGGCGAGCTCGATACCTTTGGCCCATTGCCGAAACACATTTCCACTATTGACTTCATTGCAGAGAAAATGGGTGATCGAGGGATATTTCTCGGCGTATTGGCGCAGAATATCCTGGCTCTGATCCGTGGAAGAGTCATCCAGCAGGATGATCTCCAGATTCTCGTAACTCTGCTGGTAGATGCTCTCCAGTCGCTCTTTCAGGTAGGGGCCATGATTGAAGTTGGGTACGATCACGCTGACCTTGGGAGAAAAGCCAGCATCCTTCGCTGATTGAGAAGCCTCGCTCCCAGAGATCTCCAGACCGGTTTCGTGGCTCTGGAAATTTCGCCTGTCGAGTGTCGGCCGATTTTCGTGGATACCAAACTTGAGGTAATGGACGAAAGGGTTCAGTCCACTTAGCCTGACGTCGGCATTCTGTCTGATATAGAAGCGAAGATCGAATTCGGTGCTCGGTTGTCGCCCTTCGTACATGCCGTGCCATACGAAATGTCTTATTGGATGCGTGATCGCCTTGGAGAGGGCCAGCAGCGGTCTGAACCCGCTCTTGCGGAATTTCCACCAGAAGCTCTTCTCCACCGCGGCCAGAACATCGGGATTTTGGCTCCAATACCATTCCGGGCTGAAACGATGGCTCTTCTTGATCTTCCAGGCATCTCGCCAATTTCGAATCTGGCCCGATAAGTCCACGTGCCGAATTGGTCTGTTGAAGTATCCCCATTCGGAGAAGAAATCTGGAGTGGTGTTGGGGGCCCGTCCTTCTCGATAGCCGGTTCGCAGGTAGTGAGAGAAGGGATTGATTCCGGATTCTTTGAGATCGGGATCGGTACGGAGATAGAATTCGGTGTCGAAGCCCGGACGTGGGGTGCGTCCCTCTGCAGCGCCGAAATGCACGAAGTGTTTCAGCGGCCGTTTTGACCATTCCGGATTCCGCCGAACGTCCGGATATGCTTTCAGGTAGAAGCCCCCGTCAAATTGCCCGGATCGCCTGATCACGGATTGATCCCTGATTCTTGTCAGCCATTTCATCGTTGGAGAGTCCGCTTGCGCCGCATTATTGGATTCCGGGCGTTGCGTCCATGGGGCAGACTTCGCCGAGGGTCTCTCATGCGGGTCCCGCCTTCTCATCAGTTTCGGGCAGGATTCGAGCATAGAAGAAGTGGGCACGTATTTCAGATCGCCCTCCCTCGCCTGCCCACGACGAGCCGCAACCCCTCACCGCGGTTTTCGGAGATTCGTCCTATTCTCCCGATTTCCCCTGGAAGACAGCCCGTTCCCGAAGCGGCCAATTCCGGGCCACTCCAGCAGATCCATCGGCTTCCGTGCCTGCCTGTAGGCTCAGGCGGGAGCGCTGGTCATGGAATGGAGACTTCATTCCCGGACGCGCTTGGAGCGATGTCGGCAGCCATCGGGAGCGCGAGCAAGGCGGCTGCATCGACCAGAATATTTGCGAGCGCAGTAGCGGGAATGCCAATGGGAAAAGCGACGAGAAGAGGAATCAGAACGGCATTCCGGGGATGCGGAGCCGCTCGTATCTCCTTTCCAATCTACTCGCCGACTATCTCATCCAGGTAGTGCTCCAGGATGCCACGCCCCAGGAATAGTTTCTGGACGCCTCCGTGGGATGGGGCGCCGATGCGTTCGAGTTCATTGCGCACGTGCAGCCGCGCGACATTGAGGCGTTTCTGGCTTCGCGCCCGGGTGGGGCCGAAACCGTAGTCATATTCATAATATTTTCTTCCGGCCAGGCCGGCGGCGATATTGGCAGTGGCGAAACGGAGATAGCTGCGCTGGATGTAGTCGAGGATCCCCGTCAATGTGTCGGGCACTCGGTCATCCGGGAGCCAGTCCTGGCCCTCGATCGGCGTCTCGTCGAAGAAGCGTTCGGTGTATCGGGATAGCATCTCCCGATATTCTCCGAGCCAGCTCAGTGGGGTGGGGTCGGTGATGAAATGGGCCTTGCTGGCTCCCGCCAGGGCAAAGTCCGCCAGGCAGGGGCGGGGACCCAGAAGGAAATCATGCTCCATGAAGTGGCCCTTCAGGGCTTCCAGCATCAAGGCAAAATCCGCCCGCATCGATGCTTCTTCATCCGGCCCAACTCCGTTGTATTCGCATACATTCTTTCCGAAGTTCTGGTACATCGCCGAACCCAGGCCCTCGAGATCTCTCAGTTCGCGTTCGGATAAATCTTCTTCCATGGAACGATCCAGCATCATATTCGCCCCGAATCTGCTTCCGACCCAGGCGATGTTATCCGGATAACACCAGCGGGTGTGGATGCAGACGCGCCCCAGCCAGTGGTTGAAGGCATCTTCCAGGATGAAGCAGCAGCTCCGCTGGAGCGGTGTCGACGGAATCACAGGGCGTTCGTGAAAGCGATCGTTCAGCAGGGGCCCGAGGGCGATGGTGTCGTGAATCAGCCATTTCTCGGGGGTCATCAATAGGGGAATGAAATGCGTGCCTGCCCGGGCTTCCAACTGGGGCGTACGTTCCTGCGTTTTGAAATGCCAGCGCCACGGGATTCTCTGAAAACGCAACTGGGCTTCAAGCTTACGTGAAAAGAAACTCAACTCATTGCCCACCAGGGCGTACTCACCTCGGTACACGCGATCTTCCTCCCGGTTGCTCCGGTGAGACGTGGAGAGTCCTATCCTCGGGTCGACCTTTCATCTTGTCGGGAAGTATGACATGATGGCATTGCGTATGCCAATACAAAGAGCCTCAATTGCGATCTGCGCGGACTGCTCCGAAGTCTGAGCGCGGACATTCGGGAAGAAATTCATGTCTTCAAGTGAACGAATTCGACTGATCGGCGGAACCGGATCTCCCTATACGCAGAAAATGGTTGCATTGCTGCGCTACCGACATATCCCCTATGCGATTACCTGGAATGATCCGAATCGCGCACTCGATGCCCTGGGGATTGAAAGACCCAGGCCGATCCTCATGCCCACCTTTCTATTTGAAGGGTGCGATGGGGGTGTGAACGCCGTTTGTGATTCCACACCAATCATCCGGCGACTCGAGGCGATGTATTCAGGACGTTCGGTATTGCCTGCGGATCCGGCCTTGGCTTTCCTGGATTACCTGATCGAGGATTTCGCTGATGAATGGTGTACAAAGTATATGTTCCACTATCGCTGGCATCCCCAGGAAGACGCCGAGAACGCCGGCACCCTGCTCCCATTGGGATTTGACGTGAGTATGCCCCGGGCAGAGCTCCAGACGCTCAGTCGGCAGATTGCCAAGAGGCAGGTAGAACGTCTCTATGTGGTTGGATCCAACGAGGTTACCGCGCCCGTGATCGATGCCAGCTACCAGCGTTTTCTCGCGGCCATGGAGAACCATCTGGAGCAACAGCCCTTTCTCCTGGGCAGGCGCCCGGGGGCGTCTGATTTTTCTCTCTATGGTCAGCTGACCCAATTGGTGGGTTTCGATCCCACTCCACGTGCATTGACCCATAAGGGATCCCCGCGTGCGGTGGCCTGGGTGAATCGGATGGAGGATCAGAGCGGCCTCGAGCCCGCCGAGGGAGATTGGAATGATTGTGCGGATCTGCCCTCCAGCCTGCGAGTGATTCTGGAGGAGGTCGGTCGAGTCTATGTACCTGCTCTGCTCGCAAATGCCAGAGCGGTGGAGGGTGGAAGAGAATCCTGGCAAGCAGAAATCGATGGATCACTCTGGAGCCAGCGGACTTTCCCCTACCAGGCCAAGTGTCTGAAGTGGATCAACGAAGAATATCGGGCGCTGGGTGCCGACGTCCGTGCCCAGGTGGACGCTGCATTGGAAGGTACGGGTTGTGAGGAGGTCGTATTGAGCGTCTGATCGGGCGGTCTTCCGGGGGCAGGACCTTGGGAGCAAATCCGCTCCGGGCTGGTCATGCGATTCAGCCTTCGAAGTTCAGTCATTCTCCATGAGGCTTCTGGGCAGAAGCTTTCTTTTGTACTCTCTCCAGACCGAGGGCCTGCGAGCGTGGCACTCGGGAATGCTGTTGGGAAATGAGTGAAGCCCTTGGACTTCAGGGCACGAGCTGCGTCGCATACGCAATGGTGCCCGCGGTCAATTGATGTCGGCGCTTGAAATTTGCAACCGCCTCGGGAGCCGGCTTTCGCGAAGTCTGCCAGGAGGTCAATCCGTCGTACCAGGTGAGGAGCAACATCCGCCCCCGCGTTGTCGAGCGATCCGTCTGGCAGAAGAGGGCCTGCGGCTCGGCCGCATAGGCATCTCCATCTTCGAAGCTGAGCCAAGCCTGCCCGGAGAGGGCCACGATCTCATCGACGTCCTGATGGTCGACTTCAAAGAACCTGAATACATACAAGCCCTCGCGAGTGAGTGGCTTGTCGTTGGTAGGCCGAATGGTGGGTTCGAGTAGCAGCGTCTCCGTTTCGCAGACGAGATCCAGCGCCTGCAGTCTGCGAGCGATGCCATCGACATTGCCGACACTGATGAGAAAGAGTTCGTTGGAGGCGAGGCCAAAAAGGCCGCGAAAGATTCCCCAGCGGCTGGCGGGTCTGATCACAGCATCGTCGTTGGCGGAAATGGCCTCGAGTGCTTTGATGGAATCCCGGTCATCACTGCGGAGGCGCGTCAGTGCAAATTGCATGCATCACCTCCCCCATGAACGCTCATGCCTGGCGCTTGAAGAATAGAACCATTCACCCGAGCAGCGGCATCAGATCTGACGCGCGAGTTCTGCTGCTGCGGAGGTCGCCTCGAGGATCCTCGCGATTTCCTTGGCGTCTCCGATGACATGGACCTCCTGGCCCGCATCCTTGAGTTTGGCCGAGAGTTCATCGTTGGGCTGGGAGCCCATGGCAAGAATTACGTATTCCGCACCGCGAATTGTTTCTTCACTTCCATCCTGCGTGGTATATACAGCACCGTCCTCCAGAATCCGATTGACCGTGGCGCCGTTGATCATTCGCACGCCCTTCTCCTGTAGCCTCTTCATCAGCAGATGGCGCACCTCGTAGACGCTCTGCATAGCCATCAGGGGCTGCATTTCAAGCATCGTGACGATGGCGGGCATGGCGCCTGTATTGTCGTGAGTGTCCGCGAGGAAGTCCGCCAACTCGCAGGCCACCAATCCACCTCCGATGATGAGAACATTGCTGGCAATTGCGGCTTCGGATACTCCAGCCAAGACCTCCCACGCATTCACGACCTTTTCGCCGTCGATTCCCGGGATGCTGGCGGGGCGCAATGGGGTAGCGCCCGTGGCCACGACCACGGTGTCGGGTTTCAGTTCATCGACCAAAGAGGGGGTTACTTCCGTACCCAACTCGATCTTCACGCCGGCCTTTTCGACCTCTCGTGAGAGATAGCCGACCACCTGGCTGAGTTCCTGTTTGAAGGGGGCGACGCTCGCCAGATTTACCTGGCCGCCAAGTTTTTCTCGCCGTTCGCAGAGGGTGACGTCGTGCCCGCGAAGCGCAGCCACACGTGCTGCCTCGAGTCCAGCGGGGCCGCCGCCTGCTACCAGCACGCGCCTTGGCTGCTCGGCCGGGACGAGAGGGCCATCAATTTCCTTGCCAGCCGAGGTATTGAGGATACATCCGGCGGGCAGCCCCTTCATGACGGCACTGATACAGCCCTCGTTGCAGCCCACACAGGGCCGGATTTCATCCAAGCGACCCTCCGCGGCCTTATTGGGCATTTCGGGATCGACGTTCAGAGCACGGCCCATCGAGACGAGGTCCGCCCGTCCGGTCGCGATCACGAACTCTGCAAGTCGCGGTGTGTTGATTCGACCCACGCAGAGGATCGGGATATCCACGACTTCTTTGATCGCCTTGGCAAAATTTGCATTCGGGGCCAATTCCGTGCCCTGGGGAGGCACGACGGCATAGAAGACTGTGGGAATTGTGCCACCGGAAATTTCCAATCCATCGATGCCCGCATCCGCGAGTGTCCGTACAATGAATTGGGTTTCCTGGAGCGTGCGTCCACCCGTGCGGCGCTCATCGCCCGACATGCGCAACATGATGGGAAAGTCGGGACCCACCTCGGCCCGGGCCGCGGAGATGATCTCCAGCAGCATCTGCAGCCTTCCTTCGAGCGAACCTCCATAACGGTCGGTTCTCTTGTTGAAGAAGGGGGAGAGAAATGATCCCACCATGGCATAACCGTGGGCGGCGTGAATCTGTACACAGTCGAGGCCTGCATCTCGCGCTCGACCCACGGCCCGGGCAAAGTCCTCCACGACAGCTTCGACTTCTCCGGTGGTCATCTCCCTGGGAAGGGAACGAAAGTGACTGCGGCCGACCACGGCCGAGGGGCCGATCGGCTGAATCCCCGTCAGCATCTGGATGGATTCGGGACCGGGATCCATCAACTGGGCCCCGACCTTGGTTCCGTAGGGATGAACCGCCTCCGCGAGTTTTGCCCAACTGGGAATTTGCGCGTCCTCGTAGAGACCGAGGGGAAAGAGTCCGTATTTTCGATTGCCGTTGATGGCCGCGGCCTCGGTTACGATGAGTCCGGCACCGCCCTTTGCCCTCTCCTCATAATATGCGCGATGTCGGTCGGTCAGAGTTGCGTCGGCCGTGCCGTATCCCACTGTCATGGGGGGCAAACTGATCCGGTTCTTGACCTTCATCTTCCCGATATGAATCGGTGTAAAGAGGTGTTCGAATGTCATGCGCATCTCCTGATTCTGACCGACTGCGGATCGCTCGTCTCGGATCTTCACGTCGGCATCCGACTATATCGCGAAATAGAGGGTGAGACAGGAGAGGGAAGGCCGCAGCGAAGGCCTCGAATAGGTCGCGAATCGGCGGGGAGGAGCGAGTGCCGGAATTCGCTCTCTTTGCTCGCATGCAGATCGGAGCGACGAGCATCGTGGGCTCCAGAGAATTCCCGTCTTTCGGAATATCTCACGGATGTCTTTTCCAAGTCGCTCTTCTTTTAAGTCTCCAGGTCGGAAGAGATCGCCGACATTCTCGTGGGCGTCTATTCTTCCAATTCCTCGACGGCGCGGTTGGCCTCGTAGATCGCACCTTCCGCCATCGCCCAGGCGCCGGAGTCGGAGTTGGCTATCGCGATGCGGCCGAAGGGTTTTCGGCCGATGACGTGGGGGGTTCCCTCTTCGTCCTCCGGGTAGTTGGGATCGAAGAGCGCGTTGTACCAATACGAGTAGCCGTGGGGCCAGCGATTCACGGTGATGGCTCCGATCTCTCGGGCCGGATCGAAGCCCCCCCCCGCGAGCATGGTGGCGAGTTGGCCGCGGATCGAGCGCTCCAGGGTCTCAAAAGAGGTCGAGAGCATTTCGTAGCGGCCCGCACGATGCTGCTCTCGGGGCGTCAGTCCGCGATTGGATGCGGTGGGAACCCTTTCCATATGAACCACGATCGGATCGTCGGGGCCCTGGGAATGTCGATAGCCACCGAGACTGACTGGAAAGTCGAGCATGGCATCCTTGTGGTATCCCGTCGGCGAGAATATCGCGCCAACTCCCAGTTTCTTCCAGGCGCGCCAGTTCTTCAGCAGAACGCTCGTGTAGATGAGTGGGACCTTGACCTGGGAGGCCAGCGCTGCACGTTGGGGGGCCGGCAGTTCGGGGCATAGATAGGGGATGATCGCGCCGTAGCATGCGAGCACGCAGGAGCGTCCCCGGACGCGTTGCGCGCGGCCGTCGCGCATATAGTTGATTTCCACTCCCCGCTCGGATCCCGCCGCAGCGTCATTTTCGACTCGCACCGCCGTGCTGTTGAGGCGCAAGCGAACCTGGGAGTTCGCTTTGTCCAACTGGCTGTAATCGAAGGGCGCCATCACGACGTCTTCCATCGTATTCCCGGGAGCGACCCGGGGGATCAGGCTGCGTACCAGAAGTCGGGCAATCGAGGCGTTGCCGTCCGGAAAGTGGCAGATGTAGTCTTTATCTTCGCGATTCCAATCTTTTCGCCAACGGTAGAGCTTTCCCCGCCACCCGCCGAGACTCGTGGCCCCCATTCCGGGCAGCCCGATATAGCGCATACACGAAAGAGCATCCGCCGACTCGATGCCGACCCCCATATCGGAAGGCATCTCCTGGAGAATCGCGAAGACCTCGGGCTGATGGATATCGAGATGCTTCACCAGGAAATCGCGATAGCTGATGCTGCTCAGGTAGTCGCTTTCCTCCAGGATCGAGTGATCGGGCAATTGATCCTTCCGGGCCTCCAGCAGTCGCCGCATTTCGCGCCGGGCGGCCTTTGAAATCGGCATCCGGGCTACGGCTTCGGCGGTGGAGAGTTTTGAAGTCGCAAGCGGAAGGTAGTAGTAGGTGTTGCCAAACTCGTAGGGCACAATTCGGTCTACGCCGTAGTTTTCGCGATCGAAGTAGATTCCGGCGCTCAGGCCGTTGCGACGATAGAAGTCCTGGTCGTAGGCAGATTTGAACCGACTGGCGTCGAAGCCCAGATCGTCCAGGAGATCCTTCGCCGCTTTTGGCCAGCGAGTGGGTGATTGAATGCTCTGGCTACCCCCATAGCCAACGATCGTTCGGTCGCCGATTTCGAATTCGTTGCGCCGGGCGTGGCCACCGAAGTCGTCGTTGTTGTCCAGGATCAGAATGCGCGCGTCGGGATGCCGCTTGCGGTAGAAGTATGCACTGGCCAACCCGCTGATGCCCCCGCCCACGATGACGAGGTCGTAGATGTCGGGATCGGGCTCCCCGCTTCTTCCCCAATCGCGTTGGCCCTGAAGGGCGAGTTGATGAGCGACGGTGAACGATCCCGGGGCCGCACCGCGCAGGCCCGTAAGTGCGGGTGGATAGCCGGCTTGACTTGCGTGACTTCCGAAGGCGAGTTCGAGGGCCTGGGCCTTTTCCGCCAGGGCCCGGCCGGGTAGGAGAGAACCGGCGGCCAATGCGCCCATTCCGTTCAGGAAGTCCCGACGTGAAATCGAATGATGCATCCCCAGATCGCGGTCGCTGGTCTTCACGCTATGCGTTCCCATGATTGCGCTCGGCGGATCGAATCGCCTGCCGCCCGCCGGGCATCACAATTTCTGCTCGAATTCGTCATCGAATATCGCCTCCCGCCCTCACCCTTCCGGCTCCGCTCGATTCTTTGTCTCAAGGCCAGCAGCGTGAGTAGCGCAACCAGCCCCATTGGCATCTGATTGGGCTCCGGAACGTGATGATGCGGCTCGCCCCAGCCGGGGACGGGCCAATCGTCACAGCGGGCATCCTCGCTGCCATCGAGTCGACCCCCGATCCCGCCATCGGGCCCCCCCCAGCCTTCGCTTCGCCCCTCGTCACCGAATTGGAAGAAGAGGTAGTCCGTCTCGAGGTCATAACCGTGCGCGATGGCCTCGGCTGTCAGGTTGCCGTCGGAGTCGACCCAACGGACCCCCATCTGGTCTCGATAGTAGTTCCGGGCGTCACGCCGCGTGGCCGAGCCCCTATTGCAGGCGTTGTCGGATACCAGACGCCTATTATCAAGTTTTCGCCTCTGGTGCGCGTCGCATTCGGGCCGGACGCTATTCGTCCCGCCGAAAGAAGGAAATTCCCCGAACCACTCGATCAGATGGCCATCTTCGTCCGCGGCAAAGTGCCCCCCTTGCATATGAACGTTCAGCCACCAGCCATCGCCCTGATCGAGTACCACCCGCTCCAGCCATCGCCTGTAAAAACGGTCGAAGGAGTTGGCGTTGGTCCCCGGCCATTTACTGCCCTTGAGCGCCGTGGCCCCCCTTCTGCCAGCCCAGCAGATGGTCGATTCGCCGACATCCGAATTCTCATAGCCATTATCGGGGTTGTAGAAGTGTGCGTGAGCGGCGAAGTACTCCCGGGTAGTTCCCAGGTCGATTTCGAAGGTCAAGTCGAAATCGCTGTCGATGGAGAAGGTCATGCTGCCCCTCGTCGTCGGATGGCCGTGCTGAACGTAGGGGTCGATCTCCGAGGGGGCGCCACAGACCCGAAATGTGCTGCTATAGAGCACGTCGGCGCCGCTGGTCAGGGAGTCGATGATCGCCAGGTAGCTGGGGATCCTGCTCAGGTATGAGGTATGGAGGTCCTGACTGCAGGCGGTCGATGTCGTGGGTGTCGAGGCGATTGCTGAAAGTGCAAGCAATGCAAAGGAGAGTCGGCGAATCGTGTTCGCGAAGCTGTTGCGTCGGCTGGAATCCATCAGATGTCTTGAGTCCACGTGAAGGCCTGCTTCGGAGTGGGGGGATTTTCCAGGAGTGTACGACTCGAAGGGGTGGGCGTCAGCGGCTGAGGGGGTCTGAACGCGAGATTGCGGCTGGAATCGCCCGTTCTTCGTATGATCAGAAAGCCTGGAATCTGGCGCGGCGAAACATCTCCAGCGTACGAAGACGATCGGGGGAGCCTTTTTCCCGGGAAGTCATGGTGAAGAAGACCTGGTAGTGGCCGATGCCGAAGATGCCCGGCGTGAAGTCACGATACTCTCCCGGGCCCAGTTCGGACTGGCGCGAGAGTTCCCTCCGCGTGAGGGAGCCATAGAATCCGATGACCTCGGGCCCGGAAAGACTCTCGAGATCGAGGTCGGTTTCGACGGCGGCCGCGAGGAATTCTTCAGCCCCCGCCTCGAGGCTCTTCTTCAGTTCTTCTTCCGAGTTGAATTTCGGATCGTCGTTCGCATTCCAGAGAATCGTGAAGGTGACTTCGCCATCCCGCGTCTCGATGGTGGTTGTCGAAGGCGTTCGCCTGCGTTCTCGTGTGGACACACTCCATTCGGGAGGGATGTCGAGAATCAGGAAGCCCTCCTGATGCGGGATCTCGAATCGGTGGTCAGCCGCCCATGCTGGAGATCCCCCTGAAAGGAAGGCCAGAAGAAAAAGTATGAGGGGAGCCGATTGGAATCGGACGGCAAGCATCGCGCGAAAGGCAGACGAGAAGGGAGGAAATCGAATCGCAGAATCGTACACTGGAGGCACCCCGGATATCGCGACATCTTCGGATTTCGCTTCGATACTATCCGCGCATGGGCAGGCGTCAATTCGAGGGAACTTCCGATTCATGGCCTCGAAGTTCCCGGTCAGCAATAGCCGTTCCTTCCGCAGAATTTCCTCAAGGGGGGTGTTTTCAGGGAGGGATTCCCGCCCCCGCATGAATTCGGAGTAGTGGAATCGAGACCATCTCTCCGATCGCATCTCGAAGATCTGCTGCCGCTGAATGACTCGTTCCGCAGGGGGCGAGGTCGTCTCTCCCATGCGACCGCGCCCGAGTTGCTGGTTCGATCTGGTCCGCAGAGGAGGAAATCCCCATCCGGCGCTGCATCCCCACCGGCATCGCCGCCCACAAGTCTTCTGGATCCCAACCGAACCCTCGGATCGATCCCCCGTTCTCGAGATCCCGAGACCGCCTCGGGAAAGTTCATCTACAGGAGGTTTAAATGATCCGAAACAGTCCTGGCTGACGACTCTTTGTAAAAAGCCCACGAGTCTTCAATCGAAATGAGGAGTGCTCAATTGTCTGGAAGCGGCCCCCTCGAACCACGAGTTTCCCCCTCAGGGAATACGAAATTCCCCAGAAGTCTTCATCTCGGAATCAACGTCGGGCACGACCGAGCCGCCGCCCTGGTGGGCGATGGGCGCCTTCTCGTCGCCATCGAAGAGGAGCGCCTGGACCGCCAGAAGCATAGCCCCGGACTCCGTCGCGTCGGCGGCCAGGTGGAACTCGAGTTGCCCTGGGAGGCCATTCGCTACTGCCTGGAGACCGTGGCCGCTCGGCCCTCGGATCTCCTCAGTGTCACCGCCAACACGCCCGGTCGGGATCTTGGCCCCGCATTGGCTCGTCAGGGCTTTCCCGATCTGGCGGTGCACTCCATCCCCAGCCATCACCTGGCCCATGCCTACTCGGCCTGGTGGCCCAGTGGTCTGGACGACTCGCTCGTGCTGGTGGTCGATGCCAGTGGAAGCAGCGACGAAAGTGGCCGCACGGAGTCCTACTCCCTTTATCGGGGAAGTCGCGAGAGGCTCATCCCCCTGCATTCAGAAAAGGTCGCGTCTCATCTGGTGGGAATGACGACCCTCGGAGGTCTCTACGAGGAGATCACGCGCAGAATCGGATTCGTCACCCGTTGCGGTGATGATCTCAGCTACGCGGAAGCGGGAAAGACCATGGGCCTCGCTCCCTATGGGGGTGCGGCCGGGAACCTCCGCCGCTGGATTCACCCCGTCGAGAATTCCTATTCGATCGACATTCCCGCATACGACATTCTGCTTGAGGTCGAGGCCCTGCTGAAGCGCCATGGAGGGGATACTGGCAAAGCCTGGATGCGTCCCGAACTCGTAGAACTCGCCGCCAAGGTCCAAAAGGAGCTCGAGGAAGCATTGCTTCATATCGTCGGCGAGGCGATACGCGAAACCGGCTGCCGAAATTTATGTCTGGCGGGCGGAGTCGCTCTGAACTCGGTGGCGAATCATCGCCTGGTTCGAGAATTGGGAATCCGGAACTTCTTCGCTTTCCCGGCGGCCGGAGATTCAGGCATCGCCGCCGGTTGTGCGATGTGGGCCAGTCATCAGCACGAAGACGCTTCGACGTCGCGCAGCGCGCTGGAGACGGCGGCCCTCGGAAGATCGGCCGACGAGGCGGAAATACGCCGTGCACTCGAATCGGCGGGTGCCGATATTCGTTTCGAGCAGCTCCCCGATTGCGAGATGGTGAAGAAGACTGCGGGGGCGCTTTCGAGGGGCAGGATCGTCGCCTGCTGCCGCGAGGGCTCGGAATTTGGCCCCCGGGCTCTCGGACAACGCTCGATTCTCGCCGATCCGACCTTCGAGCGGATGCGAGACGTTCTGAATGCGCGCGTCAAGCACCGTGAATCCTATCGCCCATTCGCACCGGTGATCCCGCTGGAAGCGGCGGAAGAAGTCTTCGAACTCGGAGTCGAGTCGCCCCATATGCTGCTCGTCGCCCCCATTCGGCATGAGATGCGCGAGGCTCTGCCCGCCATCACTCACTGCGATGGGACCGGTCGTGTGCAGACGGTGACCTCCCACGACCAGCCCTTCTTCCATTCGGTCTGCACGACCTTGAAGGCCTTTCGCGGCGGACCGCCAGTCATTCTCAATACCAGTTTCAATCTGGCGGGAGAGCCGATCGTGGAAACTCCCGAGGATGCTCTCAGAACCTTCCTGGCGACGGATATCGATCATCTGGTCCTCGGCAATTTTTGGCTCACCAAGCGTTGCGTCGAGGTCCAGGAATACAGGGCTCATACCCGGGACCTCGCCCCGGCGATCCTTCCGAGGGGCCTCGATGCCGACACCCCGTCCCTGGAGGCCTCCATGGCGGAGTTGGATGCCGCGCTCTTTCTGGCAGGAGAACAGAGCACCTGGACGGAGGGAGAGTTGCAGGAGATTTCCGCTCGCATCGGTCGTTATAAAGAGATGAGCAGAGACTTCCGTCGCCATGACCTCGGAGTCACGCTGCGCTCGGTTCTGGACGACGAGCGACTTCTTCTCCTGGATCCCCTGAATGGTTCGGAACTCGTGGATCATCGCATCGGGCATGTAGAGCGCCTGGATATGAAGGCTGTCGCTCGTCTGCTCGCTGGGCGCCCCCCCCGGCAGTCATTAGAATCCGCTCCCGGAATGCCGCCGGGGAAGATTTCAGAATCGCAAGCGACGTCCCGATCCCTGATCTTCGCCACCTATGCGGATCAGGGATTTTCCGCAGCTTGCATACTTCGCAAACTCGCGAGGCGTCTGCGATCCGCGGGCTATCACGAAATCGGAGTCTGCAGGCAACTCGGAAAATTTCCCCAGGAATTGGAGCCTACCGATCTTCCCTATCTGGATCGCTTCGGTCTGGGATCCGGGGATCTCGACGATCTTCTCAGGCTTTTCCAGTTGAGGGCGGAAATCGGTGAGGACCGGGCCCGTTCTCTGCTCGGTGCCGAGGGCCATGAATTTCTCATCGATCAGGGAGTCATCGTCAGCGAGGGGGGGCGGGTGAGGGCCAGGATCGATCTCTTTCCCCTGGGAGAACTCCTCGTCGCCACGGACCATCGCTATCAGGTTCTCGAATTCGACGGTTTCAGCGAGGATCCGGTCATGTACCTGGGTCTCGACAGTATGGGATTGGTGAATAGCGCCCCCCGGATCGAGGCCGAAGCCCACCTCGACTTATGCACCGGAAGCGGCGTACAGGCATTGATCGCCGCGAGTTATTCCGAGCGGGTGGTGGGCGTCGATCTCAATCCGAGAGCCATCCGCTTCGCCCGCTTCAATGCCGACCTGAATGGGATTTCCCACATTGATTTCAGGCTCGGCGATCTCTACGAACCCGTCGCAGGCGAAAAATTCGATTCAATTACAGCCAATCCGCCATTTGTTCCCAGTCCCGACCAGAGTCTGGTGTTCAGGGATGGAGGGGCTGACGGCGAGGCAATTCTGGGCCGGATCATCCGTGGGGCAGGAGCGAAATTGAGGCCCGATGGGAGGCTTTCCGTTGTCACGGATCTGGTCGATCCAGATCGCTACGGCGAAAAGATCTCGTCCTGGTGGAAGGGGGCACCAATCTGCGGACTCGTGCTCAAGACCGCTGATCGCGACGAAGCCCTCTTCTCGGTTCCCCACGCACGTGCACCCTTCGGCCAGAGCTATGAGAATTACTGCGAAGAACTCTCGCGCTGGGTCAATAGCTATCGCTCCGCGGGCCTGGGAGCGGTGAATTTCGGTTATATCATCCTCCAACAGCATGCCCTTATGGCAGCGGAAGACCGGATCATTCAGCGCGTCGTCAGCAGTCCCCTGAGCCCGATCCATGCCCAGGCCGAGGCCATGATCGAGTTGATCCTCGCCGAGGTCGCGGGAGATCTCGACTCATTCAAGTTTCGCCCCACACCGAATTTGAGGGTGCGGGTCGAAAGGCGACTCGATGGATCCGTGATTCGCCACGAGATTTCGGTGCCCGACAATCCCTGGTTTACCCTGTATCGGATCGAGTCGACCCTGCTGGGTCTGCTGGAAGAGGCCTCGACTTTGCCCCTGTCGTGGAGCGAACTCGGGGAGCGAGGTCTGCAGCAGCAGGCCTGGGCCCTGGTCGAAAAAGGATTGCTGATCGCCGGTCCTGATCGCAACTGGAGTCGGGTCGCATCGGATAGAACCCGCCTGAATCCTTCGTCATCCGGCAGAGTTGTCATCGACGAGGTCGCGACCAAGACCACGCCCACCTGCGTGTCAAATTATCTCCAATAGGGGGAGCGAGCGGGGCAGGGGCCGGAGGGCATTCCCGGGCCTCTCCCAGAAAAAGCGCTGCGACGCGGAGAATGGGCGCCAGCGATTGCGTCGGAGGTCTTCGGGCTGCTAAAACTCGCAGACGATGTCTTCGCAATCCCTCGCGCTCCTCGTGATGCTCGTCCTGGTGCTGACGTTTCTATTGCAGACGATCGCCGAAGCGTTGAACCTTCGCGCCCTCGAACCCGAGGTGCCCGAGGGCTTTCGGGACATCTACGAAGCCGAGGCCTACGCGAAATCCCAGGACTACACCAGGGCACGGACGCGCTTCGAATGGCTCGTTGCGAGTTTTGATCTGGTGGTGCTGCTCGGCTTCTGGCAAGTCGGTGGGTTTGGGGTTCTCGACGGCTTTCTGTCGGCCTACGCGCTGGGCCCCATCGGGACGGGCCTGGCTTTCATCGCTGCGCTCGGTCTGGCTGGAGCCCTGCTCTCCTTGCCCTTCGATTTCTACTCCACCTTTATCCTGGAGGAGCGCTTCGGATTCAATCGCACAAGTCTGAAGACTTTCGTCTTCGATCGGATCAAGAGCGGTCTGCTATCGGTCCTGCTCGGAGGATTTCTACTTACGGGCATTCTAGCCTTCTTTGAATGGGCGGGATCCCTGGCGTGGTTCTATGCCTTTCTCGCTGTCAGCGTGGTGAGCCTGGGGGTATCCTTCGTTGCTCCGACCTGGATCATGCCTCTCTTTAATCGCTTCACGCCCCTCGAAGAGGGTGAACTTCGACGAGCGATCTTCGATTACGCGGAACAAGTTCAGTTTCCGCTGACCAATATCTTCGTGATCGACGGTTCGAGGCGCTCGACGAAGTCAAATGCATTCTTCACGGGCTTCGGCCGCAACAAGCGGATTGCCCTATACGATACCCTTATCAGGGAGCACGCTGTCGATGAACTTGTCGGGGTCATGGCGCATGAGATTGGGCATTATAAGCTCGCGCATATTCGCACGAATATCATCATCAGCCTGCTCCATTACGGCGTGCTCTTTTTTCTGCTCTCCTGGGTGATCGAGAGCCCCACGCTTTTTCACGCCTTCCATTTTGCACAGCCATCGGTCTATGCTGGAATGGTCATCTTCATGATCCTCTATTCCCCCGTGTCGATCATCCTCGCTGCTTTGATGAGTGCGCTCTCCCGGCGGCATGAATTCCAGGCGGATCGCTACGCGGTCGAAACCACCGGCCAGGCAGGGCCCCTCGTCCAGGCGCTGAAGACCTTATCGCGTACCAATTTGGATAATCTGACTCCCCATCCAGCCTATGTCCGGCTCGCCTATTCGCATCCGCCGCTCATTGAGCGTCTTGCGCGGCTCGATGAAGTAGAAGCGAGCTTGAAATCGTGCCAGCCCCGGGATTGAGACCGACCCTTCCGACCCGGCCGTAGAGGAGATGTGATGGAATCGATTCGCAGGCGTGCGATGGAGATATTCCCCTCCGTCCTGCTCACCGTTCTCAGCATGGTCCAGGCCCTCGCCCTGGAATTGCTCTGGACGCGACTGGGCGACAGCCCCTACCTCTGGGAAGGGGGATGGGATGCCTTGTTGGGTTGGGCGCAGGTCGTGGCAGTCCTCTTGGGGTTGTTGGAGATCTGGCTCTTCTATATCAGCCTGGTGATTCGCATGACCTGGCTGCCTTCCGCCTATGA